>NZ_CP139419.1:703977-1407955 GCF_034134805.1 Streptococcus sp. S5 | reverse complement strand
TGGCGCCCAGTATTTCCTGATTAGAGAGGAAGTCTTTAACTACTTGAAAGGCTGCTTCTTGGTAATTTCTGGCAGCTTCAAAGAGATAGACCTGGTGCTCCTTAGCGAGCTTGACCAGCTCCTTCCATTCAGAAGGCTTGGTCACAGCCGGTTTTTCAATGATGACATGCTTCTTGGCCAGAATAGCAAGCTTGGCCTGAGCGAAATGAAGAGAATTGGGGCTAGCAATGTAAATCACATCCAGCTCACTGTCTAAGAAGTCGATGAAATCCGTGTAGCAAGAGACCGCCCCATAAGGCTCACAAAACTCTTGAGCTGTCTTCATCTTTCTCGAATACACAGCATGCAAGTGATAGTGGCCTGTCTGATGAGCAGCTGTAATAAATTCATGTGAAATCCAACTCGTACCAATAATTCCCAGCTTTAACATAAGGTGTCCTTCCGTAATCGATTCACTCTATTATACCATGAAAAGGGGGAGGGGACAGTATAAAGTAGAAAATATGCACTGATTATTGTATAATGAAGTGATATGCTTAGAAGGGAAAACAATAGGATTGAGAAATTCAGAATTACTGATCATTATTCCTGCTTATAATGAGAGTGGAAATATTGAAAAAACAATCAAGATGATTGAAGAACATACACCTGAATTTGATTATGTCATTATCAATGATTGTTCTACAGATCATACACTTGAAATTTGTCGCAATAACAACTTTAACGTTATCGATTTACCGATTAATTTAGGAATTGGTGGTGCTGTCCAGACTGGTTATCAATATGCAGTTAAAAATGGCTATCAATATGCTGTTCAAGTGGATGGAGATGGTCAGCATAATCCTGAATTTATCAGAAAGATGCTTCAAGTCCTTCAAGAGAAGAATGTGAACATGGTGATTGGCTCTCGTTTCATTGAAAATCAAGGTTTCCAATCCTCCTTCGCGCGACGGATTGGAATTTCATTTTTTGAAAAATTAATTAAGATTTTAACCGGTCAAAAGGTAACAGATCCAACCTCAGGATTGCGAGTGGCTGATCGAAAGGTGATTGAAGAATTTGCTAAACAATATCCAAGTGATTATCCAGAACCAGAGACGATTGTGTCCCTCTTAACCTCAGGCTATTCCGTTGCAGAAGTGCCGGTCTTGATGAACGAGCGAGAACATGGAGAATCATCGATTACATTCAGTAAGTCTGTTTACTATATGATCAAAGTGACAATGGCAATGCTATTGGCTAGAATTGGTGGAGGATATAAGAAATAACATGCTAAATATTTGGTTAACCCTTATTGTAATTATTTTTATCGTTTATATTCTACGCCTAGTTGCAAAGAAAGTCGTTGAACTGAGAAATGTCATTTCTTGGCTCATTCTTTGTTTGCTATCGTTGCCAGTCATTTGGTTTCCTAATTTGATTGGAGCAATATCTTTATTTCTTGGTATTCAGACGCTAAGTAACTTTATTTTTTTATTAAGTACATTTTTATTAATATTTTTAATTTTTTCATTAACTCGTACTGTATCAAAACAATCAGTACAGATTAAGAAATTGTCACAAACGATTGCTTTATTAAGAAGTGAGAATGAAAATGAACAATAAAGTAAATAGGAGTATTTATTTTTGGAATTTTGCAGGAAATATAGCAGCAGCTGCAGTCTCAATATTGTATTTGATTATTGTCTCTCGTTATACTTCCGCAAGTGATGCTGATAATTTTAGTTTGGCTTATGCAATTGGAAACCTATGGGTTGTAATTGGTATTTTTCAAGTTAGAAATTATCAGGCGACTGATTTGAAAGAAACGTACTCGTATTTGGAATATTGGCTAACTAGGGTTATTACTGTTTGTTTAATGTTAGTTTCACTATTTCCGTATTTATTTTTTAGTGGAAATAATGTTGGAAAAGGGGATTTATTTTTAATTATCATCCTAACGGTGCTTTATCGTTCTTGTGATGCTTTTTCTGATTTATTCCAAGGATTATTTCAACAACATGAACGTTTAGATATTGCAGGGAAATTAATGGTGCTTCGTTATAGTTTAAGCACAATCATTCTCCTAATTAGTTTGTTACTTTCAAATTCTTTAATTTTTTCTTTAATTTGTTTATGTTTTTTTAATGTTCTTTTTGTTTTTGGAGGTGATTACATCCAATCCAAACAAATAAGAACGATACCTTTTAATCAGATTTCATCTGCTACATTTAAGCGATCAATTAGCATCATGAAAACTTGCCTTCCATTGTTTGTCAACGGCTTTTTATTGGTATATGTATTGAATTATCCAAAACAAGTGATTGATAAATTGCTAGTAGAGGGCGTATTACGTGAAGGTGCTCAAAGGGATTTCAGTATTCTATTCATGCCTGTTTTCTTTATGAGTTTATTTGTATTAGCACTAAGACCGTTAATAACCGATTTGGCAAAACAATGGTCAGAAAAAAGATTTCATACATTTAATGCTATGATTCGTAAGATTTTATTATTGCTTATGATTTTGGGACTAGTAGTATCAATACTGGCCTATTTGATAGGGATTCCTATTTTGAATATTATAAGTGGTATTGATTTATCAAATTATAGTTTATTACTTACTATTTTAGTGCTTTCCGGCTTTTTATATTCTATAGCTTCTGTCATAGGTGATTTTTTAATTATATTGAGGAAACAAGTCTATCTACTCTATGTTTATGTCGCAATGGCGTTATTGACGAATATTCTTACGCCTATAGTGATGAGGGAGTTTGGCTTGTTTGGAGCAGGGCTTAGTTTTGTTATTGTTATGTTGTTTTACACCATTGCTAGTTGGATTGTCTTTGTGATTATGAGAAGGAAGGAGATTCAAAAATATGAATCAGTGGAATGATCATACATTTGTAATCTGTGCTTATGGGGATAGTCCTTTTTTAGAGGATTGTATAAATTCGTTATTAAGCCAAACCGTAAAAAGTAATATCATTTTGTATACTTCTACTCCAAGTGTATTTATCGAAAGTATTTGCCAAAAATATGCCATTCCGTTTAATACAACTGTAGGTGGCGGGATTGGGAAAGATTGGAATAATGCTTTATCTTTTGTTACTACCCAATATGCTACAATAGCCCATCAAGATGATTATTACGAACCAACCTATTTAATGGAAATTCAAGAGAGGATAAAGAAGCATCAAGATGCTATCATTCTTTATTCTGATTATTTTGAAGAAAAAAATGGAGAGGTCATTAAACCGACTTCAAATCTAAAAATCAAATCATTAATGTTAAAAACAATCTCATTATTCCCTAAAACTAAGTGGTGGAGAAATCGGATTCTTGCTTTTGGAAATCCAATTTGTTGCCCTGCTGTAACTTATAATTTAAAATTGGTTAAGGGCTTTAGATTTGATGAGGAATGGAGAGTTAGTCTAGATTGGCTTGCCTGGTACCATTTGGCTAAATTTGATGGCAGATTTGTATATGTTCCAAAGAAATTAATGTGTCATCGTATTCATGAAGACTCTGAAACGAGTAATACCATTAGTGACAATACTCGAACAAAGGAAGATTACATGATGTTTAAACTCTTTTGGCCAAACGTATTAGCGAAATGTTTAAATCGTTTTTATAAAAAGAGTCAGGATACGAATGGTTAAAGATTGCGTGCTCGAGGTTTGATAACAATATAAAAGTTTGAATATCTTAATTATTTGCAAAACTATGGGTTCTATTAAAATATATAAAGGATAAGATTGTGAAAGAAGCGCCTAAGATTAGTGTCATTATTCCAGTATATAATGCAGAATTATATCTCAAAAGATGTATAGATTCCGTTTTAAATCAAAGTTTTAAATCATTTGAAATTATTGCAATTGATGATGGTTCAAAGGATAATTCGTTTAAAATATTGAATGAATACCAACAATTTTCTCCAAATATTAGAACTTTGAGTCGAGAAAATAAAGGTGCAGCCTATACTAGAAATGAAGGTATCAAGCTTGCAAAAGGTGAATTCATCATGTTTATCGATAGTGATGATTATATAAACCCAGATTACTTGCAGGTGTTTTATGATGAAATATCAAGTGGGATAGATGATGCAGTTATTGGAGGTCTTCAGAGAGTAAACCAAGATGGTAAACAACTATTTTCTATCCAATTGGGTAAAGATAAATGGTCGAAATATAGATCGATTTCACCATGTGCTCGCATCTATAGAAAAAAATTTTTAGTAGATCACGAACTTTCTTTTCCAGATATTCCGCTGGCTGAGGACTTGTTATTCAGCTTAACGGTATATACAAAATCTGAAAATATAAGAACTATCCCATATTGTGGATATAATTGGTTTTTCAATGAGAATAGTGCGTCTAATACATTAAATAAAGGATTTAATCCAAATTTAGATATCAAGAATGTACTTGATAAAATAGCAGCGATTATCCCTAAAGATTTTTCTGAAACTAAATTAATTAAATTTTTTATAAAAAAATTTACTCTTTATTGGTTATTGGACGGTGGGAGACATTCTACAAGTGCAGAGTTTTTACGTCAATATAAAGAAATTAATGATTGGATCAGGATAAATGGAATGAAGTCCACTCTTTCTGTTTTTAATCGAGAAATTAGAGATGAGAGGTTTATGGTTAAACTAGCTATCTTTACAATGAACTTGATTGAAAAGTTCGGTTTATTAAAACTGTTTGCAAAACTGTATTGTAAAGGGTAGTTAGAAGATATACAGTTTACTGATAAGTTAGTAGCAGATGTTAATAGGAGCAATGAATGGTTATATCAGTTGTAGTCCCATGTTTTAACGAAGAAGAATCGATTCCATTATTTTATCGAGAAATGGAACGTGTTCGGATGAAGATGGGAGAAAAGTTTGAATATATTTTTATAAATGATGGCTCTTCAGATGGTACACTATCCGTTCTTCGAAAGCTACATGTTACAGATTCAAATGTGCACTACCTTTCTTTTTCTCGAAATTTCGGGAAAGAGGCGGCGCTGTACGCTGGACTTGAGCGTGCTAGTGGTGAATATGTGACCGTCATGGATGTAGATTTGCAGGACCCACCGGAGTTATTGATTGAAATGAAGCAGAAGTTGGAGGAACAGTCGGATTTAGACTGTGTCGGAACGAGACGCGTAACCCGTGATGGGGAACCACCGATCCGCTCTTTCTTTGCGCGTATGTTTTATAAATTGATCAATCATATTAGCCAAGTGGAAATGGTTGACGGGACGCGTGATTTCCGTTTGATGCGCCGTCCCATGGTCGATGCCATTATGGAGTTATCGGAGTACAATCGTTTTTCAAAAGGGATTTTTGCTTGGGTAGGATTCGAGACAGAATACCTCGAATATAAAAATGTAGAACGCGTAGCAGGAGAGACGTCTTGGAATTTTTGGTCCCTTTTTAAGTACTCGATTGAAGGGATTATCAATTTCTCGGATGCCCCATTAAACATTGCCTTTATTGGTGGACTGTTATCTTGGATTTTGGCTTTTATCATGATGATTTTGATTGTAATCCGCACCTTAGTCTTTGGGGATCCTACTTCAGGTTGGCCATCCCTTATGACAGTGATTCTATTCCTTGGAGGATTCCAATTATTGACCATTGGGATTTTAGGAAAATATATCGGAAAAATCTTCATGGAAACCAAGAAACGTCCAATCTATGTCATCAAAGAGAAAAGTGAGTAAAAAGCAGAAAACTTCTGCTTTTTTTGCTATAATGATAGGGAAAAAGCATTTGAAAGGAATTTAACATGATTTTAATTACAGGAGCAAATGGGCAACTTGGAACAGAACTTCGCCATTTGTTGGATGAACGAAATGAAGAATATGTAGCTGTTGATGTGGCTGAAATGGATATCACTAATGCAGAGAAAGTAGATGAGGTATTCGCAGAAGTGAAACCAACCCTAGTCTACCACTGTGCTGCTTACACAGCTGTTGATGCGGCTGAAGATGAAGGAAAAGAGTTGGACTATGCTATCAACGTGACGGGTACGGAAAATGTAGCAAAGGCATCTGAAAAGCACGGTGCAACTTTGGTCTATATCTCAACGGACTACGTTTTTGATGGGAAAAAACCAGTGGGACAAGAATGGGAAGTAGATGATCAACCAGATCCTCAAACTGAGTACGGTCGTACCAAACGTATGGGGGAAGAATTGGTTGAGAAGCATGTGTCTAACTTCTATATCATCCGTACGGCTTGGGTATTTGGGAACTACGGTAAGAACTTTGTCTTCACCATGCAAAACTTAGCTAAGACGCACAAGACTTTGACCGTCGTCAATGACCAACATGGTCGCCCAACCTGGACCCGTACTCTTGCAGAGTTTATGACCTATTTGGCTGAAAACCGTGAGGAGTATGGTTATTACCACTTGTCTAACGATGCGAAAGAAGATACAACTTGGTATGACTTTGCAGTTGAAATCCTCAAAGACACTGATGTAGAAGTGAAACCAGTGGATTCTAGCCAATTCCCAGCTAAGGCGAAACGTCCACTTAACTCTACGATGAGCTTGACTAAGGCTAAGGCTACAGGGTTCGTCATTCCAACTTGGCAAGATGCCTTGAAAGAGTTTTACAAACAAGAAGTGAAATAAGTGAAAATTGAAGCGACCCTTGTGGTCGCTTTTCTGTTTGGATTAGGCAAAAAGCCTAGAAAATGGTATAATTGAATAGACTGTAAATTGTTAGAAAGGAAATTTTATGCAACACGTTTTTATTATCGGAAGTCGTGGGCTTCCGGCTCAATATGGCGGTTTTGAGACTTTTGTGGACCAATTGGTTTCGCATCGAGTGTCTCCAGATATCCAGTACCATGTTGCCTGCCTTTCTAATGATCAAGCCTATTACCATTTTGACTACAAGGGTGTCGATTGTTTTACAATTCAAGCCCCTAAACTTGGGCCTGCGCGTGTCATTGCCTATGATATGATGGCCATCAACTATGCCTTGAAGCTTATTAAGAAACAAGGAATTGAACAGCCGATTTTTTACGTCTTGGGAAATACAATCGGAGCCTTTGTGGCGCCTTTTGCGCGTAAGATCCATAAGATAGGCGGACTATTTTATATCAATCCAGATGGACTGGAGTGGAAGCGGGCCAAGTGGGCCAAGCCGATCCAAGCCTATCTCAAGTATTCTGAAAAGATCATGACGCGCCACGCTGACTTGGTGATATCTGACAACCCGGGTATTGAGTCTTATATCAAGGAAGCCTATCCTTGGTCCAAGACGACCTATATTGCCTACGGAACGGACTTGTCTCCAACCAGCCTGATCAGTCAGGATAATAAGGTCCGAGAATTCTATCAGAAATGGCAGACACAGGAGAAGAACTATTATTTGATCTTGGGCCGCTTTGTTCCAGAAAATAATTATGAGCCTGCCATTCGTGAATTTATGGCCTCTTCCACCAAACGGGATTTGGTGATTATTTGTAACCACGAAGGCAATCCTTATTTTGAGGAACTCCGAGCTCGAACTGGATTTGATCAGGATCCACGCGTCAAGTTTGTAGGAACGGTCTATGATCAAGAACTGTTGAAGTATATCCGTAAAGAAGCCTTTGCTTATATCCATGGTCATGAAGTGGGCGGAACTAATCCTGGTCTCCTAGAGGCTCTTGCCCAGACGGATCTCAATTTGGTTTTAGGAGTCTCCTTTAACCAAACAGTCGCAAAGGACGCAGCTCAATATTGGACTAAAGAAACTGGGAATTTGGCGCATTTGATCGACCAGGTCGATCCTTTAGAAGACGTATCTGAATGGGGTCAACGAGCCAAGGTCAATATGAAGCAAAACTTTACCTGGGAAAAAATTGTAGGTGAGTACGAGGAATTATTCTTATCATGAAAGTAAATATCTTGTTGTCCACCTATAATGGTGAACAGTATCTAAAAGAGCAGGTCAAAAGTATCCAAGACCAGACTTATCAGAATTGGCAACTCTTGATCCGAGATGATGGGTCAACAGATGGTACGGTGAAGATCATTCAAGAGTTGGTGGCCCAGGATGAGCGCATTCGCTTTATCAACCAAGGAGCTATCGAAAATCTTGGTGTTATCAAGAGCTTCCATACGCTTCTGAAATATGAAAAAGCGGATCTTTATTGCTTCAGTGACCAAGATGATGTTTGGCTACCAGAAAAGATTGCCCTGCAAGTAGCAGAAGCAGCCAAGCATCCTCAAGAAGAGCCTTTGCTGGTTTACACAGATTTAAAAGTGGTCGATGAAAACTTGAATGTGCAACATGAGAGTATGATTCGCACCCAGTCTGATCATGCCAATACAGAACTGATTCAAGAGTTGACGGAAAATACGGTAACTGGCGGAGTGGCCATGATTAACCACGCGCTGGCTGACTTATGGACAGGTCAAGAAAAACATGCCCTCCTTATGCATGATTGGTACTTGGCTTTGTTGGCAACTGCCTTTGGAAAGCTCATCTATATCGATCAGCCGACAGAATTGTACCGTCAGCACAGTAGCAATGTTCTGGGGGCTCGTACCCTTAGAAAACGGGTCAAAAACTGGGTTCGCCCTCATATTTTGTTTGCTAAATATTGGAATCTCATCGAGTCCAGTCAAGAACAAGCAAAAAATTTATTGGATCTGCCTGTCAGTTCCCAAACTAAAGAAATCATTGAAAACTTTGTCACCATTATGGATGTTCCACTAAAAGAACGTTTGAGACGGATTCGTCAGTACGGTTACCGGAAGAACCGGGCTTTTCATACGGTTGTGTTTACCAGCTTGATTCTGACAAAGTTTGCATATCGAGGTAAATAATAATGTTTGACGTTTTTAGTCAGAAAAATCGAATTTTATTACGAGAGTTAATTAAAACGGACTTTAAATTACGCTACCAAGGGTCAGCGATTGGCTATCTTTGGTCCATTTTAAAGCCCCTGATGACCTTTACGATCATGTACGTCGTCTTCATCCGCTTTTTACGCTTGGGTGGGGATGTGCCCCATTTCCCAGTTGCCCTCTTGTTGGCCAATGTAATCTGGGGCTTCTTCTCAGAAGCCACATCCATGGGGATGGTGTCGATCGTTAGTCGAGGCGACCTGTTGCGCAAGTTGAATTTCTCCAAACACATCATTGTTTTGTCTGCGATTTCAGGAGCAGCCATCAACTTTGTCATTAACCTGGTTGTCGTGTTGATTTTTTCATTCTTCAATGGGGTGACATTCTCTTGGACAGCTTTGATGGTGATTCCGCTATTCTTTGAGTTGTTCTTGATGGCGACAGGATGTGCATTGATTTTAGCGACATTTTTCGTTCGTTTCCGTGACCTAGGTCAAGTTTGGGAAGTGCTCTTGCAAGCTGGATTGTATGCGACGCCAATTATCTACCCAATTACCTTTATCGCAGACCGCAATCCGTGGGCTGCCAAATTGGTCATGATGAATCCTTTGGCTCAAATCATCCAAGACATGCGTTATTTCTTAATTGATAAGGCCAACACCCCTGTTTGGCTTTTGGTAGAGAATAAGTTCTTGGTTCTGATTCCTTATGTTTTACCAATTCTTATTTTTGTCGCTGGCTTTGCTTACTTTAACAAACATGCTAAGAAATTTGCGGAGATTCTCTAATGACAGATAAACAAATTGCAGTAAAAGTAGACCATGTCAGCAAGTACTTTAAGTTGCCAACGGAGGCAACCAATAGTCTTCGAACTGCCCTGGTCAATCGCTTTAAAGGCATTAAAGGCTATAAAGAACAGCACGTTCTCAAGGATATTTCTTTTGAAGTAGAAAAAGGAGACTTTTTCGGGATCCTCGGAAGAAATGGTTCTGGGAAATCAACCCTCTTAAAAATTATTTCTGAAATCTATGTACCAGAAAAAGGTACTGTCACTATCGATGGGAAACTGGTGTCTTTCATTGAGCTTGGAGTGGGCTTTAACCCGGAACTGACTGGTCGTGAAAATGTCTATATGAACGGGGCCATGTTGGGCTTCTCAACGGCTGAAATTGATGCCATGTATGATGATATCGTAGACTTTGCTGAGTTGCATGAATTCATGAACCAAAAGCTCAAAAACTACTCATCAGGGATGCAGGTTCGTCTAGCCTTTTCGGTCGCGATTAAGGCCCAAGGTGATATCTTGATTTTGGACGAGGTCCTTGCAGTAGGAGATGAGGCCTTCCAACGCAAGTGTAACGATTACTTCCAAGAACGCAAGAAATCAGGGAAAACCACGATCCTGGTTACCCATGATATGGGAGCCGTCAAGAAATATTGTAACAAGGCTGTTTTGATTGAAAATGGATTGGTGAAAGCAATTGGTAGTCCTGAGAATGTTGCAAACCAATATAGTTTTGATAATACAGCTCCTTTGCAACAGGGAGGAGAAGCTAATGGAGCAGGTAATTCAAACCAGGAAGAAAATGCCTTGGTTGAAAATTTTCAGCTTCAGTTGTTAAGTTCGAACAAATTACGCCCTCAGGATCCTATTCAATTCCAGATTGATTTTGATGTTCGTGAAGATATCCAGACATATATCGCTCTGTCTTTGACGGATATCGATCGGAACATATGGATCTATAACGATAATTCTATGAATCAGCTGATCAGTGGGGCTGGACATAAAACGGTTCATTATACTTGTTCACTGCCAACAGTAAATGACTTGAAAATGAAATTAGAAGTGACAGTAAGGGATGCTGAAGGGCAGATGTTGGCTTTTTCAGATGCTACCCAAACTCCACTGATCTTTATCAATCGAGATGATATCGCTTTGGATGATAAATCAGCAATGGATGCGGCAAGTGGCTTAATCCAACGCAATGGAACATGGTCAATGACTGACTAGACTGAGGGAAATATGGAAACGACGCCTTTTGTTTCGATTATTTGTACGGTTTTTAATAAAGAGCCCTGGTTAAAGAAGACGATTGATAGCTTCTTAGCCCAACAAACTGAGTTTGATTATGAGATTATCTTGGTGGATGATGCTTCAAGCGATGGATCTCGTTCTATCATTCAGGATTATCAAGCCAACTACCCTGATCTGATTCGTGCCTTTTATCAGGATGAGAATCAGGGAATTTCTAAAACCTGGGTCTCTATCTGTAAAGAAGCACGTGGAAAGTATATTGCCCGCTGTGACGGAGATGATTTTTGGTTAGACCCTTTAAAACTTCAGAAACAGGTTGACTTATTAGAAAGTGAGCCTGATTGCAAATGGTCCAATACGGATTTTGATATTTATGATGAAAACGGAACTCTCGTTTCTAAGGCTGGCTTTGCTAATCATACAATTCCATTAGCAGATACCTATGAAAAGATGCTTGCAACAAGAGGTTTTACCATGGCCTCTACATGGCTAGTTGAAAGAGATCTGATGTTAGAAGTCAATCAAGAGTTAGATTTAACGACATCAGATGATACTTTCAACCTCCAATTGGAACTCTTTCAACGGACTTCTTTAGCCTATCTGGATGAAGCGACAGTTGCTTATACCATTAATCAAGGATCGGATTCTCGTCCTACTGATTTTAAAAAATTAGAACGACGATTTCATAAGTTGTTGAAAACACAACTTGAGTATCTTGATAAATATCCAAATGCCGATTATAAAGAGATGACGAAGATCCTTTTAGATCGTAATAATACTTATGAGATTCGTCTTTCCAAACCAATGGATTCTCTTTCACACATCGGAATGGAGTCTGTTACAATTTATTTTGGTGACGAAGAAAATACTTATTCGGAAGATCGTACCATGACCAAACTTCTTCAAAAAGAAGATAGTCTGGCAATCGAAATTCCGAAGGGAACTTCTGTTATCCGAGTTGATCTGTCTGAAAGTCCAAGTTATTACTATGATGTTGAATTGAGAGATTCTAACGGAAAGGTTTGCTCGCCAGTTTATAGTAATGGTATCGTTACAGATAATTTGTTTCTTTTTAGTGAACCAGATCCTCAATTGATTTATGAAGTTGAAGAAGAAGTTGTGTATCAACTGAGCTATAAAATGATTTCTATAGATAATCCCTCTGCACCGGATTATATTGGAAAAGTTTTTGCTGCTGAAATGTTAGATTGTCAAAATAGTTTGAAAAATCTTGAGGCAGAGTTGCAAGCTACGAAAGAAGCATATAATACAGTCATCCATTCTCGTCGTTGGACCATTCCAACAAAGATCTTGAAATTCTTTAGAATAAGGAAATAATATGCAACGTTTACTTTTATATGTTCACTACAATAAGTTTAATTTTATTAGTGGACATGTACTTTACCAATTAGAAAACATTCGTCCCTTGTATTCACGGGTGGTCTTTATCTCTAATAGTCAGCTACCAGAAGATGTGAAGTCTAATTTAGTAGCACAGCATCTGGTAGACGATATTCTAGAGCGCCAAAATAGTGGCTTTGACTTTGCGGCCTGGCGGGATGGAATGAAGACAGTCGGCTTTGACCAACTGGCTCATTTTGATTCGGTTACCCTCATGAATGATACCTGCTTTGGACCTCTTTGGGATCTAGAACCAATCTATCAGCGGTTTGAAAATGATAATGAAGTGGATTTCTGGGGAATGACCAATTACCGGAAAGACAAGGATTTTAACGAGCATATTCAGAGTTATTACCTTAGTTTTAAAAAACAGGTGCTGACATCAAGTGCCTTCCATGAATTTTGGCAGGGAGTTCAAGACTTCACTAATGTTCAAGATGTGATTGATAACTATGAAACCAAGGTCACAACGAATTTATTAGATGCTGGTTTTCGCTATAAGACGGTCTTTGATACCATTCATGAAGACACCACAGGGATGCTCTATCCAGACTTTTCTTACTACAATCCTACCGCCATTCTCAAACATAAGGTTCCTTTTATCAAGGTCAAGACCATTGCAAACAATGAAGGAATCATGCCTTACATTTTTGACGAATTGGAACGTATATCGGAATATCCATTAGATTTGATTCTTAACCATATGTCTATGATTGATCGTCCGGACTATCCGTATTTGTTATCGCGTAAGTACTTGATAAACCAAGAATTGGCAGATGATTTTGATAAAAAAGTTGCGGTGCATCTCCATGTCTTTTATGTGGATCTTTTAGAAGAGTTTCTAGATGCTTTCCAAGCTTTTCATTTTGCTTATGACTTATGGATTACGACAGATGTAGAAGAGAAGAAGCAGGATATTGGACAAATTCTTTCTAATCGGGCACAAGATGCGACGGTTGTGGTGACTGGAAACATTGGACGAGATGTATTGCCAATGCTGCTCTTAAAAGAGCAACTCTCTCAATATGATTATGTTGGCCATTTCCATACTAAGAAATCTAAAGAAGCAGATTTCTGGGCAGGTGAATCTTGGCGAAAAGAATTGATCGAGATGTTGGTCAAACCGGCTGATAAAATCCTAGCCAATATGGAAGTCAATCCAAAAGTCGGAATCACTATCGCAGATATTCCAACTTTCTTCCGTTACAATCGAATAGTGGTTGCTTGGAATGAGGCTCTTATTTCACCAGAGATGAACAAGCTCTGGGAACGAATGGGAGCGACCAAGACGATTGACTTCAAAAATCTCAATACCTTTGTCATGAGTTATGGGACCTTTGTTTGGTTTAAATACGATGCTTTGAAACCACTCTTTGATTTGAATTTGACAGTAGCAGATGTTCCGGCTGAACCACTACCTCAAAATTCGATATTGCATGCGATCGAACGTTTGTTGATCTACATTGCTTGGGATCAAAAATATGACTTTAGGATCTCTCAAAACCCACATGTTCTGACACCATTTATTGATAATAAGCAATTGAACAATCGCGAAGATCTTCAACCCCATACCTTTGTGGACTTTAATCAAATTGGGGGGATCAAAGGAGCCTTGAAGTATATCGTAATTGGTCCTGCAAGAGCTGTGAAATATATACTAAAAAGAATGATAAAAAGAAAGTAGAGTCAATTATATGGGAGTTATTGATAAGACTAGAATTAGAAATATTTTAATCGCTATATTTTTAGTATTATTTTCAAGGGTGTTTTTGGCTAGTTTATTTCAGTTTACTATCAACCTCAAAATTATACTATTAATTATTGGTATTGTGATTTATTTTATTCTTTTTGATCCAAAAGATAAAAAGAAATTGCCAATTAATGCTTTTTTTCTGATAATTATTTTTGGTAGTGTAATTTCAGTAGTGAAACCAGTCCAATATGGATTAGATGAAGAGTCTCATTTACCAAACGTAATTAGTATTTCGGATAGTCCTATTTTTAAATATTCTAATGAGAAATTGGAAGATTATAATTCAGTTTTTAAATATGACGCACTAAGAAATCCTAGTAAAAAAGATAAAAATTATTGGTTCAATGTTGAGCATAAGGAAAGTAAGATTAAAGGAGTAAGAGTTGGATTTGATAATCCAGCCTTCATTCCTAGTGCAATTGGATGGAATATAGGTAGATTAATCTCTAAAAAAGTGTTTGTTTCCTATTATTTGGGAAGAATCTTCGAAGTAATAGCATATGCCATTCTAGTATTTATTGCATTAAAAATCAGCAAAGTTTATAGAGAAGCGATATATTTATTTTCTACATTCCCTGCAGTATTGTACATCATAGCAGGTTATCATTATGATTATTTATATTTTGGAGCCACTTTAATTAGTCTTGCTATATTGACAAATATTCTATCAGGTGAACGTAAAATTGATAGAAAATATGCTTTTGTATTTCAATGCTCTACATTATTATTTTCATTTGCAAAATTTCCGTTTGTATTAATTGGAAGTCTATTTTCAATATTGCCAAATAAGTATTATCAGGATAAATCAGTAAGAAAATTCAGTTCAATACTGTTTGGTTTAAATTTATTCATTTCCTTTACATACGTTGGAATCATTAAATTGTTTGCTTCAGACAATGCTTTGTCAGGCAAAGGCCCAGGACTATTATATTTTGTAACACATCCATTACCATTAATTAGAACTTTACTTTTAGCGCCATACGGTATTATTCATGATTTTGTTTCTGAACCATTGAAATATGTTTCAGAATCGTCTCCGTTTTTAATTGCAATTTCGATAGTTATTTTCTTTTTCGCTATGTTTGTCATTGTATTAAAAAATAAAATTGAAATGCCAACATTTTTTAAATATTACTGTCTTCTTTTACTTGCAGGTATTGCCTCATTAATAGTAATTGCTATATCAGGAGATCCGAGGGTATACCACAAAGGTGATATTACTGTAGGTGGTGTACAAGGTCGTTATTATTATTTTATTCTGATGTTTTTGCCACTTTTTTGTGGATCCTGGTTTAGAAAATTATTTGGTTTTTTAGATATGACTATTCAGAATGAAGATTCGAACTTCGAATGTAGCTTGCAATATATGTTAGTGTATTTAAATATTTTAACAATTAGTATCGGAATTTATACTCAATTGCAGGGATAAAAAATTTTAGGAAGGATAAAAAATGAAGAGAAAGAGGAAATTAGATTTTAGAGATTTTCTTTTTAAAATTTATAATAAAATAACAAGAACACAAAAGTACTGTATAGCTCTCTTTCTTTTATTTTTTATAAGCAACACTTTCTTAACACAAAATTTGATTTCTAAAGAGATCAAATCAACAGGATCTGTATTATTCTTAGTTAATCAGTTTGGTATTTGGTTTGGAATAGCCTTCTTAATTCTGGTTTTACTAATTTCACAATACACTTTAAAATGGATTTTTTTCCTTAAAATTTTAGTTTCATACGTAATCTATTTAATACTATCATACTCGATTGATGTTTCGCTTAATATTAATAATCCTAGTTATAAGATTGATCATTTCCAAAAAAATAATTTTTGGCAATTTAATTCTCTAGTATTTATTTTATCATTGTTAGTGATTTCTTATGTTTTGGGTCAGATAAGAAAATCATATGATAATAAAGCGAATAGAAAAAAATTAGAACCTATTGGGAAACTGTTCGAATATGTCTTGCATTCTAGCATAGTTTGTTCGTTCATTTTTACTGATTCTAAAATTCTTTCTTTTTTGAATCGTACATCATGGTATGTATCTGGAAATTTTGAGAAATTAGGAGCAGGAAAGTACTCCTTGAGTCAATTTTGGATTTTAGAATTTTATTTGCTACTCTTAAGTATTTTCCTGACTTTAGTTGGCTTGCTTTTTGTAAAAGGACAAGTTGATGTAGTAAAAAATAGGTCTAGTTTTTCGCTAGCTGTATTTACAAGTATTAGTCTTGCAATATTATTTAATACAGGAATTCAATTGGGGCTAGGACATGGGGAACCTTTGGTTGGATACTCAATATTTCCTGGTGGTGTAATCTTTCAGATATTATGCTTATCTTATCTGTTTATTTTTCTATACATACTTCTTAATAGATATTTATTTACGACAATATTGATTTTATTTGGTGGGGTTCTGTTTATTGTTGCGAATGCTTTAAAATTTAGTATGCGTGCGGAACCAATTTTGCCAAGTGATTTGGTCTGGGTATTTCAACCTTCTGTTTTATTTAGTTTTGTAGATGCTTCGGTTTTAATGACTGTAAGTATTTCCTTACTCATTTTTACGTTTATCTATATAATAGGACGGAGATATATTTATCCAGGTAGAATTATTCGTGCAACGATCTTAAGATTTATTTTATTAGGACTTATACTCTTATTGTCCATTAATGTTTATTCTATTTTTAAAAGAAAAGATAATGGAAAAATTATTGATGACGTTCCGATTATTACTTTGTTAAATAATTTCCAAGATACAAAATGGTTAGGAAATTCTATAAACGCTAGATATCGATCGTTGTCATATGTATGGTTGAATCAAATAACAACAGATCCAATTATAGAACCGAAGGGATATAGTAAAGAAAAAATCAAAGAAATTGAGAAGAAATATGATCAAGTAGCTTTAGAAATCAATAAAAATAGAAATGAGTTAATTGATAATCAAACGATTGTTTATGTTTTAAGTGAGAGTTTTGCTGACCCATCAAGAATTGAAGGGGTAAGTTTATCTAGAAATCCTATATCAAAAATTCAAGAAATTAAGGCAAAAGTTACAAGTGGATTAATGCAATCGGATGGTTATGGTGGTGGAACTGCAAATATGGAGTTCCAAACATTGACGGGGTTACCTTTTTATAATATTAATCCTACAGTTTCTGTATTGTACTCAGAGGTTGCTCCTAAAATGAAAAAACTAATTTCAGTTAGTGATTCATTTAATAATAAAGAAGTTATTCATTTCGAATCTCCAATTAATTATTCTAGAAATGTAATTTACAATAGATTGAAATTCAATAAATTTATAAGTATTGATGATAAAAAGAATTATGATTTAGGTTATCAAGAAGTGCATATAAGTGATGAATCTACGTATAAGGCAGTATTAAAAGAGATGGATGCTAAAAAGAATCAGTTCTTTTCTGTCATTACAATTCAAAATCACTCCCCATTTATAGCAGGAGAACCTTCAGACTTAACAGCAACAGGCAGAGGTTTTTCAGATGATGAAAATACCAAGCTAACGAATTATTCACGTCTTTTAACCTTTACCGACACCGCCACCCAATCCTTCCTGGAAAGTCTTTCTAAAATCGATAAGAAGATTACAGTGGTATTTTATGGGGATCATTTGCCAGGTCTTTATCCTGAGTCCGCCTTTAAGAATAATCCGGAGAGTCAGTATCAGACAGACTACTTCATTTGGAGTAATTTTGATGCACCGAAATTGAACTATCCTTTGGTTAATTCAAGTGATTTCTCTGCTATGGTCTTTGAACAGACCAATTCAAAAGTTTCACCTTACTATGCTTTGTTGACAGAAGTGCTGAAAAAAGCAAGTGTCGATAAAAAGGCCTTAGAAGGAGAAGCGCAAGAAATTGCAGAGGATTTGAAAATGGTTGAATACGACTTGATTAGTGGGAAAGATTACCTTTCTAAAGACTTCTTTAAAGTTCCAACTAATAAATCCAATTAAAAGGAGAGCAAGCAGTTAAAAATCTTTGTGATTTTGGCTGTCTGGCTCCCTTTTTTTTGTTTTTTATGCTAAACTATTAGATGGGGGTGCGCTCATGATTAAGATATTTGGAAAGGTCCATTATCATTGGCAACCGGACTTATCTATTCTTGTGACTTATTGGTCCATTGCAGTGATTCCGGTCTTTATTGGACTGGCCTTGATGTATGAGAGCTCTAGTGTGCCAACGCTAGTTTTGTTTTCGTTCTTTTTATTTATGGTCTTGCTCGCGATTGGGGTCCATCGTTACTTCACGATCTATGAGGATGGGATCTTGCGGATTATTACAGCTAATCCTTTTACTCCAATCAAGGTGAAGATTGACTCGATTGAAAAGGTCGAAGTAAATAAGAAATCGATCAAGCTCATTTTTAATGATGGTTCGCGCAGTCGGACATTCTGTATGCGTAAATGGCCGAAGAAATATTTTATCAATGCACTTGCCTTAAATCCTTATTTTAAGGGAGAAGTAATCCTGACGGACAATTTCATCCATGTGGATTACTACGAGATGTATTATGCAAACAAATAAAAAGCCCTCTTAATCTTTTAAGAGAGCATGAGTGGGGCATTCTTTGATAGCCTCGAGAACATCGTTTGTGACAGAAACTTCCTTTTCAAGGAGGTCGTCCTCTTCAGAAGCAAATTTAACGATGCCATTGTCATGGTAATCAAATAATTCAGAATAGGTCTGACAGAGACCGCAAGCGATGCAACGATCTGGAATTAACGTAACTTTCATACTTCTATTGTAATGATTTTTACGAGAAAAAACAAGGAGGAAGTCATGGCAAAAGAACCATGGGAAGAAGATATTTACGATGATGGAGAAGAAACATTGAAAAGAACGAGTAAGTTAAACGGAATCAAGGCAGATCGTCTGTTGACGATTTTAGCCATTATTTTCTTTGTAGTAGTAGTGGCGATGGTCTGCTTGTTGATCTTCCTTTCAACAGGTGGCAGCAATAAATCAAAACAAATGTCTGGTTTCTACAATGGAGAGACAAAGATTGAACAGAAATCATCAGCCCCTGCAGCACAAACTGACCAAGCGGCTAAAGACGATAGTTCAAAAGATGAGAACTCTGAAGAAGGTACGATCACTGTTCAAGCAGGTGAAGGGGAAGCAGCGATTGCTGCGCGTGCTGGTATTTCCATTGCCCAATTGGAACAGTTAAATCCATCTCACATGTCTACAGGATCTTGGTATGCCAATCCTGGTGATGTCGTTAAGATTCAGTAGGAGTTGAGGACAGCATGAAACAAATTCAAATTGCCATTGATGGACCGGCTTCCAGTGGAAAATCCACGGTTGCAAAGATCATTGCCAAGGATCTAGACTATACGTATCTAGACACAGGAGCTATGTACCGTGCGGCGACTTATCTAGCTTTGCAAAATAATCTGACAGCTGAACAGGTTGATGACCTCTTAGCCCTTTTAGATCAGTATCCAATTAGTTTCGGTCGTTCAGAAGAAGGAGAGCAGCTTGTCTTTGTAGCAGACGTGGATATTACCCACCCAATTCGCGATAACCAAGTGACCAACAATGTTTCATGGGTTGCAGCGCTTGCGCCAGTCCGTGAAAAACTTGTCGCTCTACAGCAAGAAATTGCAGCAGAGGGAGGCATCGTTATGGATGGACGCGATATTGGGACGGTCGTCCTTCCACATGCAGAGTTGAAGATCTTTTTGGTTGCTTCGGTTGAGGAGCGGGCAGAACGTCGTTATAAGGAGAATGTTGAAAAGGGCATCACAGCGGATCTTGAATTGTTGAAAAAAGAAATCGCTGAGCGGGACTATAAGGACAGTCACCGTGCCGTTTCTCCTTTGAAACCTGCAGCTGATGCCATTCATTTTGACACAACGGGTGTTGGAATTGCAGACGTTGTTGCCTTTATTGAAGAAAAAGCAAAAAAACTTCTTGACAAAGAATAAAAAACTTGATATCATATAAAAGTTGAGAAAAGCAGAAGTGAGAACTTCTCGCCTTGTGACGCAAGTTGCCTGGCTCCTACGGATCAAGTTTCAGAAATGAAATACATCATGTAGTTCGGGCCTATTTTGCAGGTCCGTTCTTTGTTTTTCTCGAATAATAAAAAAGAGGTGAAAACCATAGCAAAGCAAGACTTATTCATCAATGATGAAATTCGTGTACGTGAAGTTCGCTTAATCGGTCTTGAAGGTGAGCAATTGGGTATCAAACCACTTAGCGAAGCGCAAGCACTTGCGGACGACGCTAATGTTGACTTGGTTCTCATTCAACCGCAAGCTAAACCTCCTGTTGCGAAAATTATGGACTACGGTAAGTTCAAATTTGAGTACCAGAAGAAGCAAAAAGAACAACGCAAAAAACAAAGCGTTGTGACCGTTAAAGAAGTTCGTTTGAGCCCAGTGATTGACAAGGGTGATTTCGATACAAAACTTCGCAATGCTCGCAAATTCCTTGAAAAAGGAAATAAAGTGAAGGTATCCATTCGCTTTAAGGGTCGTATGATTACCCACAAAGAGATTGGTGCTAAAGTTTTAGCCGACTTCGCTGAAGCGACACAAGATGTGGCGATCATCGAACAACGAGCTAAGATGGATGGACGTCAAATGTTCATGCAATTGGCGCCAGCAACTGACAAGAAATAATCTGTCAGAAAGTTAAAAAAAGGAGAAAATATCATGCCAAAACAAAAAACACACCGCGCATCAGCTAAACGTTTCAAACGTACAGGTTCTGGTGGACTTAAACGTTTCCGTGCTTACACTTCTCACCGTTTCCACGGAAAAACTAAGAAACAACGTCGTCATCTTCGTAAAGCATCTATGGTGCATTCAGGAGATTTCAAACGTATCAAAGCAATGCTTACTCGCTTGAAATAATCGCGTATTCGTAAGTAAAGAATTCTAGGAAATATTGGAGGAAATATAAATGGCACGTGTTAAAGGTGGCGTTGTATCACGCAAACGTCGTAAACGTATTCTTAAATTAGCTAAAGGTTACTATGGAGCTAAACATATCTTGTTCCGTACTGCAAAAGAACAAGTAATGAACTCTTACTACTATGCATACCGTGACCGTCGTCAAAAGAAACGTGACTTCCGTAAATTGTGGATCACACGTATCAATGCGGCAGCTCGTTTGAACGGACTTTCATACTCACAATTGATGCATGGTTTGAAATTGGCTGAGATCGAAGTAAACCGTAAAATGCTTGCTGACTTAGCTGTTAACGATGCAGCAGCTTTCACAGCTCTTGCAGATGCAGCTAAAGCAAAACTTGGTAAATAATGTTTATAATAGGCTGGGCAAAAGTTGTCCAGCCTTTGATGTATGATAGAAATAACTGTATGACGCAGTGGTTGATTGGTATCTTTATTCGCTTTTTAAGCTCTAAAGATGACCTAATCAACTGTGCGGGGGTGGGAAAACGAACTCTTTTTTACTAGTCAGAGTTCTTTCCCACTCCCTTTTTTTCTTGTTGATTTCATGCTATAATGAAAATAATCGTAACTGATATGAGGAGAGATGGAGGATACAAAGGTGACACACAATCGACTAGCATGGGATGAGTATTTTGCAGCTCAGGCCTTACTGATTTCGAATCGGGCGACCTGTAATCGGGCGAAAGTAGGGGCTGTTCTGGTTAAGGATAATAAGGTCATTGCAACCGGCTATAATGGATCTGTTTCTGGAACAGATCATTGTTTAGAGGATGGCTGCCTCATGGTCGAGGGACACTGTGTCCGCACCATTCATGCAGAAGTTAATGCGATATTGCAAGGAGCTGAAAGAGGGATTCCCAAAGGCTTCACAGCTTATGTCACGCATTTTCCTTGTCTCAATTGTACTAAGCAGTTACTCCAAGTTGGCTGCAAGCGGGTGGTATACATCCATCAATACCGCATCGATGAATATGCCGAATACCTCTACCGTGAAAAAGAAGTAGAACTGGTTCATCTGCCAATTGAAGAAGTCAAAAAGGCTATTGCAGAGGCAGACTTCATTTAAAAAAATCCTGTCTAAAACTTGATATAGATCTAATAGAAAGCTTGTTTTTGAGATCACGCTTGCCTGATTCGTCTAGAGGAAGGAGAGTGTGATGATACGTATAATTTGCTATCTAATTTTCTTATTCGCCCAGGGACCTGGGTTTGTTGTTATATGAAAGGTATGAAACCGTGATGACAGACAAAGAGAAGCATTTTGAAGAAAATAAGGAACATCGTAAGATCAGTGAAGATCATCCCAATTCTGTATTTGTTCAGAATCCTCTAAAAGAAAATGGCTTACATTCTATTCTTCTTTCAGTGACCTTTTACTTATCCATTATCTATCTTGTATTGTTTGTCTCTCTCTTTGCACTTTCGGGTTATGGATGGGGATTTGTGGTTTTAATTTTCCTTGGACCAAACTTATTAAGTCTTGCGATTGGGGCCTTTTTACTTCGACTAGGGATGAAGAAGGGGAATAAAAGCCTTCTTTATGCGAGTATTGGACTCTATCTGCTGTCAATCATCTTGGCTTTTGATCCAGACTGGGAAATTTTTCGAATTGCTCCCTTATGTTTAGGTGTTCTGGATTTAATCGGAACACTCCTGGTTAAAGAAGAGAAAAACTATTAATGAAAAAGGTAGGTATTGACAACTTTACTCAATAAAAAGTATTCGGGTCGATCAAAACGATCGTTAAATCAATTCTTTTTGTCGATGTTTGAGTACTATTATTTTAAAGGACGACTAAGAACTTTAGGAGAAAATGAAATGTCAGATCAACCAAAACATTCTGAAGTAAAAAAAGAGAAAGAGGAAAGGATTACAGATGAAGTTCGTTCACCTGTTGGTGAATTTGATTCAGAAAAGAGAATTGGGAAATCTGGAATACTTGCTTTTGCCCTGCTCATAGCCATTGCTTATATCATTTTGCTTTTATTAGGTCTCTTTTCACTAGGATCATGGGTTGGTGGTTTTTTGTACTTTTTGGGAATCCATATGATTAGCTTTGTGATTGCAACCATCCTACTTTGGAATGGAAATGTGAACGGCAATAAAGCAACTCTTTATATAGCAGCAGCTATTTATGTTCTTTCATTTATTGCTGCGGGTGATCCTTCTTGGGTGATTAATCATATACCACCGTTTGTGGTAGGAGTGTTGGTATTGATTGGAACTGTATTGTTAAAAAATGAAGAGTGATGATAGCAGGTAGGGTGTTTAAACCTATCTTTTTTATTTATTTCTGACAACTCACTAGGAAAACGGTTACAAACTGTGTTATAATTTAAATAAATGGATCGTTAAATACTTTTCTTAGAAAGCGGAGGAGAATCTATGTCTAGAAAAAAATGGTATGGTATACTGCTAATTCTTGAAGCAATTCTTTATCTTGTTTCTTATGGTAGTAGTCTAGTAGAGAGCTATAATGTCCAAAATTTAAATGGAAATACACCACTGATCACTACCTCTAGTATTTTTTCTATATGGAATGGAATGATTATTTGCTGGGTAATTTGGAGAATCATGAAGCAACGTTTAAATGTTGAAGGATTGATAGCTGTTCTTCTCCTCTCAATTACTCAACTACTGATGTTTTTTTTACCACCTTTTTCCCCAACAAATCTGCTGAACATTTCCTTTGTGCTAAATATCATTTGTTTAATATGGATTTGGTTGCTTATAAAGAATGTAGAAATGAGGGAGCTTTTAAACAATTGGAAAAGTAAAGATGGTTGGAAATCATCGATAGCTTATTTAGTACTATTTGTTGCCTCTACAAATATTTCTCCACTATTTATATTGATTGGTATGGATAGAACGAGTGATATTTACGCTTTTACACTTCGATACAGTGTAATGGAGTTAATGTTTTTACTTCTGATTAATGTTATGATCACAAGTACAAGTGATAAACTTCAGAAAGTCTTTTCTCTTTTGCTCATTTTATCTTCCCTTGTTGAGATAGGTATAGTATACTCTTTCATCACTCGTATAAGTTTTTACGGTCTCTTTTATCTTCTCTTATCGATTTATATTGCTTGTCGTGTTTTTAGTTTACTTGAGAAAGTTGCAGCTAGCTGGGAGTCCAAGGTGAAAGTACAAGAAGTATCATCTATTGAAATTAAACCAGAGATGGAATACCCTCAAGTAGAAGGAGAGATAGATGTAAACGATCAGTTGAATGCTGATATACAATCAAACAATGATAAAGAAAATTCGCCAAAGAGGATCATTCTTCATTCGTCTTGGTTATGGAGCGCCCTTATAATAGCAGTCTGCCACCTTGGTATTATGATTTTTCCTTTATTTTTAGGAAACCCCATGTATCTACTGATCTTATATATTGGTGCCATCCATTATATTTGTTTTATGATTGCGACTATATTACTTTTCATAGGTATGAGGAATGGAAATGTGGGTCTCTTAAATACATCAGCCGTCTTATTTATTGTTTCCATCATAGGTACGCTAGATCCTTATTGGACAGGTCCAAATATTTTATCCTTGGTTTTAGGAGTCCTGGTATTTATTGGAGGTATATTTCCTAAAAATCTAAATAAAGAATAGGAAAATTTGGAGTATTCTACTAAATGTGGCAACTGTTATATCATTCGCGTTCAACTTTCTACTTTAAACAACTTGAAATTTCCTATTAGGGATTAAGGAAAAAGATATAGTTTTAAACTATATCTTTTTCTTTTTAGAAATAAAGAAGTTATGAGAGAAATTGTGTTATAATTAGATGTTATATGGTCCCGATAAGGTGGTAGAAATCTTCTATCAGTACTTTGTAACTCTATAACAATATTTTTTAAGGGGGGACATTTTTATGTCAGAACGTAAACTTTTCACGTCTGAATCAGTATCTGAGGGGCATCCAGATAAGATTGCAGACCAAATTTCAGATGCTATTTTAGATGCTATTTTAGAGCAAGATCCAGAAGCTCACGTGGCTGCCGAAACAGCTGTTTATACTGGTTCCGTGCATGTCTTTGGCGAGATTTCAACGACTGCTTATGTGGATATTAATCGTGTGGTTCGTGATACCATTGCAGAGATTGGTTATACTAATACGGAATATGGATTCTCAGCTGAAACTGTTGGAGTACACCCATCATTGGTGGAACAATCTCCTGATATCGCTCAAGGGGTAAACGAAGCCCTAGAAGTACGTGGGAATACGGATCAAGATCCACTCGATTTGATTGGTGCAGGAGACCAAGGTCTCATGTTTGGTTTTGCGGTGGATGAAACAGAAGAACTCATGCCATTGCCAATCTCACTCAGTCATAAGTTGGTTCGTCGTTTGGCAGAGCTTCGTAAGTCTGGGGAAATTAGCTATCTTCGTCCAGATGCCAAATCACAAGTCACTGTTGAGTACGATGAAAACGATCGTCCAGTGCGCGTGGATACGGTTGTTATTTCAACCCAACACGATCCAGATGTCAGCAATAAACAAATCCACGAAGATGTGATTAATAAGGTCATTAAAGAAGTGATTCCAGCTTCTTACCTAGATGATGAGACAAAATTCTTCATCAACCCAACAGGACGCTTTGTTATAGGTGGTCCTCAAGGAGACTCAGGATTGACAGGTCGTAAGATCATCGTCGATACCTATGGTGGTTATTCACGTCACGGTGGTGGTGCCTTCTCTGGTAAGGACGCAACCAAGGTGGACCGTTCGGCTTCTTATGCAGCTCGTTACATTGCTAAAAACATTGTGGCAGCTGGTCTTGCTAAGAAGGCAGAAGTGCAATTGGCTTATGCGATCGGGGTGGCTCACCCAGTATCTGTTCGTATCGATACTTTCGGTACTGGAACAGTCGCTGAAAGCAAGCTTGAAAAAGCAGCGCGTCAAATCTTTGACCTTCGTCCAGCAGGAATCATCCAAATGCTGGATCTCAAACGTCCAATCTACCGTCAAACAGCGGCTTATGGACACATGGGACGTACAGATATCGATCTTCCATGGGAACGCTTGGATAAGGTTGATGCCTTGAAAGAAGCTGTAAAATAATTAGTTGAAATGGAAAAGTTAGGGTCAAGTTGATCCTAGCTTTTTTCGTTTTGAAAATTCCTACAGATGGAAAAATAGGTCGATCTGTGGTATAATAGATGCAGTATTTTGAATACGTTGTCCCTTTTATTTCCGTTACAAAAAACGATAGTAAAAGGAAAAAGACTTGAAAGAGCTAATAAATTATTAAGATGAAAAAAATTGTAATAAATGGTGGTCGCCCTCTAAAAGGAGAGGTGACCATTAGTGGTGCAAAAAATAGTGTAGTAGCCCTGATTCCGGCGACCATTCTGGCGGATGATATCGTGACCCTTGATGGGGTACCGGATATCTCCGACGTGGCGAGTCTGATTGAAATCATGACCATCATGGGGGCTAAGATCGAGCGCAAAGAAGACAGTTTGATTATTGATCCACGTGGGGTGAAGAATATGCCCATGCCATTTGGAAAGATCAACAGTCTGCGAGCTTCCTATTATTTCTATGGCAGCTTACTAGGACGCTATGGTCAAGCAACGGTTGGACTACCTGGTGGGTGTGACCTTGGACCACGTCCTATCGATTTGCATTTGAAGGCCTTTGAAGCGATGGGAGCCGCTATGACCATGGATGGCTCTAGTATGAAACTTGCGACTGATGGCAAGCCTCTTCAAGGAGCTAACATTTATATGGATACTGTTAGTGTCGGTGCAACGATCAATACGATTTTGGCAGCGGTCAAAGCTGAAGGTCGGACAGTGATCGAAAATGCGGCTCGAGAACCTGAAATTATCGATGTGGTGACCTTGCTCAACAACATGGGAGCTCATATTCGTGGAGCAGGAACAGACATCATTATCATTGATGGTGTTCCACAATTGCATGGAACGAGACATCAGGTGATTCCAGATCGCATCGAAGCAGGAACCTATATTGCGCTTGCAGCTGCTATTGGGGAAGGTATCCAGATCAATAATGTCCTATATGAGCATTTAGAGAGCTATATTGCCAAGTTAGAGGAAATGGGTGTGCGCATGACCATTTCTGAAGATAGTATCTTTGTAGAAAAGCAGACGGGTTTGAAGGCCATCCAGATCAAAACGTCTCCTTATCCTGGTTTTGCGACTGATTTGCAACAACCGATCACACCTTTGCTCTTAAC
Organism: Streptococcus sp. S5; assembly: GCF_034134805.1. Taxonomy (NCBI): domain Bacteria; kingdom Bacillati; phylum Bacillota; class Bacilli; order Lactobacillales; family Streptococcaceae; genus Streptococcus; species Streptococcus lingualis. Next base: position 1,380,782 of record NZ_CP139419.1, on the reverse strand, counting down.
GGCTGCAGGACGTGGACGAATCGTTGATACGATTTATGAAAAACGGGTCAACCATGTACCAGAATTGGCTAAAATGGGGGCCACCATTTCGACCTTGAACGACCACATTATCTATGAAGGGCCAAATCAATTGGCAGGATCCAGTGTGAAAGCGACGGATCTTCGAGCTGGTGCGGCTTTAGTGATCGCCGGTCTCATGGCTTCTGGAACAACAGAAATTACAAATGTGGAATACATCCTTCGCGGGTATTCAGATATTATTCATAAATTGACCCAACTTGGAGCAGACATCCAGTTGGTTGAGGAATAGTGACAGAACGAGAGATCTGATAGTGGCGGCTGGATACACGAACAATGGAGTTTGAAATGAATATTTGGACGCACTTAGCTGCCTATTCACTAATTGAAACACAAAGGTTGTATTTACGACCTTTTCTCTTTGAGGATGCGGAAGATTTTTATAAGATTGCTTCGAATCCTGATAACCTACAATTTATCTTTCCTGCACAAGCCGATCTTGCTGAAACTCAATATGTACTAGCCAACTATTTCATGAAAAATCCCTTGGGGGTTTGGGCAATCTGTGATAAGGAAACTAATCAGATGATCGGCTCTATCAAGTTTGAAAAGTTGGATGAAATTAAGGGTGAGGCTGAGTTAGGCTACTTTTTACGCAAGGATTTTTGGGGAAAGGGCCTGATGACAGAAGCGGTCAAAGAGTTGGTTTATCTATCATTTGAGAAATTTCAACTGAAGGAGCTTAAGATTGTCACCCATGTTGAAAATGCAGGGAGTCAAAAGGTCGCTTTAAAGGCTGGTTTTCGTCTCTTTCGTCAATTCAAAGGGAGTGACCGCTATACGCGTAAAATGCGCGATTATTATGATTTCCGCCTAGGTAGAGGGGACTTCTATGAGTAAACACCAAGAGATTTTAGACTATCTCGAAAAATTACCGATTGGAAAACGTGTCAGTGTCCGCAGTATCTCCAATTTTTTGAATGTCAGTGATGGGACGGCCTATCGTGCCATTAAAGAAGCTGAAAATCAAGGAATTGTGGAAACGCGTCCTAGAAGCGGAACCATCCGTGTCAAATCGCAAAAAGCTGTACTAGAGCACCTGACTTATCGGGAAATTTTAGAAATCACCGGTTCTGAAATATTAGCTGGTGAAGAGGGACTCGAAAAAGAATTTAATAAATTTTATATCGGTGCCATGACAGAAAAGCACGTCCTTGACTATGTGTCTGAAGGGGGGCTTTTGATCGTGGGTGACCGCACTAGCATCCAACGATTGGCTCTTAAGCATGACAATGCGGTCTTAGTGACGGGTGGCTTTGAAGTGAGTGAGGATGTGATTGATCTGGCCAATCAGGTACAAATCCCAGTCATCCGAACTTCACACGATACCTATACCGTCGCGACCATGATCAATAAGGCCTTGTCTAACATGCAGATCAAGACGGATATCTTGACAGTCGAGCAGGTCTATCGGCCCTTCCATGAGTACGGCTATCTTTCTGAGACGGATACGGTCCGGGATTATTTAGATTTGGTTCGAAAGAATCGCTTTAGTCGTTTTCCGGTTGTCAATCAGCACCAGATGGTGGTGGGGGTCGTGACCATGAGAGATGCTGGAGATAAGGCGCCTCAGACGACCCTTGATAAGGTGATGTCACGGACCATTTTTACCACTAATTTGTCCACCAGCATTGCGACGATTAGCCAACGGATGATCGCTGAAGATTATGAAATGATTCCTGTTGTTCGTAATAACCAGACCTTGCTGGGTGTTATTACGCGTCGGGATGTCATGGATCGGATTAGCAAGGTGCAGTTTTCGAGCTTACCAACCTTTAGTGAGCAAATTGGTCAAAAGATTCAAACAGAGAACGACCATTACCAATTCACAGTGGAGCCAAGTATGCTGGAGAAAAGCGGTGTTTTGGCCAATGGGGTCATGATCGAAGTGCTGATGAAGGTTATTCGCAAGATGATGCAACACAGTGGGCGTAGCTTGATTGTCGAACAGTTGATCATCAATTTTTTACAGGCTGTGCAGGTGGATGATGTGATCCGCATTGAACCCCAACTTGTTCGGCGAACTAGACGTTCGGCCTTGGTTGATTTTAGCTTGTATTTAGATCTGCAGCTAGTCGCGAAAGCAACCATTACGATTAAGATTAATTAAACAAAAAGAAATGAGGAGACAATGATTACATTAAAATCACAACGTGAAATTGAAGCCATGGATCGTGCAGGAGATTTCCTTGCCAGCATTCATATTGGATTACGTGACTTGATCAAGCCAGGGCTTGACCTATGGGAAGTTGAAGAATATGTCCGTCGTCGCTGTAAAGAAGCCAATGTCTTGCCGCTCCAGATCGGTGTAGAAGGCAGTCTCATGGATTATCCTTATGCGACTTGCTGTGGTTTGAATGACGAAGTAGCCCATGCTTTTCCACGTCATGTCATTCTCAAAGATGGTGATCTCCTCAAGGTAGACATGGTCTTGTCAGAACCACTGGATAAATCTGTTTTGGATGTATCGAAATTAGATTTTGATAATGTAGCCCAAGTGAAGAAATACACGGAGTCTTATAGTGGTGGCTTGGCGGACTCTTGCTGGGCTTATGCGGTTGGAAATGTTTCGCAAGAAGTCAAAGATTTGATGGACGTGACCAAAGAATGTCTCTATAAGGGAATTGAGAAAGCAGTCGTAGGTAATCGCTTGGGAGATATTGGTGCAGCGATTCAAGAGTATGCCGAAAGCAAAGGCTATGGCGTGGTGCGTGACTTGGTCGGACACGGTGTCGGGCCTACCATGCATGAAGAGCCAATGGTCCCACATTATGGTCGTGCTGGACGCGGTCTTCGCTTACGTGAAGGGATGGTCTTGACGATTGAGCCAATGATTAATACCGGTACTTGGGAGATTGATACAGATATGGAAACTGGTTGGGCCCATAAGACCCTTGACGGCGGCCTTTCTTGTCAATACGAGCATCAATTTGTGATTACAAAAGATGGTCCAGTGATCTTGACTAGTCAAGGTGAAGAAGGAACATACTAAAAAATAGAGAGGAAAGAATGGAGCTGAAGGCAAGTGTCTGGTTTCGCTCTTTGCTCTTTTTTAGTAAAATGGGGAGGTGACGAATGAAAAAGGTCCTACAAAAAATACTGGGACAGCCATTTATAAAGGGCTTCGTGCGGTTTTATCAGAGTGCAGAGTCTGATATCACCAGCATTGCGGTGGCTTATTATTTGCTGATCTCCATTTTCCCTTTGATGCTGATTGCAGCCAATATTTTACCCTACTTTCATATTCGTCCCACTCAGATTCTATTAAGCTTACAAAAAATTTTGCCAGCCTCCTTATATCGAATAGTGGCACAGATGATTTCGAGTGTCTTGACCAAACCTTCGACAGGCTTACTGAGTTTCTCGATTATTTCTGCTTTGTGGATCTTCTCTCAGAGCATTGCCTACCTCCAAAAAGCCTATAACAAGAGTTATGGGGTGGAAAAGGAGCGTGGTATTATCTGGGGGCGACTCTTTAGCTTTCTGATCAGTTTTGCCTTGCAGGGCTTGTTTGGACTTTCGCTCATTCTTTCCATGTTTGGGAAAATGATCGTTCGATATCTCTATAAGACCTTTTCATTTGATCGGACGATTTATGTGCGCTTACTGAATTTGACAGAGCCGACCATCTACCTCTTACTTTTTGTCAGTCTGGTCTTGCTCTATTACACCCTTCCAAATGTCAAAATTCCAAAATTTAGATATGTATTGCCAGGGGCGACCTTTGTTGTTGCTGTCCTGTATGCGATCTTGAATATCTTTTGGAAATATGTGGATCGTTATGTGAGTCATTTCTTAGATGCTCGTTTCTTCGGTTCGGTCGTCCTAGCGGTCATCATGTTCTGGTTCATCTTGGTGGCTAAAATCATGATTATTGGTTGTATTTTAAACGCCAGTATCCAATTTGCCAGAGAAGCCAAGTTCCAAACGCGCAGTGGAGAAATTGTCTCTAAGTTAAAATCAGAAGAAGTGGACTTTCGGCATAGAGAAGTTTCACAAAAATTAAAGCGTCGGTTACGCTTGATAAAAAAAGAAAAAACGGAATAAGGGAGAGTGGGACAGAAATCGGTCATTCGTTAGAATTCGATTTCGTCGTCCCACCTCCGCACAGTTGAGTAGGGCTGTAAAAGCTGATGAAATCAGCGTAGTAGAGCCCACTCAACCACTGCGTCTTGTTCGACAATTCAAAAATAATTGAGAGGCTAGGACTTTTGTCCCAGCCTCTTTTTTGTTATCTATTTTTATTGCATTTGCAATAAAAATGTGTTATGCTATTGTCAATAGGAAAGGAGGAGTGAGATGAGTATTTTGCGTGAGATAGGCATCATTGCGCGAGCACTGGATTCTATAGCAAATATTGAATTTCGAGATTTAGATTTGGCGCGTGGTCAATACCTCTATCTGGTGCGAATTGCCGAGCAACCTGGAATGATTCAGGAAGAACTCTCTGAGCTCTTAAAAGTCGATCGCTCAACTGTTGCCCGATCCGTAAAAAAACTAGAAGAACGAGGATTGATTCAGCAGCGCCCAAGGGGTGAAAACCTTAAAACCAAGGAATGGGAATTAACTGAAAAAGGCAAGCAGATTTACCCCTTCATTTTAGGGGAACATCTTTACTCTGAGACAACTGCCTTAAAAGGATTTTCCAAAGAAGAAGTCGCACAGTTAGAGGAGTATCTGATCCGAGTTCGTGAGAATATCACCCTGGATTGGGAACTAGTCAAAAAAGGTCAAAAAAGAAATTATAGTGAGGTAAAGCAATGAAAGTGACAGTCGATCAAGCATTTTGGGATTTATTTCCAACAGCTAGAATTACAGTGATGTCCTTGTATGGCATTGATAATACAGTAGATGAAGCCAAGGATCCTTATTTCAAAGAATTATTGGACAAGGGTGCCAAGCGAGCATGGGAATTTATCGATGAAGAAAACTATACCCAGAGTGAGTTTGTTCAAGAGTGGCGCCAAGCTTTTGGCAAGTTCAAAACAAAAAAAGGAGCTCGATCTTCCATCGAGGCACTCTTAAAACGGGTTCACCAGGGGCGTGAATTCTATCCGATTAATCCTTTGGTGGATCTTTACAATAGCGTTTCTATGGCTTATGCCCTTCCTTGTGGGGGAGAAGATATGGATAAATTGGTGGGTGGACTCTCTCTAGGCCAAGCGAAAGGGGGCGAACCTTTCTTTCCATTAGGAGCTGACGAAGATGCGCCAGCTTTGGAAGGGGAGATCATCTACTACGACCAAGAAGGCGCCGTTTGCCGTTGTTTGAATTGGCGTGAGGCTCAAAGAACCATGCTAACTGAAGATACCAAGGACGCTATTTTAGTCATTGAAGCCATCAACGAGGAGCAGGCCAAACGGGCACAAACAGCCATGCAGGAATTGAAAGATCTAGCTAAGGATTATTTTGGGGTTGAAGGCACCATCTATCAATTAAGTGCAGAGCATGCAAGTATAGAAGTTTAAAAGAATAAGGCTTGAAACAATCGTTTCAAGCCTTGTTTTTATTTTTAAAGACAAAGAGTTTACTAAAGACGTAATTGAGGACCACAATGGCCACTTGTGCAAAGAGGGTTTCGATCAGATTGATCTGGCTCTTGTTATTGTGGACGAATTGCCCGATAATTCCTGGGAACTGCTTGACAAAAATCTCGGTCAAGGCCATGTCCAGTATAAAGGTCCCAGAGCGCGCAATTGCAAATCGGATTAAGCGCTGAAACCAGCCCTTTCTTTCTTGTTTAAAGACGATGGTATCGTTGGTCGCAAAGGCAAAGAGGATCCCAGCAATGTTTCCAATCGCTGTCGCTAATCGTTCATCACGAGACATATGATAGATGAAGAGGCGGGTTCCGACGGAAACAAAGGTTGTTGCCACACCAAAGAAGAGATAGGATAAAATTTCATTATCAAAAAATTTTTTAATTAGTGTTTTCATAAATTCAGTCTACCATAAAACCTCAAAATATGCTATACTTGAAAGGTTGAAGAAATCAAACCTTCAACCCTTGGCGCTTAAGATCCTTTCGCCAAGCATATTACACGCGGGAAAACCGCTAAAGGAGAATAGATGAAACAGTTAACTGCTCGTGATATGGCACAAATTGCCATTGTTGCTGCGATTTATATCGTATTGACCATTACCCCACCTCTCAATGCTATGGCCTACTATGGCTATCAATTCCGTGTTTCGGAGATGATGAATTTCTTAGCCTTCTACAATAAGAAGTACCTGATTGGGGTGACGCTTGGTTGTATGATTGCTAACTTATTTAGTTTTGGATGGATCGATGTCTTTGTCGGTGGAGGTTCGACCTTTGTCTTCTTAGGACTCGGACTCATTTTATTTGGTCGTTTTAAAAACAAGTTCTTGTTTGACGGTCTTATTCGATTGGACCATTTCTTGTTTGCGATTTTCTTTTCCATTTCCATGTTTACGATTGCCTTGGAACTTTATTACCTTCAAGGCCAACCATTCTTCTATAACTGGTTGACCATGGGATTGGGTGAATTTGCATCCTTGATTTTTGGAGCGATTGTGATCAATCAACTTTCAAAACGGATCGATTTTACAAAATAAGAAAAGGGAGCTTTGGCTCCTTTTTTTAATGCTAAGAATGCAGTAAATTCAAGGCTAAATTAAGATTTTATGATAAAATAAGAACATGAAAACCAGAATGAAAGAATTAGTGGAATTACTCAATCGATATGCTTACGAGTATTACACAAAAGACGCTCCATCTGTTTCAGATAGTGAATATGATCAATTATATCGGGAGTTGGTGGAACTAGAAACCGCTCATCCTGATGAGATCTTACCAGAGAGTCCAACTCACCGTGTAGGTGGGGTGGTTTTAAAAGGTTTTACCAAATACCAGCACCAGTATCCCCTTTATAGTTTGCAGGATGCTTTTTCGCGTGAAGAATTAGAAGCCTTTGATCAGCGTGTCCGTAAGGAATTTCCTTCTATCAGCTATGTATGTGAGCTGAAAATCGATGGCTTGTCCATTTCCCTCACCTATGAAAATGGTGTCCTTGTAACAGGAGCGACACGTGGGGATGGTTCTGTCGGTGAGGATATTACAGAGAACCTCAAGCGGGTCAAGGATATTCCTTTGGTGTTACCAGAGCCAGTGAACATTACAGTTCGAGGCGAGTGCTACATGCCACGGGCTTCCTTTGATCGGGTCAATCAGATCCGTCAAGAAAACGGTGAGCCGGAGTTTGCTAATCCGCGGAATGCTGCTGCAGGAACACTTCGCCAATTGGATACGACAATCGTGGCCAAGCGAAATCTTGCAACTTTCTTGTATCAAGAAGTGAGCCCGACGGATCAAAGCAGTCAAGAAGGCGTGCTTGAGAAATTAGCCCGCTTAGGCTTTGTCGTGAACCAAGAGCGAGTGCTGGCTGAGGATATGGAGCAAATTTGGGACTTTATCCAAAAAGTAGCTCAACTTCGAGAGGATCTTCCCTACGATATCGATGGGATCGTCATCAAGGTCAATGACCTAGCTGTTCAAGAAGAACTAGGCTTTACCGTAAAAGCCCCTAAATGGGCTGTCGCCTATAAGTTTCCAGCTGAAGAAAAAGAAGCGAAAATCTTATCGGTGGATTGGACGGTTGGACGAACCGGTGTTGTGACGCCAACTGCCAATCTAACTCCAGTCCAGCTAGCAGGAACCACTGTTAGTCGGGCAACCTTGCACAATGTGGACTATATTGCTGAAAAAGATATCCATCAGGATGATACCGTCATTGTCTACAAGGCGGGTGATATCATTCCTGCGGTCTTACGTGTCGTCAAAGATAAACGGGTATCTGATCAAGCATTAGCCATTCCAACTCATTGTCCGAGCTGCCAGAGTGAGTTGCTTCATTTTGAGGATGAGGTGGCCCTTCGCTGTATCAATCCGCTCTGTCCAGCTCAGATTAAGGAAGGATTGAACCACTTTGCAAGTCGGGATGCTATGAATATCACAGGCTTGGGTCCAGCTGTTGTAGAGAAACTCTTCGCGGCTCAGTTGGTAGAGGATGTAGCTGGGATCTACCGGCTCACTGTAGAGGATCTATTGACCTTAGAAGGCTTCAAAGAAAAATCGGCTGAAAAACTCTATGAAGCCATTCAAGCTTCAAAAGAGAATTCAGCTGAAAAGTTACTCTTTGGTTTGGGAATCCGCCATGTCGGAAGCAAGGTCAGTCAAATCTTACTCCAAGAATTCCATGACCTCGATCAACTGGCTACAGCTGATCCAGAACGGATTGCAGGTATTGATAGTCTCGGTATGGTCGTGGCTGAAAGCCTCAAGTCTTATTTTGCACAAGAGGGATCCAAGCGCCTATTGCAAGAGCTTAAAGAAGCTGGAGTCAATCTGTCTTATCTTGGTGAGAAAGTCGCTGCTGATGCGGCCCTTTCAGGGATGACAGTCGTTTTGACTGGGAAGCTAGAGCGACTCACGCGTTCAGAAGCCAAGGCAAAATTAGAAAGTCTGGGCGCTAAGGTAACTGGATCGGTTTCCAAAAAAACAGATTTGGTCGTTGCAGGTAGTGACGCTGGTAGCAAGTTAACCAAAGCACAAGAATTAGGAATCCAGGTAGAAGATGAGGCCTGGCTTGAAAGTTTATAGAGGATCTTTATGGTAGAACGAATCAAAAAAGCCCGTTTAATTTATAATCCGACCTCTGGGCAAGAAATTATCAAGAAAAATATTGCGGAAGTCTTGGACGTACTCGAAGACGTGGGCTATGAAACCAGCGCTTATCAAACGACTCCAGAACCATTTTCTGCCCAAAATGAAGCAGAAAGAGCCGCTAAAGCAGGCTTTGATTTAATCATTGCCGCTGGTGGAGATGGTACGATTAACGAAGTGGTCAATGGGGTCGCAGGTCTGGAAAATCGTCCGCAGATGGCCTTTATCCCGACCGGTACCACCAATGACTATGCGCGTGCCTTGAAGATCCCGATGGGTGATCCTGTGGCGGCTGCTCGCATTATCGAAAAGAATCAAACCATTCAGATGGATATTGGTCGTGCCTATGGCAGTAAGTATTTCATCAACATTGCTGCTGCAGGAACCATGACAGAATTGACCTTCAGTGTTCCAAGCAGTGTTAAGTCTCGCTTGGGTTACTTTGCCTATGTGGCTGAGGCAGCTAAAATGTTGCCGCGAAACAAGGCTCGTAAGGTGCGGATTGAGCATGACAATGGTGTCTTTGAAGGGCCAGCGTCTATGATTTTTGTGGCCTTGACCAACTCGATTGCTGGCTTTGAAAGTGTCGCACCAGATGCTAAGCTTGATGATGGGAACTTTACCTTGATTATCGTAAAAACTGCTAAGCTCTTTAACATGTTGTCCTTGATGATTCAGGCCATCAATGGGGGCAAGCATGTGCACGATGAAAATGTAGAATATCTCAAGACCAAGAAGTTGACGATCGAAATGTTAGGGAAAAATGCTCAACCATTCCGCATCAATCTAGATGGGGAATACGGGGGAGATACGCCAGTTGAATTGGAAGTCTTCCATAATCATTTGGAGTTCTTTGCAAATATTGATGAAATCAACAACGATGCTTTGGTTCACCCATCTGAAGAGTAAAAACAAATAGTTGAGCCATGTACGTGTTTTACGAGGAATGGTTCCTTCGGTATTAAATTGGAAATAGGAAAATGTTATGCGACAATACCATGTAAAGCTTCATTTTCATAAGCAAAAAGGAAATTATTTTGCCTATGATATGTGGCAATGGCAGGATCAAGTAGAAGGAAAATCAGTCTCTTTCTCCAAGTTGGATTATTTTGGAGTAGAGGGAAATCTGGTATACGAGAGTGAGCATGCCTTGAACCGGGGCCATGTCCTGGTTAAAGAAGGGGATTGGCTCACTAAGACCCGTGATTTTGAAATCGAACTCTTACCAGAAGGGCATGTTCGAGAAGTGTGGATTCTCGATGGAGACGATACAGTCTATTATTCTTTGCAAGCTGCTTTGACGAGTCATGCATACAGCCATCGTCAGCCTCATGCCTACGATATGGCGATGCGTCCTAGAGAGTTTGATGCTAAATGGGCGTATCAAGGATGGCTCGGTCATCGGGAGGAAGAAGGGGAGCATTGCTTTAAACTGTGGGCACCAACGGCTAAGAAAGTTGAATTGTTGCTCTATCAATCTACAGACTTGGATGCGCCTATTTGGAAGAGCATGCCGATGACGCGTGGTAAACAAGAGTCTAGCTACCACCCAGAAAATACCCATGGTGTTTGGATTTTAGATTTTTTAGGAAATTTAAGTGGCATGGCCTATCAATATCGTGTGCATTTTGAACACCATACTCAAGTGACGCGTGATCCTTATAGCATTGCAACGACAGCGGATGGGATGCGCTCAGCCATTCTTTCAAGAGTAGATCGTCAGTTTGATTGGGGCACTAAAAAAGGCGCCGATGCGACTCCTTGGCGCTTGGACAATCCTTGTCAAGCAGTGATTTATGAGATGCATCTTCGAGATTTGACCAAGTCACCGACTTCAGGTGTGGACGAGTCTTTACGTGGGACTTATCTGGGGGCTTGCCAAGAAGGAACTGTCAATAGCCATGGCGATGCAACTGCCTTTGATTATATTCGTCAGTTAGGGGTTAATGTCGTGCAACTGCAGCCCATATCTGATCGCTTTAAACAGTACGATGAAGAAGGCCAGGTGACCTACAATTGGGGTTACGACGTTCAGAATTATTCTGCACCAGAAACTAGTTTTTCAACGGATCCATCCAATCCGAAACAAACCATGAAAGAGCTCAAAACCATGATCCGGGCTTATCATGAGGCAGGAATTTCTGTGGTCATGGATGTAGTCTACAATCATATCTATTCGACCGAACATGGTCCTTTCCAAAATACAGTACCCGATTATTATTACCGGATGGAGCCAGATGGTCGCTTCCAAAATGGGACAGGTGTTGGGAATGAAACGGCTAGTGAGCATGAAATGTACCGCAAGTACATGATTGATTCCCTCACGTACTGGGTCAAGGAGTACCAGATCGATGGCTTCCGCTTTGATTTGATGGGCATTCACGATGTAAGGACGATGAATGCTATTCGGGAGGCTATGGATGCTCTGGATCCTCGTATTCTCCTTTACGGAGAAGGTTGGGACATGGGGACAGGTCTCGCACCAGAAGACAAGGCTAAGAAGGACAATGCAGCGCAATTGCCTCGAATTGGATTCTTCAATGATACGGAGCGCGATGCCATTAAAGGGGCTGAGGTTTATGGTTCCATCAAACGTGGCTTTGTCAGCAGAAAATCAACAGAGTATATCGTTGCGCGTGCTGTATTAGGTAGTGCAGAGCTTGGCAATTATTTAAGTCCCAATCAGGTCTTGAATTATGTGGAGGCTCATGACAATTATAATCTCTATGACTTGCTTCAGACCCTTCATCCGAATGAAAAAGTAGCAGGATTGGTCAAGCGCTCAGAGTTGGCTACGGCTATGAATCTGCTCTTTCAGGGCATGGCCTTCATGCAATTGGGTCAAGAGTTTATGCGGACCAAATTGGTAGCGACAGGTCCTGATGGGGAAATCACACCTTTGGATCGTGAACGGGCCATGAATTCCTACAATGCTCCAGATTTTGTGAATCAGGTCAACTGGGATCTGGTCAGTCAAAACAAGGAATCAATTGCCTATATCCGAAGCTTGATCAATTTGAAGACAAGTCTTCCTGTCTTAGGGCTTGAAAGCTATGATAAAATCTACCAACAAGTCTTTATCCAATCTGCAACTGATTGTAGTGGACTTCTGATATTTGAACTAACAGGAGACAAGAAGTACTTGGTCATCTTCAACGCCAGCGGACTTCCATATTACCTCCAAAATTCAAATAAATTGAAATTGATGGTTGGGAATAGTCGTCATAAACGACCATTCTATGTGGAGAATTTAACAGCTTCTGTTTTTGAAGTCCTAGATGAAGGTAAAGCGTAATCTTTTTAAAGAAATCACAAAATCCCTGAGTTTTTAAACTCAGGGATTCTCTTTATTTAGAAGAACTGCTACTGGTCTCTGTTGAGGAAGAACTATCGTCTTCTGGGTGCAATTCTTTATAAGTAGGTGCCTTGAAGAGATCAACGGTGGACTGATTGCCACGTTGGTTATAAAGGCTGGTTGATTTGTCACCTTTTTCCTTTTCAATCTTCTTCAATGCCTTGAAGGAATTAGTGTAGGAATAATCATCTGGATTGACTTTTCCAAGATCATTGCCCTTGAAGAAGCGAAGGAGGTCACCGGTCTGGATGCTATCGCTAATCTTCAATTGCAGGTTAGCAGCCTCCCTAATCTTGTCCAGTTCTTCCTTGGTTTTTTCGTCTGGGTTCGTGATTTCCTCACCTGTTTTGGTGTAATAGGTCCGGCCACTATAGCTTGTATACTCTGGAGTTACAAAGTAGTTAGCAGAGCGGAAGGCGACGATTTGATCATGTTCTGGTGAGAGCATATCTTGACCAACTTGGAGGAATTTGTTGGATTCAATGCCTAGCAAATGTTCCAAGGTTGGGAGCATATCGATTTCGCCACCATAGGTATCAATGATGCCACCCTTATCCATACCTGGAATAACTACCATATAAGGAACGCGTTGCAACATGGCATTGTCATAACTTGACCACGTTTCAGAGTTCTTACCAAGTAGAGGAGCAAGAGCTGGGTTACGAGAGTTTGAAATTCCGTAGTGGTCCCCATAGAGAACGATGATGGAATTTTTGTAAAGACCAGATTCTTTCAGGTAATCAAAGAAGGCCTTGATCGAAGAATCTAGGTAGTTAGCGGTCGCAAAATAGCCATTGATGGTTTCGTCCTGTGTCTTAGCTAGAGGGAAGCCAAGATCATCTCCTGACAAGCTGGTTGTATAAGGATAGTGGTTGGAAACCGTAATGAACTTCGTATAGAAAGGCTGTTGCAATCTTTCTAGGTATTTGATGGAATCCTTGAGCATGTATTTGTCATTAAGACCATACTGGAAGGAATTGCTGCTGTTTTGTTTGGTGAAGTAGCTGGCATCAAAGAAGTAATTGTAGCCCCATTGTTTATAGGCGGTATTTCGATTCCAGAAACTTCCAGCATTTCCGTGGAAAACAGCGCTCGAGTTGTAACCATTTTTTGAAAGAATAAATGGTGCAGCCTGTTGGGTATTGGTTCCACCATAGTTCACCATAAAGGAACCTTGGTTGAGTCCGAAGAGCCCAGTTTCAATCATGGTCTCAGCATCGGACGTTTTCCCTGCCTTGACTTGGTTAAAGACATTTGAAAAGGCAAAGGTTTCTTTCGAGTGGTAAAGTGAGTTTAAGAAAGGTGTTACTTCGTATTCTTTATCGTCTACTTTCAACTTGTAATCGATCAAGAATTGTTGGAAACTTTCCAAGTGAATGTAGATGACGTTACGGCCTTTGGCCATTCCAAAGTACTCAGGATTAGGCTTGGCGTAATGCTGTTGGATATATTCTTCCACCGGTTTTAGATCTGCTTCGGAGGCTTTGGAACGTTCTTTGTTGGCAGCATAGGTCTGATTAGCGCTATACCCCAGAAAGGCTGGTAATCCTAGGGCACGAACGACATAGTAGTTTGAGAACCCACGAGTCAAGAGCTCAGGTCGGTCAATTTCTGCGAGGAAAAGGTTGGCCGAAAAGAGCATAGCCGATAAAGAGGTAACCGCAAAACTAGCTCGTTTATTGAAGGGACGATTGTCCATTCGAATCCATTTCTTAAAGAAGAAGAAAGCGAGGATAGGGAAATCTAGAATGTAGATCACATCCCAAGGGCGGAACAATTCTAAAGCAGCAGCTCCGAGACCGGCAGAAACCTTGCTGGAAGCCAACATGGTATTGACCGTTACGAAGTCTGTAAACTCTCGATAATAGATGGAATTGGAAATCAACCAAATAAATAAGAGAAGGTAGATCCCAAAGGCCAAACTATAAAAGAGCTTGGTTCGTTTGATATAGAGTGCTAGACCGATGAAGAGCAGACTGATCGGCAATGGGTTGATCACTGCTAGAAAAATCTGATAGGGTCCTTGAATGTCTAAGTTAAAATCAACTGAATAGGCCCACATGGTTTTGAACCAGTAGAGCAACAGAAGGGTCAAGACAAATCCTAGTCTGGTACTCATGAAATTGAGTATCGAATTCGTAATTTTTTTCACAAAATGTTACTTCCTTGTCTTATTTCCTAAAAATTTTCATATACAAGTATACCACAATTTTATGGAGAAAGAAAAAAATGACTGTAAAGGAGAGGAAAGAAATAGGAAAGATCAGCTATATGAATTCGTAAAAAGCTAAAGGAGAAGAGCTGAAATAAAATAGCAAAAAAAGTTCTAGTAAATAAAGCCTCCCTTTGTGAAAAACACAGACTTTTGCTATAATAGAGGATATGAAAAAACTCACAGTCAGTCGCCAAGTCGCAACAAAAATCAAACAAGGACAATCTCTTCTTGAAAAGCAAGATTTTGACTCACTTCCTGCTTTGGATCAAGCGGTTCAATTGCTTTCAGGAGATGGACAATCCCTCGGGGTCGGATACTTATCTGAACAAAATAAAGGGATTGGATGGTTTGTTTCGCAAGAGTTGGTCGCTTTTGATCAAGACTTTTTTAAAAAGCTTTTCATCAAAGCCAAGCAATACCGTCGTTCTTATTATGCGGATGAAACGACGACGGCCTTTCGTCTCTTTAACCAAGAGGGAGATGGTTTTGGTGGTTTCACGGTTGACTTGTATGGTGAGTTTGTTGTTTTTTCTTGGTACAATCCTTTCGTATTTCAGATCAAGGGAACCATTCTAGCGGCCTTTCAAGAAGCTTTTCCAGAAGTCCGAGGGGGCTATGAAAAGATTCGCTTTAAAGGCTTGGACTATGAATCGGCTCATGTCTATGGAGAAGAAGCTCCGCAAGAATTTTTGATTCTTGAAAATGGAGTTTCTTACCAGGTCTTTCTCAATGATGGCTTGATGACGGGGATCTTTTCGGATCAGCATGAAGTTCGAGGTAGCTTGGTAGAGGGCTTAGCAGCTGGCAAGTCCTTGCTCAATATGTTCTCCTATACGGCGGCCTTCTCTGTGGCTGCGGCAATGGGTGGAGCAGTTGAGACAACATCGGTCGATCTGGCTAAGAGAAGTAGAGAATTATCAGAAGCGCATTTTGTGGCAAATGGCTTGGCGCTGGATGCTCATCGTTTTGTCGTGATGGATGTCTTTGACTATTACAAATATGCCAAACGCCATGACCTAAGCTATGATGTGATCGTGCTCGATCCGCCTAGCTTTGCGCGGAATAAAAAACGGACTTTTTCAGTCGCTAAAGATTACCATCGGTTGGTCAGCGAGGCCCTTGAGATTTTAAATCCAGGTGGGACCTTGATTCTCAGTACCAATGCGGCAAATGTGACCAAAGATAAATTTAAAAAACAAATCGAAAAGGGATTTCAAGGTCGTAAGCATCGCTATGTAGCGGAATATGGACTTCCGGGTGATTTTCGATGGAACAAGAAAGAAGAAAGTAGTAATTACTTAAAAGTATTTACGATTAGGGTGGATGTATGAAGTTAGTTGTTTCGATTATGCCTCGCTCCTTAGAAGAGGCGCAACAACTAGATAGTTCGCGTTACGAGGATGCAGATGTTATTGAGTGGCGTGCGGACTTTTTAGAAAAAAGCGAGATCTTAACCGTCGCTCCTGCAGTTTTTGAGAAATTTGCTGGACGCGAAATTTTATTCACCTTGCGGACTCGAGCTGAAGGTGGAGAGATGGAGCTGACCAACGAGGAATATGTTGGAATCCTGAAAGATATTCAATCCATCTATCATCCGGATTATATCGATTTCGAGTATTATAGTCACCGTGAAGTCTTTGAAGAAATGTTGGAATTTTCAAATCTTGTTCTCAGCTACCATAACTTCCAAGAAACTCCGGAAAATATGATGGAGATCTTATCGGAATTGACCAGCTTTTCTCCAAAATTAGTCAAAGTATCTGTCATGGCCCACAATGAACAAGATGTTCTTGACTTGATGAATTATACGCGTGGTTTCAAGACACTGAACCCTGAGCAAGAATATGTAACGATTTCCATGGGCAAGGTCGGGAAGATTTCGCGCTTGACAGCTGATTTGACAGGTTCTTCCTGGTCTTATGCTAGAGTCGGAGATGAAAGTGCCCCAGGTCAAATTCCTCTTGAAAATATGAGAAGAATTCGGGAGTTATTAAATGAAGATTGACGGATATACTCGGATGGCAGCGGTCATTGCCCATCCCATTCGTCATAGTATTTCTCCTTTCATCCATAATCTAGCTTATGAATTAACAGCGACCAATGCTGCTTATCTAGCTTGGGATATTGCTGAAGAAGACTTAGAAAGCACCATCAGCCAAATTCGTAAGTTGGATATGATTGGGGCCAACATTTCCATGCCCTATAAGCAGAAGGTCTTTCCTTATCTAGATGAAGTGGATGAGATGGCCCGAAAGATCGGTTCTGTCAATACCATTGTTCACCGTGATGGCAAGCTTAAAGGCTATAATACGGATGGAATTGGTTTCTTTCGTAGTTTACCTCCTGCTTTCTCTATTAGGAGAAAAACAATGGTTCTCTTAGGTGCAGGTGGTGCAGCTTTAGCGATTATTGCACAGGCCATTCATCTAGGTGTGAAACGTATCCTTGTCTTTGTGAGAGAGGAAAGATTGGTTCATTATCGTTCAATAGTTCAGTTGATTGAAGATGGCTTTGATTTCTTGATAGAATTGTATGCGATTGAGAAAGATGAAGAAGTTCAAAACTCTTTTAATCAAGCCGATCTCATCTTAAATGCCACTGGTGTAGGCATGGATGGTCATTCTCTTCCGATAGCGAGTTACTTGACCTTTCCCCTACATGCCTTAATCGTAGAGATGGCCTACTATCCGGCAGTGACCCCCTTTCTGCAATTAGCAGTGAATCAAGGAAACCAGAGGGTAAATGGGCTGGGAATGCTCTTTTATCAAGCTGAAGCTGCCTTTGAATTAATGACTGGGAAAGTATTTCCTACAGAGTCTGTATGGGAAGCATTGACAACAGAATATCGCCAATTTGTATGTGACTAAGAGAGAGTTTTACCTTTCCCTATTGAAAAGCTTTATGAGATTAGAACAGGAACTGATTTTTTAAAAAACAGTCTTGCTCTAGTCTCTTTTTCATTTTGTTTGAGACATGTGCCCTATTTCATGATAAGATAGAATCAAAGAAAAACGTGAAGGAGATTCCTATGAACGTATCGGTACCTATTCCAGGACATTCCTATGGTATTGTGATTGAAAGAGGTGGTCTTAACCAGGTTGGAGACTGGTTGCGCACTCTTTGGAGCGATAAAAAAGTCGCGATTATTTCCGATAACCGCGTGGCTAAGCTATATGCGTCTATCGTAGAGAAGAGCCTTGAGAAAGCTGGTTTTCAAGTGGTGCGCTTTGAGTTTCTTCAAGGGGAAGCCAGTAAGAATCTAACCACTGTTTCAAAAGTTTATGAATTTCTAGCTACCCAGGGCATGACGCGCAGTGATGGAATCGTTGCTCTTGGGGGTGGCGTAGTTGGTGATTTGGCTGGTTTTGCTGCCTCGACCTATATGCGGGGAATTTCCTTTGTTCAGATCCCGACTAGCTTGACCGCACAGGTAGATTCTTCTATCGGGGGAAAGACGGGGGTCAACACAGCACTTGCTAAAAACATGGTAGGGACCTTTGCTCAACCAGACGGTGTGTTTATTGATCCTGAAGTGTTGAGCACGTTGGGGCAACGTGAATTGATCGAGGGGATGGGCGAAGTCATCAAGTACGGCCTCATCCAAGATACTGAACTCTGGGAAGAATTGGAAGCCATGGATGGTTCTGTCCAGAGTATTTTAGAGCATGCAGAGAGCATCATTTCTCATTCTTGCCTGGTGAAGCGAGACCATGTTGTGGCAGACGAGTTGGACAATGGCATTCGCCTGTATCTCAACTTTGGGCATACTATTGGACATGCTATTGAAGCGACAGCTGGTTATGGGCAGGTTATGCATGGAGAAGCCGTCAGTATGGGCATGGTGCAGCTCTCCCGAGTTGCAGAAGAAAAGGGCTTGATGCCAAAAGGAATCAGCCAACAAATCGAAGAAATGTGCCGGAAATTTGGCCTTCCGGTGACCTATGAGAACTGGGATAAAGAAGCCCTTTATCAAGCCTTGACCCATGACAAAAAAGCGCGTGGGACGAACTTGAAATTAGTAATTGTTCCAGAGTTGGGGCAAGCAGCGATTCATCAAATCCCTCTTCAAGAAATGAAGGACTTTTTAGAAAGAAAGGTATAAGGTCGTATGAGATATTTAACAGCAGGAGAGTCCCATGGACCTCGACTAACAGCCATCATCGAGGGGGTTCCGGCAGGCCTTCCTTTATCTGAAGAGGATATTAATAAAGAACTCAAACGTCGACAAGGTGGCTATGGTCGTGGTGCTCGGATGAAAATCGAGAGTGACCGTGTTGAGATCACATCAGGGGTCCGTCATGGCTTGACTATAGGAGGTCCGATTACTCTGAATGTGACAAATCTGGATCATCAAAAATGGCTAGAGATCATGAATGTAGCACCGGTCGAAGAGAAAAAGAAAAATCTGCGTAAGATCACCAAGCCACGTCCTGGTCATGCCGATCTAGTCGGAGGGATGAAATACCGTTTCGATGATCTCCGTAATTCCTTAGAGCGTTCTTCTGCCCGTGAGACAACCATGCGTGTAGCCGTTGGTGCAGTTGCTAAACGGATTTTAGAAGAGATCGGCCTTGAAGTAGCCAGCCACATTGTGAATTTTGGGGGAATCGAGATTGCAATTCCCGAGAATCTAACCGTTTCAGAAATCAAGGAAAAGGCAGCGAAGTCGGAAGTTTCGATCGTTGTGCCAGAACAAGAAGAAGCAGTTAAGGCCTACATTGACCAAGTAAAAAAAGATGGCGATACCATCGGGGGAATTGTGGAAACCTTGGTTGGTGGTGTGCCTGTTGGACTAGGATCCTATGTGCAATGGGACAAGAAATTGGATGCCAAAATCGCTCAAGGAGTGGTCTCTATCAATGCCTTTAAGGGTGTTGAGTTTGGCCTTGGTTTTGACGCAGGTCGCCTAAAAGGTAGTCAAGTTATGGATGAAATCATCTGGTCTGAAGAAGCTGGCTATACCCGTCGCACCAATAATCTTGGAGGTTTTGAAGGGGGGATGACCAACGGAGAGCCCATTCTGGTTCGTGGCGTCATGAAGCCTATTCCGACCCTCTACAAACCCTTGATGAGTGTGGATATTGAGACCCATGAGCCCTATAAGGCAACGGTTGAGCGCAGCGACCCAACGGCTCTACCAGCTGCAGGAGTGGTAATGGAAGCAGTGGTCGCAACGGTCCTTGCTACAGAAGTGCTTGAAAAATTCTCATCCGATAACTTGGAAGAATTGAAAGAAGCCGTTGCTAAGCACCGGGACTTTACGAAGAATTTTTAAGAGAAAGAGTTTTCCTTTGGAGAAGAAAGTTGTATATATTGCAGGCTTGGGCTTGATTGGTGCTTCACTCGCTCTAGGTATTAAGAGAGCCCACCCAAACGTGACGATTCTTGGTTACAATCGTAGTGAAGCCTCTCGAACCATCGCCCTTGAAAGAGGAATGGTGGATCAGGTGACGGATGATTTCGCAGCCTTTGCCCCTTTAGCAGATATCATTATTTTGGCCCTTCCCATCAAGCAAACCAAGTCTTACTTAGAAACCTTAGCTAGATTGCATTTGAAAGACCGGGTACTAGTGACAGATGCAGGCTCTACCAAGGCAGAAATTGTCGCACAAGCTGAAAAAGTGTTTACAGATAAGGATGTACGCTTTGTGGGAGGACACCCCATGGCTGGTAGTCATAAGACAGGTGCTGCAGCAGCAGATGCAACCTTATTTGAAAATGCCTATTATATTTTTACCCCTTCCAGCTTGACGACAGGGGGTGCCATGGAAGAGTTGAAAGAGCTTCTGAGTGGATTGGGATC
The DNA here is from genome assembly GCF_034134805.1 of Streptococcus sp. S5. Taxonomy (NCBI): domain Bacteria; kingdom Bacillati; phylum Bacillota; class Bacilli; order Lactobacillales; family Streptococcaceae; genus Streptococcus; species Streptococcus lingualis. The sequence continues at coordinate 1,360,645 of NZ_CP139419.1, read as the reverse complement.
TCGATTTATTGAAATCGATGCCGAGGAACACGATCGAGTGACTTCCCAGATCAGCCATTTTCCTCATATTTTAGCCTCAACTCTGGTCGAGCAGGCCGTAGCTTATGGGGAAGAGCATGAAATGACCCGCCGTTTTGCGGCTGGTGGCTTTCGGGATATGACACGGATTGCGGAAAGTGAGCCAGGCATGTGGACTTCTATTCTCTTGTCCAACCCTCAAGCGATATTAGAGCGGATTGCAGATTTCAAAGACCGTTTGGATCAGGTGGCTGAGACCATTCAAGCAGATAACGAAGAGGCCCTTTGGTCCTTTTTCCATGAGGGGCGCAAGCACCGAAAAGAAATGCAGATCCATCAGCGTGCTGGACGCGATAGTGCCTATGATCTCTTTATCGATGTCCCAGATCAGGAAGGTGTGATCCTCGAAATCTTACAACTCTTACAAGGGATTTCCTTGGTCAATATTCACATCAATGAAGAGAATCGGGAAGATATCCACGGGATTTTGCAGCTGACCTTTAAAAATGCAGAGGATCAAGAGCGGGCTCAAACATTGATCAGCCAGGCGACGTCTTATACCGTCCTTGCTCGCTAGGTCTACAGAAGGATTTGCATCAAAAGGCCTGCTTCATTTTAGGAATATTGAAGGAAAAACAGTATAATAGAAGTATCTTATCAGTAAAGGAGCCTAGAAAATGGCAAATATTTATGATGTAGCAAATGAACTCTCTCGGACCCTTCGAGATCTTCCTGAATACAAGGCTGTCGTAGAAAGCAAACAAGCGATCGAAGCAAATCCAGAAGCGAAAACACTGTTTGACGAATACGTCGCTTTCCAAAATCAACTGCAAGGCTTGATGCAATCTGGTCAACTTCCAACAGAAGCTGTGCAACAAGAAATGAAGGACTACATGGAAAAAATCCAAGCAAGTCCGATTGTGAATGAATTTTTCACTAAACAACAGCAATTGTCTATTTATCTTGCAGATCTTGAAAAGATCATCTTTGAGCCAATTCAAGATTTATACAAATAGAAATTTCTACCAGAGTTGTCATTTCGACTCTGGTATTTTCGTTCGCCACTAGAGGAAAACAAGCTCAAAAAATGCTTGGAAACATTCGTTTTTTGTTCCAAATTTTTGATCAAAAATTGAATTCATGTCCTATTTATGATAGAATATGTGGAAAAGCACTCTGGAGATGGCAATGAAATTAAGAACCAATAGCAAGGGTCTAAAGGGAACCATTCGTGTCCCTGGTGACAAATCCATCAGTCACCGATCCATTATTTTTGGAAGTCTTGCAAAGGGCGAAACCAAGGTTTATGATATCTTGCGAGGCGAAGATGTGCTTTCTACCATCCAGGTGTTTCGAGATTTAGGAGTCTCCATCCAAGATGACGGGGATGTGATTCGGATTCAAGGAGTAGGCTTTCAAGGTCTTCAAACTCCGACCGCTCCCCTTGATATGGGCAATTCAGGAACTTCTATTCGTTTGATCTCCGGTGTCTTAGCAGGTCAGGATTTTGCTGTGACCATGGTTGGAGACGACAGCCTATCCAAACGTCCCATGGATCGTGTCGCGATTCCACTGCGTCAGATGGGAGTAGAGATTGCTGGTCAGGGAGAGCGCGATTGCCCACCTTTACATGAAAAAGGGACCCATCAGCTTCAAGCCATTCATTACCGTTTGCCAGTGGCATCGGCCCAAGTCAAGTCTGCTCTCATTTTTGCGGCTTTACAGGCTGCGGGTGAATCGACGATTATCGAGAAGGAAAAGACGCGTGACCATACGGAGGATATGATTCGCCAATTTGGTGGAGAGATCCAGGTGGATGGAAAAACCATCCGCATCCAAGGTGGACAAGAGTTCCAAGGTCAAGAAGTCATCGTTCCTGGAGATATTTCCAGTGCAGCCTTTTGGTTAGTGGCTGGCCTCGTTCTGCCAGATAGTGTGATCAAGATTGAAAATGTGGGCACCAACCAAACGCGGACTGGGATTCTCGAAGTGATTCAAGAAATGGGGGGAGATCTCACCATGGAGGATCGCGATGAAAAAGCGGTCTCTGCAAGTCTCACTGTTAAGACTTCGTCCTTAAAAGGGATTCGGATTGATGGGGAGTTGATTCCACGCTTGATTGATGAATTGCCGATTATTGCTTTACTAGCGACACAAGCAAATGGCCAGACCGTGATTGCGGATGCTGAGGAGCTTCGTGTGAAAGAAACGGATCGCATCCAGGTCGTAGCAGATAGTCTCAATGCTATGGGTGCCAATGTCGTGCCAACGGAAGACGGTATGGTCATCACCGGACCAACTCCCCTACATGGAGCTGACTTAGAGACCTTTGGAGATCACCGGATTGGGATGATGGCTGCCATTGCTGCCTTATTGGTGAGAGATGGAAATGTGGTGTTGGATCGGGCAGAGGCCATTAACACCAGTTACCCTAGTTTTTTTGAAGATTTGGAGACCTTACTGCATGGCTAAAATTTTACTTGGTTTTATGGGAGCTGGGAAAACGACCGTTGGTCGCATTCTTGATCCAAAGTTCCATGATATGGATGAATTAATTGTTGAAGAGATCGGTATGTCGATCAATGACTATTTCGCAGTGGAAGGAGAAGCTGCCTTTCGTCGTCGCGAGGCTGAAATGCTGGAGCGTTTATTGGAAAATGAAGCAGCCATTATTTCTCCTGGAGGCGGGATTGTCGTCAACCCTCATAACCGTGCGCTCTTGGAAAAAAATCCTCACAACATATATCTGCGGGTAGATTTTGAAACCTTGTACAGACGCATTCAAAATGACAAAGCCATGCAACGTCCCCTCTTTTTAAACCACACCAAAGAAGAATTCAAGAAGATTTTTGATGGTCGTTTGCCTTTGTATGAGGATATTGCTACCCATATTGTGGATGTCGAGGACAAAACACCTGAAGAAATTGCGGAGATCATTCGATGCTTGTAGGCTATCTTGGTCCCAAGGGATCTTTTACCCATGATGTGGCCACTCATAGCTTTCCGACTTCTGAACGCATCGCCTATCGGACGATCACAGATGTCATCAAGGCTTATGAGAATCAAGAGATCGATTTTGCAGTCGTCCCAGTTGAAAACTCGATTGAAGGCAGTGTCCATGAGACCATTGATTACCTCTTTCATCAAGGGACGATTCAGGCCGTTGCAGAAGTGGTCTATCCCATCAAGCAACAGCTCTTGGTGGCTAAAAAAGATCGCCCCATTCGAACAGTCTATTCGCATCCACAGGCCATGGCCCAAGGGAAGGCTTTTCTAAGGGCCCATTATCCAGATGCGGCTATGGAAATGACGGCTTCAACAGCCTATGCGGCCCGCTATGTAGCAGAGCATCCAGACTTGGAAATTGCAGCGATTGCCCCTCTGGCAGCAGCCAGTGAGTATGGCTTGGAAGTCCAGGCCAAAGATATTCAAGAAATCGAGGACAATTATACACGTTTTTGGATTTTAGGAGCCAAAGAGCCAGCGATCTCAAAAACTTTAAGTCCAGCCCTTCAAAAAGTTAGCTTGGCCTTGACCTTGCCAAGTAACTTGGCAGGAGCCCTCTATAAAGGATTGTCTACCTTTGCTTGGCGGGGGATCAATTTGACCAAGATTGAAAGTCGTCCCCTAAAAACAGCTTTAGGAGAATACTTTTTCATTATTGACCTCCTAAACGAAGCGCCTGATCTTTTGCAATTTGCCTATCAAGAATTAGACAGTTTGGGCATTCAGACAAAAGTCTTGGGTCAGTATCAGGTCTATACCTTAAAAGATAAAGGAATGGAGAAAAAATGAGTAAGGAATCCAACTTTCTATCTCACCATGAGCGAAAGCGATTAGAGTACTTATACTCAAATTTTCATTATTTGAATGAACGAGAACAACTAGAATACAATTACCTGCTCAAGAAGAGCCAAGGAGCTTATGAGGAAGCAGAAACCCTTCAACCTGAGGTAGACGCTACAGAAGAAGTGCAAGGTGAGATTGCTGAACCGATTGGAGATCTCCCTGTTTACCAATCACGTAGCAAAAAGTCTAAGAAGAAAGCAGTTGCTGCGACGAGCGATATACCTAAGAAACCACGGAAAAAGATCCGCGTCAAACGGATTCTCAAGTGGATTGCTGTCTTTTTCTTGCTCATTATCGGTGGCATGGTCTTCATGTTTGTGAAAGGCCTCAACAGCAAGCCGACAGGTCCAGATGCCAAACCGGCTGTCGTTGAGAAATTTAACGGCAAGAAGTCGCGAGATGGGGTCAATATCCTGATCTTGGGGACAGATGGTCGGATCGGTGAGAAATCGGATGAGACACGGACAGACTCTATCATGGTGGTCAATGTCAATAACAAAGAAGGCAAAATCAAGATGGTCAGCTTCATGCGGGATACATTGGTCCATATCGATGGTGTCAGCCAGCAAAATATTCCAGAGTATGATGGCTACTACGACCAGAAGCTCAATACGGCCTTTACTATCGGGGAGCAAAATAACAACCAAGGAGCTGAATTGGTGCGTCAGATGCTCAAAGACAACTTTGACATTGACATCCAATATTACGCCATGGTCGATTTCAAGACCTTTGCGACAGCGATCGATACCCTCTTCCCAAATGGGGTCGAGATGAATGCGCAATTTTCAACGGTTGATGGCGAAAAAGTCAGTGAAGTAGAAGTACCAGATGATTTGAACATGAAAGACGGTGTCGTTCCGCAGCAAACCATCAAGGTTGGAAAACAACGGATGGATGGCCGGACCCTTCTCAATTACTCGCGTTTCCGCAAGGATGATGAAGGAGACTTTGGTCGGACCCGTCGCCAGCAAGAGGTCATGTCCGCTATCATGCATCAGATCAAGGATCCAACCAAACTCTTTACGGGATCTGAAGCCCTTGGGAAAGTCTTTGCCATGACGTCTACCAATGTTCCTTTCTCCTTCCTATTGACCAATGGACTTGGACTAGTCGGAAGTGCTGGAAAAGGAATTGAACGAGTGACCATCCCAGAAAATGGGGATTGGGTCGATGCCTACGATATGTACGGTGGCCAAGGCTTACTCGTCGATTTCGATGCTTATAAAAAGAAATTGTACCAAATGGGACTGAGATGATATAATAAGGGGATAGGAGTTTTGAAAACTCCATCCCATTTAATTTGTAGAAAGATAGAAAACGATGTTAAAGAAAAATGAAATTGTAACGGTTGAGATTGTCGATTTGACACACGAAGGAGCAGGAGTGGCTAAGGTCGATGGCCTGGTCTTTTTTGTGGAGAATGCCCTGCCAGGCGAAGTCATCCGTATGCGCGTGCTCAAGGTCAATAAGAAGATTGGCTACGGAAAAGTAGAGGAGTACTTGGAAAAATCTCCTCACCGCAATGAAGAGTTAGACCTGGCTTACTTGCGAAGCGGTATTGCCGACTTGGGCCACCTGGCTTATCCAGAGCAGCTGAAATTCAAGGCCAAGCAGGTCAAGGATAGCCTTTACAAGATGGCAGGAATCTCTGATATCGAAGTACCCCTGACCTTGGGGATGGACCACCCTGTTCAGTACCGCAACAAGGCCCAAGTCCCTGTCCGTCGTGTCAATGGTCAGGTAGAGACAGGCTTCTTTCGCAAGAACTCTCATGATTTGATGCCGATTGAAGATTTCTATATCCAAGATCCAGTCATTGACCAAGTGGTCTTGGCACTTCGGGATTTGATTCGTCGGTTTGACCTCAAGCCTTATGATGAAAAGGAACAGTCTGGCTTGATTCGCAATCTTGTGGTCCGCCGAGGTCACCATTTAGGAGAAATCATGGTCATTTTGGTCACTACTCGTCCTAAGATTTTCCGTGTGGACCAGTTGATCGAGCAGTTGATCAAGCAATTCCCAGCCATCAAATCCGTTATGCAAAATATCAACGACCAGAATACCAATGCCATTTTTGGAAAAGAATGGCGGACACTTTATGGTCAGGATTACATTACTGACCAAATGTTGGGCAATAGCTTCCAAATCTCTGGACCAGCCTTTTACCAGGTCAATACCGAAATGGCAGAGAAGCTCTATCAGACAGCCATTGACTTTGCGGAGTTAAGAGAAGATGATGTCGTGATTGATGCCTACTCCGGAATTGGGACCATTGGCTTATCCGTTGCCAAGCACGTCAAGGAAGTCTATGGCGTAGAAGTCATCCCTGAAGCTGTGGAGAATAGCCAGAAGAATGCTAGCTTAAACGGTATCACCAATGCCCATTATGTCTGCAATACAGCAGAAAATGCTATGAAGAATTGGCTCAAGGAAGGTATCCAGCCAACTGTTATCCTAGTCGACCCGCCACGCAAGGGCTTGACCGAGAGCTTTATTAAAGCAAGTGCCCAAACAGGCGCTGACCGCATCGCTTATATTTCCTGTAACGTCGCTACTATGGCGCGTGATATCAAACTCTACCAAGAGTTGGGTTATGAACTGAAGAAAGTGCAGCCGGTGGATTTATTTCCGCAAACGCATCATGTCGAGTGTGTTAGCTTGTTAGTGAAACGCAATTAATCCTCAAAAGGTTCACCCAAACCTTTTGAGTCCCACAAACGCACCATGTCGAGTGTGTAAGCTTGTTGGTAAAACGCAGCTAATCCTCAAAAGGTTCACTGAACCTTTTGAGTCCCACAGACGCACCATGTTGAGGTCGTATCACTACTTGTACGAGCTGAGGCATCAGCGAAGTAGAAGTAGATGCTCCGCCCATGCGATATGACTCGCAGAATGAGGAAGGAAACCGACGAAATGATACGGCAACAGCGAAGCGCCGAGTGTGTGGCTTTGCTCTTCCGATCTGAGACAGTCGAAAAGTAGAAGGGGATGGTATTGGTATCAATCAATGAGTAACAAAGTAACGGCATGATTCGAAACATTTTCTTGTAATTTGCGGAGGAACATCAATATGGATGGAATAACAAAAGATTCTATAAAAACGGCTAAACTAATGAAACAATTATGGCCCCAATTGACCGATAAAGAAGCTATTGATGAAGTAAAAAGATATACGAATGGCAAAAATACTGCAATCTTTACTGAAGTTGAAGGTGACACAATTGTAGGTCTAGCACTATGTTCACTCAGATTTGATTATGTTGAAGGTTGTAAATATAGTCCTGTTGGATTCTTAGAAGGGATTATTGTCGACGAGGAATATCGTTTAAAGGATATTGCTAAAAATCTCTGTACAAAATGTGAGGAATGGGCGAAAAATAAAGGATGTAAGGAATTTGCAAGTGACTGTACTTTAACGAATACGGATTCTATAAGATTTCATCTCAATATTGGATTTCAGGAGGCAAATAGAATTATTCATTTTAAGAAGAAATTATAATTTCAGAACGTGGTCAAAATTTATGTATCTTTAGGAAGTGTGAAAGATTGGACGAACAAATTTTTTTGATGGGTGGAAATCCGCCGATAAAGAACCATACGATTGTTAATAAAATTGTGTCATCAAGGAAGATCGAAAGAATTGTCATTTTTACAGTTTATCGAGAAAATTGGCAACCCTATATGAAAAAGTACACGGAAGTTTTCCAAAGTCAATTTTCTAACCTAAACACTGATTACTTACTCTTGGACACTGAGCAGATTGATTTTGATAGCTATCTAGATGCTGATGTCATCATCATCGGTGGTGGAAATACGGAAAAGTATCTAGCTACTTATGTCAATCAGGAGTTCAAAAATTATATCGTTCATATGCTGAATAAAGGGGCGAAAGTTATGGGATTTTCTGCAGGAGCCCTATTATTAGGAGAAAAAGTCTATGTTTCACCTAATGATCATTCAGATCATCATATAAAGATAAAAAATGGATTAGGACTCTTTAGTCAGTTTTTAATTAGTGTCCATTATGATTCCTGGAATGATAAAGCTAATAAGGATAGAGCTGAAGAACTCGTTCATGTTCCCATAATTCCACTAAATGATCATTCATGTCTTGTATTGGATAAACTTGGAAACATTATTGAGAAAATTGACTAGTTTTCATTATCTAAATCTTGATCTAGGTAACTAAAGTGTAGACAAACTGGATGGGTTACTAGTGAAAACTGCAAGAAGTGTTGGAAAGTGAATCGGAGAGTGCGTGATGAATTTTAGTAGTAAGATAGCCATAAATAAAGGCTGGTCAGATGATAAAAAATATTGTGTGACAGATCAAAATCAGCAAAAATATTTCTTGCGTGTTTCTGATAAGGAGAAGTTAGATTCTAAAAAATTTGAATTTGATATGATGGAGAAAGTGGCTTCTCTTGGAATTCCGATGTGTAAGCCAATTAGCATAGAACTCTGCGATGACGAAGTACATTCTTTACACGAATGGATAGACGGGAAAGATGCTCGAGAAACCATTTTAACTGTTTCGAAAGAACAACAATATACTTATGGAGTAGAAGCAGGAAGTATACTTCGAAAAATTCATTCACTTCCTGTTACAGAAGTTCGTGAAGATTGGGAGGTCTTTTATAATCGAAAAATTGATGACAAAATCTCCAAATACAAAGAATGTCCCGTTCAATATAAAAATGGTCAGATCTTTATTGATTTTTTAAATGCAAATCGTGAATTGTTAAAAGATAGACCTCAGGTTTTCCAACATGGAGATTATCACATCGGGAATTTCATGATTGGTGAAGATCATAAAATTTATGTCATTGATTTTGATCGCTTTGACGTCGGGGATCCTTGGGAGGAATTCAATCGTATTGTATGGTCTGCTCAAGTCTCTTCCTCTTTTGCGTCTGGTATGATAGATGGATATTTTGATCATAAGGTTCCGGATTTATTTTGGAAGCTTCTCGCTATCTATATTCTAAATAACATAGTTGGTGCTCTGTCATGGGCTGTACCTTACGGAGCTGAAGAAATATCAGTAATGCAACAACAAGCTAAGGAAATTTTAGAATGGTATGATGATATGAATCAAATCATTCCTAGTTGGTACTTGAACAAGAAGAAGACTGAATAATGTAAACGTTGGAATATCATTTTTGGAAAATATGACACGATTATTTGCCCAAATTTAAACACATCTGACTATCTTTAATATGGGTGATTTTAATCAATACAAGTTAAACTGGTATAGTAAGGAGTTTAAATATGAAATTCCATGAATTTGGTGATAAGAATTTGTCTCCTATCTTACTGATACATGGCGGTGGCAGTTCTTGGTGGAATTATCTTCGTCAAGCACGGATCTTGTCAGAAGAATACCGTGTTATTCTACCCACGCTGAATGGCCACGGTGAAGAATATCCACTCGATTATGTTTCTACGGAAGATTCTGCTTTGGAGATCCTAAACTATGTCAAAGCAAACTGTGGTGGAAAGGTGTTTGCGATCGGTGGCGTTTCACTTGGTGGTCAAATTGCCATGGAGCTTTTGACATTAGACAGCGAGATAGCTGAGAAGGCCGTCATAGATGGAAGCCTCTGTATTCCTCAACCAAGGCTAGCTAAAGTCAGCATCTTTCTAGTAGCTCTATTTGGTAAATTGATGTTCAGTAAATTCTCTTGCAAACTTCAATTAAGCATGATGGACAAACTCTATCCTAAACTGGCTTATCCAGAGGAAATAAAAGCATATTATTTGGAGGATCTCCCAAGGACGCCTATCAAAACATTGGTGACCATTTACAAAACCTATATGGGGCGTTACAAGCTCAAGGACACAATTTCTGCTAGCAAGGCGCAGGTTCTGTATATCTACGGTGAAAAAGAATTGAACTGTGTGAAAGCATCAGCGAAATTATTTCATCAGCTACATCCCAACACGATCCTGTATGAAGCAAAGGGCTATAACCATGGCTATTTATCAGCTTACCTGCCTCAAGAGTGGATTGATTTGGTGGTACCATTTTTGGAGAATAACGATTGATTATACTTTATTAATTTAGAAAGCAGAGTTTCATGGAAGTCAAAAAATATAGTCCGCTCAATTCCTTAAAAAAGATAGCAGATAACCTCTGGATTGTAGATGGGGAAGAAGTACTGATGAATTTCAAACTCTTCAAAGTGCCTTTTTCAACTAGAATGACAGTTATCCGTCTGCAGAATGGTGGTCTTTGGGTGCATTCGCCGATTAAGCCTAGTGATAATTTACTTTTTGAAATCAAGCAATTAGGTGAGGTAAAACACCTTATTGCACCCAATGTCTTACATTATAGTTATATAAATGAGTGGCACGAACTATTTCCGGAAGCAGAAGTATGGCTAGCTAGTGGTGTTCAAAAGCGTGCCGGAAAATCGGGAATGAATTTATATTATGGTCATGAACTAGAGAAAGCCAATTGGAACGAGGAAATTTGTTTTACAACATTTGAGGGAAGTTTTTACGTGAAAGAGGTTGTTTTTTTCCATACTGAAAGTTCAACTCTAATTTTAACGGATCTTATTGAAAACATAGAAACAGAAAATTTATCGATTTTTGAAAAGCTACTGTTAAAAATAGGTGATAATCACTATCCAAATGGTAAAACACCAAGAGATTTAAGAATGACTTTTTTATTTGGTAAAAAACAAGCATTGAAGAGTTATCATAAAATAAAGAAATGGGAACCTAAGAATATTATTATTTCTCATGGACCGTGTATCATTGGACAAACAAAAGAGATGTTAAACCAAGCGTTCTTTTGGCTAGAGAAATAGGAATTTACTATAAAGAAATTAATAAAATATATCTAATATAATTGACTAAAATTACTTGGAGTTGTTAAATTAAGATGTGGAATCTACTTAAATTGTTGATTCTAAGAGGTATCAGTTGACACGAGAGAAAGAATATAGATTAACTAACGGTATCTCTTAATTAGATTTAGTGAAAGAAGAATCCATTTTTCACTTGAATCCCTTCTCTTTCGTATGGTAGAATGTATATACAAATTGTATGTACAAAGGAGAGGTAGAAATGGCAAACACGAAAGCAGTGAATTTTCGAGCAGATGAGATGTTTTACCAGAAAACAAAAGAGGTACTTGCTGATGAAAAAATTTCTGTGTCAGATGTCCTAAATGCAGCACTTCGAAAAATTGCTAACGGGACTGTGGATCCAAGAGAATTTGTTTCAAGTGATTTGCAGAACACGCAGTATCAAGTGGCCTTTGAGGATTTGAAGAAGGAGATTTTAGTTGGGCACCAGGAAATTGCTCAAGGGAAAGTCACTTCTGTAGCCGATGTGAGAAAGGAATTTGGTCTTGACTAAGTTGAAACGCTATCAGGTCTTTCTTGCAGATCAGGCTAAGCAGGACTTGCGTGGCATTCACGACTATATTCTTGTGAATTTTTATAGCCAGCAAGCTGCAGATGGCAAAGTTGATTTGCTATTAAGTGCTCTTGAGACCCTAGAACTGTTTCCAGAAGCCTGTCCTCTGGTATCAAGCCGGGGCTATGGTGAGATGACGAATGATGTGAAACCCTATCGTTATATGCCAATAGAGAACTATCTCGCATTTTATTATATGGAGAAGCATAGGGTGTATGTTGCTCGTATCCTCAGTGCAAAGCAGGATTTGGTCAAGATTTTTTATAAGTAGATTGAGGAACCTCCATGTTAAAATCAAATAAGCTAATCATTTTTTTAATTTCTCTACCCTTTCTGATGGTCCTTGTTTTCTATTCTCTTAGTGAGCATCCTGGATATAGTGATGATGGGAATTTCGTCAGAAATCATGAGACTGCTATTAAGCGTGAGATCATCGCAAACTTAGCTCGGGAAAAGCAGGGCATAGAATCTGTGACCTTATTGCCAAATACTGCTAGGGGCGAGTATGATAATGGTGGTGATGTGAGTGGACATTACCATATCTATTTTACAGCCTACGTCAATCATAATCGCGAGCGAACGATAAGCGTAGAACTATTCTTCCCAGATGCCAGCATCCCCCCTTTCACCTTGTTTCCTCCTAACCCTTATAAAGACAAGGGCAAAAAGATGTCCAATTGGGTGATGGGGAATATTGAAGTATCGGAAGAAACCTCTAGATAGTATATAAAAGAAATCACAACGATAGCTACAGAAGTCTATCGTTTTTTAATGCTTTTAAAGTTGAGAAAATAGTTTTAGGAAACGATGTCAAATATACTTGACATCCAGCAACTAGTATTGTAAAATAAATGTATCAAATATATTTGACACATTTACATTTAGGAGGTGCCAAGTGAACCGTGTGAAAGAATACAGAGTCAATCTTGGTCTTTCTCAATTGGCTTTGGCAAAAAGTATTGGAGTTTCCAGGCAAACGATTAATATGATTGAGAATGGGAAGTATAACCCTTCCCTAGATCTCTGTATCAATCTAGCAAAAGAGCTTGGGACGGATTTGAATTCTTTATTTTGGAGGATCGATGATGATGAATAAAAACTGGCAATTGAAATGTGTGAAAGCTTTCTACGATATTACAGGTGAGCTTGACGAATACAAGGAAAAAGAATTGAGTACTTTTGGGAACAACATGTACATGCTCTTTATGTCGGGAATTATCCTTGGATTCCTGCTCAGTTTCATGTTTAATACGGATTATGTCAGTGTGATCACGTTTTTAGTATTTTGCTACTCCCTGTACCAACAAGAGCAAGTGATTCATCGTTTGGAACTCGACATCTATGAGGTTTCAGAAGATGAAGTAGGAGAGGCAAAGAAAAAGATGCTAAAAAGAACTTTCCTTCAAACCTTGATTGTGATGGGACTAGCTATTTTTGTTGCGATTGGTCTTTGGAGAACAGGATTGCTACAAGAAAATAAGATAAGCTTTGAAATGTATTTCACTTTTATTTTCCCTCTTGTCATTGGGCTGATTACCATGATTAGTTTCTTGAGTAATTTCATTGCAAATAGAAGAAAAATCAAAGTGATCCGGGATTAGATCCATCAGAAATAAGAACAAGTCATGATGAATAGAATAGTAGACGAACAGATAACGCTTATTCCTTATTATAGGAATGATGACATTTCCCTTCTTTGGTATCAAGATAGTGAGGTTTGCAAACAAGTAGATAATACTGATCAGATTTACGATCTAACAAAACTTCATAAAATGTATGATTACCTAACTTCACACGGATCTTGCTATTATATCCAATATGAGGGAGTGTTAGTTGGAGATGTGACACTTCAAGATAACTCGGAACTTTCTATAGTGATCAGCAAAGAGTATCAGAATTTACAGATCGGAAGACGATGTGTTTCTGAAATGATACAGCTGGCGAAAGAACAAAAAATGGTAAAGGTCTCTGCACAAATATATCCTTTTAATACTCAAAGTCAAAGAATGTTTTTGGCTTTGGGATTTCAGAAAGTAGATGAAGAGTGGTATGAATTTAAGTTGATATAGAACAGTTGTATATTTCCATATATATTAAGAATGTAATCTGCTGTTTATAAAATAATGTTCATGAAAAAGGAGATAAAGGGTACCTACTGATCCATGGACAAGAGTTTTGTTCAGAAATCTAAAAATGAAGAGAACACCAACAGATGATATTTTGTTGGTGTTCTCTTTATGTGATTTTACATTCTATCTCGTTTTTTTGTTTGCAACAAGTTAGATAGACAGTTTGTAAGAAGAATTCAAACTCAAAATTTTGTACAATTAATGAAAGCTTTTCCCCATTATAATCTGTCCACAGTTCTATTACGTATATGTATTGCAATCGGTGTGATGATTAGGTATAGCAAGGTCAAAATGATAAAAAATCCGACATCGGCATCCAAAAATACATAAACTATATTAAATCCAAAATGCATGAAAAAAATGACATAGAGTAACCTAGTTAGAAACCACTAAAAACAGCAAAGCGACGAGATCAGAAACAATCTCGTCGCTTTTTTCTTTTTAAAGTAAATGCTGCCATGGAATCATTTCAGGCACTTAGTTAGATTTTTTGTTTATTCAACAGGAGGATACATGATATTATTGCAATGCAAGATACAAGAATCAGATACCAGAGATTTTCAAGACTACAACCATTTTCTAGCATCAATCTATATCCCCAATAAGCTGGGAAAACTTGTCCTATTACTTGGAGAAAATCAGGCAGTAAGGTGATAGGAAACATGATTCCTGAGAGCATAATTGAGGGTAAAAAGACAAGTTGTGCTATCATGGTCAGCTTTGCTTGATTTTTTACAGTAAGACCCAGTATACTTCCGATACTCAACGATACAAAAATATAGATAGCTAGTGCGAGAAAGAATAAGGGAAGTTGACTCGGTAGACTTGCGTTAAATAAAATTGGAGCAAGTAGTAGGATCACCATGCAGGTCATTGTCAAATGAACAAAGGCAGAAAGAACCATTGTCACCAATCCTAAGTGAATAGGTACACCATTTGCTTTATAAATCTTTTTTATGTTGCTTCCGTATGTTTCAATCAAGGAAGGCGGTAAACCGAGAAAGGCTCCCATTGAAACACTCATGACAATCATTGACTGTATAAGTGTGCTACCCATTTCAGGCATAACGGAAGTAAAAATACCACCCATGAGAAGAAAGAAAATAAGCGGTACAATATAGTAAGTAACCAAGAGAGACTTACTTCGTATGTCCAATTTCCACTGTAATGTTAGGCTATATAAAAACCCAGTCATTTCAAACCCCTCCTTGCCATTTCGATGAAATGCTGCTCCAGTGTGCCACGATCAACCTTGATATCCAATATCTGGATATTTTTCTGTTTGCATTCTTCCAATAATGAAATCAAGGTATCCTCGATTGTATCTGTTTCATATGTTTCCTCTCCTTTTTGTGTTTTTAAATGGATGAAATATTTTCTTCCAAGTTTTTCTGTTAGTTCTGAAGGAGTACCACAAAAGGCAATCTTTCCGCGATTCAAAATGGCAATGCAGTCACATAGGGTTTCAACTTCTGCCATATCGTGACTTGCCAAGACGATTGTCTTTCCCTGTGATTTGAGCTTTTGGATTTGTTCGTGGAGGGATAATCTTCCTTCAACGTCAAGTCCCGCTGTCGGCTCATCGAGAAATAGAATATCGGGATTGCCGATAAGTGCAAGAGCAAGATGTAGTCTTCTTTTTTGCCCAGTAGATAATTGTATGTATTGCAACTGTTCGATTTCTTTTATGCCAAGAGTCTTTAGCATGGTAGCATCAATGTTTGTATGATTCCATTTTGCAAAAAGCTTTATAGCTTCCATCGGTTTGATATGGGCGGGTAGAGAGGCGGACTGTAGTTGAATTCCGGTTTTCCCGTTTACAACTATAGTGCCTTCATCATATTTTCTCAGGCCTTCGATACATTCAAGAGTTGTTGTTTTACCAGCTCCGTTCACACCGAGCAGAGCAAATATTTCTCCTTGTTTGATTTGAAAATCGAGATCTCTAAGAATCAATTTGCTACCATAACTTTTCTTTAATCCAGAAATCTTTATCGCGTTTTTCATGGTTCCACCTCTTCAAAGGGATTTGTTCCAAGCCGTGAAAAATAGACTTGTAAGGCGGGTCCTATATAATCATTGACGATTTTTTGCTTTTCTTCCCAAGCGTTTGAGGCGGTGTCAATAGTACCAACTTCCATCAACTTCGGAAGCATGCTCATATCACCATTTGTAAACTCCATAATCAAGCCCCAATATTCTTTCACAACTTGTTGGCTTTGTTCGCTTTCAGATGGTACGTTTTCTTTTTGAAGTTCCACGATTTGATCACTTAGGTGGTTCAATCTGTTCATAAAGTCTAGTCCACTTTTTTTGTCAAAACGATTGCGTATCTGGTCGAGTGTATCATCATCAAAGCGCTTAATGAGAGAGTAGGAGTCATTCTTCATCTGTAGATTGACAATGATGTCTGCATACTTCTTAAAATTGACCGTTTGTATTTGTAAAACTTCGGCCTTTAGCTGCTCTAGTGCGGCCAAAGAATCCTTAAGTTGTACTATATTTTTACGAATAGTATCTGCCTGCTCTGTAAGAGCTTTAGCAACATCATCAGGTGTTTTTAAAGAGATCAAACGCTCCTTGATATCCTTGAGAGAAAAACCCAGTGATTTTAAAGACAATATCTGGTGGAGCAGCACTAAATCTTTATCAGTATAAAGTCTGCGACCACCCTCACTTTCTGCCGATGGGGAAAGTAGCCCCTCTTTATCGTAGTATTGTAGAGTACGGATGGTAACGCCCATTTTCTTAGCAAGTTCCCCAACTGTCATAAATCCTTCCGGAATTGCTCTATATTTAACCATCATTACCCACCTCCTCATCTCTATTATACATCGTTACGTAAGGTCATGAACAAGAGTTTTTTTAAAAAATATTTATTTGTAACCGCTTTTTTCTGCTATAATAATACTAGATAGTAATGCGGGAGTTTATTATGGTTACAAAACGGTTTTTGAAAAATGTCATCGTTGGGATAGTCGCGGTTTTCATGTCCTTAATCTTTGTTCAAGGGGCTCAAGCTCAGCAAACTGGACTCGATTACCAAAGTCTTAACCTGCTCCCTTTTACTGGTAGCAAGCAGCTCGTTTTAGGTGAGTTTGATCATTTAGGTCGTGCGACTTCAGCTCATATACAGTTACAAGACAAGGATGAACCAAAGCAGAAAAGAGAGCCGCGGCTTACCTACAATCCAGTTGGCTGGCATAATTATAAGCTGTCCTATGGAAACAAAGGGAAGAAGGCCTGGTTGTTCCATAGAGGGCATCTGGTCGGCTATCAATTTAGTGGCTTGTCTAATGATGGGAAAAATTTAGTTCCCTTAACTGCATGGACCAATACGGGGAATTATAAAGGGACGGCGGATAGCAATGTGGAGGGCATGCTCTACTACGAGAAACGACTCGATAGCTGGCTATCCACCCACCCCAATTATTGGCTGGACTACAAGGTGACTCCGGTCTATACGGGGGATGAATTAATTCCTAGACAAATCACCTTGCAGTATGTAGGGATTGATCAAGAAGGTAATTTACTCCGTATAAACCTAAGAAGTCCTAAAGAATCAGTTGATGCTTATGGGATTACCACCGTTACCTTAGACAACTACTCTAAGAATGCAACGATTGATTATCTGAAGGGAACAGCTAAGCCGTCCTTGGTGCCAACGGAGCCAAGTAGTCAACCACAACCTGCCAGTCCTCCTGTCGAGACCCAACCAAGTCAAGCTCCTCAACCGAGTCAAGCAGTAGAACCAGCTCAGCCAGTTCAACCTGTGGAGCCTACAGAACCAAGTCGTCAATTGGCTCCAGTAGTATATGTAGCAAGAAATGGGAGTGCGGATGTTTATTGGTATTCTTTGGACAGTATGCCTCGCAATACTAATTTTTCTAAGGTTGTTCAAATGTCAGAAGAGCAAGCGCTAAATCTTGGAAAGAGGCATACAAGTAAGGAATGAGTATCAGTTATTTTGATAATGAGAAAGCCCAATCGCTGGGCTTTTTGTGTAGGGTAAGTACTAAATAGGAGAACTAAAATGATTGAAAATATGCTATAATAATAGGACGGAGGTAGAATATGACCTTAGATGTAGATAAAGAAAAAATGATGATTATGGGTGTGGTTTTTGACAACAAAAAGGTTTTTAAGAGTGTCTGGTTTGCCCTGAGCACCAATATGATTGAAGGATGGCATCCCACGGTAGAAGACGTGGAGCGACTGAGAGAAGAGGCCATTCTGGAAAGTGCAAACTAGAATGGCCTGTTTTTGAACTATACTTGTAGGTTTAATTTTCTGATTGTATGAATAATTGCGTTAGTAAATGTTAAAAATACGAATAACACTTGAATTATCTAGTAAAGACTGTACAATATAATTAATAGGACCGCCCACCTCTCTTTGATGTGACAAGGCGGACATTTTGTATAAAAATATTGAAATAACTATTTAAGAATAATTCCACCAAGATCTTTAAGCCCAATTGTTGGGCTTTTTGTGTGCAATACAATTATAAAAAGTGAGGAATCTAAAATGATCTCTCAGAATCTTGCAAACGTTTTTATAAAGTAGTATACTAGAAATAGTTTATGGAATCGTTTGCATAAAATGGTAAATGATAAAAGAGAGTATAGTAGGAGACGAGACAGATGGAATTAACAGCGATTTATCATCGGCCTGAATCGGAGTATGCCTATCTTTATAAAGATGGCCAGCTCCATATTCGCATCCGGACCAAGAAAGAAGATATCAAACGGATTGTCTTGCACTATGGGGATCCCTTTATTTTTATAGAGGATCTTTATGAGGCAACTAAGGAAATGGACAAGGTGACGACAGACGACCTCTTTGATTATTGGCAAGTGTCGGTATCTGTCCGCCATGCCCGGATCCAGTACCTCTTTGAATTAGAGGACACAGCGGGAGAGAAGGTCTTGTATGGGGATCGGGGTGTGGCAGCCTACACCAAGGAGAACCTGGACTTTGTCATGAACGGCTTTAAGCTTCCTTTTATCCATGAGATTGATGGGTGTGCTGTTCCAGATTGGGTGGCGCAGACGGTTTGGTACCA
This sequence comes from Streptococcus sp. S5, assembly GCF_034134805.1. Lineage (NCBI taxonomy): Bacteria > Bacillati > Bacillota > Bacilli > Lactobacillales > Streptococcaceae > Streptococcus > Streptococcus lingualis. Next base: position 1,342,153 of record NZ_CP139419.1, on the reverse strand, counting down.
AATCTTTCCTGAGCGCTTTGCCAATGGGAATCCAGCTATTTCGCCAAAAGGCGTTCGCCCTTGGGATGCCTCTATTGCTCCTCAAGTATTGGATTTCTTTGGTGGAGATTTGCAAGGGATCATCGATCATCTGGACTACTTGCAGGAGTTAGGGATCACAGGGCTCTACCTTTGTCCTATTTTTGAGTCTCCAAGCAACCACAAGTACGATACCATTGATTATTTTGAAATTGATCGACATTTTGGTGATAAGGAGACCTTCCGCCAGCTAGTGAAAGAGGCCCATGCGCGTGGGATGAAGATTATGCTGGATGCCGTCTTCAACCATATTGGCTATGATTCACCCCAATGGCAGGATGTGGTCAAATACGGGGAGGATTCGATTTACAAGGACTGGTTCCATATCAAAGAATTCCCTGTCTCCTCAGAAAATCTGTGGAATAGTCGCGACTTGTCTTACCATGCTTTTGCCTTTGCAGGCTATATGCCTAAGCTCAATACGGCTAATCCAGAGGTGAAGGCTTATCTCTTGAAGGTGGCGACTTACTGGATTGAAGAGTTTGATATCGATGCTTGGCGTCTGGACGTAGCCAATGAGATCGACCATCAATTCTGGCGAGATTTCCGTAAGTCGGTCCTGGCCAAGAAGCCGGATCTCTATATCCTCGGGGAAATCTGGCATTCGTCCCAACCTTGGCTTAAGGGCGATGAGTTCCATGCCGTGATGAACTATCCGCTCTCTGAAAGTATCAAGGATTATTTCCTACGGAGGCATAAGGAGACCCAACGCTTCATTTGGGAGATCAATAGCCAGTCTATGTACTACAGGCAACAGATCTCTGAGGTCATGTTCAACCTCTTGGACTCGCATGATACAGAGCGCATCTTGACGACGGCCAAAGGCGATCTTCAGTCTGTCAAGTCTGCCCTCGCCTTCCTTTATCTGCAACGCGGAACGCCGTGTATCTATTATGGAACGGAACTAGCCCTCATCGGTGGCCCAGACCCAGATTGCCGCCGTGTCATGCCTTGGGAACGCGTGGCAGCGGACAATGATATGCTGAACTTTATGAAGGACTTGATCCAACTCCGAAAAGAAGTGGCAGGAATAATCCAGCATGGTAAAGTAAGCTTGGAAGAAGTAGAGCCAGATGTAGTAGCAGTAGAATGGCAGCATGAAGGCCATCTTCTCAAAGCCTACTTTAACCACTCGAAGAAAGCCTTTGTCTTAGAAAGAGGACAAGCAGATCTGATCAGTCATGGGACCATTTCCGATGATCGAATGGTTATCCAACCAAATGGCTTTGTTATTTATAGAGAAGATTGGTAAGAAATAAGCCTGGAATCGAAAGATTGCGGGCTTCTTTTATAAATAGTATCTTTATTCGTGCCCTTATATTATAATAGGAGATGAGAAAGGGGAGAGACAGTGATGAAGATGTTAGCAATCAATCCTATTTCGTTTAGAAAAAGAATGACAGAATTTCTGTTTGATTATCTTTTCATTCTAGCTTATTTAGTACTTCTGTTTTTAGGTTCGATGCTTATTTACATTATCTTTTTTAAAGGTGTCCCAGAGTTTACAGAGATTCAGTCGCAGTGGCTTGTATTTTTTACCTCTGTTTTGCCAATCACGCTCCTGTTCACATTCTTGGATTATAAAAATGATGGCAGTTTTGGGAAGGTAAAAGCGGGACTGGAACTGGTCTACCAGAAAAAAACAGTGCAGGCTAGCTTGATCAGAAACGTCATCAAATTTTTACCTTGGCAAATTGGTCATATGGGCACGATTCATGGCTTTTATAGTGATTTTGATGGGTTATCCATTATCCTTTCTATTTCAGCGACTTTACTCGCAGTTTTGCTACTAGCAATGACGATATTTAGGAAAGATAAGAGGCATCTAGGAGACTTGCTAGCTCATACGCAAGTCCAACCAAAAAAAGAATAGGGTACAGATTGTTTATCCTATCCTTAAAGAAAAAGACAAACATAGTTAGGAAGTATCTGTATGAATGAGACTGTTGAGTTTACAAATCTTTGTATGGTAAGAGATGGCGATAGAGTTCTTATTATTGATCGTAAAAAAGAGGACTGGCCAGGCATAACCTTTCCTGGTGGTCATGTCGAAGCAGGAGAATCATTTACGGAAGCAGTGATCCGTGAAGTGAAGGAAGAAACTGGCTTAAAGATTGCTTCTCCCCAGATGTGTGGAATGAAAGATTGGGTGGAAGACGGGATTCGTTATGTAGTTCTCTTTTATAAGACAGAAAAGTTTGACGGAGACTTAATATCCTCTGAAGAGGGTGAAGTCTGGTGGGAGAACCTGAAAGAATTGCCAAATCTAGACCTCTCCTTAGATATGGAGGATATGCTTCGTATTTTTCTTGAAGAAGACCTGTCTGAATTTTTTTACTACCAAGATGGAGGAGATTGGAAGTACGATTTAAAGTAAAATTAAATGCTGATACTTCTAATAATTAACTTAATAATTTTTTTAAGTAGCTAACCCAATGGTTGGCTGTTTTTCTTTTTTAATGACTGATTTATTCGTGGAAGCTTGTTATAATAGGAAATGAAAGTGATTTGAATAATGATCGTCTTCTGTTTATAAGGTAAAGGTTGACATGCCCCTTGGGGACAGGAGTATCATATAGTAAAGGGGGTGCAAGATCATGTTAAGAAATGATATTCAAAGAATAACAGGTTTAACTCGAAAAGCACTAGAATACTATGAAGAAAAAGGTTTTATTCATCCTCGGAGGTTAGAAAATGGGTATAGAGAATATTCGGAAAAGGATGCAGAGATTTTGAATAAGATTGCATTGTTTAAAAAATTAGGGCTAACCATAACAGAAATAAAGGACTGTCTGAAGACAGATGGGGCTACTGCATCTATTTTTCTCAGAAGAAAAGAGCAGGAACTAGAAAGTGATAAGAAACGGAAAGCAGTGTTCGATCTCTATATCAAAGGCGAAGACACGGATCTGATCAATGAAAAACTTACGGTCATCGAAGCTGAGGACTCCATTTATAAGAGACTCGAAAGAGCATTTCCAGGATACTTAGGTCAATGCTTATTTGCTGCCTATCAACCTTTTTTACAAGAGCCTTTGTCAAAAGATGGAGAAGAGGCATTTGAGAAGTATATTCAATATTTAGATAGCCTTCCAACCTTTGAATTAAGCAGAGAAGAACAGTATTATATTGATGAACTCAGTTCTAGTTTTAATATGCAGACCCTAAAAGACGTTAATGAAGCCAAGATAGCTGCGGTAGAAAATTATGAAAAGTGGCATAATGAAAATAAGGACACAATTTCTATTTATGATCGCTATTTGAACAGTGATGATTACAAAACAAGTCCAATGAAAAATATTCAAGATCAACTGAAAACATTTTTGATGGACCATCACTACTATGAGGTCGCTATTCCGCTGATTAGACAATTTAGTAAGAGTTACGATCATTATTATAAAAAACTAACTGAGGCAAGTGACTATTATTTAAAGCAAAAGGGTGATGCTCCACAGTAAATCGGAAATTAATATCCTTCATAAGATTTTACGATTAAGAGATAGAGTGAGGGATGACTTGCCCTTGCTCTATTTTTCGGTTCCTTTAATTGTACTTTTCTCTACATAGGTGTATAATATGTCCTTAGATAAACAAATGAGGAATTTACTATGGAATTAAAAGATTTTACAGAAAAAGAACAAGAACAAATCAAGCAAGGATTGAGTACAGCTGAGATTTCTGATAAAGAAGCAGCGAAGAAGTTGCTCGCTTTAGTCCCGCAAGAATGGATCAAGCGTATTCCATTCTTTGTCAGAGGGCATGCGACGACCAAGACAGTTGAGCGTGTAGCCAAGCAATACCCTGAACTTTATGCAGTGGCCAAACGTCAAGGGGATCTTCCTGAAAAAGAAGGAGAAGAGCTCCGCAAGATTATGACAGCCATCTTTGAAGAAAAGATGAACAAACACAAGATCAAATAATCTTTTATAACACTTTGTTATTTTTTATCTCACAAATGAACGAGTGATTGCAGTTGAACTATTGCAGTCGCTTTTTTGTTTACTAGTATGAAGACTTTTACATTAGTTAATAAAAAAGAAGAATATTTCATGATATAATACTAATGAAAGTAGTTCAAGAGGATGAAAGATTCCATTGGAGAAAAACAAGCAAAGGTATTCATTATGAAAAAATTTGTTATATTTATTTTTACGATGTTTGGATTGATGGTAGGAATGTTAGCTTTGATGGCAATTGAGTATCAAATAAGTTATAATAAATGGATAAATTCACGTTCAGGATCACAGCTGACTAAACCTGTACAAAAATACTCTTCTTCAACTGATGGAAATAAGGATGATTTTGAATCATCAAAACAAGAATACGCTTCTTCAAGTGACAAAAAAAATAAGGATGATTTAGAATCATTAATGAATATGTTTAAGAAAAGAGTTTATCCTTTACCTTTACTAGATGCAGAATATACAAGTGCATATGCAACAGCTAAAGAATTTTTAAAGAAATCTCCTTTATCGATGCAGCAAATTAAAAATGATCTTACTAAGAATGACAGGTATTCAGAAGATGCTTCCCTGTATGCTATCGATAAGCTTAATATAGACTGGAAAGAGCAAGCACTTTTAAAAGCAAAATCATATCAAATGTATCATTATTCAAAAGAAAAGTTAGTTGATCAACTTATAAAATTTGATCTATTTACTCAAGAAGAGGCTGACTATGCTGTGGAGCAAGGTCATTTTGATTGGAAAGAGGAAGCTGTTAAAGCAGTGGAATCTTTTGGAAGCGGTGGCAACTATTCGAAAGAAAGATTATTAGAAAAACTTGTTGAAATAAGAAAGTTTACTCAAGAGGAAGCGGAGTACGCAATAGAACATGCCAAAATAGATTGGTCTGATTAAACGATAATTTTAATTTTGATTTTTGTTACTTATAAACTTTTCTCATTTCGTAAAAAATAGTTGGAGCAAAGCTAGTTTTAAACTATAATAGAGGAAAAGGATTATCGATATGAAAAATTTATAGAACAAACATTTTAATCAATAGAGAAGGAACCAGTTTATGAAACCATCTAAAAAATTCATGCTCCTTACTAGCTGTGCCTTGGCGATCTTTGCTTTAGTGGCTTGTAGTAGCAACCAAAAGCAATACAAGGAAAAGCAGGCAAGTTCCACTGTACAGAAATCTAGTTCAGATAAGGAGCGCTACAAGGGAAGCTACAGCAACCTCAACAGCAAGGCGAGTGTCGAAGAAGTGCGGACTCTCTTGTCTGCTTATTTGGATCAGGACAGTGTAGATAAATTTTTGGGTCTGGTAACAGATTACGATAGCATTGTCGGCTCGGTCGGCTTAACGGGTGACTTCAGCACCTTCAAGAAAACAGACTACAATGTTGAGAAGATCAGTGACTTGTGGACCAAGAAAAAGGGCGATTTCGTCGGGACCAACTGCCGGATCAATAGCTATACTCTTCTGAAGAATCGCATCGAGATCCCTAAGATGAAAGCGGATAGTGAACTCTTGTTCGTGGACAATGATGCCATTGACAAAGGCAAGGTCTTCGATGAGGCAGACAAGGAAGCCTTTAACATTCTGTATTCACGGGTTCCGACAGAGGCGACAACGGATGTCAAGGTCCATGCCAAGAAGATGGAAGAGTATTTTTCTCACTTCAAGTTCAATGAAAATGCGCGCATGCTTTCTGTTATAGTTCATGATAACCTGGATGGAAATACCCTTTTTGTCGGCCATGTCGGCGTTTTAGTTCCTGCCAAGGACGGCTATCTCTTTGTTGAAAAGCTAACCTTTGAAGAGCCCTATCAAGCCATCAAGTTTGCGACCAAGGAAGATGTCTACAAATACTTGGAGACCAAGTACCAAGACTACACAGGCGAAGGTCTAGCTAAGCCCTTTATCATGGATAATGAAAAATGGGTTGAGATGAAGTAGATGATGAAAGACAGCGTGTTAGAATTTAGAAAGATAATGGAGTATGCTCCGATTCTATATGTGCTCATTTTCTTGCTCGTTTTCACTGTTTTCCTTTTCCTGAGAAGAAGGGCAATCGTGAGACGGAGTAGTGGTCCCTTCTTTGCTCCCTTCCATATTAACCGTGGCATCTTCTACATTCATGTGCCTTTGTGTTTCAGTCGGCGAATGATCCCACTGAAAGAGATCAAGCAAATCACCTATGCAATTTTTCGTGGACGATCTGGTGGTGGGAGTCGCTATGCTTTCTATATCGAGCTTAGAAATGGAAAGACTATTCCCTTCTTTTTTGGAAAAAGTAAGCGGAATGAAGAGCTAGTGAATAAACTCAAACGAAATGCTGGCAGGTATGGGTTTAAGGTAGATAGCACTGGAAATTAATTGAAAGAAAAAGGAATCACGAATGAATAGAAAGCAAGCCCTATCCATGTATTTGATAGGAACCTTTGGTCAAGTATTAGGAGTCAGCCTTCTGGTTTGTTTTTTAAGAGCAGGAGGAGTCAAGGTTGATTTTACATCATCATTGGGGATCATCGCTGTTGCTTTAGCTGGCTTATCATCTGCTTTTTGGGGGAGTCTTGCTAGTATTGGCTACCATCAATCTAGTTTCAAACAAATTCTAAAAGATTTTTTTCAAGTCAAAGACAGTTTGGTTAATTATTGTTTGGTACTTGTTTTCTTGCTACTCGACTTTTTACCTTTTATCTTTGGCGGTAAGATCACCACTCAATCGTTGGTCTTGCTAGTAGGGCTTTTTTTCAAGGCTCTTCTTTTTGGTGGAGTTGAAGAAATTGGCTGGCGTTATTTCTTTCAACCAACTTTGCAGGAAAAAATACCTTATTTTTCAGCTACTTTGATCACCTTTTTAGCCTGGTCTAGTTGGCATCTTTTCTACTTCTACATCGATGGTTCTTTAGGTGTCATTCAATTGTTTCCGTTTCTAGTAGGTCTGCTAACTAACTGCTTTATCTTATCGGCCTTGTATCATAAAACGCAAAATTTATGGCTCTGTGTCATGACCCATGCCTGCATCAATTCCTTGTCTCAGATTCTAGTGAATGAAGAGGTATGGCTATCTATCGTCAGTAAAATTCTTATTATTAGTTTAGCAATCATGATTGCAAGAAAGAAGTATGTAACTGTAAAGGAAGAAAAATGAGCAAATTTATTTCAAAACAATCAGTCGCTATCTGGTATGCATTGACTGCTCTCCTTGCTACAGTTCTAGTAGGGCAAGTTATTCTTTGGTTTTTCCCAGATAGGACTAGTATGGGTGCCTCACTACTATTTATCCTAATGAACTTGATTCCCATGATTGTGGCTGCTGTCTTTTCTCTGGTGTTGAGTGAAGTCAACTCCTTGGGTGAATTTTTCAAAAAGGTCTTTCTTCAAAAAGAAAGTTACCTATCTTGGATCCTAGCTTTCTTCATCCCCGTCATCTATTATGGGATTTCCATCCTGCTTATGAACGTTCGCTTTACTGGGAACTCCCTCTTGGCCTTCTTCCTTTATTTCCCCTGGACCTTATTATATGGAGGCCTAGAAGAAGTCGGTTGGCGTTGGTTTTTACAAGATCATCTTTCCTTTAGTAAGCACTTTATACCTAAAATGATGGTTCTTTCCATTGTCTGGTTCCTCTGGCATATTCCTATCTATCAACTCCCTTGGATTACAGCTGGCTCGTCCAACTATCTCATCTTTTACCTGATGATTTTAGGGAATACCTTCCTATTTGGAGCACTTAGGGAGTACTCGAAAGGAGCTGTCCCTTGTATCCTCGCTCATATGCTAATTGATAGTCTGGCTGTCCTTATGCTGGTTCAAAGTTCTCTTCCTCAGATTATCCTTCTGGTTAGTTTCGAAATCCTAGTAGCCTCTTGGCTGGTGGCTGCACGAAAATCAGAGAAATAGAATTGTACCTCTTTCGGTGGGAGTCTGTCATCTTTAGCCTTTAGGACTTCAATGTAGAGTCTATAAAATGCTATAATCAGTTTAACGAAGATGCTAGAGTTAGGATCAAAGTATCAACATAGTGTTATTTTTATCTATAATGAGAGGGGGAAAGACCATGCAAAAAACCTTTCAGCTGTTGCGAAGAGGAGATCTAGAGGCCGTCCGTCAGATATTGGACAAAAAGCCTGAAGAAGTCAATGCTGTTTCGGGTGACAAACCTAAAAGAGATCAGGGACAGTCGCTTCTTCAAGTCGCTATCAAATCGGGACATTTAGATATTGCAGACTTACTTATTGATAGAGGAGCAGATCTTAACTTTATTGAAGAGCCGACAGAGCTGAATCCATTTTGTCAACCAGTCCTCCAAACAGCGGGTGGACGAGCTGTATTTGACTGCAGGCGCATGATCAAACGTTGGAATGGCCAATATGAGATGTATTCGTCTAAGGAAAAAGCTGACAAGTCTTTCAAGGTTTTTGAGAAAATGTTGGAACTTGGGGCCGATATCTCTCAGAAGGACAGCCATGGTGGGACTTTGTTGCAAACTATTTTAATTGAAACCAAGGAAGTGCTGCCATCTTATTATTGGAAAACAAAAGAAACCAGCGATAATGTCCTCATAACGGATGAATTACGACATGATTTAAATCGTATTTATGATCTATTAATTCGTTACGGTGTGACTGCGGACGAAATAGCTGTCTATCAGAAGATTCCTCTCAAAGAACTTTACCAAGACAGCCCTACCATGGAGTTCTTAAATCGGTTAGATCAGAGCAGATCTTGATAAGCATTTGAACTACTAGTTAAAAGAGCCTCAGGGCTCTTTTTGCTTGGTCTGATAGAGCTGGAAGTACTAGGAAAATGTTAGACCGAATTTTCTTTAAAAAATGGATACAAATCCATGATGAAATAGAGTATACTAGTTGATGAAAGAACAAGATTTTTAAGTATCGAATTCAGGAGGGCAGTTTATGTCTCAAGAAACTTTCATCATGGCGATTGACCAGGGAACAACTAGTTCGCGGGCTATCATTTTTAATGAAAAAGGCGAGCAAGTCAGCTCTAGTCAAAAGGAATTCACTCAGATTTTTCCGCAGGCTGGTTGGGTGGAGCACAATGCCAATGAGATTTGGAACTCGGTGCAGTCGGTGATCGCTGAGGTCTTTATCGAAAGTGGCATCAAGCCAAATCAAATAGAGGCGATCGGCATTACCAATCAACGGGAGACGACAGTTGTTTGGGATAAGAACACGGGGCTTCCTATTTACAATGCCATTGTCTGGCAATCACGGCAAACTGCTCCAATGGCTGAGGAACTTAAAAACCAAGGCTATGTAGAAACCTTCCATCAAAAGACAGGTCTAGTTATCGATGCCTACTTTTCAGCGACTAAAGTTCGTTGGATTTTGGACCATGTTGATGGGGCGCAAGAGCGTGCGGAGAAGGGCGAATTACTTTTTGGAACCATTGATACTTGGCTGGTCTGGAAGCTGACGGATGGAGCTGCCCACGTGACAGACTATTCCAATGCTGCCCGGACCATGCTCTACAATATTAAAGAGCTGAAATGGGATGATGAGATTTTGGAAATCCTCAACATTCCTAAGGTAATGCTTCCTGAGGTGCGGTCAAACTCTGAAATCTATGGTAAGACAGCGCCTTTCCATTTCTACGGTGGACAAGTGCCGATTGCAGGGATGGCGGGGGACCAGCAGGCTGCTCTCTTTGGCCAATTGGCCTTTGAACCTGGGATGGTCAAAAACACTTATGGAACTGGATCTTTCATCATCATGAATACGGGTGAAGAGATGCAGTTATCAGAGAATAACCTGCTGACGACGATTGGATATGGGATTAATGGCAAGGTCTATTACGCCCTTGAAGGATCTATCTTTATCGCTGGAAGTGCCATTCAATGGCTTCGTGACGGTCTGCGTATGATCGACAGTTCTCCTGAATCTGAAGCTTATGCTCTGAAGTCTCAGAACCAGGATGAAATCTATGTGGTTCCTGCCTTTACTGGTCTTGGAGCGCCATATTGGAATCAAGAGGCGCGTGGTTCTGTCTTCGGACTTACCCGGGGAACGACCAAGGAAGACTTTATCAAAGCAACCCTTCAATCCATTGCCTATCAAGTACGCGATATCATCGACACCATGCAGGTAGATGCCAAAACTCCTATCCCTGTCCTAAAAGTAGACGGAGGAGTAGCGAAAAATGATTATTTAATGCAGTTTCAGGCAGATATTCTTGGAATTGCAATTGCTCGCGCGAAAAATCTGGAAACAACGGCTTTAGGAGCGGCCTTCCTAGCAGGTCTGACAGTAGGCTATTGGAAGGACTTGGAAGAATTAAAATCTCTTCATGGAGCAGCCCAAATCTTTGAACCAAAGATGGATGAAGCTCGTAAAGAGGATCTGTACAAGGGGTGGAAGAAAGCAGTCAAAGCCACTCAACCACTGCGTCTTGCTCGACAATCCAAAAATAATTGAGAGGCTAGGACTTGTGTCCCAGCCTCATGTAGTTTTTACAGAATAGAACAATAATCCGTTTTGGCTAAAAGCTATATTCTATTTCTCGTTCCAGTTCATTTATCACTAAATAAAAATATCATATAAATAAACTATTTTTTTAAAAAAATAGGCTAGAGATTGAAATATTTTTCACAAAAGAGTATACTGTTAGCATAGTTTTGTCGGATATTTATAAAAGACCCCATCAAAACTAGTTGTCAACCCTTGCTGTTCTGATAGGAACGTTTGCTGGTATCGTTGATACCAAGGAGGAATCATATGTCTAAAGTAGCTATTGTCACAGGTGCTGGTCAAGGAATTGGTTTTGCAATCGCAAAACGCTTGGTACAAGATGGCTTTAAGGTTGGAGTATTGGACTACAATGCTGAAACAGCTGAAAAAGCAGTTGCTGAGTTGTCCGCAGAAAATGCTTTTGCGGTCGTTGCTGATGTATCCAAACAAGCAGAAGTAGCTGCAGCTTTCCAAAAAGTTGTTGACCATTTTGGAGATTTGAATGTTGTCGTGAACAATGCAGGTGTTGCGCCAACTACACCACTTGATACAATTACAGAAGAACAATTTACACGTACATTTGCTATTAACGTTGGTGGCGTGATTTGGGGTGCTCAAGCTGCACAAGCTCAATTCAAAGCGCTTGGCCATGGCGGAAAAATCATCAATGCAACTTCACAAGCAGGTGTTGTAGGTAACCCTAACTTGACTGTTTATGGTGGTACTAAATTTGCAGTTCGTGGTATCACACAGACTTTGGCGCGTGACTTGGCGGATTCAGGCATCATTGTCAATGCGTATGCACCAGGTATCGTCAAGACTCCAATGATGTTTGACATTGCCCATGAAGTTGGTAAGAACGCAGGTAAAGATGACGAATGGGGTATGCAAACATTCGCTAAAGATATCACTTTGAAACGTCTTTCAGAACCAGAAGATGTAGCAGCAGCGGTTAGCTTTCTTGCTGGACCTGATTCAAACTACATCACAGGCCAAACCATTATCGTGGATGGTGGAATGCAGTTCCATTAAGATGAAAAAAGAGGTTGGGATCAATGTCCTAACCTCTTATTTTGTGCATTCACAATAAAAGAAACAGAGATCAAAAAAACCACTCCCGAAAGGGAAGTGGTTCTGTGTTGGTTCTTATTTGAGACCGTATTTTTTGTTGAAACGATCCACACGTCCATCTGCTTGAGTGAACTTTTGACGTCCAGTGTAGAATGGGTGTGAGTCTGATGAAATTTCAACACGGATCAATGGGTAAGTTTCACCTTCGAATTCAACTGTTTCGCTAGAGTACTTAGTTGAACCGCTGAGGAACTTGTAACCAGTAGTAGTGTCCATGAAGACAACAGGGCGATATTCTGGATGGATATCTTTTTTCATTTTGCAATATTTCCTTTCTGCCATGGTCTCTTTCCGAGCCATAGATTGTTACTAAGCTAGTGTACCAAATTTCCAGGATCTTGACAAGTATTTTCACTAATTTTATTTAAATTAATGATCAAAAAAATCACCCTAGCTATGCTAAGGTGATGATCATCTTATTATTGTTCAGATTGATTTGGATCTTTTGGTGCTTCTACTGGTTGATCAGCTTGTCCTTCAGTATGTTCGTGTGTTTCTTTTTTGATTTCATCTACAGCAGTTTTTACAGTAGAAGTTGTCACGCGTCCAACAGATTGGGCAAATCCTTTACCAGATTCAGCAAGTTCTTCGAAGGTTCCTTTTGTGATTTTACCACCTGACATCGCCAAGAGACCAGTTACAACAATAGCGATGCTTGCAATTAAAGCAAGGATCAAACCAAAGCCAATTTAAACGCCATAACCATTGAAGTCAACAGCGTATTTGTTCACACCGAAGACATCGATCAATGTTACGATAGTTGAGAGAGCTCCTGCTACGATAACACCAATTGCAAAACCTTTTGGTAGTGAAGATTTTACATCGTTCAAGCAAGCAAGGACAATCGCAACGACTGCGAAGATAATAACGAACCATCCATCTCCGCGAAGGCCATTCCAGCTGTATGAACCAAAGGCACCAGCATTCAGGCTTGCCCATGGCAAGAAAGAGCTAAGAATCGCTACCGCAGCAGAGATAATGATAAACAAACGATTTTTTTCCATAATAAGTCTCCTTAAAATTTATTAGCTTTATTTTACCATAAGAAATATCAAATGAAAACCCCGTGACCAAGATAAAAAGGCTGAGAAACCGTTCTCAGCCTTCGTTTGTGCGTGCCACTTCTTGTAGCTCTTTGTAGATTTGGTCGTTTTCCTCAAGAGAGTAGGAGTTGGCTCCACTCGCTAGTGGATGGCCACCACCGTTATGGCGTTTAGCAATTTCGTTGATCACTTTGCGTTTGCTACGCATCCGGACACGGAAGTGACCGTCGGCCTGCTCAACAAAGATAGCCCAAACAGATACGGTATCGATGCGTCCAGGAGCTCCGACAATTGCAGCAGTCTCTGAATCACGTAGATCAAATTTCTTCAAGAGTTCTTGTGTTAGGGTCACACGCGCAGCGCCATGTTCATCGATCTCAAGATGGTCATAGACATAGCCTTGAAGCTTAGCTGTCTTAAGGTTGATCGTATCCATCTGCCGAGCAAGTGCTGTAAAATCAAAGGGAATGCTTCGAAGATAGGCAGCGATCTCAAAGGTCCGAGTCGAAGTAGCAGGATAAAGGAAGCGACCTGTATCGCCGACAATCCCAGCATAGAGAAGACGCGCAGCACTAACTGGAAGCTCAAGATCCAATTCCTTAGCAAAAAGTGCGATTAACTCACTGGTAGAGCTAGACTCAGTATCGACCCAGAGCAGATCGCCATAAGCATCGTCATTTGGGTGGTGGTCGATCTTGATCAGGAAATCACCATTCGTATAGCGCTTGTCATCGATGCGAGGAGTATTAGCCGTATCACAGACAATCACCAAAGCTTCAGCATAGTCCTCATCCTTGACTTCATCCATTTCAGCAAGCCAAGTCAAGGTCGGTTCATCATAGCCAGTTGCTAAGACCCTCTTTTGAGGGAAGTGCGCACGCAGGAGATCCCGCAAGCCCACCTGGCTACCAATCGCATCCGGATCCGGATTCTGATGACGGTGGATAATAATCGTGTCATAAGCCTGAATCTTTTCAAAAATTTCATTCATTATGTTCATACATTACCTCATTTTCTCTGTCAATTTTAACATAAGAAAGGCCCATCCAGCAAGCATTTATCACTAATTAGGAGCTATGGAAGCGGTTTTACATTAGTTCAATATTTTGGTAGAATGGATAAATAGATTTAGTATGGGAGGGACTAGGATGATTGAAATTAAAAGTAATGCTGATACGGCGCAAGAGTTAGCGGCTTCTTTAAAAAGTAGTGGAGAGGCACTTTTGGGAGTTGCATCAGCTTCAAAAGATGAACAAACCAAACTATCTGGTAATGATGCGGCCCATCAAGCCATTGATACTGCTAAAACCAAAGCAGAAGAAATTGCAGCGGCGATTGAATCAATCGGGACCAACTTGCAAAGTGTTTCAATTGGATTTACAGCAGTGGATGAAGCGACTGCTGCGAGCATTCAATAGCTTGAAAGAGTAGGAAGATGAATCACGATCAACAACTATCGGAATTAAGAATACAAGAAGACCAACTTTCCCAAAAAGAAAGAGAAATTGTAAGAGAAAAAAGAAATCTGGAAGATGAGTTGAACCGCTTTGAGGGCTATAGCTCTGATGCGCACCGTTATTTATGGGATGCATTTGAATCCTATCCTTCCTCTAGAAATTTTTTTGACCAACTTCAAGAGGGATTTCTTCATGAATCGCGAAAAATTTCAAATAGTTATTTAGAAGAGCTGGATGAATTAGCTATTCAAAAAAGAAAAGTCGAAGATGATTTAAATGATATCTATCATGAACGGAAAAAATTAATGATTGAAGAGGAGTGTGACGATGGGAATTGAAGTTTATCGCGGTAGTTTGGATAGCCAAGCTAGTAGCACAGGTACTATGATTGAGCAACAATTGAAAGCTTATGAATCACTAGAAACATCATTAACTCAAATAGAAAATTCTGCCTCGCGCTTGTCTGGCCAAGCTTACGACTCTTTTAGAAGCTTTGTGACAAGTGTTGTCCAGCCATTGAAGGAGGCCGGTGTAGCTTTAGCAGAAGCTACACAAGAAAGTGTGAAGAAGCTTCCAGCATCCTATCGCTCGGAGGTGGCTGACGAGGACTTACAGGAAGAAAAGTTGGTTTCTGATATTGAACAGTGTGATCGGATGATTGCTATCTTTCATGCAGAGATCAATGAAATTGCTGCTAGTAAATCGACTAGTGCTGGAGATTTTCAACGGTTGCAGAGATTACAGAGGATTCAAGGATTAAATGTATTAAATGGTATTTTTCAGGCTGCTAGAAACAAACTACAAGAAAAATTAAATAAACTCAGAGCATTTAATGCGACATCGCCAAGTATCTTCTGGGAAATTGATGTTTTAGCCCAAGCTATTCAAATAGCTGTCAATCAAATTAACGTAGCGTGGAATCCAAATACTGGAATGTATTCTATTCCAAAGGATTTATCCTGGTCTGATCTCGTAAATGAAACGATTAAGAATAAAGAGTTTGAAAATGAATATTTGCCAAAGAAACCAAAGGATGTAACAGCGTTTGAATATAACCAATTTCTTACGGGATTACGTGAACAATCAGTGAACCTTAAAGAAATAGATGGCTGGGATAAGGATGCCATCAAAGGTTATGTTAAAGGCGTTTCAAAAAGAACTGCTGATGCCAAGACAGGCAGTGAGTTAAATGCAAGGAGAGATGCTTTGTATGCAGAAACCAAGGAGATTGGATCAGATATCTATACAGAAATGTATGCTAGTAGTAAACTAGATTCAAAAGCAAAAGTAGAACTGGTTCTTAAGCAATTAGGTGCAGAAACGGATGATAATCAGTTTATGCATTTGACAAGCAAAACGCATAAGATTTCAGAGAATCTACCACCACATGGTGATTTCAACATGTATTTCAGACGTGATGTTGTAAAAGCATTCGGTGATAAACATCTTAATTCATTGAGCGGTGAAAAACTTACTGATAAAGAACGTAAAGAAGAACTTAAGAAAATTAGTCAAAAAGAAATAGCATTGCGACAGCAAGTTCATTTTTTCCGTTATTATCTGGATCGCCAAGCAATTTACTATATTCGCAATCATTACGAAGGCGCAAATGATTACGAAAAACTGTTAGCATATGGTAAAGAAAATAATATTGAATTTGATTACACAACCGGCTCTAACTACCATAACCGCTTTAATCCAAAAGATGGCTTCAAACGTCCCTATAATATGAAAGTTCAAGTCCCTCAGGGCAATTCAGCTAAAGGAAAAGATTTGAACAATGCCCGGATGGTGGAATTTATTGTGAATTTGGATACCGGCGAGTTTGACAGTCAATGGGATGCCTATGATAATCACAAGCTAGCAAATGGTCGCTATGATTCTAATCCAAATAATTATTTTAAAGATGAATTAAGGGAAATTGCTAACACGGAATCATTTAATTACGGCCCTTCAAAAGGTAATAATACGGATGTTTCGGGAATTTATCAAGGAAAACATGGAATGCTTGATGTGGATGGTACTCCTGAGCCAGCTACTCGAACTGAAGCAAAAAGACTATTTCGCTATGAAAATGATTTGGGTAAAACAGATGAAAAAACTGCTCATGTAGGTCAATTTGCGGATATTGTAAAAGGAGGAGGACATGAAGACTATGAAGCATGGCAACGTAATACAAAAGGAATGTCAGAAAAAGAAAAAATGGAAGAGTATAATAAATATAAAAGTTATGCTAGTGGCATTAAGCCTAGCGATCGCGGGTATAATAAGTATACTCGTAGCCCTGAGTACATCAAAGAGCATAAGTGATACTCATTCAATATTAATAAATAAACGTTATATTGAGACTCAAAGTATTTCAGATAATGATAAAAAATTATCAATCAGTGCAGGTTTTGATTTAAAAGAAAAAGATTTTTTTTATTACCATGGAGCTGCAATAAAAAATAATAAATTGTATGGTGGTAGTCAGGAATATAGTGCTGCGGAGTATTATAAAAGAGCTTTGGATATTGAGCTCACTTCAGCACTTTTAAATCACCAAATTAATATTAAAGATATAAAAGATTCCAACTATCAAATCACTCGTTCAACTGATTCATTCATCAATAAAAAATTATTAGAAGAAAAACATCCGCCTGAATTTGAAGGTAGATATTCTATCAAGGATAGTCAGTTTTCCAAAGTCCGTATCACCTACAACAAAGAATTTCTACCAACAAAAATTGAGTGGTACTATAAGGGTGAAGAAGGACTAAAATGGTACACTTGGCGCACCTATTCGTATCCCTTCAAAAATAAGTCTGATTTTGATAAAAAGCTGGATGAAGAAATTGAAAATATTAAAGAAATTCAAGAGGAAAATGAGGGAGATTAACCTAGTTTTGAGATAAAGCTGAGCTTACATATGTCTCAGCTTTTTGAATAGTTTAACACTTCACTTTGGATGTATATTTTGCTAGAATGTGATGGATATGATGAAAGAAATTAAACAGAGAGGATTCAGTTCGAAAGTCTTTCTAGTTGCTTTGTCTCTAGTAGTTGTTGCTGGTGTTTTCATTGCATTCCGCAGAGGCAAGATTCAAGAAAATTCAAAATCGATATTAGAACAACAGCGGTTTATTGTTGTGGATGATTCGGGCGATGAAAATTTATATCGATCTTATTTTGAGAATGGCTATGACTTGAGGAGCAATAATTCTTATAGTAAAACTCAAGTAGTAGTAAAAAATGGGAAAAAATATGGCAGTTATTCGGACGAAAAACCATCCGATAGGTATCATAGAGACTTATACCGAAATATTACTTCCGCAATTTTGAACTTAAAAGTTTCGAGAGAAGAGATCGAAAAATCAAACTTTGTTATTGAGCGAGATCCGAAATCGTTGATTACTAAATCTCTAGTGAAGGAAGGGAAGACACCTGATTTTGAAGCCAAAGTTTTAAATGAAAAGAATCAATTTTCCAAAGTTCGGATCACCTATAATCAAGATTATTTACCGATCAAACTTGAATGGTATTTTAAAGGGAAAGATGGGTTGAAGTGGTATACCTGGAGCCGTTTTTCATATCCATATAAGACTGAATCTGAATTTAATAAAAAACTAGATGAAGAAATCCAGCGTATTAAAGATATTAAAGAGGAGTACGAGTTGGAGAAGGAAAACAGATAATAATTGAACTATTAAAGCAATTCAAGAAGAAAATGAGGGTGATTAGGTTGAATCGGTCCAAATTCTTGAAACGTGTCCCTTCTTTCAGCTTATCGGGAAAGGTTTCGTGCAAAATGCTTGAAAAAGTGGTATAATACGGGAAATAGCTTTTGGGAGGAAATTATGACTGTAGCGAAGATTGTTTTTGCTAGTATGACTGGAAATACTGAAGAAATTGCTGATATCGTAGCGGACAAATTCCGTGATCTTGGTGTCGAAGTAGATGTGGATGAGTGTACAACTGTGGATGCGGAGGACTTCCTTGAAGCAGATATCGCAGTGGTAGCGACTTATACATACGGTGATGGAGAGCTTCCAGATGAGATCCAAGATTTCTACGAAGATTTGGCTGGCCTTGATCTCAAAGGCAAACTTTACGGTGTGGTAGGATCAGGTGATACCTTCTACGATGAATTCTGTAAAGCAGTTGATGATTTCGACCGTTGCTTCGCTGCGACTGGTGCTGAAAAAGGTTCTGAGTGTGTCAAAGTTGATTTGTCTGCAGAAGACGAAGACATCGAAAAATTAGAAGCCTTTGCAGAAGAACTTGTAGCAAAAGCAAATTAATGACTAAGAGGATGGATCGATGGATTACAGCCTCGATTTATATCCAAAAAAAGAGGAGACACATGGATTTAGATCAGATTCGTAAGGACATTGACCAGATCGATCAAGAGCTTGTAGCCTTGCTGGAAAGACGGATGGTCTGTGTCGGTCAGATTGTAAAATATAAGGAGCAGCAGCGCTTACCTGTGCTCGATCAAGGAAGGGAAAGAGAGGTACTTGAGAAAGTCGGCTCTCTCGTGACGGATGAACAGTATCGTGCGACCATTCAAGCTCAGTTTCAAGATATGATGAAGCGCTCGAGAGACTATCAAGAGGAGGTGAGGGCGCGTGACTAGTCTATCGATCAAGCAAAAAGCACAACAGTATGTGGTCCTAACAGGGATGGCGCTATTCATTGGTCTCTTGGTCGGTGCCATTGACATGATTTTTGGTCAAGGTCTTCTCTTGATAGGAGATTTCCGTAGCCAGCATTGGCCTTTGATTCTTTTTCTAGCCTTAGCGGGGCTTGTCATCGTTTATCTTTATAAACGTTTTGGTGGCAAGGCTTCAAAAGGGATGGGCCTCATCTTTGATGTCGGACACGCGCGTGAGGAGAGAATCCCCTTGGTCTTGGTACCTTTGATCATGCTGACGACCTGGATGAGCCACCTCTTTGGTGGTTCGGTCGGTCGGGAAGGCGTAGCGGTCCAGATCGGAGCGACCCTTTCGCATCGTTTTGCGCGTCATATCAAGATTCCAGATGCTTCGCGTATCTTTCTCATGACCGGGATGGCAGCCGGTTTTGCGGGTCTCTTTCAGACGCCACTGGCAGCAACCTTCTTTGCTCTTGAAGTCTTGACAGTTGGGGAGTTGCAGTTGATGGCTCTCTATCCAGCGCTCATTGCCTCAATCGTGGCTAGCTTCACCTCTCATGCCCTTGGCTTGGAGAAATTTGCTGTGCCACTAAAAGAAACGCTGAGCTGGACACCAGAGACCTTGATCAAAGTTGCCCTTCTTGGCCTAGCTTTTGGTCTCGCTGGGAAACTCTTTGCTGTTAGCCTTTCATGGTTGAAGAAAACAGTCGCTCAAGTCTTACCTAATCCTTATATCCGGATTGCGCTTATAGGGGCTGGACTTAGTTTGGTCCTCTTAACCCTCCAGCTGACCAAGGTCGGAACATACAGTGGTCTTGGAACCAATCTGATTGATATGGCTTTTCATCAGGGCAGTGCGCAGAGTTATGACTGGATCTTGAAGCTCCTCTTTACCGTAGTGACCATCTCTGCTGGATACCAAGGGGGAGAAGTGACCCCGCTCTTTGCGATCGGAGCTACGCTTGGAGTCTTCCTTGCTCCTATGCTAGGTCTTCCAGTCTTAGTCGTGGCTGCTATCGGATATGCCAGTGTCTTTGGCAGTGCGACGACGACCTTGCTCGCACCGATCTTGATCGGAGGAGAAGTCTTTGGCTATGCCAACCTGCCATTCTTTGTCATTGCTTGCGCCATCGCCTATTGCCTACCAAAAGAGTGGAGCATTTATTCCGGACAAAAAGTTGCGAAAAAGTAGAGAAAAGAGCTTTACAAACCTGAAATTATCTGATATGATAGTTTCTGTGCGTAATGGAAGCACAAAAATACAGTTTATCCGCTGAGGGAGGTCCCTCAAGATTGACGAAGATAGGAGAATAAAATGAATCCATTAATCCAAAGCTTGACTGAAGGTCAACTTCGTACTGATATCCCTGCATTCCGTCCTGGTGACACTGTTCGTGTACACGCGAAAGTTGTCGAAGGATCTCGTGAACGTATCCAGATCTTTGAAGGCGTTGTTATCGCTCGTAAAGGTCAAGGACACACTGAAATGTACACTGTTCGTAAAATCTCTAACGGTGTCGGTGTTGAACGTACATTCCCAGTACACACTCCACGTGTAGAAAAGATTGAAGTTGTACGTTACGGTAAAGTACGTCGTGCGAAATTGTACTACCTTCGTGCATTGCAAGGTAAAGCAGCTCGTATTAAAGAAATCCGTCGTTAAGACGAACAAGGAGGCGGGAGTGATCTCGCTTCTTTTTTTATCGGTCCCCTTAGTTCAATGGATATAACAACTCCCTCCTAAGGAGTAGTTGCTGGTTCGATTCCGGCAGGGGACATAAATAGAAAAGAACACTGAATCTTCAGTGTTTTTTTGTTGGTTTATGCAAGGATGGATCTTGGGGAAAGTTCTTGTATGGTATAATAGTGGAAAACGTAACATTGATTTTTAAGGTAATTCTATTATGTTGGAATACCAAATTAAGAAGATTATGAGTGCTCTATAAGTTTAGTCTAAAAGGGATATAAGAAAAGGAAGTAAAATGAAAATTTCTAGTACAAGGTCTATCATCACTTTTGATTATGAAAATGGTATTGTTTTAAAAGCAAAGGGAGAATTGTTGATTGATGGAAATTTTACTGTATATAGGCCAAGTATACAGAATTGTGAGGCAGCATTCAACCACATTCGTATCACACAGAACGAGATAGATAAACTTGTCGAGGAAGTGCAGTCCATGATGACTGAGCAAACGATACATCTCGAATTTATCTTAGTTAGAGTAGGAGAAGGATGATGAAAATCGTTTACGGTGAACGGATGGTCATATGGGAGTGGGATGGTTGCGTAATAAAGATAGAACAACCAGATATCATTCATGCGGAATATAATAAAGATGATAACATTGTTATCGTCTATAGTGGAGAAAACTTTGTAAGCAAAATCATTTTCTACTTTAGTTTAGAAGGAAAATTGTTAGGGCAACAAAATCTACTAGAAGGAACCCTAGATTGGAATCATAATGGGAAGCATCAGATTAGTCTTCATCATTTACATTATCTTCGCTTTAGCCCTAAATATCAGCGTATCTTCAGTATATTTCGCTCATCCAGCGATTTTGACGTTCCATCAGAACTAGAGGTTTATAATTTAGAAGGTGAGAAAATCGACCAAATTGAATCTCCTGCAGGATTTACTATGCTATATATTTCTGAGATAAGTAAGAAGAAACTGAGAATTGTA
The DNA here is from genome assembly GCF_034134805.1 of Streptococcus sp. S5. Lineage (NCBI taxonomy): Bacteria > Bacillati > Bacillota > Bacilli > Lactobacillales > Streptococcaceae > Streptococcus > Streptococcus lingualis. The sequence goes on along the minus strand of NZ_CP139419.1, from coordinate 1,320,701 downwards.
TGCGAGGCTCTTAAAGAGGATTGTTTTGATAAATCTGGTCGAAGATATTTCTATTTTAATTTGGAGTTAGAAATTAGAAAATGGGTAAAAGATGGCATCGCCTATTGAGGAAGAGAAAAAGAAGCCTGATTTTATGATAATCTGGTTGAGAGAATAACTTGCACTAGGAGAATACAAATGAAACCAACAAAACTAGAATGGGAAGATGTTATCCAGTTTGAAGAAGTTGAAGGATATGGGAAATCCATCTGGAAAAATGAGGATAAATATTTTTTAGTTTCAGAAGAGGGAACTGTGGCTTCTTGGTTAGCAGTCTATGATTTACCCCAAGAATTATTCTCTCTATTAGATAGTGGAGAGAGATCACTACTCGAAATATCTTGGAAGATTAAGCACGATTCTTGGCCACCGACGGAAGAAGAAAAGAAGGCTAGTGAGAAACAATTTGTATTAAAAGGCTTAACTCCTTTAATAGCTAATCCTAAGAGTTGGGAATTATTTACTCAGGAAGAGCTTGAGGCATTAATTCCACTTGCTGAACAAATGTGGATTGACTGGAGAGGCAAACTTCCAGACGATTATGTATCACCATTGAAATAGACAAAAAGAAATAGTATGACAACAGAAATTCAACAATACAAAAATTGTACGGTATTAAAAAACAATAATGATTATCAGATTTTGTGGAGTAGAGGGAAAGAAGTATTTAATTTTCCCATTAGCCAGGAATTAGCAAAACGTGTTTCAAAATCAAAAAAAGATGCTTTAGAAGTAATGTTTTATTGTGAACATCATCGTTGGCCAAAGGCAGATGAGTTAGATGATTATAATCATTCCAATACGATTGTACATAGAGGCGACGGATTTGTTGTATATGAAACAGATGGTTATTACGAAATTAGCTTCTTTAAAGAAGTTGGAGGAGCTATGGGCCCAGAAGTATGCTATCCTATTACTAAAGAACTGATGGATAAAGCATTTGAATCTTCTAGGGGAGCATATGAAGTAATGATTTATGCTGAAACAGGGCACTGGCCTATATAAAATAGTGATAAATAAAAGATTCAAAAAACTTCATATAAAGTTTCAATAGTTGGCTTCTCTTTTTAGCTAATAGATAATTATCAAATAGTAAAGGTGATAAAATGGAAACTATTTATTTAAGTCAAAAAGACATGTTGGAAATCTGTCAAGACGGTGACAAGTATTTTTTACGTTATCCAACTTTTAATATTACCTGCCCAGAAGTGGTTAGAGAAATCCCCAAAGAAGCTGCAGACAGTTACATGTCGGGAGAACATACTGGTAAAGAGTTGATGAATTATGCACAATATGGTTTTTGGAAATCTAAAAAGCAATATACACAAGATGAATCCGATAAGCTCTTCATCGAAGATCATCCTTCCTTTATTTTGAAAAATCCTGAAAATAGTCGTTGTCTTTTCACAGCAGAGGAATTTAGACAAATTGTCACCAAAGCCATTGTTTCAGAACTGGAACCTAGCGAACTTGACGCTATTGGTATAGTTGATAATCATTTAGAGCTTCTTCTGGTGGATCCAGTTGGCTGGGAGGAAGAGATAGAAGCAGTCCATCTGGAAATTCTGCAGGAAAAAATTAACAATTACATTCACTTCCTCGAAAGCAAGCAATATGTGGAGAGATATGGCGATAAGTTTGATAAGAAAATCGTCCATATCACCTTCCAATATTCTCCATCGGATAACGGCTTAGCCTTCCTCGCAGCGGTTCAGAAGGTATTGCAACCGACGGATATGAGCTTGAAGGTAGAATTGCCGGAGTAAAGAACAACTAAGAAGAATAAAATTAATCAATTTATGAGGGATTAAAAGTATTAAAGCGAAGGTCAGTCAAAAAATGAGATAGTTAAAAAGTAGACCAAAATTTTCTAAAAGCCCATTAGAATAGGCTTTCTAAGCATATTTTATATTTCGGCAGGGGACAGAGATAGAAAAGAAAACACTGACAGTTGAACTGCACCCCAAAAGTTAGATTTTTTCTGTCTAACTTTTGCGGAGTAGTTCACTTATGACCGAGTGTTGATGTTTTAGAGCTGTGTTCTTTCGAATGGTCCCAAAACTTATTTTTTGTATGTTATAAAAGAATATTTTAAAAATGAAGGTTTTTTCTATGGAAAATGATGTGTTTTTTGATTATTTTTTAAAATCACTTAGGTTTCATTTGGGTGATAGGTGTAAGGATATTGGATTTATAAAGTTTTTTAAAGATGAAAATAATTGTTTTATTACTATAGAGGATTATGTTTTGGAATCATTTGTAATATTGTCAAATATTTTGAGTGAGAAGAGGATTGTGTTTTCTTGTGGAATTATTTATAGTAAGGGGGTAGTTACTGGAGTAGAAGTATATATGAATGTATCAGAGTTAGAAAGATTAAATAATTTGTTTAAGATATAGTTTTGAAGAATACAAAAAAAGATAAGGGAAGCTGTCTAAATGAGATGTGTTGATTGATAGTATCAATGTTTCCTAGTTTTAGAGCTGAGTTCTTTAGAATGATCCCAAAACAAGAAAAACAAAAAATGATGGTCTAGGAGCTCGATACATTGAGCTTCTTTTTCTTTAGAAATTCAAATCATAATTTTACAGACTTTTATGTCATTAATTTATTTACCCACTCCACTTTTTCTTTGACTCTCCTTTCTTATTTTTCTAAAATAGTAGGTGTGTGAAGGAAGATTAATATGAAAAAAGCTTTGGTAATTTTGCTTTCTGCTTTGGTCTTGGCTTCGTGTGGTCGTCCTCAGAGGATGGTGACGCCTAAGAGTTCGGATACCAAGCAGACCAGCACTTCAGAAAAGAAACAGTCTGGTATGGACTTGAAAGCCATCAAGGCTAAGGACTACTCGAGTATCAAGGGGACTTGGATCGATGGGCGTGGCAATGAGCTGGTCTTTGATGACAAGGGCTTGGTCAGCGAGGATGCTGAGCTTGATGCATCGAGCTTTAAGCAGAAGGATCAGATCGCTGAGATGACGGTCAGTGCCAAGTCGGGTGTTGGAGGCTACGGTCTCTTGCTCCTTCCAAAAGGTCAGAAAGCGGGCAAAGACGATGCTTCGGATAAGTCCAAGGATCGGATCTGGGCTGGTCAGTCACCAGCTTATGGCGATGATGACAATTTCTACTATCGCAAGAAAGAGCAGCCGAAAGATCGGGAGCAAGTAGATACAGATGATAGCAGTAGTACGTATAAGACGAGTAAGGCCAAGAAGTGGAATACTCGATCGGATAGCGAGGTCAAGTCTTCGAAGAAGGCAGATCAGAATGATTATCCAGGCTACACCGCTGCTCAAGTCGAAGCTGCGCGTGTCTGGGCTTATGTGATTAAGTCTGTACCGACAGAATTGAGTATTAATGAAAAGAGTGCTGGTACAAAAATTTACTTTGGTGGGTTAGGAGTTGACTATCCTAAAGATGTTCGTCAGTTGTTTACACCAATTTCCGCAGAAGGTCATGTGACTTATGCATCCAACGGTGATGGGACAGTGACGATCTATCCTGTACCGAGTCACTGGCAACAGTCTGCAGATGAACTCAATAGTGAAGAGTTTATGACGCAATTTACCCAAGGGATCTTGGACCATGCTGAGACGGTGACCTTGCCTGACGGGGATCCAGACATGATTCGCCAGATCCTAGCTGTACTGAAGTAAGAGTGATTATGGTAGAATAATATTGGATAAAAATTTTTTTAAACTATTAAAGATCTAATGACCTATTAGGTTATAAAATTAAAGGTTTGTAATATCTTTTACAGGAAGCTTATGCAATTTTGGTTAATTACAGGTCGTTTTCTACTTGTAAAAATAAAAGGAGAAAATCTATGAAAAAAACTATGTTTGCAACAATGACCATTCTCTCGCTATTTCTGTCATCGTGCGCGCAAAAAGAAGTGAAGAATGAAGACAAAAAAGAGCAGTCTACTGAACAGAATGTAAAAGATTCTACAAAGGAAAGTAAAGAATCAGTGGTCAAAGGGATGAATCAAGCCCCTACCTCATTGGTTGGAAATGAAAAACCTAATGTAGTATTTGCTTATATGCTTCAAAATCAAATCAATGGCGAAATTGAGATGGCGAAAGTGTATTATAATGAAGAGTATTTGATCCTTGTCTTCTCTGTATCAGAAAATATGCTATCTTTAGCAAATATAAATCCAAAAGATTATTGTAAGACGCTTTTTGATTTAAAAGAAGAGATAGTAAAGCAATACAATGCAACTCAAAACAAACCGAGCAGTATAAAACTTAAAATATATGATAAAGATGAGAAGCTCTTGGCGACTGAGGAAAATGGAGCGTTGGTGATTAAGTAACTAAATTTAGTCAACAATTTGTCGCCATCTACGTTTTATATTTTTCTCACTAATCCACATTTATTGTTTTTTTAAGCTGATCCTGTTACAATGATAGTACTCGGAAAAGACTGGGCTTCCAGCCTTTTTCATTTCACTTTAGAAAGGTCTTTTATGAAACGCAAATCGATTTTGTTTCTCTATTTACTCTTGCTAGCGATTGGCCTAGCCTATGAGACCCAGTCACTGACAGAAGGCTGGATGTCTGGTAGCCAGTACGGGATTATGGGACTTTCTACCCTAATCCTTTTGGTCTATGCACTTCCTGCTGTTTGGGCTCTCTTTCATTTTGCTAAGAAGTGGAAGTTGTCTTGGGTACCGGTTCTCTTTTCTTTATTAGGAGGGGGCTTTGTTGCCGGTTGGTTGTCTAGCTTTGCCAATACCTATTTCCATGACATGATTCAAGCGATCGCTCCAAATAGCGACTTTTGGAACCAGTACGAGAGTGCCATCGCTGCGCCCCTCTTTGAGGAACCCTTTAAGTTGATTCCGATCTTCTTTGTCCTCTATTTATTCAGTGTCCGTCGCATCAAGTCGATCTTCCTCTTGGCGATTGCCTCTGGTCTTGGTTTCCAGATCGTGGAGGACTTTGCCTATATCCGTCAGGATCTGCCGGGAGGGTTCTCTTACACGGTGTCAGGGATTCTCGGCCGTGTGACCAATGCGCCCATGTCTCACTGGGTATACACAGGTCTTGTCATGCTAGGGCTCTTCCTAATTGTCCAAGCAAGCAGAGGACGCAAGGATCTACGTCTAGCAGGCTGGGGATACTTAGTAGCTGGGTTTGGACTCCATTTTGTTGGCAATTCACCCTTCTCACAAATCGTGACCGAGTTGCCGATTGCGATTCCAGTCTTGAATGCTACTGGTCTCTTCCTGATCTACCAAGCGTATCAAACCGTCGAGCGATTAGAACAAGGAAAATAAAAAAATAATGCGTATGTTTGCACACATACGCATTTTTGTTATTTTCCAAGACAGAACTGGCTGAAGAGTTGGGTAATGAGCTCATCTGGAGCAGCATCCCCTGTGATTTCTCCGAGAATTTCCCAGGTGCGGGTAAGGTCGACTTGAAGCAGGTCTACCGGCATACCAAGGGCCAAGCCTTCGTTGACCGCTTGCAGGCTTTCAACAGCTTTCTCGATAAGTGAGATGTGACGCGCATTAGAAAGATACGTCGCATCTTGCTCAACCAGCCCAGCATTTTCGAAGAAGAGGGCGTTGATCCGGTCTTCAATTTGATCGATGTTTTGGTTTTTCAGAACGGAAATCTTGATATGATCTTCCGGCAGTTGGTCGATTTCTATCTTCTCTGGGAGGTCGACCTTATTGAGGAGAATGATGCGGTTACTGTCTTGAGAGATTTCAAGGAGTTGGCGGTCTTGATCGGTCAAGGGCTCGCTAGCATTGAGGACGAGGAGGACCAGATCGGCTTCCTTGAGGGCTTTTTTCGACCGTTCGACACCAATCTGCTCAACGATGTCTTCGGTTTCCCGGATCCCGGCCGTATCGACTAGTTTGAGGGGAACCCCGTTGATGTTGACGTATTCCTCGATAACGTCACGGGTGGTTCCTTCGATATCTGTTACGATGGCTTTTTCTTCACGCAGGAGGTTATTGAGGAGGCTAGACTTGCCGACGTTTGGACGACCGATGATAGCAGTAGAGATCCCTTCACGCAAGATCTTACCGCGACGGGCAGTCTTGAGAAGGTTGGTCAAGAGGGCTTCAAATTCACTGGTCTTCTCGCGGATGATCTCAGTGGTTGCTTCTTCGACATCATCGTACTCAGGATAGTCGATATTGACTTCGACCTGGGCCAGGGTATTGAGGATCTCTTGGCGCGTGTTGTTGATGAGATAAGAGAGGGATCCGTCCAACTGTTTGACAGCGATGTTCATAGCCTTATCGGTCTTAGCGCGGATAATGTCCATGACGGCTTCGGCTTGGGTTAAATCGACCCGACCGTTCAGAAAGGCCCGCTTGGTAAACTCACCAGGCTCAGCTAATCGAGCACCTTCACGGATGACTAATTGTAGGATTTCGTTGGTCACAGCAATTCCACCGTGAGTATTGATCTCGATGATGTCCTCACGGGTGAAGGTCTTCGGCGAGCGCATGGCTCCCACCATGACTTCGTCGAGAATCTCGTCCTTATCTGGATCCACGATATGACCGTAGTTGAGGGTGTGGCTAGCGACCTTGCTTAAATCTTTCCCTTTGAAGATCTTTTGCGCAATGGCAAAGCTGTCTGTCCCGCTCAATCGGACGATACCGATCGCCCCCTCACCGAGAGGAGTCGAGATGGCAGCAATGGTATCAAATTCTTTAGTAATCATGTCATTTCTCTTTTCCTGTAGATTCATCTCTATTCTATCGTAAAGTCAGCGGACGGGCAAGGTTTTGCTTTTAGAACTAAAACTGGAAAGGTTTTCAAATAATTAGTGAAATCTCTTACAGAATATGCTATACTGTAAGAGAATATAAAAGGAGGTCTATGATGGTAAACCTAAAAGAACAGGTAGGAATTAAAGCGGCTGAGTTTGTCAAAGACGGCATGATTGTCGGTCTCGGTACAGGGTCAACTGCTTATTATTTTGTGGCTGAATTGGGTCGTCGCATCAAAGAAGAAGGCCTGCAGATCACAGCTGTCACAACGTCGAGTGTGACCTATGATCAGGCTGAAAGTTTAGGCATCCCGCTCAAGGCTATCGACGATGTCGAAGTGGTCGATGTGACAGTGGATGGCGCAGATGAAGTGGATCCTCAATTAAACGGGATCAAAGGTGGCGGTGGTGCTCTCCTCATGGAAAAAATCGTCGCAACCAATTCAAAAGATTGCATTTGGATCGTGGATGAATCCAAACAAGTTGCAACTCTTGGTGCTTTCAAACTTCCAGTGGAAGTAGTGCAATACGGGGCTGAAAATCTTTTCCGTCATTTTGAGCAAAAAGGCTACCATCCTGCTTTCCGTCTCGCGGATGACCAACGTTTTGTCACCGACCAAGGCAACTTCATCCTTGACTTGGATCTCAAGGTAATCGAGGATGCAGAAGCTCTAGCCAATGAATTGGATCACACCGTAGGCGTCGTAGAGCACGGTTTATTCTTGAACATGATTTCAAAAGTGATTGTAGGGACACCAGATGGCCCTGTCATCATAGAAAAATAGAGAGTGGGACAGAAATCGGTAATTCGTTAGAATTCGATTTCGTCGTCCCACCTCCGCACAGTTGAGTAGGGCTATAAAAGCTGATGAAATCAGCGTAGTAGAGCCCACTCAACCACTGCGTCTTGCTCGACAATCCAAAAACAATTGAGAGGCTAGGACTTTTGTCCCAGCCTCGGATCAAATAACGGCTCTCTTCTTATAGGGATATGGTATAATATAGCTAGTTTAATAAAGGAAAGAGGCAGTATATGTCAAAATTTAAACGCATGCACTTAGTTGTGCTGGATTCAGTTGGGATCGGTGCTGCACCAGATGCCAATAACTTTGTCAATGCAGGAGTTCCAGATGGAGCATCTGATACTTTGGGACACATCTCTAAAACCGTCGGTTTGAATGTACCAAACATGGCGAAAATCGGTCTTGGAAATATTCCTCGTGAAGTACCATTGAAGACTGTGCCAGCTGAAAGCAACCCAACTGGTTATGCGACAAAATTACAAGAAGTCTCTCTTGGGAAAGACACCATGACTGGACACTGGGAAATCATGGGGCTCAACATTACAGAACCGTTTGATACCTTCTGGAATGGTTTCCCTGAAGAAATTATTACAAAGATTGAAGAATTCTCAGGACGTAAGGTCATCCGTGAAGCTAACAAACCTTATTCTGGTACAGCGGTCATCGATGACTTTGGTCCACGTCAAATGGAAACTGGTGAGTTGATCATTTATACATCAGCAGACCCTGTTCTTCAAATCGCAGCTCACGAAGACATCATTCCTTTGGATGAACTCTACCGTATCTGTGAATACGCTCGTTCCATCACTTTGGAACGTCCAGCTCTTCTAGGCCGTATCATTGCTCGTCCTTATGTTGGGGAACCTGGAAACTTCACACGTACAGCCAACCGTCGTGACTTAGCTGTTTCACCATTTGCGCCAACTGTTTTGGATAAGTTGAACGAAGCGGGTATCGATACCTATGCAGTTGGTAAGATCAACGATATCTTCAACGGAGCTGGTATCAACCACGATATGGGCCACAACAAATCAAATAGCCACGGTATGGATACCTTGATTAAGACCATGGGACTTCCTGAGTTCCAAGAAGGGTTCTCATTTACCAACTTGGTAGACTTTGATGCTCTTTACGGCCACCGTCGCAATGCTCACGGCTACCGCGATTGCTTGCATGAGTTCGATGAGCGTTTGCCTGAAATCATCGCAGCCATGCGTGAAGATGACCTCTTGATGATTACGGCTGACCATGGTAACGACCCAACCTACGCTGGTACTGACCATACGCGTGAATACATCCCATTCTTGGCTTATAGCCCATCTTTCAAAGGCAATGGCGTGATTCCGGTTGGCCACTTTGCGGATATCTCAGCTACTGTGGCGGAAAACTTTGGTGTTGAGAAAGCCATGATCGGAGAAAGCTTCTTAGATAAATTGGTTTAAGATGATGCGCTTTGCTCTCCTCGTAAGAGGAATCAATGTTGGCGGCAAAAACAAAGTGGTCATGGCTCAACTTCGTCAAGAATTGATGGAGCTGGGATTGGAACAAGTGGAAACCTATATCAACAGTGGCAATATCTTCTTTACGACAGATCTTTCTCGATCTCAGTTAGTAGAGTGCCTGTCTACTTTCTTTGAGAAACACTATCCCTTCATCCAGCGCTTTTCTCTTCTGAGTCGTGAAGACTATGAAGCAGAATGTGCAAACCTACCGCAATGGTGGCCAGAAGAGATGGCTCGCAAGGATGTGCTCTTTTACACCGAGGGCTTGGATAGGGAATCCGTAGAAGAAAAGTTGCTTGCTTTGAAGCTAGGCGATGAAGTGCTTCACCTTGGCAAAACAGCGGTTTTTTGGGGGAAATTCTCAGAAGCAAGCTACGCTAAAACCGCCTACCACAAACATCTGATGAAGATGCCTTTCTATCGCCAAATTACTATTCGCAACGTTAACACCTTTGACAAAATTGGTAGATTACTTAAGAAATAAAAGGAGATACACAATGACATTGTTAGCAAAAATCAATGAAACAGCTGCTTTCTTGAAGGACAAAGGAATGGAAGCGCCTGAGTTTGGCTTGATCCTTGGATCAGGTTTGGGTGAACTGGCTGAAGAAATCGAAAATCCAGTCGTAGTAGACTACTCTGACATTCCAAACTGGGGACGTTCGACAGTTGTCGGCCACGCTGGTAAGTTGGTTTATGGTGATCTTGCTGGACGTAAAGTTTTGGCTCTTCAAGGTCGTTTCCACTTCTACGAAGGAAACCCATTGGAAGTGGTGACTTTCCCAGTTCGTGTCATGAAAGTGTTGGGATGTGAAGGAGTGCTAGTAACCAACGCTGCTGGTGGTATCGGCTTCGGTCCTGGTACCTTGATGGCTATTACTGACCACATCAATATGACTGGTCAAAACCCATTGATCGGTGAAAACTTGGATGACTTTGGTCCACGTTTCCCAGATATGTCTAAAGCTTACACACCTGAATACCGTGAGACAGCCCACAAAGTAGCTGACAAATTGGGTATCAAATTGGATGATGGGGTTTATATCGGTGTGACTGGTCCTACCTATGAAACTCCAGCTGAAATCCGTGCGTTTAAGACTCTTGGTGCAGATGCTGTCGGTATGTCAACGGTTCCTGAAGTCATTGTTGCAGCGCATTCTGGCTTGAAGGTTCTTGGTATTTCATGTATTACCAACTTTGCGGCTGGTTTCCAAGAAGAGCTCAACCACGAAGAAGTAGTGGAAGTGACTGAGCGCGTCAAAGGCGACTTCAAAGGTTTGCTAAAAGCGATCCTTGCTGAACTCTAATCCAATGAAAGTACGACTCCAAAGTCTACCCTACGGACTGAGGTTGCTTCTAGCCACCTTATCATTAGGGATTGGGACGGGCCTGGTCGGAATTGCCTGCCATTATCTACTGGAAGGGGTGCAAGGACTGGCCTTTGGCCAAGATACATCGGATTTGCTCCAGCAATTTCAAGAAGCTGGAGGTCTCCGTAGATTCCTGGTCTTGTGTGTGACTGGGTGCTTGGCAGCTGGCTTCTGGTATGTCCTGCAAAAGCGTTATAAGATCCTGTCTATTCGTCAGCAAATTGACTTTGCTGGAGACAGGGATCCAGCACTCTTAGCCCACCTCCTTCATGCAGGGATGCAGGTGGCAATTGTTGGAGCAGGCGCATCGGTCGGAAAAGAAGGAGCCCCACGTGAGGTCGGGGCTCTTCTAGCTGGTCGCTTGGCGAAGGGATTCTCACTAGCTCTCAAAGAGCGAAAAGTCTTGATCGCCTGTGGGGCTGGAGCTGGTTTGGCTGCGGTCTATCAGGTTCCCTTTGCCAGTAGCTTGTTTGTCTTTGAGACCCTGGGACTTGCCTATAGTTGGCAGAACTTTCTACTAGTTTTGACCAGTACTTATCTGGCCACCTGGGTCGCTCAGTCCATCGTTGGTCAGGAGGCCGTTTATCACCTGTCCGCAGTCTCATGGTCGGCTAGCGGCTTCTTACAGGCTATTGTGATTGCTTTCTTGGTCACTCCCTTGGCTCTGGTCTTTGCTTTCCTAGCCAAGCGGGCTAGTCACAAACGGCGGAAGGATAGGACGATTCTTTGGGCTCTTCCTCTAGCCTTTCTAGTGCTGGGGAGCCTAGTAGCCTTTTTCCCTATCTTTATGGGAAATGGCCAGGTACTAGCGCAAGCCCTCTTGTCTAGCCAGTCGATTCCTTATCTTCCATTGACTCTTGCAGTGAAGGGGCTTATGGTTTACCTCCTCTTGCGCAATGGTGCTTATGGGGGTACCTTGACACCATCATTTGCCCTTGGGATTGGTTCTGGCTACCTAGTGACCTTGCTTTTGACAGTCCTTGGGATTCATCTGGATCCTGCTCTAGGGATGTTACTAGGAGCGACAGTCTTTTTAGGGACGACCCTAGAAGCTCCTCTGACAGCCATTGCCCTGAGCCTTGGATTTACAGGCCAAACTTGGAGTTTGACAATCCCGCTGGTACTTGCAGCTGGTCTGTCTTATGTGATTCGAAAGAGATGGGAGAAGAAACGATGAAGGTACATTTTGTACTGCATGAAACCTTTGAAGTGCCGGGAGCTTATCTAAAATGGGCACAGGAGCGTGGCCATCAAGTGACCACGACTAAAGTCTATGAAAATGAAGCCCTACCAGAGACAGTGGATGAGATCGACTTCTTAATTGTGATGGGAGGTCCTCAATCGCCAGATGAAGATCGGGAAACTTTTCCATACTATGATCCTCAGGCAGAGATCGAGTTGATTCAAAAAGCCATGAAGGCAGATCGTTATATTGTTGGGGTCTGTCTTGGTGCCCAGCTCCTGTCTGTTGCTTATGGCGCAGAGTATGAACACAGCCCTGAGCGCGAGATTGGGGTTTATCCTGTGAACTTGACGCCTGAAGGACTCACAGATCTGCATGTCGGTGAGTTTGGAGCAACTCTTGAAACCGGTCACTGGCATGGTGATATGCCCGGATTGACAGAAGATGCTGTTGTTCTTGCGACCAGTCAAGGCTGTCCACGTCAGATTATTCGCTTTAGTCCGAAACACTATGCCTTCCAAGCCCACTTGGAATTTGATCCAGAAGCAGTTGATCTCTTGATTGCTGCTGACGGTGAAGATGTTTTGGAAGAACAAAGCCAAAACCTGACCTTTGTTCAAAAACCTGAAGCCATTCGTGTTTACGATTATCGAGAAATGAATGCCAAACTCTATGCGTTTTTGGATTCATTAACAAATTAAATATAAAAAGGAAAGGAAGAGCATGTGTTCTGATTTGAACACGAGCGGAAAGCTCTCCTAATTACTCAATAAAAAAAGAAAGGATGGGTTTACCGTATTCGCTGAACTGAATACGGGCGGAGAACTGTGTAAAAAAGATAAACTGTCTAGCATCTGCGATGCGTCGTCAGTTTCCTATTTTTACTTTGTTCTCTGTCGCCTGTCCTGTATATAAAAAATGAAAGGAAAGGGAGTTCGGGTTTGAAACTGAACCCGGGCTAGAGGCTGTGTAAAAAAGATAAATCCTCCTATATGCGATGCATCTTTGTCGGATTTCCTATTTTTACTTTGCCTCTTTAACGCCCTTGGTATCTTAATTATGTCTATCCATATTGCTGCTAAGCAGGGTGAAATTGCTGATAAAATTCTTCTTCCTGGGGATCCTCTTCGTGCGAAATTTATCGCTGAGAACTTCCTTGAAGACGCTGTTTGCTTCAACGAAGTTCGTAACATGTTTGGTTACACAGGAACTTATAAAGGTCACCGTGTATCTGTCATGGGTACTGGAATGGGGATGCCATCGATCTCTATTTATGCGCGTGAGTTGATTGTCGACTACGGCGTGAAGAAATTGATCCGTGTGGGAACGGCTGGTTCTTTGAATGAGGATGTGCATGTTCGTGAATTGGTCTTGGCACAAGCAGCTGCAACCAACTCAAACATTATCCGTAACGACTGGCCTCAATACGATTTCCCACAAATCGCTAGCTTTGATCTTTTAGACAAGGCTTACCACATTGCCAAAGACCTTGGTATGACGACTCACGTCGGCAATGTCTTGTCATCAGATGTTTTCTATTCAAACTATGGTGAAAAGAACATCGAGCTTGGTAAATGGGGCGTCAAAGCTGTGGAAATGGAAGCAGCGGCTCTTTACTATCTTGCTGCTCAACACCATGTTGATGCCCTTGCTATCATGACCATTTCTGATAGTTTGGTCAATCCAGATGAGGACACAACTGCTGAAGAACGTCAAAATACTTTCACTGACATGATGAAAGTCGGTCTTGAGACCTTGATTGCAGACTAATGGCAAAATTCTTTCATGATGAATGGCTCTACGATCTCCAAAATTATCACTACAGCCGGGCTCTGCGTTCTATCAAGCAGCAGGAAGAAGTACCGGATTTGTTGGTGAGTTTACTGCAGTTAATGGCGGAGCGTCGAGAGCTCAATATCCAACCCGTCATGAATCAAAAGTTGAGAACCGAGTTGCTAGAAGCGACTGGTTTTCAGCTTTTTTGGCATGAAGAACCAGAAGATGAGCAGTTGGCCAACTACCTCTATGATCTAGAAGCGAAATTGCGAAATGAGCAGATTATTGACTTTGTTCGTGCCGTTAGCCCAGCTATCTATCGGATCTTTATGCGATTGATTCAGTTGAAAATTCCTGATATTACCAACTATATTCATAACTCCAAAGAATCCAGTTATGACCGTTGGAAATTTGAGAGCCTGCATGCGTCCGACAACCCTATCCTGCAGCAATTCCACAGCGAAAGTGTGGTCAATTCGCCCAGTTTGACGGAGTTGATTGTGCAGTTGGACTTTCCAGATAGCGTCAAAGTTGCGGCCCAACAATTGCGGGAGTTAGAAAAATCAGTTCGCAACCCCTTGGCCCACTTGATCAAGCCCTTTGATGAAGAAGAGCTCCATCGGACGACGGGTTTCTCTTCTCAGGATTTTATGAAGAATTTGATTGACCTTGCAAGCTACACAGGCATCCATTATGATCAAGCTAACTTTTATTTTGATCAGGCCAATGCTGTCATGGAAGAGCTACTAAAGGAGAAGTAGATGGATAAGATTGCTCAACTACAGGAGATGATTGATCAGAGTCAACGGATCGTGTTTTTCGGAGGGGCAGGAGTTTCCACGGAGTCAAATATTCCTGATTTTCGAAGCTCAGACGGTGTCTATAGTGTTCAGGTAGGGCGGCATTTGACAGCTGAGCAATTGGTCTCCCATACCATGTTTGAGCGCTATCCAGAGGACTTTTTCGACTTCTATAAGAAATACCTACTCTACCCAGATGCCAAACCCAATGCTGCCCATCGCTATCTGGCTCGGCTTGAGGAGACTGGTAAGCTCAAGGCAGTAGTGACACAAAATATTGATAGTCTCCATGAAATGGCTGGTTCTAAAAAAGTCTTGAAGCTCCATGGTAGCGCCGACCGCAATTACTGTACGGGTTGCCAGCGATTTTATGATTTGGAAGCTTTTTTAGCTTTGGAAGGCCCGGTTCCACACTGTCTGGACTGTGGCAAGGTGGTCAAGCCTGATGTGACACTCTACGAGGAGCCTCTTGATATGGAGGTCTTTAGTCAAGCAGCCCAAGCCATCCAAGAGGCTGATCTCCTGATTATCGGTGGAACCTCTCTTGTGGTCTACCCAGCAGCTAGCTTGATCCAGTATTTCCAAGGGAAGAAGCTGGTTGTCATCAATAAGACCAGTATCCCACAAGACAAGCAAGCAGACCTAGTTATCGAAGGAAAGATTGGAGAAGTATTTTCACAATTAAGACAATAAAAAGAGAGTGGGACAGAAATCGGTAATTCGTTAGAATTCGATTTCGTCGTCCCACCTCCGCACAGTTGAGTAGGGCTGTAAAAGCTGATGAAATCAGCGTAGTAGAGCCCACTCAACCACTGCGTCTTGCTCGACAATTCAAAAATAATTGAGAGGCTAGGACTTTTGTCCCAGCCTCTTTTTTACTTATCAAACTTCACTTCCTCAAGTAAGTACTCGATGAATTTTTCTCCCATTTTTGAGAGGGCTGTTTTTTCATGTTTGATGTAGACCAGCTCGATTGGGTCTTCGATATCAAGGGGAATGGAGACGATGTTGTTTCCGTTGAGATTGCTGTTGAGGATCCCGGTCGCAATGGTGTAGCCATCCAGACCAATCAAGAGATTAAAGAGGGTCGCGCGGTCACTGACGACGATGGATTTCTTATGATGCTCTTGAGAGAGGATCTCTTCTGAGAAGTAGAAGGAGTTGTGGGTTCCTTGGTCATAGCTAAGGTATGGGAAATCTTCCAGATCAGACAAGTGAACGATCTCTTTCTTGGCAAGAGGATTGGTCTTGCTGACAAAGATATGAGGTTGCGCTGTAAAGAGGTGGGTGGCAATCAAGTGATTATCATCCAGCATCTTAGAGAGGACATCTCGGTTGTAGCTATTCAAAAAGAGTACGCCAACCTCGCTTCGGAAATTCTTGACGTCATCGATGATCTCCCAAGTCCGCGTCTCCCGTAGGAAGAGCTCGTATTTTTCCATGTCGCTTTTCTTCAATAGTGAAACGAAGGCCTCAACCACGAAGGCGTAGTGCTGTGAAGAGACACTGAAAAGCTCACGAGAACCCACAGGATTTTTATAGCGCTCGGACAAGAGGTCAATCTGCTCCACCACCTGGCGGGCATAAGAGAGGAACTCCATCCCATCGCGGGTCAAAGTGATCCCTTTAGGATTCCGGATAAAGATTTCAATTCCCATCTCATTTTCCAAGTCCTTAACGGCATTGGAAAGGCTAGGTTGCGTGATGAAGAGTTGTTTTGCGGCCTCATTCATAGAGCCGGTTTCGACGATTTTGATAATGTATTGTAATTGTTGTATTCTCATGCTTTTATTTTAACATAAAAGAGCGCGTTTTTCCCGTAAAATGTGGTCTTTCAAGGACTGTATGAGAGAATAAGACAGGCTGAGGTAGGTAATAGGAAGTAGGCTAGATCGAATAATTAAAAATAGAAAATTGGAAACAAAATCTCCATCTGGGGACTGATTTTGATGGAAAAATACAGTTTTGTCTTGATTAAGGGGAGATCTGATTGATAGAATGGTAAAAAATTGATTGAGGAGATCTTATGAAAAAACTAGTTTCCTGGTATAAGAAAAAGGATAAGGAATTGGAACCCCATTTCACAGCCGGTCTGTTGCAGATCAATTTTGTGACAAATGCACTGATTCTATTAGCCTTTTACATTTATTTTGTGGTTAGTGAGTCGATTTATGCAATTAAGGATCCATTCATTCAATTTAGTGTTTGGGAGATCATATCCTTTACGATGAAGATCTTACCCTACGGTCTAATCATAGCCCTCTTTGTTCCCAATATTTTTGTCATTATCTATGGGATCGGTCGGTGGTCTAGCCTCCAGTTCAAAGAAGCTGAAGAAGAAGCTCTCAAAGATCCGGATTTGTTTGAAGATAGGGTGCCAAAGGAAGGAAAAGGGACAAGAGAAGATGACGCATCTCTTATGAAGGAAAAGCAAGAATCACCTAGTCCTAAGCCTGTCAAAAAGAAAAAGCAACAGCCTACCATTGTTCTTTGGTTTGGACTCTTTGGTTGCTTTCTCGAAGCGATTTTCATTTACATCGTCAAGGAGATGACTTTTTACGATTGGAGTGAGAGTTTAATCAATTCTCAGAAACATGCCCTGATCTGGTCTGGAGCCTATCCGACCTTCTTCACACTGGCAGCTCTTACTTTACTTGCCTTGATTATCTATTCCTACCGGGATGCGAATTCACTCTCGCCACTAGCAAATGTCTTCTGCATCAGTGGCATTCTAGGAGGAGTGGTTCTCCTCTTAGTTTTTGATAATCAACTGCAGGTAGCAAGTTTTCACACCTTTTTCTTACTGATCTATTCCATCCATCTCTTATGGGTTCGTATCAAGGAGTGGCAGGAAGATCGAACAGAGATAAGCTATAAGAATCGTCTACTTCAATGGCTCCATCAGCTCTTAAACAAGTCGCGCAACTGGCCTTGGCTAGCGGTCCTTGTCGCTCTTCCAACTCTTGCTCTTGTTGTTTTCGTTCTCATGCTCTTTGGGCAGCAACCGGATTCCATGATCAAGGCCTGGACCAATACAGCTGACTGGGCCTTCTCACAGAAGATCCCTCCTCAGAATCTCATCATTGATGAGCACTATCTCTGTACGGTTGCGGCTGGTGGGCATGAAAAAGTTGTCAAGCCACAGCGGATGGGCGTCCGCCACGGTCATCCAGTCGTTGTCAATCGCCAGCTCTGTATCGCCAATGCCTTTGAACAGGTACTAGAAGAAAAGGCGCCGCGATTCCATCGCTTCTTGCGTCGCAATTATGACCGCTATGGCTATCCCTTTGCTAAACACATCAAGAAGAAATGGGCTATGGACCTGATTTACTACCTAATGAAACCCTTGGAATGGCTCTTTTTACTGGTTCTTTATCTAGTTGATCGTAAGCCTGAAAACAGAATCGCCATGCAATACATCAAACCGATCCCAGAAGATTTTGATCCCAAGAAAGCTTCGTAAGCTACCGATTTCTACTTGACAAGCGAGAAGGAGCGCGATATAATGAGACAAATTTAACCTTTAAGAGGTCCAGAGAGGCCTGCAAGGAAAGACAGAAAAAAGATCAGCAGACTGTGTCTAGCTGATCATTTGTAGGGCCTTGCTTTTGCGAGGTCTTTTTTGCTGAAAGAAAGAAGAGGAAATCAATGGTCAGTGACAGTTGTAAAAAACGCTTTGGCAAAATCATGATGGAGGAGATGGAGCTAGTCGCTCAAGAAGAGATCGCTCCCCGCATCTATTCTATGATCCTGAAGGGCGAAATGGTGGCGCAGATGCTGCCAGGTCAATTCCTTCATATCCGCGTCCCTGATGGGTCCAAGCTCCTTCGCCGTCCGATTTCAATTGCTGAGATTGATCCTGAGACACAGACGTGTCGCTTGATCTACCGCATCGAAGGTGGGGGGACAGCTATCTTTTCCCAATTGCCAATCGGTAGCAAACTCAGTGTCATGGGGCCTCAGGGAAATGGCTTTGATCTCACCAATCTTGGCCAAGGTCAGAAAGCCTTGATTATTGGTGGCGGGATCGGTGTTCCTCCTTTGGTCCAAGTGGCCAAACAACTCCATGAGCAAGGGGTAGAAGTTGAAGTGGTTGTCGGCTTTGCGACCAAAGACGCCGTCATTTTGGAAGAAGAGCTTTCTCAGGTGGCTCATGTCACTGTAACGACAGACGATGGGACTTATGGCACTAAGGGCTATGTCTCTACGGTTATTGATCAGATGGACCAGGAGTTTGACGCTATCTATTCTTGTGGAGCACCTGGCATGCTCAAATATGTCAATACCAAATTTCATGACCATCCCCGCGCCTACATTTCCATGGAATCACGAATGGCTTGTGGGATGGGGGCTTGCTATGCCTGTGTAGTGCATCTGGAAAATGAAAGCCAAGCAGCTAATAAGCGCGTGTGTGAAGACGGACCGGTCTTTGAAACCGGTACGATTGTGATGTAGGAGGACCTTATGACAGCAAATCGACTAGCCGTATCCTTACCTGGTTTAGACTTGAAAAACCCGATTATTCCGGCATCTGGCTGTTTTGGTTTCGGTCAGGAATATGCCAAATACTATGACTTAGATCTGCTTGGATCCATCATGATCAAGGCGACAACTGCTGAGGCTCGTTTTGGTAATCCAACGCCACGTGTCGCCGAGACGCCTGCCGGCATGCTCAATGCCATTGGGCTCCAAAATCCAGGGGTAGACGTGGTCCTGGCAGAAAAACTTCCTTGGCTGGCCCAACATTATCCCGACTTACCGATTATTGCCAATGTAGCTGGCTTCTCCAACGAAGAGTATGCGACGGTATCTGGCAAGATCTCGCAAGCGCCAAATGTCAAAGCCATTGAGCTCAATATCTCTTGTCCAAACGTAGACCATGGCAACAACGGTCTTTTAATCGGGCAGGTTCCTGAGTTGGCCTATGCGGCTGTGAAAGCAGCGGTAGAAGCATCCTCAGTCCCTGTCTATGTCAAGTTAACGCCTAGTGTAGCAGACATCACGCAGGTCGCAAAAGCAGCAGAAGACGCAGGTGCAACTGGTTTGACCATGATCAATACCTTGGTCGGCATGCGCTTTGACCTCAAGACTGGTAAGCCCATCATTGCCAATGGAACCGGAGGCATGTCTGGTCCAGCCGTTTTCCCAGTTGCATTAAAACTCATCCGCCAGGTCGCCCAATCCACTAAACTTCCGATTATCGGAATGGGAGGTGTGGATTCAGCAGAAGCAGCCATTGAAATGATGATTGCTGGTGCCTCTGCGATTGGAGTTGGAACCGCTAATTTCACCGATCCTTATGCATGTCCAACCATCATCGAAGATCTGCCACAGGTCATGGATCGCTATGGTATTGACACACTTGAGAACTTCCGAAAACATGTACGGGAAAATCTACTGTAAATCCTTGACTTTTCCCAAATATCGTACTACAATAAATAAAAACCTTTAAAGCAGTCCAGAGAGGCTCCTAAGGTCTAGACGGTGAATCATGGTAGTTGTTCCTACCTAATTTTCGTGTAACCTTGCCTCGGGCAAGGTTTTTTTGTAGACAAAATGATCAATCAAAAAAAGGAGTAATCCATGCGTGAAGAACGTCCTATTATCGCCCTTGACTTCCCAGCTTTCGATGATGTCAAAAACTTTTTAGAGCATTTTCCAGAAGACGAAAAATTATTTGTAAAAATCGGAATGGAATTTTTCTATGCAGTTGGTCCTGAAATTGTACATTACCTCAAAGGGCTTGGACACAGTATTTTCCTTGATTTAAAATTGCATGATATCCCAAATACAGTCAAATCAGCCATGTCCGTACTGGGGACTTTCGGAGTAGATATGGTGACGGTCCACGCAGCCGGTGGTGTAGAGATGATGCGCGAAGCCAAGGCAGCTCTTGGTGAAGGAGCTAAATTGGTAGCCGTGACCCAGTTGACTTCTACCAGTGAGGAAGACATGCGTGATTGCCAAAACATCCAAACAACGGTCCAAGAATCTGTAGTTAATTACGCTCGCAAGGCGCAAGAAGCAGGCTTGGATGGCGTTGTTTGTTCAGCCCATGAAGTAGCTTTGATCAAGGATGCCACTTCATCAGACTTTGTCTGTGTCACACCAGGGATTCGACCAGCAGGAGCTGAAATTGGTGACCAAAAACGGGTTATGACGCCACAAGAAGCTCATAAAATTGGATCTGACTATATTGTTGTTGGACGTCCAATTATTCAAGCAGAAAACCCATGGGATGCTTACCATGAAATTAAGAGACAGTGGAATAGTTAAGAACGTCTAAGAAGCTGTGCTTCAAGACGTTCTACGGGAAGCCCGATAGGGCCTTCCCTAAACTATTCACTAGATTTAGAGGATAAAAATAATCGTTTTATCCTCTAAATCGTCGGAACACTAATCGCTACTAAAAGTGAAACTTTTGTAGCTCTACGGGAAGTCCTACGGGACCTTCCCTAACGCATTCACTAGATCACAGAAGAGAAAATGATCGTTTCTCTTCTGTGAACGTCGGAATAATCGGAGCCCGATAGGGCCTTTCCTAACGCATTCACTAACCTGTAATGTTGTTGTTTAAATCAATAATTGATTTAATTCGTATATGATTAAAATCGTAAAAAGGAGTTGTCATGTCATTAGCTAAAGATATTGCTAGCCATCTTTTGAAAATCGAAGCGGTTTATTTGAAACCGGAAGAACCTTTCACTTGGGCATCTGGGATCAAATCCCCTATTTATACAGATAACCGTGTAACCCTCGCTTATCCTGAAACTCGTACCTTGATCGAAAATGGATTTGTAGATAAAATCAAGGAAGCTTTCCCTGAAGTAGAAGTGATTGCAGGTACAGCAACTGCAGGGATTCCTCACGGAGCGATTATTGCGGATAAGATGAATTTGCCATTTGCCTACATTCGTAGCAAACCAAAAGACCACGGTGCTGGAAACCAAATCGAAGGCCGTGTACCACAAGGTCAGAAGATGGTCGTAGTGGAAGATTTGATTTCTACTGGTGGATCTGTCTTGGATGCTGTCGCAGCTGCCAAGCGTGAAGGTGCGGACGTTCTTGGTGTCGTAGCTATCTTCACTTACCAATTGGAGAAGGCCGATAAGAAATTTGCGGAAGCTGGCGTTCAACTTGAAACCTTGTCTAACTATACAGAATTGATTCATTTGGCAGAAGAACAAGGTTACATCACTTCTGAAGGCTTAGAGTTGTTGCACCGTTTCAAGGAAAACCAAGAAACTTGGCAAAATAAATAAAACAACTGAAGCGTTTTTAACGCTTCTTTTTTATACTCTTTTCACTAGTTGGTGGTTAACTTGATTCTCAAAGTAAAATCCGGTATGATAGTAGTAATTGTTTTTATGGATGAAGGAAAAACTATTTTTAAGGGAGAATAAGATGTCAAAAGAAGATTATTTGCAAATGAAGAAGCAGGCTCGGGTCTGGTTTACCGTCAATATCATCATCAGTTTGATTGCTATTGCAGGAGGAATTTTAGTGGTCATTAGTAAATCACGTCATATCCCATTTTTATTGATGGCCTTGGGGGCACTGACCTTGATGAACCAATTCTTGGTTACCCCTGCTTTCAACGCCAAAAAAGAAGCTGAGGAAGAACATCCAGACTGGAAAGTCTTGTCTACTAAAGATACTAAACTTCCTGAGGAGAATCTGCAGAAAGGGTTTCTTGTATCCATTACGGCTCTTCTGATTGTCATTATTGGTTTCTTCATGTTCTATCGTCCTCTTCCGACAACAGACGCAGGAACTGAAGTGATCAGAACCTATCGAGAGATTCAGTCTGTTCCAGAAAGTTCGACAGAAAAAGAATCTAACTCGATCTCCAATTTGACTCCGAAAGATGTTCAAACTTTACAAGAATTGAAAGAAGAGATTGAATCCAATGCCCCATCAGATTCAAATTCACTAGATATAAACAAAGCAAAAGATTTTGCAGAAAAAGCGCAGCAACAGAATTGGTTGAAAAGGGGAGAATAAAAATCTTTTCAAGGGATTTGAAATCAACTAGTTTATGTGAAAGGGTAAAAAATCAATGACAGTAACAATATTCTGGCTTAGTTTGGGCATTCTTACCCTTATTTTCCTGATCATTCTGCTCATCTTTTACATCTTTTATCGTCGTGAAATAAAAGTGAAAACAGAATCTACCGCAAAAGTTATGGGAGAAGTAGTTGCTTTTGATTCCAAAAATCAACTGCTTATTTCTCTGCCTGAGGTGGAGTATCAAGTCGAGGGTGAAAGATACCAAAAGACCTTTACCTACGCTTATTTCAGAGAGACTTCTTCTAAGTCAAGACAAACCAATGTTTTCGATAGAACCTATGTTCTTGGAGCAGGTAAAAATCTAGATTTGCGGATGATATTCCCAATTGGGTCTCCTATGACAGTCTTTTATAATCCAAGCAAGCCACAGATTGGTTTTGTCGAACGATATGCCGGCTTAGTCGGTTTCTATAAAATCGGAATGATTCTAACGGTTGGAATTTATCTTGGGTTAGTATGTATTCTAGCTTTGTTAGGTTGAATTGTTCCGACCTATCTGAAATAAAAAGCACATTCATATATGTTTGGTTGAATGAGAGGATTTTCAATGATCAAAAGAGGTCAATGTTTTAATATCAGTTTGAATGGGAAAAGGCCACTCTGGGGGTACTTTTTGTTGGTGACAGATCAAGGGGAAGAATTCATCGTCAAACGCAATAGTAAAATCCCTTTCGACAAGTACCGAAAAGTGTACCAGACCAACCATTCGTTTAAAGATCAAATTTTTTCAAAGAAAGCACCAGCAAATATTTATTCTTTGATTGGTGTTCCACTAGGCCTATTATTAGCAAGGACATTTATAAAGATCCTTCCCATGGACCTTTTCTTTGGGAAAGCAAATCTTGATTTGAATGTTAGAGAAGGGGCGATAAATGTCTTTTTGTTTCTATTTGCAGTTATGATCACTTTATGGCTGGTCGCTATTGCTAGATATGTGCAGTTGAAACGGTTTGTTAAGAAAAATGAAGCAGAACTAGTATTTGTTGGTCAGATAAAACCAGTAGAGTATCTTCAAAAAACAGCAAATGGAATCGAGGTGTGGTGAATGCGAAAAATAAGAAAACGTCAATTGTTTGCCCTGGTTTGTTTAAGCATGATAGTCCTGTTTTTAGCATATTTTGTTCAAATGCGCTTGTTTTTGGGATTGATTTTATATTTGTTGGTCGTTCTCTTTTATAGAGGCCTTGAATTCACAGAGCCTCGGGAAATTGAGTTTGATTTTAAGGAAGATCCTAAAGATTAAAGATTATTCCCCAACCTTAATGATTTCCTACCACCCCATAACAGCAGAAATGCTGTTTTTTTGATATAATGGACCTATGTTATCGAAAAGTAAACGTATTCTATTTGGGATGCTTCATGTTGTCATGTTGCTAGTGATGGTCCACTGGTTCTTGATCAGTGTGATCTATCTGAGAGAGATTTCATGGCTAGCCATTTTAGGTGCTGGATTGTTATTTCTGCTAGCCTGGCTGAAACGCGATGGGCTAAAGAGTGCCTTTGCTTGGTTGACTCGGCATAAAAAAGGCTTCTTACTTGGAGCGGTTGTCTTTCAGTTGATTGTTATGGTTTGTGCGGAGCTCTTTATCCGTCGGGATGCTGCGGTTGTTTTCAAAGGGGCTTTTGATCTTCTTAAGCAATCTTCTATCACCAACTACCTCAGTCGCAATCCCAATAACATTCCGCTCTTTCTTTACGAGAAGTTTTTCTATGTTTTATTTGGCTCTAGCGGTCTGTGGGTCATGCAGGCTCTCAATATCCTCTATGTCAATCTGGGTGCAGTCCTCTTGTACAAGCTGTCCCAGAAGCATTTCAATCAAAAAACGGCTGATCTAGTCTATCTCTTCTATGTGAGCTTGATCTGTTACTCGCCTTATTTCTATTCCATGTATACGGACATTCCGCCGCTTCCTTTGATCGCTCTTCAGTTATGGTGGGCCTTGGATCTCTTGAAGGAAGACCAAGCAAGCATCTCTTGGAAAAAGATAGTTGGCTTGGGCATCTTATCTGGCCTATCCATGTTGATTCGTCCAACGACAATTATTGTCTTGATTGCCTTTTGGACTGTGCTTTTCTTTAGAGGAAATTGGAAGGCCTTTGGAAAGATTGCTACGGTGACCGTGGTGATGACGGGCTTTGTCTTTGCAGGATTGAATACGGCGGTCAATCATCAAAGAGTTGTACCGATCTTGAAACAAGAAGGGCTGGCTAAAGGACCTCTCTTGTTTATCAATCTGGGCTTGACGGATATGGGCCACAATCAAGAAGATATGAAAGAAGGCTTGTTGGCCTATATCGATGAGGATAAGCGCTCGGATTACAACAATGGACTCTTTAAAAAAGAAAATGTGATCAAAGAAATCAAGCGCCGTCTCAAGGAGTACGGTCCGTTCGGTTTGATCGGGCATATCTACTACAAGCAATCCTTGACGGTAGCAGAAGGAACCCTGGGCTGGCTCTACCGAGATGTAGAGTATGAGAAGACGCCTTTTATCAATCCTCTCTATGCACCCCTGACTAAAAATAATGGTCTGGCAAAATGGGTGCGGACCTATTTTCTCAGCATTGATCGCCCGCAGTACAGGTATTATGAATTTGTCAAGCAGCTGATCTGGATCGTCCTATCAGCTGGTTTGGTTGGAGCTTATCTCAAACGCCGAGATACAGATGACTTTAACTTCCTTTCCTTAGCGGTTTTTGGTGGCTTGCTCTTCTTAACCATCTTTGAAGGAGGGAAGACCCGCTACCTCATCCAATTCTTACCGCAAATTTTACTAGTCGCTTCGATCGGTCTAGCAGGATTTACCAAGAAAGAAAATACATAAAACACCTGCTTGTTTGACAGGCAGAAAAAGAGAGTGGGACAGAAATCGGTAATTCGTTAGAATTCGATTTCGTCGTCCCACCTCCGCACAGTTGAGTAGGGCTGTAAAAGCTGATGGGATCAGCGTAGTAGAGCCCACTCAACCACTGCGTCTTGCTCGACAATTCAAAAATAATTGAGAGGCTAGGACTTTTGTCCAGCCTCTTTTTTATCCAGTGGATCTGCACCAAATGTGGTATAATGAAAGGTAAGAATTTATTGGATAGCGGAGAGTTTCCATGCAGCATTCACCCTGGCATGAAGCCATCAAATCCCATCTTCCAGAAGGGTATTTTCACCAGATCAATGACTTTATGAATGAAGTCTATAGCAAAGGAGTGGTTTATCCACCGCGTGACAAGGTCTTTAAGGCCTTGCAGACGACAGAGATGGATCAGGTCAAGGTCTTGATCTTAGGCCAAGATCCTTACCATGGACCGGATCAAGCGCAGGGCTTAAGTTTCTCTGTTCCAGATCATGTACCAGCGCCGCCTTCTTTGCAAAATATTCTCAAAGAATTGCGCTCAGATATTGGAGAGAAGCGGTCGCATGATCTGACCTCTTGGGCGGAGCAAGGGGTGCTCTTGCTCAATGCCTGTTTGACGGTTCCAGCTGGTCAGGCTAATGGTCATGCAGGACAAATTTGGGAGCCTTTCACAGATGCTGTGATCAAGGTGGTCAATGAGTTGGAGGAGCCAGTTGTCTTTATCCTCTGGGGATCTTATGCCCGTAAGAAAAAGCCGCTGATTACCCACGATCGACATTTGGTCCTTGAATCAGCTCACCCAAGTCCTTTATCGGCCTACCGAGGATTCTTTGGTTCCCAACCCTTTTCAAAAACCAATCAATTTTTGAAAGAGGCGGGACGCGAGCCGATTGATTGGTTAAGATAGGAGAAAGAAATGCCACAATTAGCAACGATTTGTTACATTGACAATGGGAAAGAATTTCTCATGTTGCATCGCAATAAAAAGCCCAATGATGTCCATGAAGGTAAATGGATCGGAGTTGGTGGAAAATTAGAACGCGGAGAAACCCCACAGGAGTGTGCTGCGCGTGAGATTTTTGAGGAGACCGGCCTGAAAGCAAAGCCAGTCTTGAAAGGGATCATTACTTTCCCTGAGTTTACTCCAGATCTGGATTGGTACACCTATGTCTTCAAGGTAACTGAGTTTGAAGGGGATCTCATCGAGTGTAACGAAGGGACCTTGGAATGGGTACCTTATGATCAAGTCCTCTCAAAACCAACCTGGGAAGGGGACCACACTTTTGTCGAGTGGTTGTTGGAAGATAAACCCTTCTTTTCAGCAATGTTTCGCTATGATGGGGATCGCTTGCTAGAGACCCATGTTGATTTTTATAAATAAAGGAGAATGCAATGGTTGTCATTAAAAATGGTCGTGTCATGGATCCAAAGACCGGTTTGGATCAAGTCTGTGACCTTCGCATCGAAGGAAAGAAAATTGTAGAGATCGCTGAAAATCTCCCAACGGATGGACAAGAGGTCCTTGATGCGTCTGGTCTAGTGGTAGCTCCTGGTTTGATCGATGTGCACGTGCATTTCCGTGAACCCGGTCAAACCCATAAAGAAGACATCCATACAGGTGCTTTAGCAGCAGCTGCGGGTGGGTTTACCCGAGTGGTCATGATGGCTAATACCAATCCGACCATTTCAGATATTGCTACCTTAGAGGAAGTCTTAGCTTCTGCAGCCAAGGAAAATCTCCACATTCATACGGTTGCGACGGTGACCAAGAATTTTGACGGTCAACACCTGACAGATTTTGAGGGCTTGCTTAAGGCTGGTGCGGCTGGTTTTTCAGATGATGGGATTCCCCTTCAAAGCACCAAGGTTGTCCGTGAAGCCTTGGAAGAAGCTAAGCGTCTAGGAACCTTTATTAGTTTGCATGAAGAAGACCCTGAGTTGAATGGCATTCTTGGGTTGAATGAAAACATTGCCAAGGAACATTTCCATGTCTGTGGAGCGACGGGTGTGGCCGAATACTCGATGGCTGCGCGGGATGCCATGATTGCCCATGCGACAGGTGCCCACCTTCATATCCAACACCTTTCCAAGGAAGAAAGTGTCAAGGTGGTAGAATTTGCCCAAGGATTAGGAGCTCATGTGACGGCAGAAGTGGCACCTCAACACTTTTCGAAAACCGAGAGTCTCCTCTTAACAAAGGGAAGCAATGCCAAGATGAACCCACCTCTTCGCTTGGAATCTGACCGCCTAGCAGTGATTGAAGGCTTGAAGTCAGGCGTCATATCCGTAATTGCGACAGATCACGCGCCTCACCATGCGGATGAGAAGAATGTTCCTGATATTACCAAGGCACCATCTGGAATGACCGGTCTTGAAACCTCACTTTCTCTTGGTTTGACCTACTTGGTCCATGCAGGACATTTGAGCCTCATGCAATTGCTAGAAAAGATGTCCTATAATCCAGCACGTCTCTATGATTTTGATGCTGGCTATATCGCAGTGGATGGACCGGCAGATTTAACCATCTTTGATCCAGAAGCAGATCGTCTGGTATCGGATCATTTCGCTTCAAAAGCAGGCAATTCACCATTTGTAGGTGAAACATTAAAAGGAAAAGTTGCTTATACGATCTGTGATGGACAAGTGATTTTTCAAGGATAAGTGATCGTATTCATATGAATCTTAAAAAAATGATGCAAGGCTTGGTTTTCTTTTTAACCAGCCTTCTTGTCTTTGTCTTTCTATTTTGTGCTTTGCTACCAATTGCATCTCCTCGCATGACCAAGCCCAAAACGGCTGCGAAAGAAATCACCTATACTTATGTAGCTCTAGGGGATTCACTGACCGAAGGAGTAGGGGATAGCACCAAGCAAGGGGGCTTTGTGCCTATCCTTGCCCAAAGCCTGTCCAATGAAAATGACGGCCAGTACCAGCCTGTCAACTATGGAGTAGCTGGGAATACAAGTTCTCAGATCTTAGATCGGCTCAAGAAGCAAACAGATCTTCAGAAGGATCTCAAAAAGGCGCGTGTCATGACATTAACGGTTGGGGGAAATGATCTGCGCAAAGTAGTTGTTGATCATCTGAGTGATTTTTCTCTATCAGATATTCAAAAACCGCTCAAGAATTATACAGCGAACCTCAAAGAAATTATTACAAAGGCCAGAAAGGACAATCCCCATCTTCCCATTTATGTAGTGGGGATCTACAATCCTCTTTACCTGAATTTTCCTGAATTAACTAATATCCAGACGGCTGTCGATCGTTGGAATGAGACGACGGAAGAAACCATTGCGCAATTTGATCAGGTTTATTTCGTTCCGATCAATGACCTACTCTATAAAGGAATTGATGGCAAAATGGGCGTATCAGAAGTCAGTGACGGGAAGACAACCGTTATCAATGATGCCCTGTATGAAGAGGATAGTTTTCACCCCAACAATACGGGCTATGAAAAGATAAAACAAGCAATATTGGAGAAAATCAATGCCACGAAGAAAACTTGGAGTCAAAAATAATCCCATCAAAGAGAAGGTCCCCTTCCTTCAAAAAATCAATATTTGGAAATGGTTATTTTTAGGTTTAGTCAGCCTTCTCTTAGCCTTCGCTTTAGTTGTGCAAGGACGCTTAGCGACGCCAAGAGAAGATGTTAGCCAGCTTCATCAAGCAGTTGGCACCAAAGATGTCAAAGTTGGAACCATGACAACGACTCGGGATCAACTCAATGATACTATCAAATCGCTACTGAAAAAATATAAGCTGTCCGACTACAAGGTCTATGCGGACAATCAGCAAATCCTATTAGAAGGGCAGTTGAGTCTCTTAGGAAAGGAGTATCCCTTATATATTTACTTCCAACCATCCAAATTGGAAAATGGGAACATCCTCTTGACGGTGAAGGATTTTTCAGTTGGAACCTTTCAAATTCCACAAAAGATGGTCTTGCAGCTCTTGAGTAAAAATAAAAATATCCCAAAATTTGTTCAGATCTCAACCAAGCAGTCTACCATCACCATTGTATTGCCAGAAATTGACAATGACTTTGAAATCTATGTCAAGGCCAATACCATTGACCTCTATAATGACAAGATCGTTTTTGATTTGTATCAGAAGAAGTAGAGTAACAGGGTCTATTCAGATTGATGGAAAATTGTATTTTACATAAAACAACTAGAATGATGCTGCAAATAAAAACGATAGTTACTATTAGGCTTATTCAATAAATATTGAAACTTTCCGCCGTGAGAAAAGTGCTAGAAACACTTTTGTTTCTAGCACTCGGAATTATTGAGACCTTAGGCTCAATAATTAGTCATGGAACTTCTTTGAAGTTCGCTGACGTCCGTCTTCACCTAAGGAAAGTTTCTAAGATGACTTTATCTTCAATCTAACTAGAACTGAAAGCTTTATTTTGTTTCTATTCAAAAAATTCAGAATATTACAGAAAATTCTTGACATTGCTTTTTCCCTATGCTAAAATACTAAACAAGACATTGAACAAAGGAGAAAGTCAAACATGAAAACAGCTAAGTTTATTCAATTTGCTTTGTTGTTGAGGTATAAGGGCTAGTGCAGAAGCATTAGTCCTGTTTGGCTTACCAAGCGGGCAAAAACATCTCGCTTGGTTGACCGAGTGAGATGTTTTTCTTTATATCCACTACATAGAAATGAGGAGACCCTATGCGTAAAGTTGAATTTTTTGATACCAGCCTTCGGGATGGTGAACAGACTCCGGGAGTGAATTTTTCTATCAAAGAAAAGATTGCCATTGCAAAACAATTGGAAAAATGGGGCATTTCTGCTATTGAAGCAGGTTTTCCTGCAGCTAGTCCTGATTCCTTCACAGCTGTGCAAGAGATTGCCAAGGTCTTGACCAAGACAGCCGTGACAGGTTTGGCCCGTTCTGTCAAATCAGATATTGATGCTTGTTATGAAGCCTTGAAGGATGCTAAGTATCCACAAATTCACGTCTTTATCGCGACCAGTCCGATTCACCGGGAGTTTAAACTCAACAAGACCAAGGAAGAAATTCTTGAAGCGATCAAAGAGCACGTTTCTTACGCTCGCTCAAAATTTGAGATTGTTGAATTCTCGCCTGAAGATGCGACCCGGACAGAATTGGATTTCCTCTTGCAAGTCGTACAGACTGCAGTTGATGCTGGTGCTAGCTACATCAACATTCCTGATACAGTCGGTTTCACGACACCAGCGGAGTACGGTGCCATTTTCAAATACTTGATTGACCATGTCAAGACAGATCGCGAGATTATCTATTCCCCTCATTGCCATGATGACCTAGGAATGGCGGTGGCTAATAGCCTCGCTGCTGTTAAAAATGGTGCCCGTCGTGTCGAAGGAACCATCAATGGCATCGGGGAGCGGGCCGGCAATGCGGCACTTGAAGAAGTAGCGGTCGCTCTTAATATTCGCGAAGACTATTTCCAAGTGGAGAGTCCCATTGTCCTTAATGAAACCATCAACACCTCTGAGTTGGTTTCTCGTTACTCTGGGATTCCAATTCCTAAAAACAAGGCGGTTGTTGGTGGCAATGCCTTCTCACATGAGTCTGGTATTCACCAAGATGGCGTTCTTAAAAATCCTCTTACCTATGAAATCATCACCCCTGAGTTGGTAGGGGTTAAGAGCAATAGCCTTCCACTTGGTAAATTGTCTGGTCGCCATGCCTTTGTCGAAAAACTGCATGAGTTGGGACTGGATTTCACAGAAGAAGACATCAAGCCATTGTTTGCTAAGTTCAAATCTCTTGCAGACAAGAAACACGAGATCACAGATGCCGATATCCGCGCCCTTGTTGCCGGTACAGCAGTGGAAAATCCAGAAGGATTCCAATTTAACGATCTCCGCTTGACAACCAATGCAGACGAAACGATTACAGCAGCGGTTAGCCTCCGCAATGAAGAAGGGGAAGTACTTGAATTCCTTGCCAATGGTCAAGGGTCTGTTGAAGCGATCTTTAATGCAATTGATAAATTCTTCAACCAAACTGTTCGCTTGACCTCATACAATATCGATGCAGTGACTGATGGGATCGATGCCCAAGCCCGTGTCTTGGTATCCGTGGAAAATGTTGATACAGATACGATTTTCAATGCCTCTGGTTTGGACTTCGACGTATTGAAAGCCTCTGCCATCGCTTATATCAATGCTAACACGCTGGTTCAAAAAGAGAATGCGGGTGAGATGGGACGAGCTGTCTCCTACCGTGATCTTCCACAAGCCTAAGAGGAACTGAACATGACAAAGAAAATTGTAACACTTGCAGGAGATGGGATTGGCCCTGAGATCATGGCAGCTGGACTAGAGGTCCTCGCAGCCGTTGCTCCCAAAATTGGCTTTGATTATAGCCTAGAAGACAAACCTTTTGGGGGTGCTGGAATTGATGCCGCTGGCCACCCACTTCCCCAAGATACTCTAAAAGCAGCTAAAGGAGCGGATGCTATACTTCTCGCAGCCATCGGGAGTCCTGAGTATGACAATGCTCCTGTTCGTCCCGAACAAGGCCTGCTCGCTATTCGCAAGGAATTAAACCTCTTTGCCAATATTCGTCCTGTACGGATTTTTGACGCCTTGAAACACTTGTCTCCTTTGAAGCCAGAGCGTATTGAGGGGGTCGACTTCGTGGTCGTGCGTGAATTGACAGGTGGGATTTACTTTGGAGAGCATATCTTGAAAGAAGATACAGCGCGTGATATCAATGATTACAGTGCAGAAGAAATCCGTCGGATTATGCGCCAAGCCTTCAAGATCGCGCAAGGACGTGGTAAGAAAGTGACCAGTATCGATAAGCAAAATGTCCTTGCAACGTCTAAATTGTGGCGCCAAGTGGCAGAAGAAGTTGCCAAAGAATTTCCAGATGTGACTTTAGAGCACCAGCTTGTCGATAGTGCGGCCATGATCATGATTACCAATCCAGCCCGCTTTGATGTTGTAGTGACAGAGAATCTATTTGGAGATATCCTATCTGACGAATCCAGCGTCCTTCCTGGAACACTAGGTGTGATGCCATCTGCCAGTCGTTCTGACCAAGGACCAAGTATGTACGAACCGATTCATGGTTCAGCACCTGATATTGCTGGTCAAGGCATTGCCAATCCGATTTCCATGATCCTGTCCGTTGCTATGATGCTCCGAGACAGTTTTGGAGAAACAGCAGGTGCAGAAATGATCGAGGAAGCCGTCAATCAAACCTTGAATCAAGGAATCTTGACACGAGACTTAGGTGGTCAGGCTTCTACTGCAGAGATGACTGCAGCCATTATTGGGAATCTCTAAGATGACTTGGAGAGATCGCTGTTTAGTTGTTATTGCTATTTGGAATAGTATCGTATTTCTGACCTATGGTTTAGATAAACGAAAAGCTATCCAAAACAGGTGGCGGATTCCTGAAAAGGTCCTGTTACTTGAGAGCTGGCTGCTTGGTGGATTCGGAGCTCTACTAGGTGGATATCTCTTTCACCACAAGGTGCGGAAATGGTATTTTCAAGCCACCTGGTGGGGCAGTAGCCTTCTTTTAGCAGGTGCCCTCTTTCTAATCCTTCAATAGATTTCCTAACAAGAAGATAAATGGAGAAAGACGATGAGTGGAAAATCTATCTTTGATAAACTTTGGGACCGCCACGTGATTACAGGAGTGGAAGGGCAACCCCAACTCATGTATGTGGACCAACACTACATCCACGAAGTGACAAGTCCGCAAGCCTTTCAAGGATTACGGGATGCAGGACGTAAGGTCCGACGACCTGATTTAACCTTTGGAACCTTTGATCACAATGTTCCAACGGTCAATATTTTTGATATTCGAGATGTGATTTCAAAAGCCCAGATTGATAAATTAGCTGAGAATGTGGTGGACTTTGGGATTGATCATGCTGCCCATGGTTCTGCTAAGCAAGGGATCGTTCATATGGTGGGGCCTGAAACCGGTCGGACCCAGCCTGGGAAATTTATTGTCTGTGGAGACAGCCATACCGCAACCCACGGAGCCTTTGGTGCCATTGCCTTTGGGATTGGAACCAGTGAAGTGGAGCATGTCTTTGCTACCCAAACCATCTGGCAAGTCAAACCCAAAAAAATGTTGGTTGAATTCACCGGAACCCCACAAAAAGGGATCTATTCAAAGGATTACATCCTAGCTTTGATAGCGCGCTACGGTGTTGCTTGTGGAGTTGGCTATGTCGTAGAGTATCGGGGAGAAGCAATTGATCGTTTGACTATGGAAGAACGCATGACCATCTGTAACATGTCGATCGAGTTCGGGTCCAAAATGGGGATCATGAATCCAGATGAGACGACCTTTGACTACCTCCGGGGACGCGAATGTGTGCCAGATGATTTTGAGGCCGCAGTAGCAGATTGGAAGACTCTGGTTAGTGATGACGATGCCGTTTATGACAAGGTCATCCGTATGGATGTATCTGATCTTGCTCCGATGGTGACTTGGGGGACCAATCCTTCTATGGGAGTGGACTTCGAGACTCCTTTTCCAGAGATTCGCGACATGAATGATGAACGGGCTTATCATTATATGGATCTTGAACCTGGCCAAAAACCAGCAGACATTGAATTAGGCTATATCTTTATCGGTTCTTGTACCAATGCGCGTCTCAGCGATTTGGAGTTGGCAGCCAAGTTTGTGAAAGGCAAAAAAATTGCGCCAAACTTAACTGCTATTGTGGTACCTGGCTCTCGTCCGGTTAAGCAAGCCGCCGAAAAATTAGGCTTAGACAAGATCTTCATGGATGCGGGCTTTGAATGGCGTGATCCAGGATGCTCGATGTGTCTAGGAATGAACCCAGACAAGGTTCCAGATGGGGTCCACTGTGCCTCTACTAGCAACCGGAACTTCGAAGACCGCCAAGGATTTGGGGCTAAGACCCATCTCTGTAGCCCAGCAATGGCCGCTGCAGCAGCAATAGCTGGTCGCTTTGTCGACGTGCGCCAGATGCCAGAAGTCGAGTAAAAGGAGGAAGCATGGAGAAATTTACCATTTATACGGGAACTACGGTTCCCTTGATGAACGATAATATTGATACCGACCAGATCCTCCCCAAGCAATTCTTAAAGTTGATTGATAAAAAAGGCTTTGGGAAATACCTCATGTATGCTTGGCGCTATTTGGATGACCAGTATACCGAGGATCCAGATTTTATCTTTAACAAGCCAGAATACCGCAAGGCAACCATTTTGATCACTGGTGACAATTTTGGGGCTGGATCCTCTCGGGAGCACGCAGCCTGGGCTTTAGCTGATTATGGCTTTAAAGTCGTTATCGCCGGATCCTTCGGAGATATCCATTACAATAATGAACTCAATAATGGCATGCTACCGATTGTCCAACCACTAGAGGTTCGTCAACAATTGGCAAGTTTGAAGCCGACAGATCCAGTGACAGTAGATTTGGAAGAGCAGAAGATCATCTCGCCTGTAGGAGAGTTTCGCTTTGAGATCGATCAAGATTGGAAGCACAAATTGCTCAACGGCTTGGATGATATCGGGATTACGCTTCAGTACGAAGACTTGATCGTAGCTTATGAGAAGAACCGGCCAGCTTACTGGCAATGATAAAATTGTATACCGAATTACGAATTTTCTGAAAATATATTGAATTTGAGACTATTTTTTGATACAATACTAAAAAGAATAGAAAAGGAAAGAGACTTATGACAAAACACATTCAATGGGACGGAACACTTTCACAAGAAGGATTTGACATTCTTAAAGGAGAGGGTGGCTGTATCGTCTGCCCTACCAAAGTCGGCTACATCATTATGACCAGCGACAAAGCTGGCTTGGAACGGAAGTTTGAAGCTAAAGAACGCAACCGTAACAAACCAGGTGTGGTTCTTTGCGGAAGTATGGATGAACTTCGTGCCCTTGCGCAATTGAATCCTGAAATCGAAGCCTTCTACCAAAAACATTGGGATGAAGATATCTTGCTTGGTTGTATCCTTCCTTGGCGTGAAGATGCCTATGCAAAATTGCAAGCCTTCGGAGATGGACGTGAAGAACTCATGACAGACGTTCGTGGAACTTCATGCTTTGTCATCAAATTTGGTAAAGCTGGTGAGCAAATCGCCAAAGAAATGTGGGAAAAAGAAGGCAAGATGGTTTACGCTTCTTCAGCCAACCCTTCCGGTAAAGGAAACCGCGGGAAGGTCGAAGGAATCGGTGAGCGCATCGAAGGTGCCGTTGACTTGGTTATCGAAGCCGATGATTATGTAGCTTCTATCCAACCAGACAAGACCATTGAAACTCGCTATGAACAAGGTGTGATGGTTTCTATGGTTGATGCCGAAGGAAATCTCATCCCAGAACAAGGAGCAGGTAGCCGTTCTGTCAATACTTGTCCAGTTGTGATCCGTAAAGGATTGGATATCGATAAAATCATGATGCACTTATCTGATCATTTCAACTCTTGGAACTATCGCCAAGGGGAATACTATTAAGAAACAGAAAAAGCATTCCATTTGGGATGCTTTTTTTGTGAAAGGATAAAAGATGGTATAATAGAGTCAAACGATGTTCCAGTAGAAGGGGAAGTGGTATGGTCTCCAGAAAAGCATTTATCGATAAAGCCAATCAGGAAGGTTTTTCTTTCAACATCCAAATCCCATGGTGGACGTACAATAACTTCAAGTCATTGGTTTGGAGAAAAAGGCTCTCTGAGGAGCAACTCTATCAGATCTTTCTTTTACTTTGTAGAGAGGTAGAAGACCGGCAAAAGCAAGCTGTAGCGGATAAGAGAAAGTATCAGACCGGATTTTATGTAGTGGCATGCAATGGTCGCGAATTTCGCTTTGAGTTTGCTTTTAAAAAGAACCAAGAACTAAGAGTTTATAATTTATTTGAGACCGTCAATGGTCGCAAGAAACTCACCCTGATGGACCTGCTTGATTACATAATGGATTGACTGTGTATAGAAACAATAAGGGTTCACTACAAATTGATAAAAGAAAGAGTAGTTCTATGATTTCAAGAGATGCATTTTTAGAAAGAATCAACCAAGAGGGATTCTCATTTAGCATTGAAATCCCGCGCAGAAATTTTTCGGATTTTACATCATTAGTTCGGAGAAGAAGAATTTCAGAAGAAGCCCTCTATCAGCTGTTTTATAACTATTGTCAGGAGCTAGAAAACTGTTTGAAAGAAGCAGGGGAGAAACGACGCTTGCTCTTCAATAAGTTTCCAGTTAGCCCCGTTCATGATAAATATAAAACGAAATATGATACAGTGGCACCCAACGGACGCGAATTCCGCTTTGAGTTTGTATTTAGCAATGACAATCGTTTAAAAGTTTATCATCTTATCGAAACTGTTAATGGTCGTAGGAAAAAAACTCCTATGGAAATACTGATGGACCTAGTCGATGCTTTATAGTGGATACTGATCTAAGAGAAATCTTATGAGATACCTATTTCTTCTTGATTCCATTGGGCCTAGTAACTATAATGAATGAGTTTAATAAAGCTACAGGTAGACTCTTATTCCTCTGCTTGTTTGCTCTTACTTTTTCATGTTGGTACTATTTGTAATCATCACAGCTATTAAACCGACCTTTCCTATTTGATCGCCTAATAGCTAGTAGTTATCGAAGTACGGTTGGGAAATAGACAAAAGACAAAAAAGGACTCTATTTTTACGTTAGAGACCTTTTTGACAAGTAGGGGTTGAACTGTAAAGCTGGAGAATGGTAGTAAGAGTTTTCTAACTGGTTGAAATTTGGTACACTAGAGCTATGAAGATAGAAGATACTATTAAAAAAGCAATC
This sequence comes from Streptococcus sp. S5, assembly GCF_034134805.1. NCBI lineage: Bacteria > Bacillati > Bacillota > Bacilli > Lactobacillales > Streptococcaceae > Streptococcus > Streptococcus lingualis. Next base: position 1,283,777 of record NZ_CP139419.1, on the reverse strand, counting down.
ATTTTAGGAGCTACAGGAGGGATTGGCCGGCAGCTAGCGAAAGAACTGGCAAGAAGTCTGGAGCATCTGGTCTTAGTGGGTCGTGATGCTGACAAACTCTCCCAAGTTCAAAAGGAACTAACTGGGAGCAAGGCGCAACTGTCAATCCTAACGTTAGATATGCTAGATCAAGTAGCCCTAGAAGCTTTTGTAGAGAACCTAGATGCAGATCTTCTTGTCAATTGTGCGGGACTAGCCTATTTTTCCCTAGGATGTGTCCTTGATTCAGCCAGTGAGCAAGACCTCTGGCAGCTCAACTACCATAGTCCAGTCCAGCTAATCAAGCAGGTGGTGCAAAAGAATCAGAATATCAAGCTGGTCCAGCTGTCTTCGTTGGCAGCTCTTTTTCCTCATCCCTATCTAGCAGCCTACAGTGCTAGCAAGGCTGCCTTGCAGACCTACACTCTTGCTCTCCAGGAGGAACTGAGGCAATCAGATTCCCAGGTCCAGCTAGGTCTCTATATTCTTGGACCAGTCCAAACAGCTATTTTTCCTCCCAAACTAGTAGAAGCATTGGGAGGTGGTAGCTTGCAGATGAAGCCTGAGAAAGTCGCTCAGCAGTTGATCCGATTTATAGAAAGGGATACTTCCTATGCGATTATCGGGCTTCGCTATCGCTTGCTAGTTTGGCTAGGTCGCTTGCTTCCCCAAAGGTGGATCATCCGTCTCCTTGCTATATATTTAAAAAAGGGACTGAATAGATGAAATTTGTATTTATATTTTTAGCCGTTACTTATCTTCTCTTATTTCTCATCCGTTGGTTGCTGTCCTTCACTTATTATAAAAAAAGTCAGGCTCATATTGCGGACTTCCCAGAAGAGCTTTTTACGGTGGTCCAACCCATCCTCTCAGGGGATCCTCGTTTAGAGAGTGATTTGCGGGCCAATCTCCAGCAAACTGAAGCAGTAGAATTCTACTGGTTGATTGATCAGTCTGATATAGAAGCCCAACGAGTAGCAGATCAGATTTGCCAAGAGGCTTCCTTTGCCCAACGAATTCGTACCTTTCTCATTGAAGACGTCCCTCAGGGGATTAATCCCAAGAGTTACAAGATTGAGCAGGTTGTAGAAGAGCTGACCCGGCCTTATCTGATTGTTTTGGACGATGATAGTGTGATTGATTTTTCTAAAATGGGTGAGCTAACTGACTATCTGGGTCAAGAGGTCATTCTGACAGGCATTCCCTATAACCAGGAGAGAAGCAATTTCTGGTCTAAGCTGGTCGCAGCATTTGTTAATGGCAATTCTTTTATTACCTATTTTACCATGGCAGAAGTTGAGGCGAATCACTCCATCAACGGGATGTTCTATATCCTACCGGTAGAACTTGCAAAAGACCAGGGGCTCTTCACAGCGATTAAGGATTTTCTATGTGATGATTTAGCCGTGGCCGATTTTTTAAGGAGTAAAGGAGTATCCATTATCCAAACAAGGGTCACCTGTAATGTTCGAACGACTATCAAGGATGCCAAGCAATATTTGCTCCAGATGAAGCGTTGGCTTCTCTTTAGCTCTATCTATCTCAAAGAACACCTGGATTGGAAGCTGTTTAGTCTCATAGGTTTACCGAGTTTTCTACCTCTTCCAACTTTGATCTTAAGTCTTTTTTTAGGTTGGCCGTATTTTCTTCTAGTATTGGGCTTACTGGGATTCAAGGCAGTATGGATGCTCCTCTATCGACAAAGCATCCTATCCAATCGCCTACACTTGGATGAAGTCATCTACGAAGTGCTGAATGATCTCCTGCTTCCTTGGCTGTTTATCTATGTTCTGGTGACTCCTCCTGTGATTAATTGGCGGGGGCGAAAGATTCGTGTGACGGACGGAAAGATTCGTTATGAGTAAGATGAAGTCCTATCTAGATCGCTTGTCTGATTTATCTCTTGATCAGACCATGCTAGACTCTAATCGCTTGGTCCTCTTTCTCAGTGGGAGCAGTGACTACTCCTGTGCCGGACTGACAGCAGGACAACTGGAACTCCTCTATGCGATTTGTCCATCAGGTTATAGAGTAGTAGAGAGTAATTTCCCCTTCAATCAAGATTTTGAACATATAAAATTTCCTCAAGTATCCCTAATGTCGGCCTCTGCATCCAATATCATCTACTATTGGCATACGATTTTGAACCCTCGCTTTCAAAAGCTCTTACAACAACACTTGTTTCCCTTGCTGGAAGTGCAGGAGGTGGTTCTTGTTTGTAAGAGTTCAGGGGTCAATATGCTGACGCAGTGGCTTAGAAGTGTAGGGAAGGAGGTATCCTTGCCAAGGTTGCGCGTGATAGCGCTTGGCCCTGTTTCCCAGCTTCTCTTACGTCAAAAGGAGGTAGAGGCATTGGTTATCAAAGGCAAAAAAGATCCTTATTCACGAATTTTGGACCGCCATTCAGCGAATATCCAAGTGGATACGGATCATTATAGCTATGAATACAGAGAAGATGTGAAAGGAATCATTTATGACTGGATTAGACAAAGTGATAAAAATCGATGTGATTAGCGTCCCCTTTAGTGGTCATTTATTTCCGACTTTGACTTTGGTCAAGCCCTTGCTGGAGGATCCTCGTTTTCAGGTTCGAGTCATCACAGGTTTTCAAAAAAAGGAATTGGTCGAGCAGATTGGTTTTGACTGCCTTGCCTTGTTTCCTGACCGTCCGACAGTCATGGAAGATATAGCCAATACAGCCAAGCAAGCAAATCTCTTTATCATGTACCAACAATTAGGGGCTAATAGCAAACTGATTCCTGAAGTTTTCAACGAGATAAATCGAATTTGGGACTCTGAAGGACAACCAGACTTGATTATTGCAGATTTTGTAGCCGCTCCTGCTGGAGTTTTAGCAGATCGTTTGGGCATTCCCTGGATTACGACCATTCCAAGTCCGGTAGCGATTGAAAGTCGCACGACTACCCCTGCATATCTAGGAGGATGGAAACCGCACCAAGGGACCTTCTACAAGTGGAGAGATGCTCTGGGTAGGCAAGTCATCCGTCTGGCAAAGAAAGTTGGGTTTGCGCTGGTTAAGAAGAATCTGGATACCATAAAGGATTTTAAACTCTACCGTGAAGATGGGACAGAAGGGGTCTATTCTCCCTATTCAATCTTGGCTCTGGGCATGAAAGAGTTGGAGTTTCGAGACGATTTTCCTTCCCAGCTTAAATGGGTTGGTTATCGCTGTCTCTCTTTTGATCGACTTCCTCAAGAACAGAAACAGTATTTTACGAGTTCTAAAAAGCGGGTCCTCGTTACCTGTGGCACTCATTTAAAATGGGAAAAAGAGCGGATGGTGGAGTTGGCAAAGCTTTTGAGCCAAGAACATCCTGACTATGTCTTTTACGTAACCCTAGGCGACCCGAGTGGTTTGGAGCATCCACCAAGGATGTTGTCAGATAATCTTCTGATTTTTGATTACCTCCCTTATTCAGATGTTCTGGATCAAATGGACTTTGCCATTCATCATGCAGGTGCTGGGATTTTGATGGGATGTATCGAAGAGGGGATTCCTAGTCTGATTTTGCCCCAGGACTATGACCAGTTTGACAATGCGGTTCGGGCTGAGTTATTCCAAGTAGGATTGGTATCTCGTAAAAAGACAGATTCCGAAGTTTTGCGCTTATTTAATGAATTGGTTTCTCGGGAAGATTGGTCGCACCTAAAGGATCTGGCTCAGAAAAGCAAAGCCTACCAGCCAACAAAGATTCTTTATCAAGAAATTGAGAGACTCCTGAAAGTGAAGTTATAAAAGAAAGAGAAGGGAGAGACTCCTATTTGCTTTCTTCCAGAGATCTTCTATTTAATGAATATAAAAAACTAGAGCGCCTGCTCTAGTTTTTTGGTTGTTGATGGGTGATGTTCTTTCCCCAAGGGATGAGATTTTCTTTTTTCTCTTTGATCCGTTGGATATTGTCCTTGTGTCGTAGAATGATCAAGGTAGCTAAGGCCAAGACAATGATTGTAAAAAGTGGATCATAGTTGTGCAAGATCCATCCAGTCAAAGGGAGAAGGAGGACCGATAGAATTGCGAGTAGCGCAACGGTAACACTCGAAAACGAAATCATACTGGTTAAATACAGGCTAGCTACAAAATAAACAGCTAAAATGAGAAGCAGGATAGGCGAGAAACCAAGTAAGACACCAGCACTCGTCGCCACTGCTTTTCCACCCTTGAATCCAGCAAAAATTGGGAAAGTGTGTCCCAAAACGGCTAAGAGACCAAAGACCATCGGCGAGATCCCCTGAATTCCAAAGAAAGTCGGAAGGAGAACGGCCAAAGTTCCTTTCAAGAAATCAATCGCAAAGACAATGATTCCAGCTTTCTTCCCTAAAATCCGAAAGGTATTGGTCGTTCCTGTATTGCCCGAGCCATGTTCCCGTAAATTAATATGGAAAAAGATTTTCCCAATCCATAATCCCGAAGGAATGGAGCCTAACAGATAGGCTAAAATTAAAACACTTATTTCTTTTATCATACTTTCATTATATCAAAAAGCCAACGATAGAAAAAGCAATTTCTGGAGTTCAAGTGTGACATCTGAAGAAAGTGTCCAGCCAGCTTTTTGTACTGAGATATAGAAATCTCCATATAAAGAGAAAAAATTTTGCAAAATTTCCTAAAAAACTGTAATATAGAAAAGATGAACAAACAGGAGGTTCCTTGTGGCAAAAAAGGAAATCAATATTAATAATTATAATGACGATGCCATTCAGGTACTAGAAGGGTTGGATGCGGTCCGTAAACGTCCAGGGATGTATATCGGATCGACCGACGGAAATGGCTTGCATCACATGGTCTGGGAGATCGTGGATAATGCGGTCGATGAAGCCTTGTCTGGCTTTGGCTCACAAATCGATGTTACGATTAATAAAGATGGTTCTCTATCGGTAGAAGACCAGGGACGTGGAATGCCGACCGGGATGCATGCTATGGGTAAACCAACCGTTGAGGTGATCTTTACGGTCCTCCACGCCGGAGGTAAGTTTGGTCAAGGAGGCTATAAGACATCTGGAGGTCTTCACGGAGTGGGATCTTCTGTCGTCAATGCCCTTTCTAGCTGGCTAGAGGTAGAAATTACACGTGATGGAGCTGTCTACAAGCAACGTTTTGAAGATGGGGGAAAACCAGTTACGACCCTTGAAAAGATTGGCTCTGCTCCCAAGTCTAAGACAGGGACCAAGGTCACCTTTATGCCAGATCCAACCATCTTTTCAACGACAGATTTCAAATTCAATACCATTGCTGAGCGAATCAAAGAATCAGCCTTCTTGCTGAAGGACGTGACGCTGACGCTGACCGATCTCCGTAAGGAAGAAGACAACCATGTGGCCTTTCATTATGAAAATGGTGTCCAAGATTTCGTAGAGTACTTGAACGAAGACAAGGAAACTTTGACACCGGTTCTCTACTTTAGTGGCGAATCAGATGGGTTTCAGGTAGAAGTGGCTATGCAATACAATGATGGCTACTCAGATAATATCTTGTCCTTCGTTAATAATGTCCGCACTAAAGATGGGGGAACCCACGAGACAGGTCTGAAGACAGCCATTACCAAGGCTATGAACGACTATGCAAGAAAGACAGGACTCCTCAAAGAAAAAGACAAGAATCTGGAAGGATCAGACTACCGTGAAGGTTTGTCTGCTGTTCTCTCTATCCTGGTTCCAGAAGCTCATTTGCAGTTTGAAGGGCAAACCAAAGACAAATTAGGAAGTCCCTTGGCTCGTCCAGTAGTCGATAGCATTGTTTCTGATAAATTGACCTTCTTCCTCATGGAAAATGGGGAATTGGCTTCTAATCTCATTCGTAAGGCTATTAAAGCCCGGGATGCGCGTGAAGCCGCTCGTAAAGCGCGGGATGAAAGCCGAAATGGCAAGAAGAGTAAAAAGGACAAGGGACTTTTGTCTGGGAAATTGACACCAGCCCAGTCTAAAAATCCTAAGAAAAACGAACTCTATCTAGTCGAAGGAGACTCAGCCGGCGGTTCTGCCAAACAAGGGCGGGACCGTAAGTTCCAAGCGATTCTTCCACTTCGTGGGAAGGTTCTTAATACTGAGAAGGCCAATATGAGTGATATCCTCAAAAACGAGGAGATCAACACCATGATCTACACCATCGGTGCTGGCGTTGGGGCAGATTTCTCAGTGGAAGACGCCAACTACGATAAGATCATTATCATGACCGATGCGGATACGGATGGTGCCCACATTCAAACCCTCCTCTTAACCTTCTTCTATCGCTATATGCGCCCTTTGGTAGAAGCAGGGCATGTCTACATTGCACTTCCTCCTCTTTATAAGATGTCGAAAGGCAAAGGCAAGAAAGAAGAAGTAGCCTATGCTTGGACAGATAGCGAATTAGAAGAGTTGCGTCGGACCTTTGGCCGTGGAGCAACCCTCCAACGGTACAAAGGGTTGGGGGAAATGAATGCGGATCAGCTTTGGGAAACGACCATGAATCCAGAAACTCGTACCCTGATCCGTGTTACCATTGATGATTTAGCGCGTGCAGAACGCCGTGTTTCCGTCCTTATGGGTGATAAGGCTGCACCACGTCGTCAATGGATTGAAGATAACGTTAAGTTTACCTTGGAAGAAACGACTGCGTTTTAAGGAGTGTGATGCAAAAAAAATAAATATACATTATAGAAAGGATGGGGAGAGGTGTCTATCGGTAGAAACGATAAATGTCCATGCAATTCAGGCAAAAAATACAAACATTGCCATTTGAAAATAGAGAAGTTACTAAAACAAATGGAACGAGACAATCTTCGTGATATTTCGGAAGGTGAGAGAAAACAGCTTCAATCCCATGATAGAAATAGAGTTAAGCAATTTTTCGATTCTAAAGGAAAAAAGTGCCTGTATTCCAACTGTGATAGAAAACCGATTAAATCACATACTTTTCCTAGAAATATATTAGAAAAGCAGATTGCAAGAAAATCTGATAATGGATATTCGGTTTTTTCAACTGATATAAAAAATATTATTAGCAATCTTCAAAATCCTAGATTATATAGAGAATTATTTTATGAAGTCAATATAAATAGTGCTGGAACTATGCCACTTTTTTGTAAAGAACATGACAGTCAGATTTTTTCGCCAATAGAAACTTTTAACCCCCTGCCTACTGAAAAACAATATATATTTTTATATGCTTATCGTTTCTTTTTATACCATTTTTCTAAAGAAAAATATGCCTTGATAGATTACCATGATGTGATTGCTTCAGAAAAAGGAGTAGGCAAATCACTTTCTTTAGTTACAAGACATAAAAGAAATTCTATTTATGCTAATGCAACAAAAATTGCAAACACTAAAACAAACATAACAAATTTAGATGTATTAAAGATTAAATTTGATCAAGTAATGAATCATACTCTACCAAGTGATGCTGAAATTGATAAACATTTTAAAGTATACGTTTATAAATTGAAAAACGATATTAAGTGGTGCGGTGCCGGCTGTACAGAGTTTTCTTATAACGATACTGGCATTATAAATCATTTAGGTTGCAGTTTTGGTTTAATCCCACAAAATAGTGATTTTCCAGCATATTTTTATTGTGTTGTACCAAACGAAGAAAATGATTATTTGAAAGATAAATTGCTGAAGTTACTTAATGATAAGTATGATAGTTATAAGAACGAAAAAGATACTGCTTCTTTTGAAAATATTATAAAATATTACATCTTTGATAGTTCAGAAAATATTATAATTTCTCCTGATATTATTGATGAATTGAGGGAGAAAGAAATTTGGTTTAATATTGAAAAAGGTAAACTTTTAAAAAATAGCCAATATGAATGGCTTTTAAAAGCGAATAATCTATTATGTCAAGTCAAAGGAGAACAGAACAAGGAAGTACGCAATATTGTGTATAATATACTGGAAACAATCGAATTGTTTTAAAAAACGGATAGATTGGACTCATCAAATTTCAAATCACCAGAATTTCTGACAAGCTTACTAGGGTTAAAGTGAAGTCGCCAGTTTTTCTGACGGTGTGCTTTAGAGCAAATTCTGTTTGGCAGAAAATCCGGCGAGTGTTTTTTGAGTAAAAGACGAACGTTTATTTTTCTTGCGAGCAGTTTTAAATCAAAAAAACTTTTCAGAAAATCAGGAAAGGTAAAAAAAGGAATTAAAGTTAAAATAAAAAAATTTAGGAGATTATAGATTGGGGGAATAGAAGATGATTATCAGACCTGCAAGCAGAAAAGATTGTCAGGCTATTTATAGCCTTTATAAAAGTGAAAAATGGCTTTCTTTCACAGAGGAAAAAGTGAGATCTCTATTTTCAACAAATCTGTCTCATTACTTGGTGCTTGAAGAGGACCAGAAAATCCTTGGCTTTGCCCGTTATCTGACGGATGAAGTGCTGACGACCTTTTTAGCTGAAATAATTATTGATAAATCCCACCGCAGAAAAGAACTGGGACAGCAGCTGATTGAGGAGATCCATAAAAAATATCCTTTAACACGGATTGAATTAATATCTGAAGCAGATGGATTTTATCGGGCAATAAGTTTTAAGCCTGTTGGCACAGGATTTAGAAAATCTGAATGAACGGAGACAGCCAATGACGCTTGACAACAAACTGGGTCTGACAGATTCGCTTGAACTAGCCAAGATGGTTATGCGACGGAGGTTGCCCAACCCTGTCTAGACTTTGTTTTTCAGCAATCTAGCTTGTCATAAGTTTACTCTTTTACATCCTTACTCAATCAACTTTCGCAAAAAGTCATGCAAAAACTGAGCATGGAATTTGTCGAAGAATTTGATAATGAAAAAGTTCCAGCAGACAGTCCGCTTTATAGACATGTCCTCTACAGAATCAAGAGTTTCCACTAAAAAGGCAGGTATTCCCATGAAAACTGAAACTGAGATGTTTGATGTGATTTTGCAAACTGCAAAAGTGCTACAGGTCGATGCAGTCGCTATGTCCGGCTCGCGGACAAACCTAAAGGCTCCCAAGGACGTGTTCCAAGACTATGATGTAGTCTATATCGTGGAGAATTTGGATGGTCTGATAGCCGACCTTTCTTGGCTGGACCAGTTCGGCAAACGTATCATCGAGCAAGAGGTTACTTTGGGACATCGCCGTCTCTACCTCATGTTTTTTGAAGATGGTAATCGCATTGATCTAACCCTCTGTCCTAAAGAACACATTAACGAGTGGGTAGCTAGCGAAGCTGATTATACAGTTTTAGTAGACGAGAAGGGCTTGTTCGAGTCCTATTCTCCCAGTCCTCAGCGTTTCTGGACAAGCCCAGCTAGTGAGACGGATTATGAAAAAACTTGCAATGAATTTTGGTGGGTGTCAGCTTACGTGGTCAAAGGAATTTGTCGTAAGCAAGTCAGTTATGCAACTGACCATCTCTACGGTATTTGCCAACAAGAACTCTTGAAAATCTTAGCTTGGCAGGTCGCGAGAGATAGAGGAGTAGTCGACATCGGTAAGAACTACAAGTATCTTTTCCAGTATTTCCCTACAGAGAAAGAGAAGGAATTCTCTGCTCTTCTTGATTTCTCAAGTTTAGACCAAATCACTCAGTCTTTTTTAGCAACCATGGAATTTTTCCACCAGGAAGCTCAAAGTCTTGCTCAAAAGATGGGATTTAAGTATGAAAAAGAAGTGGCCGAGAAGATGATGAGATATGCTAAGGAAAAACTTCCTAATCACTCAGTAAATAAAGAACACAAATTATAATTTTAAACTACAGAAAGGATAGTTTAGTTACTTGTAGTAACTGAACACGGGACTAATTTCCTAGGAAAAAAGATAAATCGATTCGGGTTCATCGAAACCTGCATCGATTTCCTCGTTTTTCTACAGCCGTTACCAATTCGAAAAATTACGGATGTGGATGCCCTAGGGTACTACAGAAATTTTCGGCTTGCCGAATCGTCCCTTTGTATCTTATATGAGTAATATTCAAAATATGTCCTTGGAGGACATCATGGGGGAGCGCTTTGGTCGCTACTCCAAATACATTATTCAAGAGCGGGCTCTTCCTGATATTCGGGATGGCTTGAAACCTGTACAACGGCGGATCCTTTATTCTATGAATAAGGATGGCAATACCCATGACAAAGGCTATCGCAAGTCTGCCAAGTCTGTCGGTAATATCATGGGGAATTTCCACCCTCACGGGGACAGTTCCATCTATGATGCCATGGTCCGCATGTCTCAGGACTGGAAGAACCGTGAGATCCTTGTGGAAATGCACGGAAACAATGGTTCCATGGACGGTGATCCACCAGCGGCCATGCGTTATACCGAAGCACGTTTGTCTGAAATTGCGGGTTATCTTTTGCAAGATATCGAAAAGAACACAGTGCCATTTGCCTGGAACTTTGACGATACAGAAAAAGAGCCAACTGTTTTGCCTGCCGCTTTTCCAAATCTCTTAGTCAATGGGGCAACAGGGATTTCAGCTGGTTATGCGACAGATATTCCGCCACACAACCTTGCTGAAGTCATCGATGCCGTGGTCTACATGATCGACCATCCATCTGCCAAGGTAGACAAGCTCATGGAGTTTTTACCTGGACCTGATTTCCCAACGGGTGCCATTATCCAAGGCCGGGATGAGATTAAGAAAGCCTATGAAACTGGTAAGGGTCGGGTGGTTGTCCGCTCTAAGACAGAGATCGAGCAGCTCAAAGGTGGTAAGCAGCAAATCGTTGTCACCGAGATCCCTTATGAGATCAACAAGGCTGTTTTGGTCAAGAAGATCGATGATGTCCGAGTCAACAACAAGGTAGCTGGCATTGCGGAAGTTCGCGATGAATCTGACCGAGATGGTCTTCGCATTGCGATTGAGCTCAAAAAAGATGCCAATGCCGATCTAATCTTGAACTACTTGTTCAAGTATACGGACTTGCAGGTCAACTACAACTTCAATATGGTGGCGATTGACAACTATACCCCTCGTCAAGTGGGGGTCGTACCGATTCTCTCTAGCTACATTGCACACCGTCGGGATATCATTGTCGCTCGCTCGCGCTTTGATAAGGAAAAGGCCGAACGGCGGCTCCACATCGTAGAGGGCTTGATCCGCGTGATTTCCATCCTCGATGAAGTGATTGCTTTGATTCGTGCTTCTGATAACAAGGCAGATGCCAAAGAAAACCTCAAGGTTAGCTACGATTTCACGGAAGAACAAGCAGAAGCTATTGTTACCTTGCAATTGTACCGCTTGACCAATACGGATATTGTCACCTTGGAAGAAGAGCATGCTAGTCTCAAGGAGCAAATCGCGACCTTGGCAGCCATCATTGGGGATGAACGGACTATGTTTAACCTTATGAAGAAGGAGTTGCGTGAAGTCAAGAAGCTCTTTGGCAACCCTCGTCGCAGTGAGTTGCAAGACACTGCTAAGACGATTGAGATTGATACAGCCAGTCTTATTGTCGAAGAGGAAACCTTTGTCAGCGTAACCCGTGCTGGTTATATTAAACGGACCTCGCCTCGTTCTTTCAATGCCTCAACACTGGAAGAAGTCGGTAAGCGGGACGATGACGAGTTGATTTTCGTAGAGCCTGCTAAGACCACTCAGCATCTCTTACTCTTTACCAACTTGGGGAATGCCATTTATCGACCAATTCACGAATTGACAGATACCAAGTGGAAGGATATCGGAGAGCACCTCAGTCAGACCTTGACCAATTTCGAGCAAGAGGAAGAAATTCTCTTTGCGGAGATTGTGGATCAGTTTGAGGGAGTAACCTACTTTGCAGCAACTCAACAAGGACAAATCAAGCGCTTTGAACGCAAGGAATTGAGCCCATGGCGGACTTATCGTTCTAAATCGACTAAGTATGCTAAGCTAAAAGATCAAGACGACCGTATCGTAGCAGTTGCGCCAGTTGTCCTTGAAGACATCATGATTATTACTAAAAATGGGTATGGGTTGCGCTTCAATATTGAGGAGGTCCCTGTCGTAGGAGCCAAAGCAGCAGGGGTCAAAGCCATTAACCTGAAAGACGGAGATCAAGTTGCTGCCGCCTTTAAGTCGACAACTCCAAGCATGTACATTCTGACTCAACGAGGCAGTCTCAAACGGATGTTACAAGACGATATTCCTGTGACCAGTCGGGCTAAACGGGGACTACAGGTCTTGCGTGAGTTGAAAAATAAACCACACCGTGTCTTCAAGGCAGGTCCAGTCTTCACTGACCAGGGAGATTTTGATCTCTTTACGAGTCAAGAAGAAGTGGTAGAACAAGATCAAATTCTTCAGATCACTTCTACAACAGGTCAGGTGACAGAAGTTGATTTGACACAATTAAGTATTTCTGAAAGAACAAGTAATGGATCCTTTGTCAACGATACCATTTCGGATCAAGAAGTTTTTTCGGCTACTATCAAATAAAAGAGAGCGTCGGTCCATTCTAGGACTGACTTTCTTTAAAAATAAATTTTCTGAAAATTGAAAATTTCGCTTGAAATTCTCATGAAATGGTGTACAATAGTGTACATAGATTGAGAAAACTGAATCGACCTGCATCAGATCGACTAGGAATAGAAAGAATTAAAAGGAGCACTATCATGACAGTATCACTTGATTGGGAAAACCTTGGCTTTTCATATATGAAATTACCCTATCGCTATTTGGCACATTATCGCAATGGAGCTTGGGAAAAAGGAGAATTGACAGAAGATGCGACCTTGCATTTGTCCGAATCTTCTCCAAGTTTGCATTACGGTCAGCAAGCCTTTGAAGGGTTGAAAGCCTACCGTACAAAAGACGGAAGCGTCCAATTGTTCCGTCCAGATCAAAATGCTAAACGTTTGCAACGCACGGCAGATCGGTTGTTGATGCCTCAAGTTCCAACGGATATGTTTGTGGATGCTTGTAAGGCAGTGGTAAAAGCCAATGAAGAGTATGTTCCACCATATGGTACAGGAGCTACCCTTTACCTTCGTCCTCTTTTGATCGGTGTTGGAGATATTATTGGTGTAAAACCTGCAGATGAGTATATCTTTACCATCTTTGCCATGCCTGTCGGTAACTACTTTAAAGGTGGTTTGGTTCCAACGAACTTCTTGATTCAAGATGAGTATGACCGTGCTGCACCACATGGTACAGGGGCTGCAAAAGTTGGTGGGAACTATGCAGCTAGTATGTTGCCAGGTAAGATTGCGCATGATCGTAACTTCTCTGACGTGATTTACCTTGATCCAGCGACGCACACCAAGATTGAAGAAGTTGGTTCTGCAAACTTCTTTGGTATCACTGCTAATAACGAATTTGTGACCCCATTGAGTCCTTCTATCTTGCCATCTATCACCAAGTACTCTTTACTTTACTTGGCAGAACACCGTCTTGGTATGACACCAATTGAAGGGGATGTCTTTATCAATGATTTGGATCGCTTTGTAGAAGCAGGAGCTTGTGGTACCGCAGCTGTCATCTCTCCAATCGGAGGCGTTCAACACGGAGATGACTTCCATGTCTTCTATTCTGAAACAGAGGTAGGTCCTGTCACACGGAAACTCTATGACGAGTTGACTGGTATCCAATTTGGAGATGTCGAAGCACCAGAAGGATGGATTTTCAAAGTCGATTAAACCGAAAGCATCTGAGATCAAAGTGTCCAGGCTTCAATGAGAACAAGTCTTAACGAAAAGACGCAGTAGCTAATGTTTCTCTTCATTCGCTTTTAGGAATAGAAGAGTGACAAATGACTCTTGCGGGGGTGGGATAAAGAAGGAATTTCTAACTAAATTCTTTCTGACCCACTCCCTTTTCTCTTGCGTCATCAAGAGAATTTTTGTAAAATAGAAAAAGTGAAAAGAGGGTTGAAATGAGTAAAAAAGATAAGAAAATTGAGATTCAAATCGTTGATAGTAAAGTAACTGTCGGAAAAGACACTTTTGATGGTTTCACTTTGTCCATTGGAAAGAAAACGATTGGTGAAATTGCAGATATGGCTGGTCAATATGCCATTATCAAAAATGGAAATGTGGATTCTCTTTACAAAAAACTTGAAAAAGCCGTTGAAATTTTGATAGAAAATTATAATTTGAATAAATAAGGGCTTGCAATCATAATAAATCAATGGTATAATAGATCCTGTTGATTTATATGGAGAGATAGCGAAGAGGCTAAACGCGGCGGACTGTAAATCCGCTCCTTCGGGTTCGGGGGTTCGAATCCCTCTCTCTCCATTAGCGTTCATTGTGACGATGATAAAGTGACTAATGTCAGCGCTCTTTTTGGGGTATAGCCAAGCGGTAAGGCAAGGGACTTTGACTCCCTCATGCGTTGGTTCGAATCCAGCTACCCCAGTTCTTAGGTAATATCAGATGAGTGATAAAATATCTATCCAGGTATTTTATTTCTTTATAGGATGAGTCGTTAAAGATTGTAGTTGATCTCATTGCGAGTGCTTGCTTAGGAAAAATAATTATAAGTATGTCAAGTTTTAGAAAACTTGATTGTTGGAGGATTTTTTAGATGAATGAATTTGAAGATTTGCTAAACAGTGTTAGCCAAGTTGAACCAGGTGACGTTGTTACTGCTGAAGTATTGACAGTTGACGCGAACCAAGCTAACGTTGCAATCTCTGGAACTGGTGTCGAAGGTGTCTTGACTCTTCGCGAATTGACAAACGATCGTGATGCTGACATCAACGACTTGGTAAAACCAGGTGAAACACTTGAATTGCTTGTTCTTCGTCAAGTAGTTGGTAAAGATACTGATACAGTAACTTACCTTGTATCTAAAAAACGTTTGGAAGCTCGCAAAGCATGGGACAAATTGGTTGGACGTGAAGAAGAAGTTGTTACTGTTAAAGGAACTCGCGCTGTTAAGGGCGGACTTTCAGTAGAATTTGAAGGACTTCGTGGATTTATTCCAGCTTCAATGCTTGATACTCGTTTTGTACGTAACACTGAACGTTTCGTAGGTCAAGAATTTGATGCTAAAATCAAAGAAGTAGATCCAAAAGAAAACCGCTTTATCCTTTCACGTCGTGAAGTTGTTGAAGCTGAATCAGCTGCAGCACGCGCAGAAGTATTTGGTAAATTGAACGTTGGTGATGTCGTAACTGGTAAAGTTGCACGTATCACAAGCTTCGGTGCTTTCATCGACCTTGGTGGTGTTGATGGATTGGTTCACTTGACAGAATTGTCACACGAACGCAACGTATCACCTAAATCAGTTGTAACTGTTGGTGAAGAAATCCAAGTGAAAGTTCTTGACTTGAACGAAGAAGAAGGTCGTGTATCACTTTCATTGAAAGCTACAACACCTGGACCTTGGGATGGCGTTGAACAAAAATTGGCTGCTGGTGATGTTATCGAAGGAACTGTTAAACGTTTGACTGACTTCGGTGCATTCGTTGAAGTATTGCCAGGTATCGACGGTCTTGTACACATCTCACAAATTTCACACAAACGTGTTGAAAATCCAAAAGATGTTCTTAAAGTTGGACAAGAAGTAACTGTTAAAGTTCTTGAAGTAAATGCTGCAGATGAACGTGTATCACTTTCTATCAAAGCTCTTGAAGAACGTCCAGCTCAAGAAGAAGGCGAAAAACAAGAAAAACGTCAATCTCGCCCACGTCGTCCAAAACAAGAAAAACGCGACTTTGATCTTCCAGAAACTCAAACTGGATTCTCAATGGCTGACTTGTTTGGCGATATCGAATTGTAATATTCAAAAGAGGCTGGGACCAAAGTCCTAGCCTCTTTAATTGTTTTTGGATTGTCGAGCAAGACGCAGTGGTTGAGTGGGCTCTACTACGCTGATTTCATCAGCTTTTACAGCCCTACTCAACTGTGCGGAGGTGGGACGACGAAATCGAATTCTAACGAATTACCGATTTCTGTCCCACTCTCTTTTTTACTTGTAAAATTTTTGAAAATTTGATATACTATAACAGTTGCCACCCTTAGTGTAATGGATATCACGTAAGATTCCGGTTCTTGAGATGGGGGTTCGATTCCCTCAGGGTGGAAAGAAGAAAAGGTTGAGAAGTCTCTCAGCCTTTTTATCTTATGTTCATAGCTCAAAAAAAGACTCTCAAATTTGAGAGTCTTTTCTAATTGAATTAGTTGATTGATGCTTCTTGGAATTCAGGGTTTTTCCATGCTTCATCGATAATTGCTTGCAATTCATCAGCAGAAGCTTTCATTTTTTGTTGTTCCGCATCGTTCAATGGGATGTTCACTGGACGTACAATACCGTGTGCACCTACGATGGCAGGTTGACCGATAAAGACGTTGCTAACACCATATTGACCTTCTTGGAATACAGAAAGTGGAAGTACTGCATTTTCGTCATCAAGGATTGCTTTAGTGATACGAGCAAGGGCAACAGCGATACCGTAGTATGTAGCACCTTTTTTATTGATGATGGTGTAAGCAGCATCACGAACACCTTCGAACAATTCGATCAATTCAGTTTCTTGAACGTTTTGAGTATCTTTAAGGAATTCTTCAAGGTTTACACCAGCGATGTTAGCGTGTGACCATACAGCGAATTCTGAGTCACCGTGTTCACCCATGATGTAGGCGTGTACTGAACGAGCATCCACATCCAATTTTTCAGCCAAAGCTTGACGGAAACGAGCTGAGTCAAGAGAAGTACCTGATCCGATAACACGTTCTTTAGGGAAGCCTGAGAATTTCCATGTAGAGTATGTCAATACGTCAACTGGGTTAGCAGCTACAAGGAAGATACCGTTAAATCCAGATTTCACTACTTCTGTAACGATTGATTTGTTGATCGCAAGGTTTTTACCAACAAGGTCAAGGCGAGTTTCACCTGGTTTTTGAGGAGCACCTGCAGTAATTACAACAAGGTCAGCGTCTGCACAGTCAGCGTACTCAGCCGCATAGATCTTCTTAGGTGAAGTGAAGGCAAGGGCGTGGCTAAGGTCAAGCGCATCTCCAACAGCTTTTTCGTGCAATTGAGGAATTTCGATAATTCCAAGCTCTTGTGCAATTCCTTGGTTGACAAGTGCAAATGCATAAGATGAACCTACGGCACCGTCACCGACAAGGATAACTTTTTTGTGTTGTTTAGTCATATTCATGAGTCTAAACGTCTCCTTCATATTTTTTTGAGATAGATTCTCATACGTTTTCATTTTACCACTTTTGAAAGTCTTTGTCATCTGATATAGTATGAATCCTTGATGTAAACGTTTTTACGTTTGTACTCCTTAGAAGAAAAATAGGCTAAAATGTGTTATAATAGTATGGTGAATTAAGTAAAGAGAGGCATTTTTTGAATGCAGGATAAGAATCTAATTGATGTGAATTTAACATCAGAAATGAAGACGAGTTTTATCGATTATGCCATGAGTGTTATCGTTGCTCGTGCCCTCCCTGATGTTCGTGATGGTTTGAAACCTGTTCACCGTCGTATTTTGTACGGAATGAATGAATTGGGTGTTACACCAGATAAACCACATAAGAAGTCAGCCCGTATCACAGGGGATGTTATGGGTAAATACCACCCACACGGGGATTCCTCTATTTATGAAGCCATGGTTCGGATGGCGCAATGGTGGAGTTATCGCTACATGTTAGTGGACGGTCATGGAAACTTTGGTTCTATGGACGGTGATGGCGCCGCTGCTCAACGGTATACAGAAGCCCGTATGAGTAAGATTGCTCTTGAAATGTTGCGGGATATCAATAAAAATACAGTTGATTTCGCTGATAACTATGATGCTAGCGAGCGCGAACCTTTGGTCTTACCTGCACGTTTCCCTAACCTTCTCGTCAATGGTGCTACTGGTATTGCCGTTGGGATGGCAACCAATATTCCTCCTCACAATTTGGGAGAAACCATTGATGCAGTGAAGCTGATGATGGATAATCCGGAGGTAACGACCCGTGAACTTATGGAAGTTCTTCCTGGTCCAGATTTTCCGACAGGTGCTTTGGTCATGGGGAAATCAGGTATCCACAAAGCCTATGAAACAGGAAAAGGATCAATCGTTCTTCGTTCTCGTACAGAGATTGAAGTGACCAAGAGTGGCCGTGAACGGATTGTTGTTACTGAGTTCCCTTATATGGTCAATAAAACCAAGGTGCACGAGCACATCGTTCGCTTGGTGCAAGAAAAACGGATCGAAGGGATTACAGCTGTACGTGATGAATCAAACCGTGAAGGGGTTCGTTTTGTGATTGAGGTCCGCCGAGATGCTTCGGCTAACGTTATTTTGAACAACCTCTTTAAGATGACACAAATGCAAACCAATTTTGGATTCAATATGTTGGCGATCCAAAATGGAGTTCCAAAGGTTCTTTCTCTTCGCCAAATTTTAGGTGCTTATATTGAGCACCAGAAAGAAGTGGTGACTCGACGGACCATCTTTGATAAAGAAAAAGCGGAAGCCCGTGCCCATATCTTAGAAGGTTTGCTCATCGCCTTGGATCACATCGATGAAGTGATCCGGATTATCCGCAATAGCCAGACAGACGCTGAAGCACAAGCTGAATTGATGGCTAAATTCAAGCTTTCTGAACGTCAAAGTCAAGCCATTTTGGACATGCGTCTTCGTCGTTTGACCGGTTTGGAACGAGACAAGATCCAAAGTGAATACGATGATTTGGTTGCCTTGATTGCTGATTTAGCTGATATTTTAGCGAAACCAGAGCGTGTAGCTACTATTATCAAGGAAGAATTGGAAGAAGTCAAGCGCAAGTTTGGCGATGCTCGTCGGACTGAGTTGATGGTTGGTGAAGTCCTTTCTCTTGAAGATGAGGACTTGATTGAAGAAACAGATGTCTTGATCACCCTTTCTAACAAAGGCTACATCAAACGTCTGGACCAAGCGGAATTTACGGCTCAAAAACGTGGTGGACGTGGGGTTCAAGGAACTGGTGTGAAAGATGATGATTTTGTCCGTGAACTGGTATCTACGAGCACTCATGATCATCTGCTCTTCTTTACCAATAAGGGGCGTGTTTACCGTCTAAAAGGCTATGAGATTCCAGAATATGGTCGGACAGCCAAAGGATTGCCAATCGTCAATCTCTTAAAATTAGACGAAGGTGAATCGATTCAGACCATCATCAATGTGGAGCAAGACCGCAGTGACGAAGCTTATCTCTTCTTTACGACGCGACAAGGATTGGTCAAGAGGACCAATGTAGCTGAATTTTCAAATATTCGACAGAACGGTCTCAAAGCTCTGAATCTGCGTGATGAGGATGAATTGATCAATGTTTTCCTTACAGATGGTAATGCTGACGTCATTATCGGTACCAAGTATGGTTATTCTGTCCGCTTTAATGAGGCTGTAGTCCGGAATATGGGACGTTCTGCCACAGGTGTACGTGGTGTGAATCTCCGCGAAGGAGATAAGGTTGTTGGGGCTAGCGTCGTTACGGATCAAGATGAAGTATTGATCATCACTGAAAAAGGGTATGGTAAGCGGACAATGGCTGGCGAATATCCAACCAAAGGCCGTGGCGGTAAAGGAATCAAGACAGCCAATATCACAGAGAAAAATGGTCCCTTAGCTGGTCTTTTAACTGTTAAAGGGGATGAAGATCTGATGATCATTACCGATACCGGAGTTATGATCCGCACAAGTGTTGGGAATATCTCTCAAACGGGTCGTTCAACTCAGGGTGTGAAAGTTATGAGACTGGATCAGGATGCGAAAATTGTGACCTTTACAACAGTCCAACCCGAAGAAAAAGATGAAGAAGTAGTGGAAGAAAACGAATAGATAAGGGGACAGCATGTCACGCAAAAGAAAAAAGAAAAAGAGTTTACGCAATACTCTTATCAACATCGTTGCAACACTTTTGATTATTCTCTCGCTTCTCTTAATTTTCAATGCTCCGATCCGAAACATGATTATGGTTTGGCATACCAACCAATACCAGGTTAGCAAGGTCGATAAAAAAACCATTGATAAGAATAAAGAAGTGAAGACGAGCTTTGATTTCCAACATGTCCAGTCACTCTCGACGGAAGCCGTCATCAATGCCCAATGGCAAGCTCAAAAGCTACCAGTAATTGGGGGGATTTCGATTCCTGAATTAAACATGAACCTTCCGATCTTTAAGGGGCTTGAAAATGTAGCCCTCTACTACGGAGCAGGGACCATGAAGGAAAACCAAGTCATGGGGCAAGGCAATTATTCTCTTGCTAGTCACCACGTATTTGGCCTAACTGGAGCAAATGCCATGTTATTCTCACCATTAGAGAAAGCCAAGGCTGGTATGAAGATCTACATCACGGACAAAGAAAAAATCTATACTTATGTCATCTCGTCAGTTGAGACAGTGACTCCAGATCGTGTAGATGTCATTCAAGATCGTGAAGGCGTTAATGAGATCACCTTGGTGACCTGTGAGGATGCTGCAGCGACTTACCGTACGATTGTAAAAGGAAATTTGGAAACCTCTGTTGACTATGACAAGGCTCCAAAAGACATCCTGGATTCATTCAGCAAGTCTTATAATCAAATGCAACTTTAAGAAAATAAAGCCCGAGACAGAAATGTCTGGGCTTTTTCTATGTAGGAAGCTAGGAGAAATTCTTGTAAAATTGTAAGAGATTGGTAATATAATGTAAGGAACTTGTCATAATATTAAGGGAAAATCAGTATATAATAAAGGGGAAAGAGTATGATAAGGAGGTAGAATAGTGACAAAAGAGCGAATTTACCATCTCTTGCATCATTTCTATAATCTCTTAGTAAACGATTTTCCACGAAATGGTTTAATTACGAAAGGAATCTATGAAGTAGAGCAGGTCTACCAAGCTTTAGAGGCCATTCCTCAGAGCCAGGAGTACTTGATTCGCTGTGAAATTCAACAGTTTTTAAAAGAGCTTGAACAAGTTCAAACAGGTTACCAGATCCGCTTTAATAAAGATGAAGTCTTAGTGTTAGATGATTTGAAGGAAGAAATTGCCTGTAAATAATGCAAGGTCGTCGTTTTCTCTATTTATTACGAATTAATAAGTGAGGAGGAAATTATGTACGACATATCATTTATTGAACCATCTTTGCTTCCTAGAGAACGTTTGGTTTCTGAAGGGGTAGATAAGCTAAGTCATCAAGAATTGCTATCCATTCTCTTACGGACAGGCAATAAGAAAAAAAGCGTTTATGAGATTGCACAAGGTCTTTTGAGTTCGGTTAATAGTTTAAAGGAGTTAAGTCAATTAACCCTAGAGGAGCTACAGGAAATCTCAGGTATTGGCCGGGTGAAGGCCATCGAACTTCAGGCTGTGATTGAGTTTGGACGAAGGATTCATAAAGACGAATTGATGAGTTCTGAACAGATCATGAGCAGCCAGAAATTGGCCCATAAAATTCAACAGGAAATCGGCCATAAGAAACAGGAGCACCTGGTTGCCCTCTATTTAAATACGCAGAATGAAATTATTCATCAGCAGACCATTTTTATTGGAACCGTGAATCGAAGTATTGCGGAGCCACGTGAAATCCTGCATTATGCACTGAAGCACATGGCAACCTCTATCATCTTGGCGCACAATCATCCATCTGGTGCCGTATTTCCCAGTAAAAATGATGATGAAGTAACGCAACGAGTTTTAGAGGCCTGTGAAGTGATGGGTTTAACCCTATTGGATCACTTGATTGTATCTGAAGAAAACTATTATAGTTACCGTGAAGAAACCGATTATTTGGCATAAAAAAGAGAGTGGGACAGAAATCGTTAATTCGTTAGAATTCGATTTCGTCGTCCCACCTCCGCACAGTTGAGTAGGGCTGTAAAAGCTGTTAAAATCAGCGTAGTAGAGCCCACTCAATCACTGCGTCTTGCTCGACAATCCAAAAATAATTGAGAGGCTAGGACTTTTGTCCCAGCCTCTTTTCTTGTTAATGTATAAGTCTTTATTCTTCGTTTTTTCGCATGAAATAAAGGAGTGTTTGCAATTCACTGGTGAGATCGACATATTGAACGACGACATCTTTAGGGACTGTTAGATGTACTGGTGAGAAGCTGAGAATTCCCTTGACACCAGCGTCTACCAAAAGACTAGCAACTTCTTGAGCCTTGACGCTAGGAACAGTAAGGATGGCTGTTTGAATGCCTTCTTGTTTGAGCTTTTCTTTGATGGTGGAAATACCGTAAATGGGAATTCCGTCCTTACTTTTGGTATTGATCAGCTCATGATCGTCTAGATCAAATGCCATGACAATTTTCATCTTATTGCGTTCATGGAAGCGATAGTTGAGAAGCGCACTTCCCATATTTCCGATCCCCACAATAGCGACATTGGTAATGGCATTGTCATTTAAAAGATCTGCAAAGAAGTTCATCAGTTTTTTTACGTCATAACCAAATCCACGTCTTCCTAATTCACCAAAATATGAGAAATCTCGTCGAACAGTAGCAGAGTCAATCCCAATTGCATCAGCAATTTGCTTGGAATTGGCGCGCTCTATTTTTTCAGAGTTAAAGCGTTTAAAAATGCGGTAGTAGAGCGATAAGCGTTTTGCTGTTGCGCGTGGAATTGGAGTATTTTTATCATGTTTCACAATATCACAACCTTTCCCTCTTATTGTATAGGAAGATTGTGAAAAAATCAACTATCTAGAGTGGTTTTTCAAAAATATTTTTGTCTAAAGAAAAAGCTGATGACGATGGGAGAGTTCCATCAGCATCAGCTTAGTTTTCAGCTTGTTCTACCTTTTTCAAAAAAGCATAGAGTCCATCGACTCGTCCTGTATAGGGTAGCTTTTCCCCCTTGTATTCAATCGATACAATTGAGTAAGAGTCAGGCAAGGTTACACAGCCTGAAAATGCTAGGATACAAGCCGCAAGGTCAGTATAAGTAGTCGTTCGTTCTACTTGGTAAGCGTCGATATAAGTTAGGGTTACCATATTAGGCCTCTGTTTTGTTGAAAATTTCTCTTTCGACAAGACTATCCATTAAGAAATAGAATTTTTGTTGGATAATGTCATTTTCTGGATTTTTAAAGATATTAACCAGGCGAAGTCCAGACTTGTCTGTAATATTGATCTTAAAACCTGTCAAATCTTTATTGAAAATAATTTTAAGTAGGAAGCCTTCGCCGCTATTTGGAACGGCTTCGAGCAAACGATTTAACTCGTAATTTCCAACTTTGGTAACAGCGAATGTATTGTCACGTAAGGTATATTTTTTAACATTTGGGTGTAGACTATAGGTATATTTGCAGTCTTTCAATGAAACACTTGTTTCAAAAGCCATATTGTTCTCCTATGATAAAATTTCTTTAAGTTTTGCGAGGAAGTCTTGAACCTCCTCTACGGTATTGAGTTCTGAAAAACTAATTCGAAGGGATTCTTTTAGGCGTGAGCTATCTTTTCCATAGAGCGCCTCAAGGACATGGCTGGGTTGAACTGTACCGGCGGTACAAGCAGAACCTGTAGAGACAGAAATTCCAGCAAGATCGAGTCGCATCAATAATACATCATTTTGGACACCCGGAAAGCCAAGGTTCCAAACAAATGGAAGATGATCGTCATTCGCATTTACGTAGTAGTCGTAGGCTGCTAAACCATTGACTAGTTCTTGGCCGAGTTTTTGAACCTGGTTGAAATTTTCTACTTGATGTAGTGTAGCTTGCTGAAGCGCAGTTGCCATCCCGACAATAGAAATGAGATTTTCCGTGCTGGCTCTCATCTTACTTTCCTGATCACCACCATGGATGAGATTATCAAAATCTGGGACGGCTGCATAAAGGAAACCGACTCCCTTGGGGCCATGGAATTTGTGGGCAGAAGCACTGAGAAAATCAATCCCTAACTCTTCGGGATAGACCGGGACTTTCCCAATTGCTTGGACAGCATCAACGTGAAAGGCAGCTGGATGATCTTTTAAGAGTTCTCCGATTTCTTTAATCGGAAGAAGATCGCCTGTCTCGTTATTGGCAAACATGGTAGAGACAAGAATGGTATCCGGTCTAAGTGCAGCCTTGATATCACTAGCCTGAATGCGTCCATCTCTTGGTTGGACGATCGTAACTTCAAATCCGAAACGTTCTACAAGATATTCGATGGGTTCAAGAACCGCATGGTGTTCCAAAGCGGTCGTAATGATGTGTTTGCCATCTGCTTGGTGTTTCAAGCAGTAGCCTTTTATAACGGTATTATTACTTTCTGATCCACCTGAAGTGAAGAAAATACGATTTGGAAGAGTATGGAGAGACTGAGCAATTTGCTCGCGAGATTCTCGGAGAAGTTTACTAGCCATCCGTCCATGAGCATGAAGGCTCGATGGATTTCCAAAAGTGGTCTTCATAGTTTCAGACATTTTATCAATGACTTCAGGTAGAAGGGGAGTTGTTGCGGCATTATCAAAATATATCACATTAAGACCTTATTTCTTATGGTAGGCAAATAGAGGACTAACAGGTTTTCTTTCTTGAATGCGAACAATAGCTTCAGCGATCAGTTCGCTAGCTGTCAGATAGTTAATATTTTTTGGTGTTGGTCCATTTGGAGCGACAGAATCAGTTACTAAGATTTCTTTGATCGGAGCTTGGTCTAATAATTCAACAGCACCTTTTACAAATAAACCATGGCTTGATACAGCATAAATTTCAGTAGCACCTTCGCGTTCGACGATTTTCGCAGCTTCTGAGAATGTCTTACCAGTATTGAGGATATCGTCAATCAAGATCGCTTTCTTATCTTTGACATCCCCGATAATATAGCCATAATCACGGTTCGCATCATCTTGCTCGTAATCAATGATCGCAATCGGTGCATCAAGATATTCTGCTAAACTGCGAGCTCGTTTGACACCAGAGTTTTTAGGGCTGACGACTACGACATCAGGACCAGTTAGACCTTTGTTGATGTAGTGTTCTGCAAAAAGTGGAATGGTAAAGAGGTTATCCACGGCAATATCGAAGAAACCTTGGACTTGCACTGCATGGAGATCCAGTGTGACGACACGATCCACCCCAGCTTTGACCAACATATTTGCGACAAGCTTAGCAGTAATTGGTTCGCGAGGAGCAGCAGTCCGGTCTTGGCGGGCATAGCCGAAGTAAGGCATGACCACATTGACAGTATTTGCGCTGGCCCGTTGGCAAGCATCCACCATAATTAAGAGTTCCATCAAGTGATTGTTGACAGGGAAACTGGTTGATTGAATGATATAAATATCATATCCACGAACACTTTCCTCAATATTGACTTGGATTTCACCATCTGAGAATTGACGGGATGAAATTTTCCCAAGTGGAACCCTAGCATGATCCGCGATTTTTTGCGCAATCTCTGGATTTGAATTGAGAGAGAAGAGCTTCATATTTTTTTTATCTGACATGTGATTCCAACCTCATTTAGATTTTTGATCTTAGCACTATTTTAGCAAAAATTTGCGATAATTTCAGCTATTTTACAACCTTTCCGCCAATCTGGCGATTTTATTTTTTGCAGCTTTGTAGACGATTCCATGCTCTTTGATGAACTGATGGAAATTTTCTTCCTGTTCAGCAGTTTCGACCTCGATTTCCAACTCATAATCTTCAGTGTCTAGATAGAGACTGTGGTCTAGTGCTACCAAGCCTGCAGCTGTTTCTTTTTCGAAGCGTTCTGTTGTAAGGCTTCCCCAGACAGCGAGTTGCTCAACGGGGATTTCTTTAGAGATCAAGAGATTTTTGATTTCTCCGTCAGGAAACTGTTGGTGTTGAAGGATCGTCTCGGTTTCTTCTGTGCTGAGGTTTTGATTGTACTCGAAATGGCCAACTGCCTCAGGGACTTTGAGAGTCAACTCAGCTTGATCTGTGAAAGTACGCACCCGCAAGGCCATTTTTTCCTTACGGATGAGCTGGTCGGGGGTATCGATATAGTGATTGGTTTGGACAACCAATTCTGTATCATCAAAAAGTGGAAGGAGGGATTGGTATTCCTCCTTGTCTAGCAAGGTTTTGTATTCAATTTCTAAATGGTTCATTTTGTAGTCCTTTGCTTTTTTTCGAAAGCGATTCATGATATAATAAGAGATGTGTTTATTGTATACAAAAATGGTTCAGATTACAAGGTGGTAGGATGGCAATTGATTGGGAAAACTTCTTAGATCCGTATATCCAAGCAGTTGGGGAATTAAAAATCAAACTGCGTGGGATTCGTAAGCAATATCGTAAGCAACAAAAGCATTCTCCAATCGAGTTTGTCACAGGTCGTGTTAAGCCGATTGAGAGTATCCGTGAAAAGATGATCCGAAGAAATATTTCTGAAGAAAATTTGGCTCAGGATATGCAAGATATTGCTGGTCTTCGTATCATGGTCCAGTTCGTAGATGACGTCGAAGAGATCCTAGAGGTTCTGAGACAACGGCAGGATATGCGCGTGGTCCAAGAGCGAGACTACATCCGCCACAAGAAATCAAGTGGCTACCGGAGTTACCACGTCGTGGTCGAGTATCCGGTCGATACTATTGATGGAAATGAAACGATCTTAGCAGAGATTCAAATTCGGACCTTGTCCATGAATTTTTGGGCAACCATTGAACACTCGCTCAATTATAAATATAAAGGAGACTTTCCAGACGAGATCAAAAAACGCTTAGAGACGACAGCAAACCTGGCCTATCTCTTGGATGAAGAGATGGGGGCAATTCGGGATGCGATTCAGGAGGCTCAAGCCCTGTTTGATCCACTTCATCGTAAGTTAAATGATGGCGTTGGAAATAGTGATGACACAGATGAAGACTACAGGTAAAAAAGTATCCATTATTCGCAATCGCAAGCGTCAAAGTGAAGAGGTTTTTCAGCAATTGCGCTATAAGCTTCGGAAAAATAATTTTATTTTGACGGAGAAGCACCCGGATATTGTGATTTCAATTGGTGGCGATGGGATGTTGCTATCGGCCTTTCACAAGTATGAACACCAGTTGGATCGGGTGCGATTTGTTGGCGTCCATACCGGACACTTAGGATTCTATACGGATTACTTAGACAGTGAAATCGATAAGCTGGTTGAGAACTTAAAATATGATACAGGCGCTAAGGTTTCCTACCCTATTTTGAATGTCAAGATTACTTTCGAAAATGGGGAAACCCGTACCATGAGAGCGTTGAACGAAGCAACGATTAAGAGAAGCGACCGGACCATGGTTGCCGATCTCACGATTAATGGAGTGGATTTTGAGCGCTTCAGAGGAGACGGGATTACCGTTTCGACTCCGACAGGAAGTACGGCATACAACAAATCCTTGGGAGGAGCAGTCCTTCACCCAACTATTGAGGCGCTGCAGATTGCTGAGATCGCCAGTCTCAACAACCGTGTTTATCGTACCTTGGGTTCTTCTGTCATTGTCCCTAAAAAGGATAAGATCGAGATTACACCGACGAGACCTGGCTTCCACATTATCTCTGTTGACAATTCAACCTATTCTTACCGTAATATTGCAAAGGTAGAATACCAGATTGACAACCATAAGATTAATTTTGTGGCAAGCTCCAGTCACACCAGCTTCTGGAATCGGGTCAAGGATGCCTTTATCGGAGATGATAGAGAATGAGATTTGAATTCATTGTCGATGAGCATGTCAAGGTCAAGACCTTCCTGAAAAAGCATGAGGTTTCTAAGGGTCTCTTAGCAAAGATTAAGTTTCGTGGTGGCCAGATCCTTGTCAATGGACGTCCGGAGAATGCGATTTATTTGTTGGATATTGGGGATCGCTTAGTCATTGATATTCCAGCAGAAGAAGGGTTCGAAACCCTAAAACCCATGGATCGGCCTTTGGATATTTTATTTGAAGATGATCATTTTTTGGTCTTAAACAAACCCTTTGGGATTGCTTCTATTCCAAGTGCGATTCATTCCAATACCTTAGCCAATTTTGTAAAAGGCTACTATGTGAAGCAGGGCTACGAGAACCAGCAGGTTCACATTGTCACTCGCCTGGACAAGGATACAAGTGGCGTTATGCTCTTTGCCAAACATGGCTATGCCCATGCCCGCTTGGATAAGCAATTGCAGTCTAAAACGATTCAGAAACGTTATTACGCCTTGGTCAAGGGATCTGGGGAGCTTGATCCTGTCGGAGAAATTATTGCTCCGATTGCGCGTGATGAAGATTCAATTATCACCCGAAAAGTAGCTAAAGGTGGCAAGTATGCTCATACTAGCTACCAGGTCGTTCAATCTTTTGGTGATATTCACCTAGTGGATATTCAGTTACACACAGGTCGGACTCATCAGATCCGCGTTCATTTTTCCCATATTGGTTTTCCGCTCTTGGGAGATGATCTTTATGGCGGGAGTTTAGAAGACGGCATTGAGCGTCAGGCCCTTCATTGTCATCGTCTATCCTATTATCATCCATTTCTAGAGGAAGAGTTGGTCATAGAAAGTCCACTACCTCCAGATTTCCAAGCTGTATTAACACAGCTTCAAACTAGTTATTAATTATTAAAAGGAGTAAAACTCATGGAAGTTTTCGAAAATCTCAAAGCCAACCTCGTTGGTAAGAATGCACGTATTGTATTACCAGAAGGTGAAGAACCTCGTATCCTCCAAGCGACAAAACGCATTGTGAACGAGACAGAAGTAACCCCTGTCTTGCTTGGTAATCCAGATAAAATTCGGATTTATCTTGAAATCGAAGGGGTTTTGGATGGATATGAAGTCATCGATCCTCATTCTTATCCAGGTTTTGAAGAAATGGTAGCTTCCTTGGTAGAACGTCGTAAGGGCAAAATGACTGAAGAAGAAGCGCGTCAAGTCTTGAAAGACGACGTTAACTATTTTGGTGTCATGTTGGTACACATGGGAATCGTTGATGGAATGGTATCTGGTGCGATTCACTCAACAGCTGCAACTGTTCGTCCAGCTCTTCAAATTATCAAAACTCGTCCAAATGTAAAACGGACTTCAGGAGCTTTCCTTATGGTTCGTGGATCTGAACGCTACTTGTTCGGGGACTGTGCCATCAACATTAATCCAGATGCTGAAGGATTAGCTGAAATTGCCATTAACTCAGCTATTACAGCCAAGATGTTTGGTATTGATCCAAAAATTGCTATGTTGAGCTATTCAACAAAAGGTTCTGGTTTCGGTGAAAGTGTTGATAAGGTTGTCGAAGCGACTAAGCTTGCCCATGAACTTCGTCCAGACCTTGAAATTGACGGGGAATTGCAATTTGACGCAGCCTTTGTCCCTGAAACTGCAGCCTTGAAGGCTCCAGGAAGTAAGGTGGCAGGACAAGCTAATGTCTTTATCTTCCCTGGTATTGAAGCAGGTAACATTGGATACAAGATGGCAGAACGTCTTGGTGGCTTTGCAGCAGTAGGTCCTGTCTTGCAAGGGTTGAATAAACCAGTCAACGACCTTTCTCGTGGATGTAATGCAGATGACGTGTACAAATTGACCTTGATCACAGCAGCTCAAGCTGTCGAACAATAAGAAATATATATAGGCTCAGGAAAATCCTGAGCCTTTTTCTTTATAAAATCAGAATTTCTAAACTCTAACTCATTCTATGGTATACTAGGAATATGTTAGATTTAAAAGATTACGGGATTACCATGTGGGAGGAGGAGAAAATTGCTTCCTTCCGAAAAAAGTTATTAGTCTGGTATGATGCCCATAAACGGGATCTTCCCTGGAGAAGGACCCAGGATCCTTATAAAATTTGGATCTCAGAAATTATGCTCCAGCAGACACGTGTCGATACGGTGATTCCTTATTATGAGCGTTTTTTAGACTGGTTTCCGACGGTCGCTGATTTGGCTCAAGCTCCTGAAGAAAAACTCTTAAAAGCTTGGGAAGGCTTGGGGTATTACTCACGTGTCCGCAATATGCAGAAAGCTGCCCAGCAGATAATGGAAAATCACGGAGGAGTGTTTCCATCAAGCTATGAGGAAATATCTAAACTCAAGGGAATTGGGCCTTATACAGCTGGTGCTATCGCTAGTATTGCCTTTGGATTACCAGAGCCAGCAGTAGATGGCAATGTCATGCGTGTTCTAGCCCGCTTGTTTGAGGTGGACTACGATATCGGAGTTCCAACTAATCGCAAGATTTTTCAAGCCATGATGGAAATCTTGATCGATCCGGCCCGTCCGGGTGATTTCAATCAGGCTTTGATGGATTTGGGGTCCGATATTGAATCGCCAGTCAATCCACGGCCGGAAGAGAGTCCTGTTAAGGAATTTAGCGCGGCCTACCAACATGGGACCATGGATCGTTATCCCATTAAGGCTCCTAAAAAGAAACCGGTACCTGTCTATCTAACAGCCTTTATTATCAAGGATAGTCAAGGACGCTACTTGCTGGAGAAAAATGAGCGAGAAGGACTCTTGTCAGGCTTCTGGCATTTCCCCTTGATCGAAGTGGATAGCCTATCTGAGAACCTAGGTCAATTATCTCTACTGGATGGGAAGGGGGATGCAGAGAGTAACCCAGAAATTCTTTCTTTTGAACAGGATTATGACTTGGCCATTGAATGGCAGGACAGATCGTATCCTATCGTCCAGCATATCTTTTCGCATCGCAAGTGGCAGGTTCAACTTCGTTACGGCCTAGTAAAAGAAGGAGAGCAACCAGCAAGTGAATCGACTGTTTGGTTAACACCAGAAGAATTTTCCAATTATCCTTTTGCTAAACCTCAGCAGAAGATCTGGACGACTTTTTCGGAAAATGAAAAATAGCTAGAGACTGATCTCTAGCTATTTTTTTTATAAATGAGCGAATGCTTTGATTTCTTCTTCAGACATAGATGAGTCGCAACGAACAGTGACTTCACCGGATTCGACATGTAAAAATCCTGGGACAGTTGGGATGCCGTAAGTTGAGCGGAAGGCTTGTAATGCGTCTAGCTGACTTGGTTCTTCACTATTGATAAAATAGATATGAGCTTTTGTTTCAGCTACGACAGTTGCTAATTTAGCAGCGAACTTCCGGCAGTAAGGACAAGTCTTGCGTCCGATAAAGAAGGTCGCTGTTTCTTTTTGATTGATCGCTTCTTGCGCACACGCGACAGTTGTGACTTCAAGATCTTTAATATCTTCTAAAAATTGTTCCATGAGATTACCTCGCTTTCTTCTATGTCTAGTATGCCATATTTTCTATAAAATCGCTGGTATT
Organism: Streptococcus sp. S5; assembly: GCF_034134805.1. Taxonomy (NCBI): domain Bacteria; kingdom Bacillati; phylum Bacillota; class Bacilli; order Lactobacillales; family Streptococcaceae; genus Streptococcus; species Streptococcus lingualis. Next base: position 1,252,701 of record NZ_CP139419.1, on the reverse strand, counting down.
TGCTACGAAAAAAAGAGAGAGTGGGACAGAAATCGGTAATTCGTTAGAATTCGATTTCGTCGTCCCACCTCCGCACAGTTGAGTAGGGCTGTAAAAGCTGATAAAATCAGCGTAGTAGAGTCCACTCAACCACTGCGTCTTGCTCGACAATCCAAAAATAATTGAGAGGCTAGGACTTTTGTCCCAGCCTCGTGTTTTAGCCTACAAAAGCATTGATTTCTGCTTCGATATTTGCAATTTTTTCTTTAGCATCTGCTTCAGATTCACCAACTGTAGCGATGTAGAATTTGATTTTTGGTTCTGTACCTGAAGGACGAACGGCAAACCATGAATCATCAGCCAAGATGTATTTAAGAACGTTGCTTGGAGGAGTTGTCAATTTTTCAACGCCGTCAGCAGTAGTAGCTGTTTGTTCCAAGAAGTCTTCTGTCTTAGCAATGTCTGTATTGTTAAATTGTTTAGGAGCATTACCACGGAATTTATCCATGATTTTCTTGATTTCAGCAGCTCCATCCACACCTGAAAGGGTAACAGAGATGGTTTTTTCTGCGAAGTAACCGTATTGTTTGTAGATTTCTTCGATACCATCTGCCAAAGTCATACCACGTGAGCGGTAGTAAGCTGCGATCTCAGCAACGATAAGAACGGCTTGGATAGCGTCTTTGTCACGTACGAATGGTTTGATGAGGTAACCGAAGCTTTCTTCGAAACCAAGCATGTAAGTATGGTTGTGTTGTGTTTCAAATTCATGGATTTTTTCACCGATAAATTTGAAACCAGTCAAGACGTTAAACATTGTTGCGCCGTAGCTTTCTGCAATCTTAGTTACCAACTCAGTTGATACGATGGATTTACAGAGGGCAGCATTGGCAGGAAGGGTACCAGCTGTTTTGTGAGCTTCAAGAATGTATTTAGCAATGATCGCTCCGATTTGGTTACCAGAAAGGTTGAGGTAAGAACCGTCTGGTTGGCGAATTTCAACACCAAGGCGGTCGGCATCTGGGTCAGTTGCAACCAATACATCAGCGTCTACTTTGCGACCAAGTTCTTCAGCAAGAGCAAAGGCAGCTTGGTTTTCAGGGTTTGGAGATTTAACAGTTGAGAAGTCAGCATCTGGAACAGCTTGAGCTTCAACAACTTGAACAGCTTCAAATCCAGCTTGGGCAAGAGCACGACGAGCCAACATTTCACCAGTACCATGAAGTGGAGTGTAGACAATCTTCATGTCGCGACCGTATTCATTGATCAAGTCTTGGTTGATGTTAACGCCTTTCACTTCTTTCAAGTATTCAGCGTCGACGTTTTCACCGATAACTTCAATCAGGCCGTTAGCTTTGCTTTCTTCAAGGTCAGCCAATTTCACAGCGAATGGATTTTCGATAGCACGGATGTAATCTGTCAATGCATCAGCATCTGCTGGAGGCATTTGTCCACCGTCTTCACCGTATACCTTGTATCCGTTAAATGGAGCAGGGTTGTGGCTAGCGGTTACCATGATCCCAGCAAATGTGTGGAGGTGGCGAACAGCAAACGACAATTCAGGTGTTGGACGAAGGCTTTCAAATACATAAGATTTGATCCCATGAGCAGCCAAGACTTGAGCAGATTCAAAAGCAAACTCAGGAGAGAAGTGACGGCTATCGTAAGCGATCGCAACTCCGCGTTTCTTCGCTTCCTCACCTTTTGAGTCGATCAATTGGGCCAATCCTTCAGTAGCTTGGCGAACAACATAAATGTTAATACGATTGGTACCAGCACCGATTAACCCACGCATACCAGCTGTACCAAACTCTAAGTTGGTATAGAAGGCATCTTCTTTGGTTTTTTCGTCCATTGCGACCAACTCTTCACGAAGGTAAGCTGGTAATTCAGCAAAGTCGAGCCATTTTTGGTAGTTTTCTTGATAGGTCATGCAAGCGTCTCCTTTTTGCTTATAATTTAATCGCTTACATTATAGCAAATTTTTTCAGAAAATTCTAGCGATAATTGTAAATCTTTTCAAAAAAAATAGGGTTAATTCACCATCAAAAAAAGCCAAGATAAATTGGTCTTGGCTTTGAAGGTTATTTTAATTTTTCAAGAGATGGAACGACTGCACTGGTAATGAGTACTGTCGCAATGACTTCGATGAGTGAGTTAGTAGACACAATCAACCCAAGGAAATTTTGAATTCCCCCTCCAAAACTGTTACCAAAGAAGAAGTAAATCCCACTTAGAACGAAAACAGTATTGGTCATAGAGCCGACAATTCCAGCGATCACAAGTCCAGTACGATTGCGAATCCAGCGATAGACGAAGTATGGGGTTACTCCGATGAGAATCCGAGGGACTATGGCAATGATAAGGGAGTAGAGATTCCCGTGAGGGACAAAGGGACTAAAGAGATAGCTAGCGGGTGTTATAACCAGGGTATTCATAGTGAGGCTAAAGAGTCCCATGAGGAGTCCTAAGATAGCTCCAATCCGTGGACCGTATATGATAGAGGCGATCACGACAGGAATATGAACCAAGGTTGGTTGAATTCCTGATGGAACAAATTGCAGAATGAAGGACGTCACAAAGTGAATGGTGATCATCACCGCAAAAAAGATGGCAATTCGTGAAATAGAAGATGATTTTCTCATAAACAATTCTCCTTAACAGTTTCTACAATAGTTTCTACAGGCGCTAGAGCTCCAGCACCTTTGTCCCCACAAGCAAGAACAGCATCACGAGGTTGGATAATCTGGTAACCATAGTCTTGTAAGAGCTTTAGATTTCGTTGGGTAGCGGGATGTTCTAGCATTTTTGTATTCATAGCAGGGGCCAGTAATTTTTTAGTCCTTTGAGGCAAGGCTAGAGCTGTGCTTGTGACCATATTATCTGCCAGTCCCATAGCCAATTTAGCAATGGTATTGGCACTGGCTGGCGCGACAAGAAAGAGGTCAGTTTCTTTCCCAATGTCGATGTGCTCGATCCGCTGTGGATCGTCTTCCATCATAACATCTAGCCCTACTTGATTCTTTGAAAGAACTTGCAAGGTTAAAGGGGTGATAAATTTTTGGGCTGAAGGAGTCATGAGGACCTTCACTTCAAATCCCAATTTGGTTAGTTGGCTGGTAATATCAGCAGCCTTATAGGCGGAAATACTACCGGTAACCGCTAAAGTAATGTGTGTCATATGTTCCTTTTTATTTGATATAACGTAGGATAGCCTCTGCGATTTCTGTTTTCGTAGAAGCTTCTAGGACCTGATCATCTGTCACTAGATAGGCTTGATGCTGGCCGTTTTGAATCTTGGTCAGATCATTGGCAACGATCATGCTGGCATGATTTTTAACGAGGCTTTCACGCGCTACCTGGATCAACTCTTCAGAAGAAACGTCGACTAAAAGCTTAAAGCCGATCAGTTGAATGGCAGGGTTCCATTCTTTGACGAGCGAGATAATCTTCGGATTTTTCTTTAAGAAGAGCACCTGATATTCTTCTTTCGAAGAGATTTTGGTTTCGTGATTTTCGCGATGGATAAAGGTATGAAGATCCTGAGCATTCTTAACTTCATCAAGGCCTGTCATGTAAACAGGCGTATAGTCTGAGACTGCCATAGCATGGATTAATACCTGGTGACGAGGAACTTCCTTTTTCATTTGAGAGAGAAGTTCCTCAACATTGTCGATCAATAGAAGTCGAAGCTGTGGGTGAGGATCGGGTTTAAGCGCGGTAGGCGTTGTGATCAAGGTCACCTGATGTCCCTTTGCAAGAGCCATTTCTGCAAGGATTTTCCCTAGGCTCCCGGTGGAATGATTGGTGATCGAACGAACACTATCAATGGCTTCGCTCGTCCCACCTGATGTAATTAAAATATGCATATGCTTATTTTACACAAAAAAGATACGTAAGTAAAGTTCTGAAGCTATTAGGATTAACTATGTATAGCCATAAAATTTAGATAAAAAACGAACGTTCGATTCAAAAGGTGGAAAAACCATGTTATTTTCGCGAATTTTAGGTATAATAGATCTATCAAATATAAAGGAGTCCCTTATGAAAACAGATATCGAAATTGCTCAAAGCATTGAACTCCAACCGATTGTGGACGTTGTTAAGAAAATTGGTTTGGTTGACGATGATCTTGAATTGTATGGAAAATACAAGGCAAAATTGAGCTTTGATAAGATTCGTGAAGTTGAGAAAAATCCAGTAGGAAAACTTATCTTAGTCACTGCGATCAACCCAACTCCAGCTGGAGAAGGGAAATCAACCATCACCATTGGTCTAGCAGATGCTTTGAATAAAATCGGTAAAAAAACCATGATTGCCATTCGCGAACCTTCTTTAGGTCCAGTTATGGGGATTAAAGGTGGTGCTGCTGGTGGTGGTTATGCCCAAGTTCTACCGATGGAAGACATCAACCTTCATTTCACAGGGGATATGCATGCGATCACAACGGCTAATAACGCTCTCTCAGCATTGATTGATAATCATTTGCACCAAGGAAATGAGCTAGGAATTGACCAACGTCGGATTATCTGGAAACGGGTAGTGGACTTGAATGACCGCGCTCTTCGTCATGTTTCTGTCGGTCTTGGCGGTCCTTTAAATGGGATTCCGCGTGAAGACGGTTTTGATATTACGGTTGCTTCTGAGATCATGGCCATCCTTTGCTTGGCGACAGATATTGAAGATTTGAAACGTCGTTTGGCCAACATTGTAATTGGTTACCGCTATGATCGTAGTCCAGTTTATGTCCGTGATTTGGAAGTAGAAGGGGCTCTTGCCTTGATCCTTAAAGATGCGATTAAGCCAAACTTGGTTCAAACCATCTATGGAACGCCTGCCTTTGTTCACGGTGGTCCATTTGCCAATATCGCCCATGGATGTAACTCTGTATTAGCAACGACGACAGCTCTTCATTTAGCAGATTATACGATTACAGAAGCAGGTTTTGGTGCTGACCTTGGCGCTGAAAAATTCCTCGATATTAAAACGCCGAACTTGCCTACTTCACCAGATGCAGTCGTGATCGTTGCGACTCTCCGTGCTCTTAAGATGAACGGTGGAGTGACCAAGGATGCTTTGACTGAAGAAAATGTAGAGGCTGTTCGTGCTGGTTTTGCCAACTTGAAACGTCACGTTGAAAATATCCGTAAGTTTGGCATTCCTGCAGTGGTTGCCATCAATGAATTTATCACCGATACAGAAGCAGAAATTGCTGCTTTGAAAGAATTGTGTGCTGAAATTGATGTGCCAGTTGAACTTGCGAGTGTATGGGCGAATGGTGCTGACGGTGGAGTTGAACTTGCTGAAACGCTGGTCAAGACTATTGAAACAAGTCCAGCTAACTACACACGCTTGTATGATAACAACCTTTCTGTTGAAGAAAAAATTGAAAAGATTGTTACAGAGATTTACCGCGGTACGAAGGTGAATTTTGAGAAGAAAGCCAAGACACAAATTGCCCAAATCGTGAAAAATGGATGGGATAAGTTGCCAATCTGTATGGCCAAAACACAATATAGTTTCTCTGATAATCCAAATGCCTTGGGAGCTCCTGAAAACTTTGAAATCACTATTCGTGAAGTTGTTCCAAAATTGGGTGCAGGCTTTATTGTCGCTTTGACTGGGGATGTGATGACCATGCCTGGTTTACCAAAACGTCCAGCTGCTTTGAATATGGATGTGGCCGCTGATGGAACAGCCATCGGTTTGTTCTAATAGCTAGATATCTAAAAACAACTTCTATTCAAATGAGCAGAAGTTGTTTTGGTCTTGTTAATCAATCATTATTCAGTAAGGAGTTGGTACCTGATTTTTCGATAGATTATGATGAGCTGTAGGGTCATGGGAATCCAGATAAGGGGTTCGCAGAGAATGACCCCCATGTAGCCGGTGTGAGGAATAATCCACAGAACAAAGAAAATTTTTCCAAACAATTCAATAAAACTGGATGTGAGTGGGGTTAATTTTTTACCCATTCCCTGTAGGGCATTTCTCAGGATGATGAGACTCGCCAAAATAGGATAAAAGCAAGAGCTGATCTGGAGATAAAGACTGGCATTTGCAATGAGATCAGGATTTGTCGAGCCGGAAATAAAGCTGGTTATAGACGGACTTGTGAAGAATAGAAGAGCAGCAACCAAGACAGACCAAACCCAAGAAAGAAGGTTGGCAATGGTAACGCCTTTTTTGATCCGCTGGAATTGCTCTGCGCCAAAATTCTGCGAGATAAAAGTTGTGATACTTGAGGCGATAGCTGTAATCGGTAAAACGGCAAAGGACATGATGCGACGGGCTGCGACCTGTGCACTGATAATGGTTGTTCCAAGCTGATTAATAGCGGATTGGAGGATAACCGTTCCAATCGAAACGATGGAAGTCATGAGGCCCATGGCAAGGCCCTGACTTAGCAGATCCTGATAAAGCTCCTTGTCCCAAACAAAATCCTTACGATGCGGGGGCAGAAAAGGGACCTTCTTACGAATATAGAGAAGACAAAGAAGGGCCGAAATACCCTGGGCGATGATGGTAGCAATCCCAGCGGATTGGACTCCGAGATGGAGTTGGGTAATAAAATATAGATCGAGAAGAATATTGAGAATGGCAGCGATAATTAGGAAGTAGAGTGCCGCTAAGCTATCGCCAACCGCTCTAAGAAGTCCAGCGCAAAGATTATAGGCAAAGGTCACAGCCACACCATTAACAATAGTAGCGATATAGAGATAAGACTGAGACACAATGGCTGATGGAGTCCCTAAAAACTGGAGCAGGGGAAAAAGTCCAACAGCACCAATGAAGACCACGAAAAGACTGAGGATACCTCCAATAATAGCAGTTGCGGCGACTGATTTTCGTAATTGGTCTTCGTTTTTGGCTCCATAATTTCTCGCGATAATAATCCCCATCCCATTGCCAACACCGACGGCAAATCCAACGATCAAATCAAATATAGCAGAGGTTGCTCCAACGGCAGCCAATGACTTTTGACCTAAAAAACGCCCTACAATCATAACATCCGAGGTATTGTAGAGTTGTTGGAAGATATTGGACAAAAGAATAGGAAAGGCAAAACTCAAAAGAGCGGGTAAAATAGGACCATTTATGAGATCTACACGTTGAATTCTTTTCATAGTGTCATTATACCAACTTCAGTAACCAGCGACAAGCATCGGTAGTTGAATCCCCTTACATTTTTTGGTATAATCAGGGCAGAAAAGGAGGCTTTTATGAGCTTAACCAGCCAATTAATCACGGAAACGTTCCCAGATCTGGACAAGGTCGAGAGGCTGAATATCGAGGCATTTCCAGAAGAAGAGCGAGTTCCTTTGTCGGAATACCTGCGTTATACGGACAATGACGATGCTAATTTTTTTGCTTTTTATAACGAAGAAGAATTTGTAGGATTTGCTTTTTCTATCTATAATCAGAAAGTTTTTTATGTTAGCTTCTTTGCCATTATGCCCCACCTACGTAGCCACGGTTATGGTCAAGAAATCATTGAAAAATTGGTAGAATTTTACCAAAGAACCATGATTCTTGAAGTGGAACGTTTGGATGAAGAATGTGACAATCTAGAGCAACGTCAGTCTCGGATGGATTTCTATAAGCGAAATGGATTTAAAACTGCCAATGCCTTTTTAGAATACGAAGGACTTAGCTTTGAAATTCTCTATCGGGGTGACCACTTTGACGAAGAGGCTTATCGCGATATTTTCCGTAAACTGCAGGAAGAAAATTATTTCGATTTCCGCATTAAATATAGACGCTTTAGTGACCACTAGACAAGAAAGAGGCTGGGACAAAAGTCCTAGCCTCTCAATTATTTTTGGATTGTCGAGCAAGACGCAGTGGTTGAGTGGGCTCTACTACGCTGATTTCATCAGCTTTTACAGCCCTACTCAACTGTGCGGAGGTGGGACGACGAAATCGAATTCTAACGAATTACCGATTTCTGTCCCACTCTCTTTTAGTTTAGATATTTAATGAAGAACTCAATCAGTTTCATGATTTGTGTAAAGAACCAAGGCAGAAATAGAAGAGCTAGGAAGGTAACATGCCATTTCCAATAAAGTGAAACCAAGCCAACGGTTTCTCGAATCCAAGCGGATGGGAGATAGTAAAAAGCTGTTCTTGAACCGATACTTCGACCAGGTATTTTCAATCGTCTCATAAAGACACCTGCACGGAGCGCGTGAAATGAATTGGTTACTACAAGGACTCGCTTGCCAAGCCCCTCTTCTTCAAGGAGACGCTTGCTAAAGGTCAGGTTTTCAAAAGTAGTACGAGAGCGATTCTCGATGAGAATGGCGTCTTCTGGAACCCCGTGTTCCATCAAGTATCCGGCCATAGCTTCTGCCTCAGCGATCAGCTCATCTGACCCTTGACCACCAGAAACAATCAGCTTTGGTCGTCCCTCGAACTGCTCATAGATGGCCTTTCCCTTCTCAAGACGCTGGGCCAAGAGTGGGGGAACCTTGTCTCCGATCAAACCTGAGCCAAGGATGATGATGGCGTCTGGCTCTTTGCGAACTGGAAAGAGATTGCAAAAAGTCCCATAGGATACATAAGAGAGGTAGAGAAAGGTCATGTAAAATAGGGCAAAGTCAGTCAGATAAATGAGGATGTCATTCCCTGGGAAATAGGGTAGAAAATGTAGTGCCAAAGCTCCGATAATAAACAGTCCATAGAGCAGCGATAGGAGGTTGGCCAGTCTTTTTCCTTCAAAAAGCATCATTTGACGGCCGTTAAAGAGAAGAAAAAGAGAGGAGAAAATAATGCTGAGAAAAACGAGGATGGAAATCACCACAAAGACAATCATTGCAATTTGTTGATTAAACCATAGCTCAGTTCGAACGACTAGTAAAAATGCAGAAATCAGTAGAAGAAGCCCTAGGTTTATCGAAAATAGATAAGCATTGAACAGTCTTCTGCGATCACTCATAAAGAACAATAAAAAGATAAGAGCTGGAAATAACCAGAATAGATATAGATACATGTTTTGCACCTCGTAAAATCTTACATCCATTGTACCATAATGACTGATAGAACTAGCGGATTGTTCATGCAAATAAGTTGCTTTCTTCAAATGAATTTGATAAAGTTAAGATTATCGTTTTTTTAAGGAGATAGTATGTTACGAAAAGGTTCCCTGACAGGTTTATTACTGTTCGGTATTTTTTTTGGTGCTGGAAACCTGATTTTCCCACCGGCTCTTGGTGCTTTATCGGGTAATCAATTTTGGCCAGCTATTGCTGGGTTTGTCCTTTCAGGCGTGGGAATTGCCATTGTGACCTTGATTATCGGGACACTTAATCCCAAAGGATATATTCATGAGATTTCTCGTAAGATTTCACCTGTTTTCGCGATTGTATACTTAGTTGCGCTGTATCTTTCGATTGGTCCTTTCTTTGCCATTCCAAGAACGGCGACGGTATCTTTCGAAGTGGGGATAGCCCCCTTATTAGGTGGAATGAATGCCAGTTTAGCACTTTTCATTTTTACCCTGGTCTATTTTTTGCTAGCCTTTCTGATTGCTTTGAATCCATCTAAGATTCTAGATCGGATTGGTCGTATATTGACCCCGATCTTTGCGATTCTCATTTTGATCTTGGTCGTTCTTGGGGCTCTGAAATACAGTGGACATGCTCCAATGGTGGCCACAAAAGCCTATCAGGCATCTGCCTTTGGGCAAGGATTTTTAGAGGGGTACAATACCTTGGATGCCTTGGCATCTGTTGCCTTTAGTGTGATCGCAGTGACTACCTTGAATCAACTTGGATTTTCAAGTAAGAAAGAATATATCAAGACCATTTGGTTGGTTGGAATTGTTGTAGCCCTTGGTTTTAGTGTGCTGTATATCGGTTTAGGATATCTGGGGAATCATTTTCCAATTCCGGCTTCCGTTATGGCATCTGATAGCAATAAAGGGGTTTATGTATTATCAGAAGCGACCAAAGCGATCTTTGGTCCGACTGCTCAGATTTTCCTAGCAGGAATGGTGACGGTAACTTGCTTTACCACAACCGCTGGTTTAATCGTCTCTACTAGTGAATTCTTCCATAGCACCTTCCCTAAGGTTTCTTACAAGGTCTATGCAAGTGTCTTCACTCTGATTGGTTTTGCGATTGCAAACCTTGGCTTGAATACCATTATTGCTTTCTCATTGCCGGTCTTGATGATTCTTTACCCAATCACCATTACCATTGTATTGATTGTGATAGTGAATAAATTTGTGGCTCTTTCAAAACCAGGAATGCAATTGACTATTTTCTTGGCTAGCTTGGTCTCTGTTGCAAGTGTTCTGGCAAGTACCTTTAAAATTTCTCTAGTAGAAAAGGGGATTGCTTTGCTTCCATTTGCGGCTCAATCTCTTCCATGGTTAGTGCCAGTAGTCATCGGGATTCTTTTATCGCTCGTATTACCAAATAAACAAACAGCAGAAAAATAAGTTATATTAGAAACTCTAAAGTTTTGTGCTTTAGAAATAGATTGAAGATAATATCCTCTTAGAAACTTTCCTTAGGTGAGTACGGACGTCAGCGAACTTCATAGAAGTTCCATGACTTAGTTTTGAATCTAAGGTTTCAAAACTCCCGAGTGCTAGAAACATCACTGTTTCTAGCACTTTTCTCACGGCGGAAAGTTTCAATGTATACTTGAATGTGCCTTATATATTCTTTTAGTTTTTCACCACAACTTAGACTCTAAAGTTATTGGCTTTAGGGTCTTTCTTTTGAAACTAGTACCCAAATCCAAACTTTAGTAAAAAAACGTAGCAGAAATTTTTCTTTTTTGTCAGTCAATGCTATACTGAATGTAGCATATCAATATACGGAGTGAACTATGAATCCAATCATTTTTTCATTGACAGTTTTTCTTGCGGGTATTCTGTCTTTCTTTTCTCCCTGTGTCTTTCCTTTGCTACCGGTTTATATTGGAATCTTGCTAGGAAGTGATCAGGAAAAGGCTATCCGATTGTTCGGGAAAAAAATTCGCTGGCATGGCTTGTTGAAAACCCTTTGTTTTATTGCCGGTATTTCTGTTATTTTCCTCCTCATTGGTTTTGGAGCGGGTTTGCTAGGAAAGATCATGTACACCAATTGGTTCCGTTATCTGATGGGAGCCCTCATCATTATCCTTGGTCTTCATCAAATGGAAGTCTTTCATTTTCATTTCCTTGAAAAGCAAAAATCAGTAGATTTTGGAGCCAACAAACAGAAGAATGAATTGTTTTCAGCTTTTCTCCTTGGTCTTGGCTTTAGTTTTGGTTGGACGCCTTGTATTGGTCCGGTATTAGGATCAGTTCTTGCTTTAGCAGCATCAGATGGACAAGATGCTCTTATGGGAGCTATTTATCTCCTTGTTTATACCTTGGGAATGGCTCTTCCGTTTTTACTGTTGGCCTTAGCATCTAGTCTGGTCCTACCTTACTTTAATCGTCTCAAACCCCATTTGTTATTGCTGAAGAAAATCGGCGGAGCCATCATTATTCTGATGGGAATTCTCTTACTTTTGGGACAATTGAACAGTTTGTCATCTATCTTTTCATAAAATAATCCGGAGGTTTAACGCATGATGAAAGGTTTTAAATACGCTTGTTTCTCAGTAATTTCTCTAGCTTTGCTGTCAGCTTGTTCCATGAATCAATCCAGTGAGAGTGGTATGGACAATCAGCCAACAATGAATACAACAACGAATAAGAATCCTTTGGTGGGAAAAGACGCCAGTGACTTTGAACTAAAGGATATGAAGGGGAATACGGTCAAACTTTCAGACTACAAAGGGAAAAAGGTTTATTTGAAATTTTGGGCAACCTGGTGTGGTCCTTGCCGGCAAAGTATGCCCGAATTAGAGAAATTGGTCAAGGATACAGATAGAGACTTTGAAATTCTGACCATTATGGCACCAGGACTCCAAGGTGAAAAAACAGAAGAAGAATTCGTCAAATGGTTTGATCAACAAGATTACAAGTCAGTACCGGTCTTGTACAATCCAGATGGTTCTGCATTTGCAGATTATCAGGTTCGCTCTATTCCTACAGAAGTCTTTATAGACAGTCATGGGAAAATTGGACATGTCCAATTAGGGGCTATTTCAAACGAAGATGCTAAGAAGATCATCAAGGAGTTACAATAAAAAAATGAAGCACGAAGCTTCATTTTTTTCTAGTTTCTTAGTTGCTTGCACCAGAAGTGGCATCGGCATCTCCGTGCCCTCCGTCACCATGTCCTCCAGCATCAGAAGCACCAGAAGTTGCATCTGCACTACCGTGTCCACCAGCAGGAGCAAATGGACCGCTTCCGCCAACTAGACGTTGACCTGTTGTTTGCAGGTACCAGTCCAACCATGGTTTGAAGTTGAAGACAATCTCATTGATACCAGCGTAAGAACCATCTTCATAGTACATAGCTTGGTAGTTGTGAGTGTTGATCACGCCTTCAGGAGATCCTGGAACAATGGTCCGAACATAGTCTTGGTTACCGTTACGAAGGGTACCAATCACCCATTCCACGTTTTTCATACGTGCTGGTGGTAGGGAGCCGTGAACGGTTGACATCCGGCTTCCTGATTGAGGTGGCACGCGTTTAGCAAACATGGTATCTGGATCTTGATGGGCATTGTTGTAGTAGAGGAATTGGTTGTTATCATCGGCATAAGTCAATTCAAATGGCATAGCCTTTAAGAACATATCAATTTGGTTAACGGTTAGGATACCGTGGTCGAGTTTGACATAGGTATCGCCAGAAACGGCACCAGTGATTTCAGCTACTTTTTCTACCCAATCTGGATCGTCAGGATCGACTTCAGTAACAGTTGTAGCGATTGGATGATTACAATCCAAGTCTTCTGGTTCAATTGGTTTTGGTTTTTTCAATTTAGATACAACCTCAACGTATTTCATAAAATTATCCAAGCAGGTTTCAAGGAATTTGACGGTTCCCTCGTTGATGATATTGCCGTTTTCGTCAAAAGCTTCTTTCGCTTTTCCAAGAAGGAATTCATTTCCTGGAAGGGTATAAGCATTGACACCTGGGGCATCGAGGATCTTACGGAGGTGAACTTGCGCACGTGAAGTCCCTTGATCATAGTAAGAAGCACCGACGATCATAACCGGTTTGTTTTCAAATGGATGCACCTCGAAAGAGAGCCATTCAAGAACAGACTTGAGAGCAGCAGAGATCGTATGGTTGTGCTCTGGAGTGGCAATGATAACACCATCTGCACGAGTGATTTTGTTATATAAAAGACGCAATTGGAAACTTTCGTCCCATTTTTCATCTTGGTTAAACATTGGAACTTCGTCGATTTCAAGAACTTCCAATTCAAATTTGATTTTAAATTGGCGGCGAATGAATTCCAAAAGTTTACGGTTATATGATTGATCGTAGTTTGAGCCTACAAGTCCAACAAATTTCATTCTTTTCTGTCTCCTATCTTACAAGTTTTCCCAGTCAAATTCTTCAGCATCTTTGCGAAGCAATTCTTGGGCGTTGCGCAATTTGTCTGTGATTTTCACAAACACACGGAAATCATCAAAGATGGCATCTAATTTTTGAATGACATCTAAATCCACCAAGTCTCCATTTTGATCAAAGGCTTGCAATGAATGAGAGAGCAAGAATTCATCTGGCAAAACAGTCGCTTTAATTTCTGGAGCATTTAAGATTTGGCGAAGTTGGAGTTGGGCGCGTGAAGATCCCAACGTACCGTACGAAGCCCCAGTAATCATGACTGGTTTATTCAACAATGGGAAGACTCCGTATGAGAGCCAAGCGAGTGCACTCATCAAGACTGCTGGAATAGAGTGGTCGTATTCTGGAGTCCCAATAATGACCCCATCAGACTCCTCAATTTTTGCAACAATATCCAAGACAGCTTCAGGTACTTGTTTGTCGGCTGGTTTGTTAAAGACAGGGATATCTTTAATTTCGACCAATTCGATCTCAGCCTTATCAGCAAAATGTTTTTGCATGTATTGAAGCAGTTGACGGTTTGTAGAACGTTTGGAGTTTGTCCCCACAATCGCAATAAGTTTTATCATGGAAAATTCCTTTCTGATAGGAGAATTATAAATAAGATTGAAGCCCACTTGTATAGGCGATCTTGCCTGATTGAGAAACCAATAAGGTATCTATACCAGGAAGTGATTCAACAGTGTAGAGGATAGAAGCAGGAGATTCCCCGAACAAGCGGGTAGTCCATATCTCCCCGTCTACGGATCGATCAGATATGATGGTGATACTGGCTAAGTCTGTCTCGACCGGATAGCCCGTCGCGCTATCAAAGATGTGATGAAACGACTGGCCGTCAACTTCTAAATGACGCTCGTAGATGCCAGAGGTGACAATAGATTTATCCTTGACAGAGAGGACCAGTAGGTGCTGACCTCTTTTTTCGACTGGATTTTGAATGCCAATCCGCCAAGGCTGTTGTTTGATGGGGTGTTGACCGACAGTGAGGATATTTCCTCCAAGATCGATCAAGGCATCTGTTACTCCCTGGCTCTTTAAAAAGGTAGCAATGCAGTCTGCACTATAACCCTTAGCCAAGGCTCCTAAATCAATCTTCATTCCAGGACGCATCAGAAAGACTGTATGGTTTTCTGGGTCGAGCTGGATTTGGTGAGGATCGATCTTGGCCAGGGCTTGATCAATTTCCCCTTGCTGGGGACGTCTAGCATCTGAAAATCCAATTCGCCAGGTCTGTACAAGAGGACCAATGGCGATGTTTAAATGGCTGTTTTGAGCTTGACTATGCAAGGTACCTAATGCAATCAGATCAAAAAGATCTGGATGAACTTGGACAGGAACAATACCAGCTTGGTGATTGACCTCCATGAGTTCAGAACTTGCATCATTAGCACTGAAGCGATGTTCGTAGGAGCGAAGAAGTTCAAAGCAGCGGGCTAAGAGTTCATTCGCTTGTGGGTGATAGATCGAAACAGTGATGGTCGTTCCCATCAACCGTTCGGATCGACTACTTAGGTCCACTAAAAATCTATCCTTTCCTATTTTCACTTACTTACAGTATATCAAAAAGATATCGTTTTCACAATCCTTTCAAGCATATTGTTTGACATTTTTTGAAACATGTGAAATGTGATTTTCTGGAAAATTGAAAAAAAGATCACAAATTCTGAGCAAAATAATTGTAACCGATATCATTTTTATGATATACTCAAGAAGTAAATTAAATTAAAGGTAGGATTTATTCTATGAGTAAAATCGTTGTTGTAGGGGCTAACCATGCCGGAACAGCTTGTATCAACACTATGTTAGATAATTTCGGAAATGAAAATGAAATTGTGGTTTTTGACCAAAACTCAAACATTTCATTCCTTGGATGTGGGATGGCACTTTGGATCGGTGAACAAATCGATGGTCCTGAAGGTCTTTTCTACTCTGACAAAGAAAAATTGGAAGCAAAAGGTGCAAAAGTCTACATGAACTCTCCTGTTCTTTCAATTGACTATGACAACAAAGTGGTGACTGCAGAAGTTGATGGAAAAGAACACAAAGAATCTTACGAAAAATTGATCTTTGCGACTGGATCAACACCAATCATTCCTCCAATTAAAGGAGTTGAAATCGTTCCTGGTAACCGCGAATTCAAAGCAACTCTTGAAAATCTTCAATTCGTTAAATTGTACCAAAACGCTGAAGAAGTGATCGAAAAATTGAAAGACAACAGCAAACACTTGAACCGTATCGCCGTCGTTGGTGGTGGTTACATCGGTGTTGAACTTGCTGAAGCTTTCGAACGTCTTGGTAAAGACGTTGTCTTGGTGGATATCGTGGACACTGTCTTGAATGGTTACTACGACAAAGACTTCACTGACATCATGGCGAAAAACTTGGAAGACCACAACATCCGTTTGGCACTTGGACAAACGGTTCAAGCGGTTGAAGGAGATGGTAAGGTAGAACGCCTTGTAACCGATAAAGAAACCTTCGATGTAGATATGGTTATCTTGGCTGTTGGTTTCCGTCCTAATACAGCTCTTGCTGATGGTAAGATTGAACTCTTCCGCAACGGTGCTTTCCTTGTTGATAAGAAACAAGAAACTTCACTTCCAGGTGTATACGCAGTTGGTGACTGTGCGACTATCTTTGATAACGCTCGTAACGAAATGAGCTACATCGCTCTTGCGTCTAATGCGGTTCGTTCAGGTATTGTTGGTGCCTACAATGCGACTGGTCATGAATTGGAAGGAATCGGTGTTCAAGGTTCTAACGGTATCTCTATCTACGGCCTTCACATGGTTTCAACTGGTTTGACTCTTGAAAAAGCGAAAGCTGCAGGCTTCAATGCCACTGAAACTGGCTTCAACGACCTTCAAAAACCTGAATTTATCAAACACGATAACTACGAAGTTGGTATCAAGATCGTCTATGATAAAGATACTCGTCAAATCCTTGGAGCTCAAATGGTATCACGTGATAGCGCCATCTCAATGGCTATCCACATGTTCTCACTTGCGATTCAAGAACACGTAACGATTGATAAATTGGCTTTGACAGACTTGTTCTTCTTGCCACACTTCAACAAACCTTACAACTACATTACAATGGCACCTTTAACTGCTGAATAATAGCTAAAGTTCTATTAAAAACTTTCCTTAGGTGAGTACGGACGTCAGCGAACTTCATAGAAGTTCCATGACTAATTATTGAGCCTAAGGTCTCAATAATTCCGAGTGCCTGAAACAATACAGTTTCAGGCACTTTTCTCACAGCGGAAAGTTTTGATTTTTCTTTATTCGTTCCATTTATATTTCTTTGTAGAAATTCTTAACTTATTTTTATTAGATAAAATGGTTTGTCTACATTCTAAACAAAACTAACAAGGGTAGTTTTGTTTTTTTCTGTCTTTACATGTATTCAGAGGCAGTGAAATAAGGTATAATGAATAGGATAAGAGTTTGAAGGAGTTAGGGAATGTCTGAAAAAGAAGAAGCCTTAAAAAAGGAATTTCATTTTGCCTCTAGTTCGATTGTGGCCCATATTGTCAGAGGTGTTCTGGTTGGGATTGTTGTAGGCTGCATCGTCTCGAGTTTTCGTTTTTTGATCGAACATATTTTTCATTTTGTTCAAGGCGTTTACAAGGAGATGTCTGGTCAACCACTTTATTTACTTGCTATGCTATTGGGTTATGGGGTGATCGTATTGATTGCTGGTCGCCTTATTCGCACCAATCGGGATATCAAGGGATCAGGAATTCCGCAAGTCGAAGCAGAACTCAAGGGGCTCTTGGCGGTGAGTTGGTGGGATACCCTGTGGAAGAAGTATATTTTAGGTGTCTTGGCCATCGGAAGTGGCTTGATGCTTGGTCGTGAAGGTCCTAGTATTCAATTAGGAGCAATGGGGGGAAAAGGAGTGGCCCATCATTTGAAGGTCAGCCCGGTTGAGGAGCGATCTTTGATTGCAAGTGGGGCTGCTGCTGGCCTTGCTGCTGCCTTTAATGCACCTATAGCGGGGCTCTTATTTGTGGTTGAAGAGGTCTACCATCATTTTTCACGTTTCTTTTGGATTTCGACCTTGGCTGCTAGTTTGACTGCTAATTTTATTTCACTCAATGTCTTTGGTCAAACACCAGTGCTTCATATGCCACAAAATATTCCACCGCTCCATCTGTCTCAGTACTGGATTTATCTTTTTCTTGGAGTCTTTTTAGGGGCAGCAGGGTATGTCTACGAAATAGTGGTTCTCAATATCGGTCGATTGTATCGCTTACTTGAGAAGATTTTCCATGTTCCTTCTCATTATTCTTCTTTATTTGCCTTTGTCTTGATTCTTCCAATCGGCTATTTTCTTCCCCAAATTCTTGGTGGTGGGAATCAATTGGTCTTGGATTTAGCTCGAGTACCGTATCCAGTGCTGACCATCCTTCTTTATTTTGCGATCCGTTTCATCTGGAGTATGTTGAGCTATGGTAGTGGCTTACCAGGTGGCATCTTCCTGCCTATACTAGCATTAGGATCACTTTTAGGGGCCATCGTTGGAACCTTCCTCCAAAACATTGGCTTTATCTCTCAAAATCAGCTGCCTCTCTTCATTATTTTAGGCATGAGTGGGTATTTTGGGGCTATTTCAAAAGCGCCATTAACGGCTATGATCTTAGTGACAGAGATGGTCGGTGATATTCGCAGTTTAATGCCCCTAGGCATGGTGACCTTGCTAGCATATATGATCATGGATCTCTTCCATGGAGCGCCAGTCTATGAAGCCATGCTCGAGCAATTGTTGCCGGATAAGGCGCAAGAAGAAGGAGAGTTGACTTTAATTGAGATCCCTGTATCAGAAAAGATTGCAGGAAAACAAGTTCATGAACTGCACCTCCCTCAAGATATCTTGATCACCACGCAAATGCGAAGTGGTAAGAGCTATACGGTCAATGGTGCAACCCGCTTGTATCTAGGGGATAGTATCTTTGTGGTGGTTAAAGAATCTGAAATCGGACGGGTCAAAGATATTCTTTTGTAAAAGACTGATTCTCAGAAAATTTTTTCTATTATTAAATTTTCAGACAATTATTGAAAAATGAGAAAATATCTGGTAAAATAAGGGCAAGAACAAATGAGGAGAAGTCTTTCATGAAAAAATATAGTCTACTCTTATTGAGTGTTGCTCTTTTAGCAGGGTGTGCAAATTCTACTAGCAAACATTCGAGCCAAAAGACGCAAACCAGCTCAACGGTGCAGTTGTCAAAGGCTGACCAGAAGACCTTGGACAATGCGACAGCTGAATACAAAGACTTTGTTGAAATGCAAATTGACCAATTGCTCAAAGATACAGAAGGATTCCGAGCTACCCTAAAAGATGGTAATTTGGAAGAAGCTAAAAAGCAATATCCCTTGATTCGTATGGCCTATGAACGGTCTGAGCCGATTGCTGAAACCTTTGGAGAATCGGATGTCAAAATCGACTACCGCTTGGTGGATTATGTAGATGAAAATAAATCAGAAGATGGCTGGTCAGGTTTCCACCGGATTGAGCGTATCCTTTGGGAAAACAATACTACAGATGGAACAGACAAATACGCTGACCAACTGGTGAACGATATCAAGGAGTTGAAAGCTAAAATTGCTACAGTAGAAGTCACACCGGATATCATGTTGACCGGAGCTGTCGATCTGCTCAATGAAGTGGCAACGCAAAAGATTACGGGTGAAGAAGAAGTCTTCTCTCATACAGATCTTTACGACTTCCGTGCCAATATTGAAGGGGCTGAAAAGATCTTCTCTCTCTTTAAACCCTTGATTGAGAAAAAAGATGCTAAATTGGTTAAAACCTTGGAAGCAGAATTCAAGAATGTAAATGCTTTATTGGACAAACACATGACAGATGATTCAAACTATAAGTCTTACACAGATTTATCCAAGGAAGATACCAAGGAATTGGCAGAAGCTGTGACCAAACTTGGTGAACCGTTGTCTCAAATGGGTGTGATTTTAGATGGGAAATAAGAAAAATGGCTGACGAAAAATTTTTAGATAAAAAAATGGACCGTCGTGAATTTCTTAAAAAAGCAGGTATTGGAGGGGCTGGTCTAGCGCTGGGTCTCTCTGGTGCATCTGCTTTTTTCGCTAATCAAGACAGTTCCAGCAAAAAAGTTTATGATGGAGATGAAGACATCTCCTTTTATGGCAAGCACCAAGCAGGGATTACGACACCTATGCAGAAGGCTTGCTACTTGGTTGTGTTAGATCTTCATACGACAGACAAAAAAGAAGTCATCCAGCTCTTTAAAGACTGGACCGATTACAGTAGTAAATTAGTCGAAGGAGAGTTAGTTAAAAGAGATGGTTCCAATGCCCTCTTGCCACCAACAGATACAGGTGAAACAGTGGGACTCAACCCCTATCGTTTGAGTCTGACTTTTGGGGTATCGGCTTCCTTTCTAAAGAAACTGGGCTTGGAGTCCAAACGTCCGAAACTCTTTCGTGATTTGCCTCCATTTCCAAAGGAGCAGTTGCAGGACAAATACACTAGTGGCGATATCGTCATTCAGGCCTGTGCAGACGATGAGCAAGTAGCCTTTCATGCGGTGCGAAATCTGATTCGTAAGGGTCGCAATACCATTACCATGAAGTGGAGCAAATCAGGATTTGCAGCTATTGGTGACCGAAAAGAAACACCGCGCAACCTCTTTGGTTTCAAGGATGGAACAGCAAATGTCACGACTGAGAAGGATTTTGACAAGGTCGTCTGGACTGATAGCAAGGATTGGATGAAGGGTGGTTCCTATATGGCTCTTCGCCTAGTGCAAATGCACCTGGAAACTTGGGACCGGACCAATTTGCAAGAGCAAGAAAACACCTTTGGTCGCTACAAGGAGTCTGGCGCTCCCTTTGGTAAAACCAACGAATTTGATGAAGTAGATTTATCTAAACTACCAGTAGATTCACATGTCCGTTTGGCCAAAGAAGTGGATCGGCCGATTTTACGGCGGTCATATTCCTATTCGGATGGCATCAATGAACAGACTGGGCAATTTGATGCCGGCTTGATCTTTATCGCCTTTCAAAAGGATCCGAACAGCTTTGTCAAAATCCAAACCAACTTGGGCGCGGTGGACAAAATGAACGAGTACATCACCCATATCGGAAGTGGACTCTTTGCTTGCTTTGCAGGCGTCGAGAAAGGAGGGTATCTTGGTCAAGCACTCTTTGAATAAACTCTTGATCTTGTTAGGCCTTCTTGCCTTGTTTTGGACTCATCCGGTAGCTGCGGAATCTTATAGCGATCTCTTTATCAAGATCACAGATGCAACAACCGCTGTACAAAATAAGGACCAGGATAAGGCCAAGGAATTGATCGCTGAGATTCAGGCTGATTTTGAATCCAAAGACCACCATGATTCCAAGGCAGGGAAAAAAGTTAGCCAAGCCCTGGCTATAAAAGGAGAGGTAAGCAAAGACGATCTCACCAAGATCTCATCTGCCTTGCTCGCTTTTGAAAAAGAGCAAAATCCGGTCGATTTAGAGGCGGAAAAAGACAAACTCGTGAGTCGCCTCGCACCTTATTTTAAGAACCTACAAGAGGCTATTACAGCTAAGGATCTGGATAAAACCCGTCAAACCTATGCAGATCTCAATAACACATGGACGCGAAACGAAGCGGTGGTAAGAGATCACAGCACAGCCTACTATGGCAAAATCGAGACGGCCATTTCGCTCTTACGCAGTAGTATTGAAACAGAGCCTACCGATTTTACCAACATCCAGTCCTCTTATGACGACCTCAAAAATGGGATTGATGCCTTTGTAAAAGGAGAGGCCATTAGCAGTGCCAGTACGGATTTGACGCTGAACGATGGGATCAAGCTTTTGGAGAAGGCGCAAAGCCAATTTCAATCCGGCGACGATAAATCTGCTGCAGCGACTATGAAGCAGTTCATCACGATCTGGCCAACCATCGAGGGAGATGTTAGCACGACCAATCCAAGTCTCTACACGCGCGTAGAGAGTGAATCCCCGGTTATAATGGTCAAGGGGAAAGAAAAGGCCTATCAAGAGAAATTACAAGCCTTGATCAGGGATCTGTCTGCGGTCGATACGACAGCTTCTTACAACGCCTTTGATGCCATGTTGATCCTTCTGCGTGAAGGAGTAGAAGCCCTTCTGATCGTGATGGCGCTTGTGACGACCCTTAAGGCTGCTAAGATGAGGAAAGGACTCAAATGGGTTTATGGTGGAGCTATTGCTGGTGTTCTTGCCAGTGCAGCGATTGCTCTTGTTCTGCAAGTAGCATTTCCAGCTGTTACTTCGGGGTCTAATCGGGAAATCATTGAAGGTGGCGTTGGGATTTTCGCTGTGGTCATGATGATCCTCATCGGAATTTGGCTCCACAGCAAGTCCTCTGTCAAACAGTGGAATGCCTTTATGGACCGTCAAATGAAGACAGTGACGGCTACAGGAAGCTTTGTCTCTATGTTTGCCCTCAGTTTCTTAGCAGTCTTTCGTGAAGGGGCTGAGACCATTCTCTTTTATGTCGGGATCATTCCGCGGATTACAACTGCGAATTTCTTACTGGGAATCGGGCTTGCTATAGCTGTTCTCATCATTATTGCAGTGGCCATGACCAAGGCTAGTCAAGCTATCCAACCTCATCGAATCTTTTTCATTCTGACGTGGTTGATTTACGCTTTGGCCTTCAAGATGCTCGGTGTCAGCATCCACGCCCTTCAGTTGACCAATATCCTACCTAGCCATTTGGTCAATGGACTTCCAACCATCGATTGGGCGGGGATCTATCCAAGCTGGGAAGTTCTTCTTCCTCAGTTAATGTTTGTGGCCTTGATCGCCCTTATCACGGTGAGACAGCATGGCAAAGAGTAGAGCAGATGAAATGACCATTGTTGAGCACTTGGTCGAATTTCGAAAACGATTGATCGCAGTGGTCTTGTGTTATATTATCGTCTTTCTGGTGGCTTTTGTATTTGGTGGAGAGCTTTACCAAGCCTTGACGGCTAGCCTGCATCAAAAACTGCTGGTACTGGGACCAAATGATATCCTCTGGATCTATGTATCGCTGGCTAATCTCACAGCCTTTAGCCTGACCTTGCCCTTTATTGTCTACCAGATCTGGCAATTTGTAAGGCCGGCTTTGAAGGAGAAGGAGGCGCGTGCAGTCTTTGCTTACATCCCAGCTAGCTTTATTTGCTTTGTGCTGGGGCTTGCATTTGGTTATTTCTTTGTCAGTCCAGCTATTTTAGAGGTCCTGATGCGCTTGGGAGAAGGGTTGTTTGATACCCAATTAACGGCACAAAATTATTTAACCTTCTTATGGCACACCACCTTGCCTTTAGGGGTCTTGTTCGAGTTACCAGTTTTGGTAGCTTTTCTGACCTCGATTGGACTTTTGACACCGCAGTTTTTAATAACCTACCGACGTTACGCTTACTTTGTTCTGCTGGTCTTAGCCGTCGTGTTAACCCCTGCAGACTTTATCAGTGACTTGGCCATGACACTCCCTTTGATCCTCTTATTCGAAGTCAGTGTCGCCATCAGTAAAGTCATCTATTTAAGAAAAAGGAGAAACTAATGGGAATTTTACGTGATATTGGTGCACCAGGTTTGATCATCATCATCCTGGGCGCCCTCTTGATTTTTGGACCAAAACGCCTGCCAGAGTTGGGTCAGTCCATCGGCAAAATGTTTGCTGAATTTAAGTCAGCTGTCAATAAAGGCAGTGAAGAAGCTGATCAAGACGCTAAAGAAGCTAAAGAAGAAAAAGAATAATCAGACAATTTTCAAAATTCTA
The DNA here is from genome assembly GCF_034134805.1 of Streptococcus sp. S5. Lineage (NCBI taxonomy): Bacteria > Bacillati > Bacillota > Bacilli > Lactobacillales > Streptococcaceae > Streptococcus > Streptococcus lingualis. The sequence goes on along the minus strand of NZ_CP139419.1, from coordinate 1,229,461 downwards.
TTGAGTTCGATTGCATAAAAAGGTATAATAAGACAAGTACTTGCAATCGACGAAGGAGGAAACCATGATTATTACGATTTTGTCACTTATTTTCTATTTTAGCTATATCGGATTCTTATGCTGGTTGGTCGTAAAAATTGTCGAAAAATTGTTCAATTTCTTGTTGAACCGTTAATAAAAAAAACAATCCATTTCACCTACGAGTGAGTGGATTTTTTGTATCCAATTCAGTTAGAAAGATTAAAACAAAGAGGTTTTATCGGTCTCAGATTGAAGATAAAGTCCTATAAAAAACTTTTCTTAAGTGAGTGCGGACGTCAGCGAACTTCGTAGAAGTTCCATGACTAAATCAAGATACAAAGGGCGTCTGCGGATAAATTCAAAAGAGGAATTTAGAAAGCAAGTGAAACAACACAACAAAACCATCGTTTTACTGACTGTTTTGTTTATTGCTATGCTTTCCATTTCAATGTTTTTATATCTTTCAACTTCTAGTATTTCTTGTTACTAGTGATGGACTATATCGTTTGTTTTTCTTATTTATTTTATAAGAATGTTAAGCTTAATAGAAATACAGTAATTACAAAATTGTAATATTTTCTGTTATAGCTTTATGTGGCATGGGTATAAATTGATATGACTTTTATTATCTATGGTATAATGAGATAAATTTTGAGTTGTAGAGGTGAGCATTTGGAAGAACATAGACCTGATTTTAGAGATATAAAATCATTTGAAGAATTTAACAGATACTACTGGTATCGAGAAGAGCTTTCACAAATTTGTAAGTACCTTGGATTAGAATACAGATGTACAAAAAAAGAATTAAATCATATTATAGAACAATATTTTAGGGGAAATAGAGTAGAAAAAGTTTTGAGGAAAAGAAACAAAAATCAAACCGAAATAATAACCCTAAATACATCATTACTTGAATGTGGGTTTTCCTTTAATCAGAAATTTCGTGATTATTTTTCAGCTGTAACAGGTGTTAATCCGTTTAAGTTTAATGCTGATATGGCTACTGCTTGGCGAAAAGTAAAACGGGACAACAACATAAATTTTACAATCCAAGATATGATTAAAATATACTATGGAGAGTCAGACTACGCCAAGTATGATAATTCAGCTTGCCAATGGAATCAATTTCTAAAAGACTTTTGTGCAGATGAATTTAGCAATCATTACTCCAACAAGTTAAAAGTTGCGGCTATCCTTTGGAAAGAAGTTAGAGATTCAAAAAATAAAAAAATTTATTCACGGGGACTTCTAAAAGAATATAGCTACAAAATAGAGGAATACTGTAAGTAAACAACTTCAAGTTTGTCGAACGGAATATAAAGTATTAAAGACGATGGCACTCTGTTTTTGCAGAGTGCTTTTTTGTTTTATAGAATATTAGAGAATGTGGGATACTTTCTTTTTCTGCCAGATGATCGAGCAGAGAAAAATTTATTAGATATGACATCAGTCAGCTGAGTCATATTAGCTGGCTTTTTTTGCTAGCGACTCGGTCACTAACTTGCTTATCAAAGTATAATTCGGTATCATAGATATATAATGCTTGGTAAGTAAGCCTTATTGTCAGTTCGTAACAAGTAGATAGGTGAAGAGGTGAAGAAACCAGTGGATAAAGACCAATTGATAGAGAAACCAGAAATAAATACTGTTGGGGTTATTACAAATCATCAGTTTAACTGGTATATTTGTTCAAACGATATGTGGACAATGGATATCGATAAATATATTCAGGCATACCAGGAAGCAGGTCTGGATATTGATTTCTCCTATTTACCTGAGATTCAACAGAATCTTCATGTGATTACAAAAAGCAATCTTGAGAGCTACTTAGAAATGTATAAAGATGATTGGCTGAAGGTGACGGTTGAAGAATTGATCGAAATGATCAAACGCTCAATGGATTGTGAGGACTTACATTCAGAGATTATTTTTGAAGGAAAAGGTTTACTCCCGAATCTTTTAATCGATTTTGATAAAGAGGAGTTTTATTCAAACCATCTGGGAATGAAAAACTACGAAAGATATGTGCCGAACGGATGGAAGATTTTTTCAGGGAAATTCGATCATTTGATACCCAAAGAGGAGCGATATTGGATTGAAAAGACTAGTGCGGACCAATTAAGGAATTCATTATAAAATAAAAAGGAAGAGACAAAACACATGCAGTATTATTTTATCGGTGGCCTAGGTGGTAATAGCTACCATCTGGCTCCACTAATGGATGAGCTAGGCTTTCCTGTGACCTTTCTAGATCCCTATAGGGAAATGATTCAGACAGAAAACGATCTTCGTGATTGGTTCCAAGGTCGGGTTGGCCAGGTGGGAGAAATCTGTTTATTGGGTCATTCCTTAGGTGGAGATTTGGCTCGTTATCTGGCTAGTGAGTTTCCTCAGATTCAGGCTTTGATTCTCCTGGATGGGGGGTATCTGGATATGGAAAAGATCCTGCCTCTTGAAGAAGAACTAGAAGGCACGTCGTCTTTCATGAAGCAACAAGTCTTTGCAACTTTAGAAGAAGCCGTGTTATCAGAACTTGGTGATGGAGAAGATCCTACTCCTATAGCGCGAAAAGCAGTAGAGGCTAGCTTTCGCTGGAATCCAGCAAGTGAACAATATGAATTAAATCTGGATCTCGAAAAGGTCATGGCCTTATTTCGTCTACGGCGTCAGATCAAGGCTTACCAAATTCCACTGGCAGACCTGCCTGTCCTCTTTATTGGACCTCGATACCAAGAAGAACCTGAATGGAGAAAAGAAGCTCTGAAGCAACTAGATCCCCAGATCAAGCAAGTTTTGCTAGATGCTTTGGGGCACGAACTGTATACAGAGGCGCCAGAAATTGTAGCTAGAGAAGTCAACAATTGGCTCCAAAATGTTCATAAATAAAACCTGTTTTCTTTTTTGAAACAGGTTTTTATCTTGTAATTTCCGAACGTTATTTCCTATAAAATCATTCCCATTGCATTAGGTCCGTATCTTTGGTATAATCTATCAAGGAAACGTCAAGAGACGTAGCGATGCGCTTGCGCATAGGTAGGTCAGTTTTTAGAAAAGAGATTTTTCAATCTATGTTAAATGAATTTCCTATTTTCGACTATGAAGATATTCAGTTGATTCCCAACAAATGTATCATCAATAGCCGCTCAGAAGCAGATACAACCGTTCAATTTGGAAACCATACCTTCAAGCTTCCAGTTGTTCCAGCCAATATGCAGACGATTTTGGATGAGAATGTAGCAGAGCAGTTGGCGCGTGGTGGATACTTCTACATCATGCACCGTTTTGATGAAGAGGGTCGGATTCCTTTTGTCAAACGCATGCATGATCAAGGTTTGATCGCTTCCATTTCGGTTGGTGTTAAGGAATACGAATACGACTTTGTGAGTCAATTAAAGGCAGATGCGCCTGAGTACATCACTATTGATATCGCACACGGTCATGCGGATAGTGTCATTCGGATGATTCAACACATCAAGAAAGAATTGCCAGATACCTTTGTCATTGCTGGAAATGTCGGAACACCTGAAGCTGTTCGTGAATTGGAAAATGCGGGAGCTGATGCGACTAAGGTCGGAATCGGTCCTGGTAAGGTTTGTATCACCAAAGTGAAGACTGGATTTGGTACAGGTGGTTGGCAATTGGCTGCTCTTCGCTGGTGCTCAAAAGCAGCTCGTAAGCCAATCATTGCGGATGGTGGTATTCGGACCCATGGTGATATTGCCAAATCGATTCGTTTCGGGGCGTCTATGGTCATGATCGGTTCTCTCTTTGCAGGACATGTTGAAAGTCCTGGTAAAACAGTAGAGATTGATGGAGAGTCTTTCAAAGAATACTATGGATCTGCTTCAGAGTACCAAAAAGGTGCATATAAGAACGTCGAAGGTAAGAAGATTTTATTGCCTGCCAAGGGTCATTTGCAAGACACCTTAACGGAAATGGAACAAGATTTGCAAAGTTCGATCTCTTATGCAGGAGGCCGAAAATTAGCAGATTTGAAACATGTTGACTATGTGATCGTTAAGAATTCTATCTGGAATGGCGATGCACACTAATTGAATTACTTATTTATTTCACGAATGGGCGTGATGTTTCTACAAGGTGCCAGAACACCTAACAATAAGTAAGTCGGGACTATTTCTCTTTCTAGAGAGATTTCAAGGCTTGCTTAGCAGGCCTTTTTGTGTTTTATGAATGAAGTAGAGGATTTTTTAAAAAAGTAGGAGGAAGTATGAAATTACTTGAAGAGCGCATCTTAAAAGATGGCAATGTTTTAGGTGAGAATATCCTCAAGGTGGATTCCTTTTTGACCCACCAAGTGGATTTCAAATTGATGAAAGAGATTGGTCAGACTTTTGCGGACCGGTTCAAAGATGCTGGTGTGACGAAAGTCGTGACCATTGAAGCATCTGGGATTGCACCAGCCCTTTATGTAGCTGAAGCCTTGGATGTTCCCATGATCTTTGCTAAGAAGGCGAAAAACATCACGATGAATGAGGGCATCTTGACGGCTGAGGTTTATTCCTTTACCAAGCAAGTGACCAGCACCGTTTCGATTGCAGGTAAATTTTTGGATCCATCAGATAAGGTTTTGATCATTGACGATTTCCTTGCAAATGGGCAAGCAGCCAAAGGATTGATTCAAATCATTGAACAAGCCGGGGCTCAAGTCGAAGCGATTGGAATTGTGATTGAAAAATCCTTCCAAGATGGACGGGGATTGTTAGAAGAGTTGGGATATCCTGTTGTATCCCTCGCACGTTTGGACCGTTTTGAAAATGGTCAGGTTGTATTCAAGGAGGCAGACATCTAATGCAAAAACAAGAAAGCCATTCACAGGCGGCCATTCTAGGCTTGCAACACCTTTTGGCCATGTATTCGGGATCTATTTTGGTGCCGATCATGATCGCAGGAGCTTTGGGCTATAACGCTCATCAACTAACCTACCTCATCTCTACAGATATCTTCATGTGTGGGGTCGCAACTTTCCTTCAAGTGCAGCTCAATAAATACTTTGGGATCGGTCTTCCGGTAGTCCTTGGGGTTGCCTTCCAGTCTGTAGCACCTCTCAGCATGATCGGTGCTAGCCATGGTAGTGGTGCCATGTTTGGTGCCTTGATTGTCTCAGGGATTTATGTCATCCTTGTCTCTGGTTTCTTCTCTAAGATTGCCAATCTCTTCCCATCAATTGTAACGGGATCCGTTATTACCACCATTGGTTTGACCTTGATTCCAGTAGCGATTGGAAATATGGGAAATAATGCGCCAAAACCAACCGTTCAAAGCTTGATCTTGGCTGTGGTGACTATTCTCATCATTTTAGTCGTTAATATCTATACGACTGGCTTTATCAAGTCTATCTCTATCTTGATTGGCTTGATTGCAGGGACAGCTATTGCGGCTTCTATGGGCTTGGTAGACTTCACACCTGTATCGCAAGCACCAGTGGTTCACGTTCCAACGCCATTCTTCTTTGGAGCTCCTAAGTTTGAAATCACCTCCATCTTAATGATGTGTATCATCGCAACAGTTTCTATGGTGGAATCAACAGGTGTCTATCTCGCTCTTTCTGATATTACCAAAGATCCAATTAATAGCACGCGCCTTCGCAATGGTTACCGTGCTGAAGGGTTGGCCGTTCTCCTCGGTGGTATCTTCAACACCTTCCCTTACACCGGATTCTCACAAAACGTTGGCTTGGTGAAATTGTCGGGTATCAAGACCCGTCTTCCAATCTACTATGCGGCTGGTTTCCTTGTTCTTCTTGGTCTCCTTCCTAAGTTTGGAGCTTTAGCGCAAATCATTCCAAGTCCAGTTCTTGGGGGAGCGATGCTAGTCATGTTTGGTTTTGTGTCAATTCAAGGGATGCAGATCCTTGCGCGTGTTGATTTTGAACACAATGAGCACAATTTCTTGATCGCTGCTGTATCGATTGCTGCAGGGGTTGGTTTGAACAACAGCACTCTCTTCAATGGCCTTCCAACAGGATTCCAAATGTTCTTTGCTAACGGAATTGTCGTTGCCAGTGTCTTAGCGATCGTTCTCAATGCTATTTTAAACCGCAATAAACACTAATCTCACATGAACCGGAGGTCCTTGGATCTTCGGTTTTTTTGACTTTTAAGGAAACATATAGTAGAGTGGAAGAGGAGAGAATCTTATTTGATGAGAAGAGAGTTAGAATCATGTATTTAACCTATCACTTTAAAGAGCGCTTGCGCTTGTTTTTGAGTTTATTTTTGCCGATTTTAATCTACCAATTGGCCAATTATTCAGCCAGCTTTGTCGATACAGCCATGACCGGTCAGTACCGGACCCTTGATTTGGCTGGTGTTTCTACAGCTACCAGTCTGTGGAATCCATTTTTTACTTTCCTGACAGGGATTGTCTCCGCACTGACGCCGATTGTTGGGCATCATTTAGGCAAGGGAAATAAAGAACGGATTGCTGGCGATTTTTACCAATTCCTCTATATGTCATTTGGTATGGCCATTCTCTTAATAGGCTTTGTTTGGGGCATTGCACCCATGATTCTCAAGCAGATCGGTTTAGAAAATGTTGTTGCCCAAATAGCCATTCGCTATTTATATTTCCTTTCTCTAGGAATCTTACCTTTGTTGCTCTTTAGTATCGTGCGGACCTTCCTCGATACTTTGGGAATGACGCGTCTATCCATGTACTTGATGCTCTTGCTTTTGCCTCTCAATGCTTGTTTTAACTATATCCTGATCTATGGGGCATTTGGTTTTCCTGAGATGGGAGGAGCAGGAGCAGGTCTTGGAACCTCTCTGGCCTACTGGGTCTTGTTGGCCATTGCGGTTTTGATCTTGTGCAAGCATCCCAAGGTAGCACCTTTCCAATTGTGGAAGCCACAGCCTTATGATTTTAAAGGGATGAAAGAAGTATTGCGACTTGGGCTTCCAATCGGTGGAATTGTTTTTGCAGAAGTTATCATCTTCTCGCTGGTTGGTTTGTTAATGGCAAAATTCCCATCACTTACCATTGCGAGTCACCAATCAGCCATGAATTTTTCAACCCTGATGTATGCTTTCCCGGTTAGTATCTCCAGTACCATGGCGATTATCGTATCTTACGAACTGGGAGCAGGAAGACCAGAAGTGGTCAAACAATATTGCCGTTTGGGACGACTGACAGCCTTTGGCTTTGCGATTGTCACCCTCGTCTTTCTCTATACATTCCGCTTCCAACTGGCAGGGCTATACGGCAAGGACCCAGTCTTTGTGCAACAAACAGCTATTTTCATGACCTATAGCCTCTTTTTCCAAGTAGCCGATACCTTCGCAGCACCCCTACAAGGGATTTTGCGGGGCTATAAGGATACAACGGTTCCTTTCTTATTAGGAGTCTTTAGTTATTGGTGCATTTCTATCCCACTAGGGATTTTCCTTGACCATGTGACCAACTTGGGTCCATATGCTTATTGGATCGGCCTTATTTCTAGCCTTGTCGTAAGTGGAATTTGTTACCAACTTCGGCTCTGGCAGATCGAAAAAAAGCAAACAAACTAAAAAGAAGTCTGGGAAACCAGGCTTTTTGTGTACCGTGAATATTATAAATTTTCTGAAAGTTCTTGACAATTGATGTCAAAGTGGTAAGATTAGGAGGTAGAAATGAAGAACTAGAAGGAGAACAAGATGAGAAGTGATATGATCAAAATGGGGATCGACCGAGCACCAGCGCGTGGTCTCCTCTATGCAACAGGGCAAGTAAAATCAGCAAAGGATATGCAAAAGCCCTTTATTGCCATTTGTAACTCCTATATTGATATCGTTCCAGGCCATGTCCACCTGCGTGAATTAGCAGATGTTGCTAAGGAGGCTATCCGCGAGGCTGGTGGGATTCCTTTTGAATTTAACACCATCGGTGTCGATGATGGGATTGCGATGGGCCATATCGGGATGCGTTATAGTTTGCCATCTCGCGAGTTGATCGCAGATGCTGCTGAAACAGTCATCAATGCCCACTGGTTTGATGGTGTTTTCTATATTCCCAACTGTGATAAGATTACACCAGGAATGATTTTAGCAGCCATGCGGACCAATGTGCCAGCCGTATTTTGTTCTGGTGGACCCATGAAGGGCGGCGTTGACATGACGGGGCATCAAGCGACGCTCTCAAGTTTGTTTGAAGCTGTAGGTACTTATCAAGCTGGTGATATGAGCATGGATGAGCTGGATTTCTTGGAAAAAAATGCCTGTCCAACTTGTGGCTCTTGCTCTGGTATGTTTACTGCCAATTCCATGAACTGTTTGATGGAAGTATTAGGCCTTGCTCTTCCAGGAAATGGTACCATCCTAGCTGTTTCAGATGAACGCCGGGAATTGGTTCGTCAAGCAGCCAAACAATTGGTAGAGAATATTAAAAAGGGTATCCGTCCACGGGATATCGTGACCAAAGAAGCCATCGATGATGCTTTTGCGCTCGATATGGCCATGGGTGGTTCAACCAATACGGTGCTTCATACGCTCGCTATTGCGCGTGAAGCGGGGATTGATTATGATCTCAAAGATATCAACGAGATTGCCAAGAAGACACCTTATCTTTCTAAAATTGCCCCTTCAAGTGTTTACACTATGCATGATGTCCATGAAGCTGGTGGTGTACCAGCCATTATCAATCAGTTGATCAAAAAAGGAGCCATTAAGGGTGATCGTATCACAGTTACTGGTAAAACCTTGAAAGAAAACGTAGCTGGCGCTGAAATCAAAAATGAAGAAATTATCCATCCAATTGAGCATCCTATTTCACCTGTAGGTGGTTTATCGATCCTTTATGGAAATATCGCTCAGGATGGGGCTGTTATCAAGGTCGGTGGGGTCGATCCATCTGTGACCACTTTCCGTGGAAAGGCCATCTGCTGTGATTCACAAGATCAGGCCCTTGAGTTGATTGACAATGGAACAGTTAAGAAGGGCCATGTCGTTGTCATTCGTTACGAGGGTCCTCAAGGTGGACCTGGTATGCCAGAAATGTTGGCACCAACCTCTAAGATTGTCGGACGCGGTCTTGGTAAGGATGTGGCTCTGATTACGGATGGTCGTTTCTCAGGAGCTACTCGTGGAATTGCGATTGGTCACGTTTCTCCAGAAGCAGCAGAAGGTGGAAATATCGCCTTGATTGAAGATGGGGATGAAATCGTGATCGATCTTCCAAATCGTACCATTGATTTGCTTGTCGATGATGCAACTCTTGCTGAACGTCGCAAACATTTGAAACCTTTCAAATCAAAAATCTCCAGCGGTTGGTTGCGTCGCTATACAGCCTTTGCCAAATCAGCCAATGTCGGCGGAACCTTGATGAGTGACGAAGAATTCGAAGAACGGAAAGCAGAACGTCAAGCACAAGAAAAATAAGAAAAAACCTTTCCTGCTATGTGATATCACAAGCAAGAAAGGCTTTTTTAGTGGAACCATTATTTGGTGCGCATTTCACCTTGAGGGAAGTAGGTTCCTTCGGGCATATCGTTAATGATGACGTGAACAGCTGACTGAGGAGCGCCTGTATTGCGGACAACAGCTTCGGTTACTTCCTTGGCCAAGGCCTTCTTTTGTTCCAAGGTGCGTCCTTCAAATAGGTCAATTCGTACAAATGGCATATGGCCACCTCCTAAATTTTATATAGGACTATTTTATCACATTTTGGGATACAAAGCTTAGCAAAATTATGGTAAAATGATAATGAAACACATTTTAGAGAGAACAAAAGGAAAATGGCACAATTATATTATAAATATGGGACCATGAACTCGGGGAAAACCATTGAGATTTTGAAGGTGGCCCATAATTATGAAGAGCAAGGCAAGAGCGTCGTTATCATGACCTCAGCAATCGACACCAGAGATGGAGTAGGGGTGGTTTCTAGTCGAATCGGTATGAAACGAGAAGCCGTTGCAATTGAAGACGATACGGATATCTTTGGCTTTATTAAAAACCAAACAATCAAACCTTACTGTGTGTTAATCGATGAAGCTCAGTTTTTGAAACGCCACCATGTCTATGACTTGGCAAGAGTCGTGGATGAACTGGATGTGCCGGTTATGGCTTTTGGCCTCAAAAATGATTTCCGAAATGAACTCTTTGAAGGTTCCAAACACCTCCTCTTGTTAGCCGACAAGATCGAGGAGATCAAAACCATCTGCCAATACTGTTCCCGCAAGGCAACCATGGTCTTGCGTACCCAAGCAGGTAAACCTGTCTATGATGGAGAGCAGATCCAGATCGGTGGACACGAGACCTATATCTCCGTTTGCCGCAAGCATTATTTTAATCCAGACATTCCAACTGAAAGCGTCTAGAACGTTTTAGAGAGGATAATAATGTCTATTTGTTTAAAAGATATTACAATAGAGAATTATTTTGACGTTTTAAATCTAGAAGTTCATCCAAACCAAAGGAATTTTATTGCATCCAATTCCATTAGCTTAGCTGAAGCCTATGTATATGATAAAAATGGTGATTTTATAGCTCCCTTAGCAGTTTATGATAAGGAAGTATTAGTTGGTTTTGTTATGATTGCCTATGACCAGAAAATTGGAATCAGCAAGGGGAACTACTTGTTATTTCGTTTTATGATCGATAAACGATTTCAAGGTTTAGGCTATTTTAAACCGACTATGGATGCAGTCATTGACTTTGTTCGAACAGAGCCAGCTGGAAAAGCAAGAAGTCTTTGGTTATCTTATGAACCGGAAAATAATCAAGCGAGATCTTGCTATCTCCATTATGGATTTAAAGAAACTGGCGAAGTCATAGAAGACGAAATTGTAGCAATCTATGATCTAACAACCAAGAATTAAGGAGCAAACATGAATATCTATGATCAACTACAAGCTGTAGAAGACCGTTATGAAGAGTTAGGAGAATTGTTGAGTGACCCAGATGTGGTCTCTGATACCAAACGATTTATGGAGCTTTCAAAAGAAGAAGCTTCCACTCGTGATACGGTGACAGCCTACCGAGAGTACAAGCAAGTCCTTCAAAACATTGTTGACGCTGAAGAAATGATTAAGGAAGCCGGCGGCGATGCGGACTTGGAAGAAATGGCCAAGCAAGAGCTAAAAGATGCTAAGGCTGAAAAAGAAGAGTACGAAGAAAAACTGAAGATCTTACTTCTTCCAAAAGATCCAAACGATGACAAGAACATTATCTTGGAAATCCGTGGAGCAGCTGGAGGAGACGAAGCCCAATTGTTTGCTGGTGACCTCTTGCAGATGTACCAAAAATACGCGGAAAGCCAAGGTTGGCGCTTTGAAGTTATGGAAGCTTCCTACAATGGCGTTGGTGGGATCAAAGAAGTCGTAGCCATGGTTTCTGGTCAATCGGTTTATTCAAAACTCAAGTATGAATCTGGTGCCCACCGGGTGCAACGGGTTCCAGTGACAGAAAGCCAAGGTCGTGTCCATACCTCTACAGCAACCGTTCTGGTCATGCCAGAAATCGAAGAAGTCGAGTACGACATCGATCCAAAAGACCTTCGGATTGATATCTACCACGCATCTGGTGCGGGTGGACAGAACGTTAATAAGGTCGCAACAGCCGTTCGTATCGTCCACTTGCCAACCAATATCAAGGTAGAGATGCAGGAAGAACGGACGCAACAAAAGAACCGCGAAAAAGCCATGAAGATCATCCGTGCGCGTGTGGCTGACCACTTTGCTCAGATTGCCCAAGACGAGCAAGACGCTGAGCGGAAGTCTACTATCGGGACTGGTGACCGTTCAGAGCGGATCCGGACTTACAACTTCCCTCAAAACCGTGTGACTGATCACCGGATTGGCTTGACCCTTCAAAAATTGGACACCATCTTATCTGGTAAACTGGACGAAGTGGTCGATGCTTTGGTCTTGTATGATCAAACACAAAAACTAGAAGAGTTGAACAAATAATGTTGTTGGGATCATTATTGGCCCAGTATGAAGAAGAATTAATAGCCGTTGGAGAGGAAGCAGAAAGCCTCTCCTTCGCGTATCGTGCTTTAAAAAACTGGACTTTTACAGACTTTGTCCTTGCCTTGCAAAAAGAAGTGGAAGTAGAGGATCAGGCCTTGCTTCTATCCATCTTTGAGCAGCTGAAACATCACGTTCCTGCCCAATATATTATTGGTAGCGCAGATTTTTTTGGCCATATTTTTGCAGTGGATGAGCGCGTGCTGATTCCACGACCTGAAACGGTAGAATTGGTCGCTCTTATTCTCGAAGAAAACGATGAGAAAGCCTTACGACTTCTGGATATCGGAACAGGAAGTGGTGCCATTGCTATTAGCCTAGCCCTTGCTAGACCTACTTGGCAGGTTCAAGCTAGCGATGTCTCAGAGGAGGCCTTAGCCCTGGCCCAAGAAAATGCCAAGCAGTTAGAAGCTGTCCTTGAATTCAAGTCGTCAGATGTACTGGACGAACTAGAAGGTCCTTATGACCTGATTGTGTCCAACCCTCCCTATATCTCTCGGGATGATGTAGAAGAGGTTGGAGCCAATGTTTTAGCCTCTGAACCCCACTTAGCTCTTTTTGCGGATCGTGATGGATATGCCATCTACGAAAAGATTGCCCAGCAAGCACCAAGTGTTTTAACACCAGACGGAAAGATCTATCTAGAAATTGGCTATAAGCAAGGAGCCAAAGTAAAAGAGCTTTTTCAAGAAGCGTTTCCTGACAAACGCGTTCGAGTTCTGAAAGACCAATTTGGACAAGATAGAATGGTAGTAGTAGACAATGGATCACATTGAGAAAGAATTAGAAGCAGGCCGTGCGGTTATTCTGCCAACTGAAACAGTCTATGGTATTTTCGCTAAAGCTTTGGACCAAGAGGCAGTTAATTATATTTACGAATTAAAACGTAGACCTAGAGAAAAGGCTCTGAATTTAAATGTAGCCGATGAAATAGCGATTCGACTTTATTCGAAAAACCAACCTGGCTATTTAACAAAACTGGTTGATTCATTTTTACCAGGGCCTCTGACTATTATTCTTCAGGCGAATAAGAAGGTGCCAGACTGGATTCATTCGGGCTTGGATACAGTTGGTTTCCGTATTCCGGCTCACCCAAAAACATTGGAATTAATTCGTAAATACGGTCCTTTGGTTGGTCCCTCGGCTAATCTTTCAGGCCATGCAAGTGGAACAAAGTATGAGGCTATTGTAAGCGAGTTTGATCAAGTGGTTCCAGGTATAGAGGATGATGACTTCTTGACTGGACGAGATTCAACTATTTTGGATATCTCTGGTTCTAAAGCCAGGATTTTGCGGCAAGGTTCGATTACAAAAGCTGATTTGCTTGCACAAGTGCCAGAGCTTTCCTTTGAGGATGATAAACTTCCTCAGTGATAATGTACATAAATAATTTTTTATAAAGGAGTAGACCGATGATTTTTGATAAAGAAGATTACAAAGCCTATGATGCAGACCTATGGAATGCGATCGCTAAAGAAGAAGAGCGTCAACAAAACAATATTGAGTTGATTGCTTCTGAAAATGTTGTCTCTAAGGCAGTGATGGCTGCTCAAGGGTCTATTCTGACCAATAAATATGCCGAAGGCTATCCTGGTCGTCGTTACTATGGCGGGACAGATGTGGTCGATGTGGTCGAAAGTCTCGCGATCGAACGGGCCAAAGAAATCTTTGGGGCTAAATTTGCAAACGTTCAACCGCATTCAGGAAGTCAGGCAAACTGTGCTGCCTATATGGCCTTGATTGAGCCTGGTGATACTGTCATGGGGATGGATCTAGCTGCCGGTGGGCATTTGACGCACGGAGCTACTGTGAGCTTCTCTGGTCAAACCTATAACTTTGTGTCTTATAGTGTAGATCCTGAAACAGAGCTCTTGGATTTTGATGCCATCTTAAAACAAGCCCAAGAAGTGAAGCCAAAACTCATCGTTGCTGGTGCCTCAGCCTACTCTCATATTATTGATTTCTCAAAATTCCGTGAGATTGCAGATGCAGTAGGAGCTAAGCTCATGGTTGATATGGCCCATATTGCTGGTCTCGTGGCAGCAGGTCTCCATCCAAGTCCAGTTCCTTATGCACATATCACGACAACGACCACTCACAAGACCCTTCGTGGCCCTCGTGGAGGCCTAATCTTGACCAATGACGAGGAATTAGCTAAGAAAATTAACTCTGCTATTTTCCCTGGTATTCAAGGAGGACCGTTGGAGCATGTCATTGCAGCCAAAGCTGTCGCTTTCAAAGAAGCGCTGGATCCTGCCTTTAAAGAGTATGCAGCTAACGTGATTAAGAACAGTCAGGCCATGGCTGATGTCTTCTTGCAAGATCCTGATTTCCGCGTTATTTCAGGCGGAACAGAGAACCACCTTTTCCTTGTCGACGTCACTAAAGTCGTTGAAAACGGAAAAGTGGCGCAAAACTTGTTGGATGAAGTCAATATCACCCTCAACAAGAACTCTATTCCTTATGAAACCTTGTCTCCATTTAAGACCAGTGGGATTCGGATTGGTGCAGCAGCTATCACCGCTCGTGGTTTTGGTGAAAAAGAAAGTCGTACCGTTGCTGAACTGATGATCAAAGCGCTGAAGAATGCGGATAATCAAGAAGTATTAGACGAAGTGCGTAGCCAAGTCAAAGCCTTGACAGACGCTTTTCCACTTTACGAGGACTAAACCATATTATGGATATTTACGTAAAAAAAGCCATCATTCATCAATTTAGCCCAGACGATACCGACCTCTATCTGGCAGATAAATTTCTCAATATCACACCTAAAATCGAGGAATACTTGCGTAAGAAGATTGAACGGGTCTACTCCGATGAAGCCAGGACCGGTATTTTCGAAGAGGACAATCCTTTTCTTGAGATGATCTCAGATGACCTATTAGAAACTTCGGTTGCAGTAGCCAATCGTTGGAAGGAAGAATTTGTCGTCTCTGAGAATCAAAAGACCAACGATTTAGTGTTCATTCAATTCTCAAAAGAAGGGGTGGACCATTTTGCCTTTCTTCGGATTGCCTTACGAGAAACCCTGACGCATCTTGGTGGTGAAGTGGACAATCCGATTAAGTTGACGCAAAATAATCTACCTGGTTTTGGGACTGGTGCAGATGAAGCTTTGGTCATCAATCTTCAAAGCCGCAAATACCACTTGATTGAAAAACGAATCAAGTACAATGGGACTTTCTTGAACTATTTTTCTGAGAATCTGTTGCAGGCGCAACCTAAGATCTCTCCTAAAAAATCGATCAAGGCACTAGAAAAAACAGCTCAGAAAATTGCGGAAAGCTTTAACACAGATGATTTTCAATTTCAATCAAAGGTTAAATCAGCTATTTTTAACCATATTGAGGAAGAAAATAAACTCTCTCCTGAGAAATTAGCGGATGATCTCTTCGACGACAATCTCACAGCTCGCCTTAGTTTTATTGACCAAGTTAAGGAAGCTGTACCAGAGCCTGTCACCTTTGAAGAGATTGATGCCAGTCGCCAGTTGAAGAAGTTCGAAAATCAGAAATTATCATTGTCAAATGGAATTGAACTGATCGTTCCGAATAATGTCTATGAAGATGCAGAATCTGTTGAATTTATTCTAAACGAGAACGGGACCTATTCTATTCTGATCAAAAATATTGAGGATATACAGAGTAAATAATGATTAAACGTATAGTGAAGATCTTCTTATTCATTCTACTAATATTTGGAATCTATAAGGGAATTCAGATCCATCATGACGTCAAACAAGTCATGCAGTACCGCTCCCTGGTTAGAGAAGTCCTTGCTGAAGAGGACACCACGGCCAATGAAAATCTCATTCTTGCTATGATCTATACTGAGACCAAAGGCAGAGAAGACGATGTCATGCAGGCGAGTGAGAGTGCAAGTGGTGAGACCAATACTATTAGTGATAATAAGGCCAGTATTCGCCAAGGAATTCAAACTCTTTCAGATGAGTTAAAAGAAGCTAAGAAAAAAGGCGTTGATAGCTGGACTGCAGTTCAAGCCTATAATTTTGGGAAAGACTACATCGATTACGTCGCAAAACACGGTGGAACAAATTCCCTAGAGTTGGCCCGCGCTTATTCACGGGATGTAGTAGCGCCAAGTCTTGGCAATGTAACCGGTGAAACTTATCTTTACCTCCACCCTATCTCTCTTTTAAACGGGATGGAACTCTACATTAATGGTGGCAATATTTATTATTCCCGTTTGGTAGAAACCAATATGACGATTATGAAGTTATTTTCATGGTTTTAATCATTTTCCAGAGAGCCGATTGGCTCTTTTTTTAGCTGATCAGTTCTGCCTCCGATTTTAAGGGATAATAAAAATGTCATGCATTCTTAAAAGAACTGTAAGCTAGTTTTAAGAAATCAACTGTATAATGAAAATCGAAGTGGGTAATCTCTTTATTTACTTCTTTTTTCATCTCTAGTGAGGTGAGAAAGGTAATAAGAGATGCCCAGAGTTGATTTGAGATAGAAAGAAGAAAAAGATGAAATTAAAGAAGATTGCATTGTTTGTAACAACGACTTTAGCCTTGTTTACAGCTGTCCCACGTGTTTCTGCAGATAGCAATGTGCAGAAAGTCATCGATGAAACCTATGTCAAACCAGACTATGTTTTGGGCTATTCGCTGGACCAAAGTCAAATCGAACAAACCTTGAGTCTCTTGAACTACGATAGTTCAAAAGATAAAGAAGAGTGGAAGACCATGACACCAGAGGTTTATTCTTCGATTATGAACGTTGCCAACGATGATAGTTTGGAACTTTATTCCTCTGTTAAAATTCAAAAATTAGGCAAAAATAAGCCACTAGAAGTGAATATCGTGACACCTCAAAATATCACCAAGGTCACTGCAGATATGTATCGTAATGCAGCCGTTACACTTGGATTGGAGCATGCTCAAATTACAGTAGCTTCCCCTATCCAAGTGACCGGAGAAAGTGCCTTGGCTGGGATCTATTACTCGCTTGAGAAAAATGGTGCCAAAGTTTCTCAAGAAAGCAAAGATCTGGCTCAAGAAGAGTTAAAGACTCTATCAGGGATCAATGAAGAGAACGCTGGTAAGAAAAACTTCGATGCGGATAAGTTAAACGTGGCATTGACCGACATTAAAACAGCAGTAGCCAATGCTAAACAGAACAATCAGGATTTAAGCAAGGATGATATTCGAAAGATCGTCGAAGAAACACTGAAAAATTATAAGCTGGATACAACTGTGACAGGTGATCAGATTAATTTGATCGTGAATTTCGCAGTCAACCTCTCAAAGAGTAGTGTCATCAGTAGCAAAAGCTTTACGAAGACCTTATCGGATCTGAAAGATAGTATCGTAGACAAGGCAGGCGATACCTTTAATAATATCAATCTCAATTTTGATACCAATGCTATTCTAAAAGACAGTGGAAACTTCTTCACAAATGCGTGGAATGCCATTGCTGGCTTCTTCGGAGCCATCTGGAATGCCATTGTCAAATTCTTTAGTGGTTTAGTTGGCTAAAAATAGCACGAAAGCACTCCTGACAAGAAGTCAGAGTGCTTTTATGTGTGTTTAGCTGATTGAAGGTTATTTTGAAAATAGATGCTGTGTAGAAGAGAACAGTTGCAAAGAATTTAAAAAGATAGTATACTTTGAAAAGCAAATTAAAGGAGGACTTATGTTAAAAGCTTATAAAAAATTTTGGGAAGGCTATGCAGATTTTACCGGTTACTCAACGGTATCTGAATACTGGTGGCCACACTTCATTCATTTGCTTATTACAATGCCATTGTTTTACGCTTTAATACAACTTCAAATCGATCCTAATGATGTGTCTGCTTATCAAATGATTTATTCGTTGCGCCCGCTTTATTCTGTATTTGGCCTCATAATTTTCCTACCTTCATTAACCCTTTCCGTTCGGCGTCTAAGAGATGCAGGATTGCATTGGTTATATCTTCTTGTTGGGCTTATTCCATACGTAGGTTGGTTTTTCATGCTTCTATTTATGATCTTACCAACAAATCGAGATAAGGAAGTAGAAACTGATTAAGTTAATAAAAGATCTTGAAATCATAATTATTTCAAGATCTTTTATTTTATATGGCTTTGCTATTTTTAAGCTCGTGAATCAAGGTCCACTGGACCTTAGATTCGCTTTTCTATTTCTTAGCTCGTGAATCAAGGTCCACTGGACCTTAGACTCGCTTTTCTATTTCTTGGCTCGTGAAAAAAAGGTCCCCCGGACCTTTTTTTATTCCCACTCTACAGTTGCAGGTGGTTTACTTGTGATATCGTAGACGATGCGGTTGACGTGGTCAACTTCGTTTACGATACGGACTGAGATTTTTTGGAGGACTTCCCATGGAATCTTCGCAAAGTCAGCTGTCATTCCGTCGATAGAAGTGATAGCACGAATGGCAATCGTATAGTCGTAGGTACGGCCGTCACCCATAACACCTACTGAACGAACGCCTGTGTTGACAGTGAAGTATTGCCAGATATCGCGATCAAGACCAGCCTTGGCGATTTCTTCACGGAGGATAGCGTCTGATTCACGAACGGTTTCGAGTTTTTCTTCGGTGATTTCTCCCATAACACGGATGGCAAGACCTGGTCCTGGGAATGGTTGGCGCCATACGATGTGGTCTGGCATACCAAGTTCAGTACCAAGAGCACGAACTTCATCCTTGTAAAGAGTGTTAAGGGGTTCGATGAGTTCAAACTGCATGTCTTCTGGAAGTCCACCGACGTTGTGGTGAGACTTGATGGTTTGAGCAGTATCTGTACCTGACTCGATGACGTCTGTATAAAGTGTACCTTGAGCAAGGAATTTCACATCTTTAAGCTTGCTTGCTTCATCATCAAAGACATAGACAAACTCGTTACCGATGATCTTCCGTTTTTTCTCAGGATCAGATACACCAGCTAACTTATCAAGGAAACGTTTGGCAGCGTCTGCTTTGACAATGTTCAAACCAAACTTACCACCAAGCATATCCATCACTTGATCGGCTTCGCCTTTACGAAGAAGACCGTGGTCTACAAAGATACAGATCAATTGATCGCCGATGGCTTTTTGAAGGAGAACCCCAACAACGGAAGAGTCAACACCACCTGAAAGACCAAGAAGGACACGTTTGTCCCCGACGGTTTCACGGATTTTTTTGATCTGCATATCAATGAAGTTGTCCATGGTCCAGTCACCTTTAGCCCCACAGATGTTCAAGGCAAAGTTACGCAAGATATCATAACCGTGAACAGAGTGACGAACCTCAGGGTGGAATTGGATTCCGTAGATTTTCTTGTCTTGATTTTCAATGGATGCAAATGGACAGTCAGCAGAAGTACCAGTGCGGATAAAGTCAGCCGGAATTTCTGTAACAGCATCCCCGTGGCTCATCAAGACCAATTGTTTGTCTGGTGTGCCAGCAAAAAGAGCGGAAGATTCTGTCAAAGTCAGTTCAGATTGACCATATTCGCGGTTACCAGCATCACCTGCAGGAACGACCTTCCCACCCAATTTATGGGTCAACAATTGCATCCCGTAACAGATTCCAAGGATTGGAATACCGAGTTCAAAAATCTCAGGATCGATATCAAAAGAACCTTCCTCGTATACAGAGTTTGGTCCGCCTGAAAGAACGATCCCAACTGGATTGATTGCACGAACTTCATCAGCAGAAATCTTATGGCTCTTCAACTCTGAGAAGACTCCAATTTCACGAATCCGACGTGAAATAAGCTGATTGTATTGGCTACCGTAGTCAAGCACGATGATTTTTTCAACATCATGCAAATCAGTTGATAGGTTTGTCATCTTATCCCCTTCTTAAAGAAATTTACTTTCCTCTATTCTAACACAAAAGCCATGTCTTTACCAATCTCTGATTGAAGAATTAGGAATTTTACGCTACAATAGAGATAACACAGAGAAAGAGCAAGGTTATGATTCCAGCTTACATTCAAATCCATGATCAGATTAAGTCTGAGATTGATCAAAAAATATGGAAAATCGGGGAGCGTCTTCCCAGCGAACGCGATCTAGCTGAGAAATTTCAAGTGAGTCGGATGACGCTTCGTCAGGCCATTACCCTTCTGGTTGAAGAAGGAGTGCTTGAAAGACGAGTAGGAAGTGGTACCTTTATTACCAGCACGCGCGTCCAAGAAAAAATGCGAGGCACAACCAGTTTTACAGAAATTATGAAATCGCAAGGCAAGGAACCTTCTAGCCAAGTGATTTCTTACCGTAAAACCATTCCTAGCCTCCAAGAAGTGGACAAATTGGGCATTGATAAGACAGAAACCATCATTCGGATGGAGCGGGTCCGGTATGCCGATGGGATCCCTGTTGTTTATGAAGTGGCCTCTATTCCAGAGAAATTTATTAAGAATTTCAATCGTGAAGAGGTTACCAGCCATTTCTTCCAAACCTTGGAGCGTCATGGCTATAAGATTGGAAAGTCGCACCAGACCATCTATGCGCGATTGGCCAAGGATAAGATTGCGGAGTACTTACAGATTTCAAAAGGGCAGGCTATTTTAGGTCTGACACAGGTTTCCTATTTTGAAGATGGGACGGCTTTTGAGTATGTAAAAAGTCAGTATGTCGGCGAGCGGTTCGAATTTTATTTAGAAAATAACTAAGCTCGCAAATCGTAAAAATAGAAAACTCTTCAAATGTGTGAGTGGCTCACTCTCTTTGGCATTTGGGAGCTTTTTTAGGTTGAAATCATTCTTTCTAAATAGTGATAGTAAAGGCAACATTGAAAATTTTTAAAAATTTTTAAAAAAAATTTTATTTTTTCTTCAATTTTTGATTTTTTTTACGAATTAATAGATAGAAGCTAGTTTTAGATCTAAAAAAAGATATAAGGCAGGAAAAAATGAAAAAAATTAAAATCGATGTGGTAGCTGTTCCCTTGAGTGGGCATCTGTACCCAACTTTAAATCTCGTTAAACCCTTATTAGATGATCCAACTATGGAAATCCGAGTTTTCACGGGTCCTCAGAAAAAAGCCGTCGCAGAAAGTCTCGGCTTCACGGTCGTTCCGATTCTAGAGGACAAAGTAGAAGAATTTGAACGTGTGGCTAATAACGATAAAAAACACAATCTCTTTTCAGCTTATCGACAATTGTCTAGGAGTCTTGATTTGATTAATCATGTATCGGATCAATTGTTAGAGGAGTGGCGCGTCAATCGTCCAGATATTGTGATTGCTGACTTTATCACTCTATCAGCAGGGTTTGTGGCAGAAGAGTTGGAAATTCCTTGGATTACCACCATGGCGACACAATTTGCTATCGAAACTCCTTATGGTCCTCCTTGCTTCTTCGGAGGGATGGGAGTCGCGCGCACGAAGAAGGAAGAGAAGATCCAAGCACTATGCCGTAAACTCACGCGCATTGGAAAATACTGTGGCGCTTTCCTCTTACGCAAACGCTTAAAACGTTACAATTTCAAGTTGTACAATCAAAATGGAGTAGAGTCTATTTACTCTCCTTATGCCATCTTTGGAATTGGTATGATGGAGCTAGAGTTGAAGACACACTTCCCTCATCAATATGCGTGGCTTGGCCCTTTGGGGACTTCTCTTGAAAAAGCAGAAGATTATCCTTTAGATCTCCGTCCTTACGAGGACAAGACGAAGGTACTCGTGACTTGTGGAACCCAGTTGCCTTGGGCAAAAGAGAATTTGCTCCAGCAAACCCAGCAGTTGGCCAAAGAGCATCCAGAATGTCACTTTTTCGTCACCTTAGGTGATGGGGCAAAAGACTTTTCTGAAGAAGAAGTAGCACCAAATGTGACGCTCGTCTCTTATCTGCCTTACAAAGAATATATTCCGCAGATGGACTATGTCATTCACCATGGAGGAGCTGGAATCTTTTATCAGTGTATCGAATTTAAAAAACCAGCCTTGATCTTGCCACATGATTATGACCAATTTGACTATGCGATTCGAGGAGTAGAAGCAGGAATTGCTTTTCAAGCACATCGTAATCGCACCGAAGAGATTCAAGCAGGTTTTAATGCCCTATTAGAAAAAGAATCTTGGGAAAAGTTAGAAAGACTAAACAAACTTTCAAAAACCTACAAGCCGTTGGATACCTTGGAGTTTGAGATTCAACGATTATTAAGACGTGGAACGGATGGGAAACTATGAAAATTCTTGTAACAGGTGCGACTGGCTTCCTTGGAAAATACGTGATCGATGAGTTGTTGGCTCACGATTATTCCATTGTAGCCTTTGGCCGAAATGAAAAAATTGGGAAGGCCCTGGAAAATGAGCGCGTCCAATTTGTGAAAGGGGATTTGAGCTCTATTGAGGAATTAAAACAAGCCTTTCAGTCTGTTGATGCTGTGGTTCACGCTGGAGCTTTATCCACTGCCTGGGGACCTTGGAAGGCCTTCTATCAGGCGAATGTAGTTGGTACTCAAAATGTCCTTGACTTGTGCCGTGAATATGCGGTAAAACGCTTGGTTTATGTTTCTTCTCCTAGTATTTACGCAGCTGGAAAAGATCAATTAAACATCAAGGAAAGTGATGCTCCAAAAGAAAATCACCTCAACAATTACATCCGAAGCAAATTGGCATCTGAAAAACTTTTTTCTGATTATCCAGATGTGCCAAGTATCATCTTACGTCCTAGAGGATTATTTGGTGTGGGGGATACCAGTATTTTGCCTCGTGTCTTACGCCTCAGTCGAAAAATTGGAATTCCTTTGATTCGAGGGGGAGAGCAGCTCATGGATATGACCTGTGTGGAAAATGTTGCCCTAGCCATTGGCTTGGCTTTGGAATCAAAAGAAGCACACGGGCAGGTTTATAATATTACAAATGGGGAACCAAAGACCTTTAAGTATTTGATCGAAACAACATTAAAGGGATTGGGAGAACCGATTCGCTATCGGAAAATTCCGGCAGGTCTTGTAGCAGGTGCGGCCTATAGCCTTGAAGGAGTGTATCGATTATTCCATCTGAAAGCTGAACCTCCATTGACTCGCTATACCTATTATCTCCTTCGATATAGCCAAACCCTCGATATTCAAAAGGCCCAAACCGAACTTGGCTACTATCCAAAAATGACTATTGAAGAAGGGATTGACAACTATGTCCAACATGATCAAGCGCATTGATTATTTTCCAGCAGGCTATTGTAGCAGTCATTCTGGTCTCTTATTTAAAGGAATTCCAAATGAAAAAATGCAATTTCCGGCAGGTGTCTTTTTGATTCATCATCGTGAAAAAGGCTATATTTTGTACGATACCGGCTATCACTACGAGATTAAGAAAAAAGCTCGGTATTTCTGGTACCGTCTAGCCACCCCAATGCAGATGAAAAAAGAAGACCAGATCGATTATTTATTGCAAGAGCGCGGAATTAATCCAGCAGCCATTTCCTATGTCATTCTTTCGCATCTGCACCCGGATCATCTCGGTGGAGCAACCCTTTTTCCAAATGCTCATTTCTTTGTCAGTCAGGAAGTCTATGAGGTGTACCAAAAACCAAAATTTAAGGATCTAATTTTTAAAGAGTTTTTGCCAGCTGATTTCAAAGATCGGGTGACTTGTCTCAAAGCAGATCAAAGGCATCCTGCTTTCCCCTATCGCCCGACTGCGGATCTTTTTGGTGATGGGAGCATTCTTGTATCGTCTATCGATGGACATGCGAGAGGGCAAGGTTGTCTTTATCTGGATGAGCTCAAACTCTTCATCGGAGCAGATCTTTCTTGGGGAGTAGACCTCTTGCCTTTCACACGGCAAATGCGTCTCATTCCTTCCTTGGTTCAGGATGATAAGAAGGCTTATTTAAAAGGAGCTGATTTGCTGGAAACACTCTTGCAAGATGGCATTCAAGTTGTGGTCAGCCACGACCCGCAAGATCGGATTGAAAGGATTTTAAATGAAAAAAATAGTCTTTCTGAAAACCTTTATTGAAACCAGATGGTGCCATCGATTCCGTTCAAAAGAGGCCTTGAAGCGATATCAAGATAAGCAATTGGCGCGCTACCATGCTTTTATCACTTCTCAGTCTCCCTATTTTCAAACCCATTCTCCCGAATTCTTTGGAACCATGGATAAAACCTTCATGATGACACATTTCAATGAGCTCAATACCCTAGGGGTGGATCGAGATCAGGCTTTAGAGATGGCAATTCGCGGAGAACAGACACGAGATTTTACTGAGATGAATGGAGAAGTAGCAGTAGGTTTGTCTTCTGGAACCTCCGGTCACCGAGGGGTTTTTGTCACCACAGAAAAAGAAAGAAGTATGTGGGCTGCAGCGATTCTAGCCAAGATGCTACCGAAAGGAAAACTGTTTGGTCATCGCATTGCCTTTTTCTTACGAGCGGACAATGAACTCTATCAAACCATTAATTCAGGCCTGATTCGCTTGGAATATTTTGATATTTTCAAGGATAGCAAGGAGCATTTAGAGCGACTCAAAGACTATCAACCAACCATTGTGGTCGCACCAGCTTCGACCTTGATTGAGTTAGCTAACTATGTCAGCAATCAGCAACTTGCGATCCAACCCGTCAAGGTTGTCTCTGTCGCAGAAATCCTAGAGGAACGAGATGCTGAGACAATCGCCAAAGCCTTTCAACTAGACACGGTTGATCAGGTCTACCAAGCGACAGAGGGATTTTTAGCTTGTACCTGTTCAGAAGGCAATCTACATCTTAACGAAGATATTTTGAATGTCGAAAAAGAGTACCTAGATGATAGCCGCTTTTATCCGATTATTACGGATTTCAAACGAACCAGTCAACCGATCTATCGCTACCGCCTCAATGATATTTTGGTAGAAGAAAAATCTCCTTGCCCTTGTGGTTCCGTCTTTACTCGAATCGCAAAGATCGAAGGACGATCAGATGATATCTTTCATTTCAAAAAAGAAGATGGCAGTAGCCAGATGATCTATCCGGATTTTATTCGACGGTGCATTCTCTTTGTCGAAAATATTCAGGACTATCAAGTGACTCAGTTGGCAGATGGATCCATTACCATTGCCTTGAGTCACCGGACAGAGTCTATGGAGCAAGCAATCTTTGCTCAATTTGAACTCTTAGCTCAGCAAAAACAATTCATTCTCCCAAGTATTCAATTTATCGATTATCAATGGGACCCAACACGTAAATTAAAACGTGTTCAACGACTTCAATAAAAGGAGAATCCTATGACTACCGTAAAAAGACATTTGCAAATTAAAGGCTATGGAACAGCGCTTCCAGCTCATACCGTAACTTTCAAAGACCAGACTCGTTACCGCGTGAAAGAAGGAGAAGAAACACAGATTGATCTTGCAGCTCGTGCGATTGAAGTGGCTTTAAACCATGCGGGGCTTGAAATGGCAGACATCGACTGCCTGGTTTCGGCTAGTGCGGTTGGCGTTCAGCCCATTCCTTGTACAGCTGCTCTGATCCATGAGCGCGTAGCCAAGGGACTGACGATTCCTGCTATGGATATCAATACCACCTGTACCAGTTTTGTATCAGCTTTAAGCACTGTTTCT
This sequence comes from Streptococcus sp. S5, assembly GCF_034134805.1. NCBI lineage: Bacteria > Bacillati > Bacillota > Bacilli > Lactobacillales > Streptococcaceae > Streptococcus > Streptococcus lingualis. The sequence goes on along the minus strand of NZ_CP139419.1, from coordinate 1,203,977 downwards.
TATCTGATTGAAGGTGGTGAATACCGTCGGGTTCTGATTGTATCTAGTGAAGTAGGGAGCCTAGGGCTTAATCCCAAACAAAAAGAAAGCTTTGAACTGTTTAGCGATGGCGCTGCAGCCTTTATCTTTGAAGCAACAAAGGAAGATAAAGGAATCATTGCCAGCATGCAACGTACCTGGTCAGAGGGAGCTCATGATACCGAAATTCGTGGTGGTTTGACAGCGTATCATCCAAAATTGTACTCTGAAGCAACCAAGACTGATTTCATGTTTGACATGAAAGGGAAGAAAATCCTTTTGCTTTCTGCCCGTGTTATTCCAGAAATGTTCCAAGAATTCGAAGAGAAATCAGGCGTTTCTAAAGATGCTGTAGACTATATTATTCCTCACCAAGCAAGCCGGGCCTTACCACTTGTCATGGACAAATTGGGCGTCAGCAAAGACAAGTACCTCAATATTGTCAGTGATTATGGAAATATGGTTTCGGTAGCCGTACCTTTCGGCCTAGCCTATGCACTGGATCATGGATATGTGAAGGAAGGAGATACCATCTTCTTGATGGGAACTGCAGCAGGGATGACGGTCAATATGTTGGCACTGAAACTTTAATGATGGATCCTCTCATTTCAAGCTCAAAAAGCATCAAGTCCCGCTAGTCTTTAGCGGGCTTTTTTGATATAATGAAAGGTATGGAAATTGAGAAAACCAACCGAATGAATGCGCTCTTTGAGTTTTATGCAGCGCTCTTGACGGACAAGCAGATGAACTACATCGAGCTCTACTACGCAGATGACTACAGCTTGGCTGAGATTGCAGAAGAGTTTGGAGTGAGCCGTCAAGCGGTCTATGACAATATTAAACGTACAGAAAAGATTTTGGAAGATTACGAAATGAAACTCCATATGTATTCCGATTACATTGTACGCAGCCAGATTTTTGATCAGATTTTAGAACGCTATCCGGAAGATACTTTTCTACAAGAGCAGGTTGAAATTTTATCAAGCATTGACAATCGGGAGTGATTATGGGCAGTCTCGTCATTTATCAAGGGATACCTTGCAAACTATTAGTCGCAGAGGAAGTATTTCCTACTCGACTACAGATTATCTCGCCCAATGATATCTCCAAAGCTATGCAAATAGGTTTTAGCTGTTGGGGATATCCAAATGAAATCATGAAAGAAGTCACACCCGAAGAACTAGAATGTTTGCAACATTTCGGACGATTTCCACTGAATTGAAAAAATAGGAGAAAATAATGGCATTTGAAAGTTTAACCGAACGTTTACAAAACGTCTTTAAAAATCTTCGCAAGAAAGGGAAAATCTCTGAAGCGGATGTCCAAGAGGCAACCAAAGAGATTCGTCTAGCCCTCTTAGAGGCCGACGTTGCCCTTCCTGTTGTAAAAGACTTCATCAAACGGGTCCGCGAGCGGGCTGTAGGTCATGAAGTCATCGAAACCTTGAACCCTGCCCAACAAATCGTGAAGATTGTTGATGAAGAATTGACAGCGATTTTGGGTTCAGAAACAGCAGAAATTATCAAATCTCCTAAGATTCCGACCATTATCATGATGGTCGGTCTTCAAGGGGCTGGTAAAACAACCTTTGCGGGTAAATTGGCCAACAAATTGGTCAAGGAAGAGAACGCACGTCCTTTGATGATTGCGGCCGATATCTATCGTCCGGCAGCCATCGACCAGTTGAAGACACTTGGTCAACAGATCAATGTTCCTGTCTTCTCACTTGGTACAGAGGTCCCTGCAGTAGAGATCGTTCGCCAAGGTTTGGAGCAGGCGAGAGCCAACCACAATGACTATGTCTTGATCGATACGGCTGGTCGTCTGCAAATCGATGAAAAACTCATGGGTGAGTTGCGGGATGTTAAAGCCCTTGCTGAACCAAATGAAATCCTCTTGGTTGTGGATGCCATGATCGGTCAAGAAGCAGCCAATGTGGCGCGTGAGTTCAATGAACAACTCGAAGTAACTGGTGTGATCTTGACCAAGATCGATGGGGATACCCGTGGTGGTGCGGCCCTTTCTGTCCGTCAGATTACTGGGAAGCCAATCAAGTTCACTGGTACTGGTGAAAAAATCACTGATATCGAAACCTTCCACCCAGACCGTATGTCTGGTCGGATCCTCGGTATGGGGGATATGCTGACGCTGATCGAGAAGGCTTCTCAAGAATACGATGAGAAACGCTCTCTTGAACTCGCTGAAAAGATGCGGGAAAACACCTTCGATTTCAACGATTTCATTGATCAATTAGACCAAGTTCAAAATATGGGACCAATGGAAGACCTGCTCAAGATGCTTCCAGGTATGGCCAACAACCCAGCTATGAAGAACCTCAAGGTCGATGAACGAGAAATTGCTCGCAAACGTGCAATTGTATCATCCATGACCCCAGCTGAACGCGAAAATCCAGATTTATTAAATCCAAGCCGTCGTCGTCGGATTGCTGCTGGTTCAGGAAATAGCTTTGTCGAAGTCAATAAATTCATCAAGGACTTTAACCAAGCCAAACAGATGATGCAAGGCGTCCTCTCTGGCGATATGAACAAGATGATGAAACAAATGGGGCTCAATCCAAATAACATGCCGAAGAATATGCCTGGTGGAATGCCTGATATGTCTGCCCTCGAAGGCATGATGGGACAAGGTGGCATGCCTGACTTGTCAGCTCTTGGCGGAGGCGCTGGAATGCCTGATATGAGCCAAATGTTTGGCGGTGGCCTCAAAGGAAAAGCTGGTGAATTTATGATGAAACGAGCTATGAATAAGATGGCCAAACAAATGCGCAAAAATAAGAAAAAACGGAAATAATCGTTTCTAATAAGGGCCTGGAACACACTGTTCTGGGTTCTTTTAGAAACTACTACTAGAGGAAACATGTTAAATAAACTATTTCAACAAGTCATTCGTTTCTTTGTAAGACTGTTTTCTTCTCACAGAAAGCCCTTTGAATTTCCTAAAGGGTCAAAGAAACCACCGATCAGACCAATCATCCTTGTACCTGGGAGTTCAGCCAGTATCCAGCGATTCAATGGAACCATCCGCATGCTCCATCGATTTTCTAGAAAAAAACAGAGTCTCTTAAAAATAAAAGTCAACAAAGATGATTCTATAGAGATGGAAGGAAGATTGAATACGAAAGAGCCGAATCCGATGATTGTGATTGGCTTCGAGAACAATCGAGACGGCTACAGCAATATCAAGCAGCAAATCGAATCCCTTAAGATTGCTCTAACCTATCTTCTTGATCACTATTATTTTACAGAGTTCAAGGCAGTTGGGCACTCCAATGGTGGACTAGTTTTGACTGGTTTATTGGAAAGTGGCTTTTTAGAAAAGAAAAAACTGACCGTAAGGAAGCTCGCTATTATTGGTAGTCCTTACCAATTCAATCAAGAAATGTATGACGATTTTCAAAAATGGAAGCATCGATTAGATAAAGAAGTAGAGGTCCTTAACTTTGTCGGTAGCTTTGCTGGAAAATCAGACGGCATCGTGCCTCTCTCTAGTGCCCAAGCAGCAAAATCTATTTTTGACAATCAAACCTATACAGAAGTGAATTTAAATGGTCGTAAGGCTCATCATTCAGCTTTACCCACTAATCCAGATCTAGTGAAACAATTAAGTCTATTTTTGAATCTATAGAAAATTACATAATTTCGGTTATGTAATTTTTATTTGTCTCTTGCAATCCTTAGGTAAATATGGTACATTTTTGGTAGCGATTACACATACTTAAGGAGGATTTTATGAAAGATCCCAAATTATTAGAAACAATAAAAGATTATAAGGGACGAGATGACGTTCCAGCAGATTTTGATACTTTTTGGGATCAAGCCCTAGCAAAGATGACTGAACTCCCTGAATACAAGCTCGAAGAACGAGATTTCAGCATTCCAAATGTGATTTGTTATGAATTAACCTTTAAAGGAACACGAGATGGACTTGTTTATGCGCGGGTTGTTCTCCCAAAAACGGATCAAAAAGTTCCCGTTATTTTCCATTTTCATGGCTATATGGGCCGTTGTTGGGATTGGACAGACATGCTGGCTTATACAGTATCTGGCTATGGAGTTGTGTCTATGGACGTAAGAGGTCAATCCGGTTATTCAACAGACGGAGAGCGATCACCACTTGGAAATACTGTAAAAGGACAGATTATCCGCGGAGCTGTGGAAGGTCCAGATGAGCTATTTTATAAGGATGTCTACTTAGATCTTTACCAGTTAATCGAAATTGTAGCTAGCTTTCCTCAAGTAGATGACAGCAAATTCGCCAGCTATGGAGCCTCTCAAGGTGGTGCCTTGGCCCTAGTAGCTGCCGGATTGAATCCCCGAATCCAACGAACGGTAGCCATTTATCCATTCTTATCAGATTTCAGACGGGTGTTAGAGATTGGAAACACCAGCGAGGCCTATGACGAACTTTTCCGTTATTTTAAGTTCCATGATCCATTCCATGAAACGGAAGACCAAATCATGGAAACATTAGCCTATATTGATGTGAAAAATTTTGCCCATCGCATCAAAGGACAGGTTCACTTGATTACTGGGTTAGATGATGATGTCTGTTATCCTGTGACACAGTTTGCCATTTATAATCGATTAGAGTGTCCAAAAGAGCATTTGGTCATGCCAGAATATGCCCACGAAGCTATGAATGTTCAAGTCAATGATCGAGTCTATAATTGGCTCTGTGGTAGCAAGATTTCCTTTCGATATGTAGAAAAATAAGTTAGAGCTGAAAAACAATCAGTAGATCCCGAGATTTGCTGATTGTTTTGTTTTTAAAAGGCATAGAGTATAGAAAGAAAACAAAACAGTCCTATAAATCCCCTATAACATCTTTCCGAAAAACTATAATTTTCTTGAAAAATATATCTGGCTATGCTATACTACTAGTATAGAAAGATTTGGAGAAAAACATGAAACGCGAGATCTTATTAGAACGGATTGATAAACTCAAACAAGTCATGCCTTGGTATGTATTGGAATATTATCAATCGAAACTGGCCGTTCCCTACAGTTTTACAACTTTGTACGAATACTTAAAGGAATACGATCGATTTTTTACCTGGGTTTTGGAATCTGGTATATCGGATGCTGACACCATGGCCGAGATCCCCTTAGACGTTCTGGAGCACATGACCAAGAAAGACATGGAATCCTTTATTCTTTACTTACGTGAACGTCCTCTGCTCAATGCCAATACGACAAAAAACGGGGTTTCCCAAACAACGATTAACCGTACCCTTTCTGCACTGTCTAGTCTCTATAAGTATTTGACTGAGGAAGTTGAAAATGAGCAAGGGGAACCGTATTTCTACCGCAATGTCATGAAGAAGGTTGCTACCAAGAAAAAGAAAGAAACCTTGGCTGCTCGAGCTGAAAATATCAAGCAAAAACTCTTTTTGGGTGATGAAACAGAAGGTTTTCTTAACTATATCGACCAGGAGTACCCGCAAACCCTCTCAAATCGCGCCTTATCCTCCTTTAATAAGAATAAAGAGCGAGATTTAGCCATTATAGCACTCCTTCTTGCCTCTGGTGTCCGTCTCTCTGAAGCAGTCAACTTGGACCTTCGTGACCTCAATCTTAAGATGATGGTGATTGACGTCACTCGAAAAGGTGGAAAACGAGACTCTGTTAATGTTGCTGCCTTTGCTAAACCCTATTTAGAACAGTATCTCGCTATTCGAGACAAACGTTACAAGACAGAAAAGACTGATACAGCCCTATTCTTAACTTTGTATCGAGGTGTTCCAAACCGGATTGATGCTTCTAGTGTTGAAAAGATGGTCGCCAAGTATTCTGAAGACTTCAAAGTCCGCGTGACACCCCATAAATTACGCCATACATTAGCAACTCGTCTCTATGATGCAACCAAATCACAGGTTTTGGTCAGCCACCAGCTGGGACATGCTAGCACCCAAGTTACAGACTTATATACGCATATCGTTAATGATGAGCAAAAAAATGCCTTGGATAGTTTATAAAATTACATAACGTAAATTATGTAATATATTAGTTTTAAAAAGAGCGATAGATTTTTTGAATGTCTACCGCTCTTTTATACTTTCTATAAAAATTCGATCCAATAATTACGGTGTGGCTCAATAATGACTGGTTTTCCCCAGAATGATTTTAGATAGGCCAAGTTTGCAGGGGTGACAGGTCTTTTTTCACCATTGAACTTCTCTGCACTCTCTTTCGTTAGAAAGCATTTAACAGCTTCATATGGTGTACCATCGCTCGCTATTCGATCAATTCCTAAATAAGCAATTTCATCACCGGCCTTCGGAAAATCTGTAAATAGTTTACCAATAAAATAAACCGTCTTATCTTTCATTAATTCATAAGCTTTACTATTTTCCAATCTATTATTCGCTGCAGCGTACATAATACAAAAGCTATCCACGATATCTTTCAAAGGCATTAATTCTTCTTTGCTAACGATTATTTCCTCAGGAGCAAGACCACCAATGATTAAGTTTTTATAATAAGGTTGCTGGATGATGTTATCTAAAGCCATTCCTAATGGTAGTTGGACAGCTTGATAACCTAATGGTTCTAACTCCTGCTTTTTCTGGTCAAGGTGTTCTTGTGTAATACTGACATTTAAATCGTAAGGACTTGAAGATTGTTGCTTTCTAAAAAAAGCCATGACTATACGATCTAACTGTTCAAATAGACCAAGATTTTCAACTGGAATTTTAATCATCGAATATGATCCCCTTTTTTGTTCAGATTTCCTCTATATTGTACACTCATAGTTTTCGAATATCAAGTTTAAGATAAAAGATATCCATGTTAAATGGATATCTTTAACTTTATTCCACCACTGCTTCAGCAATTTCTTCTGCAGTGATACCTGCGAAGTAACGACCTAGGTTAATGGTTTGAAGGGCTTTGAGGACGTCTTCACGTTCGTATTTGACACCACGAAGAACGTCTTCTACTGCTGCAACATCTTCGATACCAAAGAAGTCACCGTAAATCTTGATATCTTGAATTTTTGATTCAATGACGTTCGCGAAGATTTCAACCTTACCGCTTGGGAATTTGGTGCCACGACGGACATTGTATTCAGGAGACTTTCCATAGTTCCAATCCCAGGTACCGAACTTGGTTTCCTTGATACGATTGATTTCAGCCAATTCTTCATCCGAGAAGACATATTCTGTCATCTCAGGGTATTCTTTCTTCATGTAGTCCAAAAGCAAGTCACGGAACTCTTCAACCGTGATTTTTTCTGGCAATTCATCGATGATATTAGTGACACGAGCACGAACCGATTTAACCCCTTTAGACTCAAACTTGTCTTTTGATACCTTGAGAGCGTTGGCAAGGACTGACAAATCAACGTCAAAAAGAAGGCAACCATGGTGCATGATCCGACCATTGATGTAAGCTTGGGCATTTCCACAGAATTTCTTGCCATCAATCTCTAAGTCGTTACGACCCGTGAATTCAGCCTTAACCCCAAGTTGAGCCAAGGTGTTGATCACGGGAGTTGAAAAGCTCTTGAAGTCAAAGGCTTTGTTTTCATCTTCTTTTGAAATGATGGTGTAGTTGAGGTTGTTCAAATCGTGATAAACAGCCCCACCACCACTGATCCGGCGAACCACTTCAATCCCATGCTCCCGAACGTAGTCGCGGTTGATTTCTTCGATGGTATTTTGGTGGCGACCAACGATAATCGATGGTTTGTTAATCCAGAGAAGGAAGATTTGATCCTCATCTAAAAGGTGTTTGAAGGCATATTCTTCCAAAGCAATATTAAAAGCAGTATCATTTGAATAATTAATAATGTATTTCATAAGATTCCTTTATATACGATAGAGACTGGTCCAGCATTTGCTGTCCAGCCATTCTATCATTTCAAATACTATTTCTTCTTAGGTGAATGAACAGCCAAGCCAAGTACATCCGCAAAGGCTTCGTACATCACTTCTGAGAAGGTTGGATGACCATGGATAGTCTTGAGCATTTCTTCTACAGTGATTTCCATCTCAATGATGGTTGAAGCTTCGTTGATCAATTCAGCTGCTGCTGGACCAATAATGTGAACCCCAAGAACTTCACCGTATTTCTTGTCTGCAATAACTTTAACGAATCCTTGAGCCGCATCTGATGCAATGGCACGACCGTTCGCCGCAAAGTTAAACTTACCGATTTGAACATCGTATTTCTCACGAGCTTGTTCTTCAGTCAAACCAACAGCTGCAACTTCTGGAAGGGTGTAGATGGCTGCAGGAGTCAAGTTCAATTTGGCAACAGCATGATTTCCCTTAAGAGCATTTTCAGCCGCAACTTCTCCCATACGGAAGGCAGCGTGAGCCAACATCTTGGTACCGTTGATATCACCTGGCGCATAGATACCTGGAACAGACGTTTCCATGTATTCATTGACCTTGATCCGTCCACGATCCAATTCAAACTCAACTTCACCGATACCTTCAAGATCTGGAACACGCCCGATTGAAAGAAGAGCTTTGTTGGCGATAATATCATCTTTTCCTTCAACCTTGATACGGAGTTTGCTATCTTCTTCAATGATTTCTTGCAATTTCGTATCAGTCAAGATTGTCATACCCTTGCGTTCAAGGATCAAGCGAAGGTTCTTAGATACTTCTGCATCCATAGCTGGAACAATGCGGTCCATCATTTCAATGACCGTAACTTTTGACCCGAAGGTCATGAAGGCTTGACCAAGTTCGATCCCGACAACCCCGCCACCGATGATCACGAGGCTTTCTGGAACTTCGTTCATTTCAAGAATATCGTCACTCGTCATGACAAGGGATGATTCCATACCTGGAACGTTAATCTTGCTGACTTTGGAACCACCAGCAAGGATGATTTTCTTCGTTTCAAGCAATTCAGAACCATTAACCAAGACATTCTTATCTTTCGTAATGGTACCGATACCCTTGTGAACATCCACACCGTAGCTGCGAAGAAGACCCGCAACACCACCAACAAGGGTATTAACAACTTTAGATTTAGTTTCTAAAAGTTTATCCATATCTACTGAGAAACTTGGATTTTCAATGATAATACCACGGTTGGCTGCATGTCCGATATTTTCGATAATTTCAGCGTTGTGGAGATATGTCTTAGTTGGGATACATCCGCGGTTCAAGCATGTTCCACCAAGTTCAGATTTCTCAACAAGAGCAACCTTACCACCTAATTGAGCTGCCTTAATGGCAGATACGTAACCAGCAGGGCCCCCACCGATCACTACAATATCATAAGCATCATCGCTCTTATTGTCATCGTTTGAAGCACTTGCTGCAGTTGGTGCTGGACTCGTTTCTGGTGCTGCTGCTCCAGCGGTTGGGATGTTTTCCCCTTCTTCACCAAGGTAACCGATCACTTCTGTTACAGGAACAGTTTCTCCATCCCCTTTCAGGATAGCAATCAAGTAACCGTCTTCTTCCGCTTCCAACTCCATGCTGACTTTGTCTGTCATGATTTCAAGGAGCACTTCTCCTTCTTTTACAAATTCGCCGACTTTTTTATTCCACTGGACGATTTGTCCTTCGGTCATATCTACGCCGGCTTTTGGCATAATTACTTCTAAGGCCATTTTATTTCCCTCTTTTTCTTGTTTCTATTCTCTCTCGTTGATTAGACCAACATTGAAATCGGGTCTTCAATCAAGGCTTTCAAGTCTTTCATGAATTTGGCACCAGCCATACCATCGACAACGCGGTGGTCAATGGTCAAGCCCAAGCTCATGATTGGACGAATGACAATTTCACCATTTACAACAACTGGTTTTTCAACCGTTGCACTAACTCCAAGGATGGCAGAGTTTGGTTGGTTGATAATCGGTCCAAATGATTGAACGCCAAACATTCCTAAGTTACTAATGGTAAAGGTTGAGTTTTGCAATTCACTTGGAGCTAATTTCCCGTCCAAGGTACGTCCGATAACATCCTTGAAGGCTACGACCAACTCTGACAAGGTCATTTTTTCTGCGTTATAGACAACCGGTGTCATGAGTCCATTGTCCATCCCAACTGCCATCGCTAAGTTGACATAATTGTGAGTGATGATGGTTTTGCCATCTTCCGTCAATGACGCATTGATGTATGGGTGTTTCATCAAGGTCTTAACCACTGCTAGAGAAAGCAAATCTGTTACAGTGACTTTCTTACCAGTGGCTTCCATGATTGGATCCAATACCTTCTTACGAAGAGCCAACATTTGAGACATATCGACGTCGTAGTTCAAGGTGAAGGTTGGTGCTGTCAAGTAAGATTCCACCATCCGTTGAGCGATCACCTTCCGCATTGGTGTCATCGGAATCCGCTCGATCTCACCATAAGGTGTCACATTATCTGGAGCTTCCTCCACCTTCTCTATTTCAGCAGGTGACTTAATGGTCTCATTCTCAATATTTTCAGGAAGGAAAGCAAGGACGTCCTTCTTCATGATCTTACCACGATGACCAGTTCCTTGGATTTCTTGCCAAGCAATATTGTGTTCTAAAGCAATTCGTTTTGCAAGTGGTGAAATGCGAACCACATTTGTGTCTTTATAAGTTTCCACGTCTTCTTTGTGGACACGACCGTTTGCGCCTGAACCAGAAACATCATAGAGGTTGATCCCTAGATCATCCGCTAATTTTCTGGCCGCAGGAGTCGCTCTTAGCTTATCATCAGCCATGACCTCTCCTATTCTATTAAAAGATACTAAGGGCGTCAAAAGTCAAAGTGAAAATAGGAAACTTGACGAAGAAACCTTAGTTTCTAGGAAAGTTTATCTTTTTCACACTGACTTTAGCCCGAGTTCAATTCTACAAGCAATTTGGATACATGCGTATCTCAAGTTGCTACGGTTGCCGCTATCAGGCGGTCAACCTAGTAGACTTACTAATTCTTTCGTCAATATCATCGATTCGACTCTCTCATGTCGCATTTTTCAGATAAAAAACGAGAGAGAAAAACGAATTTCATTCACATAAAATAATTTATGTTATGTCTTATTCTTTATTATACGTTTTCCGAATGGCATCTTTGATGCTTTCAACTGTTGGAATCATTGCATTCTCAAGGTTTTGTGCGTAAGGCATTGGCACATCTTCCCCCGCACAACGGCGGATCGGTGCATCCAAGTAATCAAATGCTTCTGATTCAGAGATAATAGCTGAAATTTCACCAATATAGCCACTTGTCTTGTGGGCATCATTGACAAGAACTACTTTTCCTGTTTTCTTGACAGAATTAATGATGATCTCTTTATCGAGTGGGACCAAGGTACGTGGGTCTACTACTTCTACTGAGATCCCTTCTTCTGCTAATTCTTCAGCTGCTTGCATCACGCGACGAAGCATTTTTCCGTAGGTTACGACAGTGACGTCAGTTCCTTCACGTTTGATTTCTCCGACACCAAGTGGAATCGTGTAGTCTGGATCAACAGGCACTTCCCCTTTTTGGTTGAATTCTGATTTGTACTCAAGAATGATAACGGGGTTGTTATCACGGATAGATGACTTGAGAAGTCCTTTCATATCCGCAGGCGTACCAGGAGCAACAACTTTCAAACCAGGAATATGAGTAAACCATGATTCCAAGGATTGGGAGTGTTGAGCTGCAGATCCAACTCCATTACCAGCAGCACAGCGGACTGTCATCGGGACTTGCCCTTTTCCACCAAACATGTAGCGAGTTTTAGCAGCTTGGTTGACAATAGCATCCATGGCAATTACTGAGAAATCCATGAAGGTCATATCAACGATTGGGCGAAGTCCAGTCATGGCTGCACCTGCTGCTGCACCTGAAATCGCGGCCTCAGAAATCGGACAGTCACGAACACGTTCTGGACCGAATTCCTCAAGCATTCCTACTGAAGTTCCGAAGTCTCCACCGAAAACCCCGACATCTTCTCCCATCAACAATACATTTTCGTCGCGACGCATTTCCTCAGACATAGCAAGGATAATGGTATCGCGGAAAGACATTAATTTAGTTTCCATAATTCTCTACTCCCCCTTAGTCTGCGTAAATATCTTCGAAAGCTGATTCGAGTGGAGGGAATGGGCTTTCTTCCGCAAATTTCACTGAAGCTTCCACTGCTTCTTTTACTTCTTCTTGGATCTGATCCAATTCTTCTGCGCTCGCAATCTCATTTTCAAGGAGATACTTGCGAAGGTTTTCGATTGGATCTTTCTTCTTCCACTCTTCGACTTCTTCACGTGTTCGGTATTTACCAGGGTCAGATGAAGAGTGACCAAGCCAACGATAGGTGACACTTTCAATCAAGACAGGGCCTTTACCAGAGCGAACATGGTCGACTGCCTTCTTAAATCCTTCATAGACATCAATAACGTTGTTCCCATCAGGAATAAACATACCAGGAATGTCATAAGCAGCACAACGCTCATGGATATGCTGGATATTGGTCATTTTCTTGATATCGGCAGAGATTCCGTAACCGTTATTGATACAGTAGAAAATTACTGGCAGATTCCAGATGGAAGCCATATTGACTGCTTCGTGGAAGACACCTTCGTTGGTTGCGCCATCGCCAAAGAAGCAGACAACAATCTTACCAGTTTTTTTCATTTGTTGAGTAAGGGCAGCACCTACTGCAATTCCCATACCACCACCAACGATCCCGTTAGCACCAAGGTTACCAGCATCGAGGTCAGCGATATGCATGGAGCCGCCTTTCCCCTTACAAGTACCGGTATATTTCCCAAGGATCTCAGCCATCATGCCATTCAAATCGATTCCTTTAGCAATGGCTTGTCCGTGACCACGGTGGTTAGATGTCAGCAAATCATCATCGTTCAAAGCCAACATCGCGCCAACGTTAGCCGCTTCTTCCCCAACAGAAAAGTGCGTCATTCCTGGCACTTTCCCTTTTTTTACTAACTGTGCAATTTTTAAGTCCATGCGACGGATTTCTTCCATTTTACGGAACATTTCCAATAAGAGACTTTTATCTAATGTTGCCATCATTTCGCCTTTCTTAGCATTTATTCATTCATTTTTATTCTAGCCAAAAATGAAAGCACTGTCAAAAATAATGCTCAAATGATTTCACAAACTATATACCTTGGAGGAAGGTTTTATAAGCATTTTCAACTTAAAATAAACTATTTCACAAACTTTTCTTTCATGAGATTGCATTAAAATATAAAAAACCGATAGGATCCTATCCTACCGGTCGTTATCTTATGATTGGCGTTGACCAAAGTCATGAATCATTTGTTCTAATACTTCACGACTAGGCGTTGTTAACATGTAAAGGTAATCACCTTGAAGCTCAGCAAAGGCTGCAGGCATATCTTTCTTGACACGGAATTGATCATGGTATTTAGCCAAAACTTCTTCTTCTGACAGAGCATAGGCTGCATTGGCACGACGAGAAGTTGCCAAGCAATAAAGGGGTTCAAACTCAGAAGCTGGGAAGGGTTCCCCTGCTACGATGGCAGCATAGCCACGGTACAAATCAATCGAGTGAGCGTAGTTGTAGACGTCGATGGTAAAGCCACCTGCAGGGCGATTATTGTACTCGATCGCAATATAGTCATCCCCATCGCGGAAGAACTCAATGTGGAAGAAACGTTCCTTCATACCAAAGGCTTTGACAATCGCTTCCCCGTATTGACGCAATTTTGGATCCATCTCTTTAAGAACATAATAAGAATTGTCCATCTTGTAGAGCATCAAATCGAGTGGCGTATAGGCATAGTCAAAAGTCGTCGAGAAGACAATATTACCATCGCGATCGACCAGACCATCAAAGGTACAAATCTCACTAGAAGTGACGAATTTCTCAAAGAAATACTCAGTATGGCCATCCCATTCTGCCTTGAAATGGTCCACATCTTCTGGCGTTTCGATCTTGAAGGTTGCTGCTGCTCCTACCCCATTGTCAGGCTTAGCAATCAATGGTAACCCAATCTTCTTCACAGCCTTATCAATGTCTTTTTCTGTTTTAACCACAGCACCCGGAACGACTGGGACTCCAGCCTTCTTGAAGAGTTTCTTCATTTCGGATTTGAACTTGGTTTTCTTCAGATCTTTTGGCTTAGCCCCGAAGACATTGAATTGTTCCCGAAGCGCCGCATCCAATTCCAACCAGTATTCATTGTGGGATTCGATACGGTCGATTGGACCATGTTTGTAAAAGAGAAAGGCTACCGCACGCTTCACTTCATCCAGATTTTCCAAATTTTCAACACGGAAATATTCTGTTAAGCTGTTGCGCAAAGTCTCATCTAACTGTTCATATGGCTCTTGACCAATTCCCAAGACAGTGATCCCTTTATTAGCTAGTTCGATGGTAAATTGTTGGAAGTTTTGTGGGTAATATGGTGAAATAACGATATAATTCATTGAGGTCTCCTCCCTTTTTACTTATAGATACATTTGGCCTAGGAAATATGGCATTTGTTTGCGCCACCATTCCCAATCGTGGGCGACATCATGTCCCCATTCAGCGAACCATGCAGGAATATTTTTGTGATCAAAGGCTTCTTTCAGTTTGTAGAAAGATGGAAGTCCATCTTGTTCCCAAGCCCCTAAACCAGTACAAACAACGATTTCCGCCTGACGGTAACGATCAATAAACCAGCCATCATTTTGGTTCCAGATATAATCAGATGGCGAGTTTTGATAAATGGCTTCATCGCCTCCAAAGTCACCAACAAAGAAAAGAGCATCATAGACACCACTCAAGGCAATCACTTTGTTGAAGACATCTGGATGTTGCAAGAAGAAATTGAGCGCGTGGTAGGCCCCCATAGAGCAACCAGTTGTCATCATCGGATCAAACCAGCCTGTTTTGTGTTTGATAAAAGGAATGGCTTCTTCAATCACATAGCGTTCATAAGCTCGGTGCATTTCTGCTCGATCGTGAGGATTCTTCCAATTACAAAGCCAGCTATCACTATCCACACTAGAAAGGGTAAAGAATTGAACCCGTCCTTCTTCGATAAACTGAGCACAAGCATCAATCATACCAAAGTCATAGTACTCGTTATGGCTTCCACCTGATGAAGCGAAGACCACAACAGGAATACCAGCATGTCCATAGCGGTTCAGATACA
This sequence comes from Streptococcus sp. S5, assembly GCF_034134805.1. Lineage (NCBI taxonomy): Bacteria > Bacillati > Bacillota > Bacilli > Lactobacillales > Streptococcaceae > Streptococcus > Streptococcus lingualis. The sequence goes on along the minus strand of NZ_CP139419.1, from coordinate 1,188,887 downwards.
TTTCACGGTTGAGTTGGCCACTCCAGTGGCTTAAATGTTCAATATTCATAAGTTTCCTCTTTCCTTTATTTCTTTATTTACAGTCTATTAATCCCAATTTTCTGCCAAAAAACGAAGGCATTCTGGTAAATGTTCAGCCCAAGCTTCTTCATGGTGAATAGCACCGGATTGAATCCGAATGGCAATATGATTGAGATCGACCCCTTGTTGGATGACGTCGTGATAATAACGAAGAGATGAATCGATATAGGCTTGCTTGATGTTCCCTGCCATCAAAGTTTTATCTGTATCATCCGCCTCTTCAGTCCCCACATAGATGTAGATCCGTTGGTCTGCATATAATTTTTTGCGTTCGATATAATGATTGAAGGCATCTTGGTGCAGCCAGTTAGCGGATGAAAAGATACCTAAACAACCAATTTGATCTTGGTATTCTAATCCCAAGAATTGGGTAATATTTCCCCCCAAGGAAGAACCAATCATGGCCGTATGTTCTCGATCAGCAAGAGTCCGGTATTCTTGGTCGATAAAAGGTTTCACCACCTCCATGACAAATTCGCCGTACTCAACTCCCTTGCCACCAAATTGCATGCCAGGAATATTGGATTCCTTGTACTTCCAGGCAGAGTATTCATTCATGCGTTGGAAACCATCATTATCGATCGCAACGACAATCATGCGGCTAATATCAGGATTCCGCTTGATGGCTGGAATGACTTTCCAGGAATGACCCGCATAAGCTTCCTTGCTATACAAGACATTTTGCCCATCGTGGAAATAAACAACAGGGTAACGTCTATCTGTATCCGTTTCATAATTCTTAGGTAATAAGACTCGCACACGACGGAGTTTTCCGGTATAAGGCACTTTCAACTCGTGTGTCTTCATATCTAAATAAAAATAGGATTTGTTCATTGTCAGAAAACTCTCTATATTCTAAATTTTATTCATTATACCATTTTTAGAAGAAAAAGTCTGGATTTTCTCCAAACTTTTTCCTTTATTGGGTTATTTTTCCATAAACTGAGACAAATCTTGTAAAGAACGTTCGGCAATTTTCTCATACCGTTCCTTTTTATCCCGAATGCGTGGTCCTTCTAGCTCCTTGATAATCCCGAAGTTGACATTCATGGGTTGGAAATGTTTGCTATCGGCATGGGTGATATAGTGAGCCAAACTTCCGATAGCTGTTGTTTCTGGGAAAATCGCTGCTTCTTCTCCTTTGAAAAGGCGAGCGGCATTGATTCCAGCTACCAAACCTGAGGCAGCTGACTCAACATAGCCTTCTACCCCTGTCATTTGACCTGCAAAGAAGAGATTAGCTTGTTTCTTAGAACGGTAGGTTTGTTCCAGCAGATTTGGAGAATCCATGTAGGAATTGCGGTGCATGACGCCGTATCTGACAAACTCCGCATGTTCCAAACCTGGAATCATTTGGAAAACCCGTTTTTGCTCACCCCATTTAAGGTGAGTTTGGAAGCCGACGATATTGTAAAGGCTAGCTGCCACATTGTCTTGACGCAACTGAACAACTGCATAGGGTGTCTTAAACTCCCCATCACGTGGACCTTTGTAATCATCTGGATACTCGAGTCCAACTGGTTTCATAGGGCCATAGAGCATGGTTTTGATGCCTCGTTTGGCCATGACTTCAATTGGCATACAACCTTCAAAATACTTTTCTTTTTCAAAAGAGTTGAGCGGGGCTTCTTCTGCATTGACCAAGGCCTCGTGGAAATCCATAAATTCCTGTTTGGTCATGGGACAGTTGAGATAGGCTGCTTCTCCCTTGTCATAGCGTGACTTGAGATAGACCTTGTTCATATCGACAGTATTGACATCGATGATTGGAGCTGCTGCATCATAGAAATAGAAACCGTCGCCACCATTGAGGGTATGGATCTTTTCTGCCAAGGCATCGCTAGTTAGAGGCCCCGTTGCGACCACTGTGATGGCATCTGTCGGCAATACCGTAATTTCATCGCGAATGACTTCGATGAGTAGGTGTTGGGACACCTTTTCCGTCACTTGGTTAGCAAAGCCCTCCCGGTCCACTGCAAGTGCTCCACCGGCCGGTACACGAGTCGCTTCAGCTGCTTCAAGGATAACAGAACCCAGGCGACGCATTTCTTCTTTGAGGAGGCCAACAGCATTGGTCAGAGAATCTCCTCGAAGAGAGTTGGAACAGACTAACTCAGCAAAGTTGTCTGTTTTGTGTTGCGGAGTGGATTTGACCCCACGCATTTCATAGAGCTTGACCGGAATTCCCTGTTGGGCAATCTGATAAGCCGCTTCCGAGCCAGCAAGGCCCGCACCGATCACATTGATATAAGATTGAGACATGACACTAATACCTCTTTGGGTATCAAAACACCCTGCTGGACTGTTTTGACACCCACAAATCTTTCTAATTTTCTACTTGCTCCATTATACCAAAAAGCCAAATAAAAAGACAGGTAGGTTTTTCCTTCCTGTCCAACGAATGTCTATTATAACAGACATTTATAAAAATTGCCGTTATAATAGACATTGAATTATTTGAAAGCTTATTTCACTTTTTCTTCTTCGTAGTCGCCATTGCTACATACAACTTGTTTGCCGCCACCACGAACTTTTTTCTCAACTAAGTAGTGGCCACATTTTGGACAATCCCGACCGATCGGTTTATCCCAAGAGGTAAATTCACACTCTGGATAGCGATTGCATCCATAGAAAATACGATTCCGCTTGGTTTTGCGTTCGATGATTTGTCCCTGATGACACTCAGGACACTCCACGCCGATTTCTTTGACAATGGCCTGAGTATGACGACAATCTGGGAAATTACTACAAGCATAGAACTTACCAAAACGTCCTAATTTAATCACCATCGGGCTACCACAAACTTCACAATCAAAACCAGCTGGTTCGTCTTTGATTTGGATTTTTTCCATCTCTTCTTCAGCCTTTGCGACTTCCTTAGTGAATGGTTTGTAGAAGGCATCGATGACTTTTTGCCACTCTTCCTTTCCAAGTTCGACATCATCGAGTTTCCCTTCCATCTCTGCTGTGAAGGTCACGTTGACGATATCTGGGAAGAATTCAACAATCAGTTTATTGACGATTTCCCCTAATTCTGTTGGTTCAAAGCGTTTTGCTACCAGCTTCACATAATAGCGTTTTTGAATGGTCTCAATCGTCGGAGCATAGGTTGAAGGACGACCAACACCGTTCTCTTCCAAGGTCTTAATCAAGGTCGCTTCAGAATAACGAGCAGGTGGTTGAGTGAAGTGTTGCTCCGGCTTGCTATTGACTTGCTTGACGATATCGCCTTCTACCATATCCGGTAACATCTTGTTCTTATCTGAGTCGTTATAAATAGCCAAATAACCATCAAACTTCACCTGGCTCCCATTTGCCGTATACTGAACCCCATTTTGCCCCAAACGGACATTCATAGTATCAAAGACAGCAGCTGTCATTTGACTAGCTACAAAGCGGTTCCAAATCAAAGTGTAGAGTTTTAATTGGTCTTTGTCCAAGTATTTGGCAATGCTCTCAGGAGTATTGAAGACGCTGGATGGACGAATGGCTTCGTGGGCATCTTGGGCACCAGAAGCATTCTTCACGCGGCTTCCATGCTTGGAATATTTCTCACCAAAGCGATCCACGATAAAGTTAGCTGCTTCATTTTGCGCAACTGGGCTGATCCGTGTAGAATCGGTACGCATATAGGTAATCAAACCTTGAACACCAGAGCCAATATTGATTCCTTCGTACAACTGCTGGGCGACCATCATGGTCTTGCGTGTACGGAAGTTGATCTTATTGGCAGCGTCCATCTGCATGGAAGAGGTGGTGTATGGAAGTGGCGCATTCCGACGACGTTCTTTCTTTTCCACCTTCTCAACGGTAAAATCTTTACCATCTAAGCGCTCAAGAACAGCTTTCACCTCTTCATTGGTGTTGAGCTTCATCTTCTTGTCATCAATCCCATAGAAGCTGGCTTGGAATTGCTTGGTCCCTTTTTTAAAGACGCCATCAATGGTCCAATATTCTTCCGGCTTGAAATCATTGATTTCATTTTCACGATCAATGATTAATTTGAGGGCAACAGATTGCACGCGTCCTGCAGAAAGTCCTTTTTTGACCTTTTTCCAAAGAATAGGCGAAATCGAATACCCTACAATCCGGTCCAAGACCCGACGGGCTTGTTGGGCATCGACCAAGTCCATATCGATTTGGCGCGGTTCTTTAAAGGCATTTTTAACGGCATCCTTGGTGATTTCGTTAAAGACCACACGGTTTTTTTCTTTGGCATCCAAGTTCAAAATATGCGCTAAATGCCAAGAAATAGCTTCTCCCTCGCGGTCCGGGTCACTTGCGAGAAAGACTTGTTTGGCTTTTTTAGCTTCTTTTTTCAAATCATTGATCAAGGGACCTTTTCCGCGAATATTGATATACTCCGGTTCATAGTTATTGTCGAAATCGATCGACATGGTTGATTTTTTCAGGTCCCGAATATGGCCAACACTGGCCATGACTTTGTAGTTACGACCAAGGTATTTCTCGATTGTTTTGGCCTTAGCAGGAGACTCCACAATCACCAAATTTTTCTTGGTTGTACTGCTTTTCTTTTTTGTTACCACGTTTTATCCCTCTGTATTGTATAAATCTCATTGAGTTTAATACATTTTAAGAAAGATGTCAACTAGGAACTTCTCCTATAGGAAAATCACAATTCGTATTTCAATTCATCAAGAATGTCCTGGCCTGATGTGATAAGCTTTGCGCCTTCTTGAATTAGGTGATGGCAGCCTGCAGATTTTCCATCTAAAATATTTCCTGGAATAGCGAAAACGTCTCGGCCTTCTTCCATAGCACGCTCACAAGTAATCAAACTGCCTGAACGGAATCGCGCCTCTGCCACAATCACTGCCTGACAGAGACCAGCAATGATGCGATTTCTCTCAGGAAAATGAAACTTAAGTGGTGCCTGCCCTGGACCATACTCGCTCAAGATCAGATGGTGTTCCCCCATATGGGACTGTAATCTCTGATTGCTTTTAGGATAAAAGACATCCAGTCCCGTTCCAATCACTCCGATGGTCTTACCACCATTTCGTATACTGGCATAATGAGCTGTCGCATCAATTCCCTTAGCAAGTCCACTAACAATGACCAGTTCATTTCCAAGTTCCTTAATTATCTTCTCTACAGAACGAACCCCTTCTCGCGTGGTCTCTCGAGCTCCAACAACTGCAATCTTCGGTTTGCTTAACAGTTGCAAATCCCCTTGGTAAAAAAGGAGTACAGGAGGATTGTAGATCTGTAGCAATTCCTCAGGGTATTCTGGATCAAAAATGGATAGAGATGGGAACCGTTCAAACTCCTTGTGTAAATGGTCTTCATCTAGTTGCCGGTATTTGTCTACAAAATGAAGGATACTGCGACAGCGAGCGATCCTCGCTATCTCTTCTAAGCTTGGTAAGACTTGCTCTTTCCTACAGTAGTCCAAGACTCTCAAGACTTGCTCATTTGATAAACCGGCTTCTTTTAATTTAAAGATTTCAAATTTCTCCATGGTCACCTTCTACTTCCTCTCACTTATTTATTCGAAAAAGAAAAGAAAAAAGCTCTATTTCTAGAACTTTTTTTGATATGTCGAAGAATAAAAGTAAGATGCGGCACCAATCAAGTTGCTTTCATTATGGAAGCGAGCCGCTTGGATCGGCAAGGCCTCAAATTGTTTATGCCCTTTTTGAGAGAGCAGCTCATGGTATTGTCGACTGATCTCATCGATCAATAGTGGTTGACTACTAATGCCCCCGCCAATCGTCACTTTTTCAATCAGGAGCAATGATTGAAGATTAAAAATCAAAATTGCAATATCATGACAATATTCTTGAAACAAGGATATCAGCTCCTCATGGCCCCCTAGATCAAGAGCTTTGAAAACAGCTATACCATCTGCCTTTTCTAGGTTTAAAATATGACTAGCCTTCTCAACAAATTGAACAGCTGAACCGGTGTTTTCCAAAAGATTGGAAATGCCTTGCAAAAAGAGTTCACGATGAAAGCGGCGATTTTCTGGTGTTCTTTCTGCCTTATCAATAGACCGAATGTATTCTGTCAGTTGCCATCCTCTCAATAGGTCACCATTAGAAAGAAGAGCGAGACCTACTCCTGTCCCCAAGACCAAGGTCGCACCACATGGACAATCTTTTAGATTACCAAGCCTTGCTTCCGCTAGACCAGCGGCTTCTCCATCATTGAGAACAGTGACGGGTACTTGAAATGTTTGTTCGAGTTTACTTGCTAGAGGAATGCTGCGCAAATATGGAATGAGACCACCTCGCAAGACAAAGCCAAGGCTCTTTTGGATCTCACCGGGGCATGAAATGGCGATTCCCTCGATTTCTTCCCTTACGGGTGTAACGATTTCTTCTAATCCTTGCCAAAACTCCTCAATCGTAGGTGGTGTTGGGATCTTGTCTGTATGAACCAATTGATAGTCTGCGTCCATCAGACCGTACTTTATAAAGGTACCACCGATGTCGATAGTGAATAGCATAACCTAATCCTCACACATTGATTTGACGGGTTCAAACGAACGCCGATGGATAGGGGTCACTCCCAGCTGGTCGAGGCCAGCCAGATGCTTAGCTGTCCCATAGCCAGCGTTCTGTGCAAAATCATAACCCGGATATTTTCGATCAAACTCTTCCATCATCTGATCCCGAGTCACCTTGGCTACGATGGATGCTGCAGCAATGGATAAGGAGTTGGCATCCCCTTTGATGATACTAGTTTGGGAAATAGGAAGATCTAACCTCATGGCATCAATCAAAAGATGCTGGGGTTGAGGCTCTAGCTGACCAATGGCTTCCCTCATGGCTAGCTTCGTAGCTTCATAGATATTAACCTGGTCAATCACTTGATTATCCTTGATGCCGATTCCGATCGCAATGGCGTTTTGGAGCACAGCCTCATAGATTTCCTTGTGTTTTGATTTTGGAATCTTTTTACTATCGTTGAGTCCTGGAATTTTACAAGCTTTCGGCAAGATCACGGCAGCTGCAACAACTGGTCCCGCTAATGGACCACGTCCCACTTCATCCACTCCTGCAATGAGCTGAATCCCTTGAGTATAAAGTTCTTTTTCATAGGCTAGCATTTTTTCCAAACGTTCATCTTCATCTAAACGTTTTTGGATTTCTTTTTTTCGCTTTGCGATCGCTTGGATCACACCAGATCGGCTATCCTGTTCCAATTCAGTCAATAAAGGATCGTCTAACCGCTGAATGCTTGCTAATTGTTCTTTAATTTCCTTAATGGTTGCCATCAAATTCCCCTACGCGATCTAGCGTATAGCGTCCCAATTTTCCATCGCGGACGTCTTTAACAAAGAGTTGGTAAAAACGGTCGTAATCTTCACGAAATCCTAATTTCTGGGTCATTTCCATAATGATTTCAGGAGCTTCTTGTTCCAGATCCATTTGTTTAAAACGTTCCTGCAAAACAGCTGGATAATGCTCTTTAAAATAGTTAAGGCCAAAGATGGTCACTTCATCCATTGGAAGCAACTGATCCTTTATCGCTCCTGTTAAGGCGAGCTTTAAAGCCACTTCTTCATCTTCAAACTTTGGCCAGAGAATCCCTGGGGTATCCAAGATTTCAAGGTCTTTATTGGTTTTCAACCATTGTTGCCCCTTGGTCACCCCTGGTTTATTTCCAACAACAGCAATCTTTTTCCCCGCTAAGCGGTTCATCAGAGTTGATTTCCCGGCATTAGGAATCCCGATAATCATGGTCCGAAGGGTTTCAATCTGAATCCCTCGTTCCTTCTGACGAGCAATTTTATCGGCCATCAAGCTCTTAGCAGCATCTGTGACCTTCTTAACCGTAGATTGCTCTTTGGAGTTGATAGCCAAGGTTTTGATGCCTTGAGACTCAAAATAGTCCTGCCATTCTTTTGTTGCCACAGGATCTGCCAAGTCTACCTTGTTCAAAATCATTAATTTAGGCTTATCACCAACAATTTTGGTTAACATAGGATTTTGGCTTGATAGGGGCAAACGAGCATCTACCAGAACCGTCACAAAATCCACAAATTTTAAATTTTCTTGTACTTGTCTTCTAGCTTTGGACATGTGTCCAGGAAACCATTGTATAGTTGCCATGTTCTCCATTCCTTTCCAGTTCAATCTCTTCTATTATACCATGTTTTCTGAAATCACTGTGATTAAGAAAAATACTAAAAAGAAGCTACCGAAGTAACTTCTATTAGTATTCTAGCGAATTTGCTCAAAATGCAAATGCACGGCGATATGATCACCATAGCCACTCCGTTCCAAATCACGTTGCAAGCGATAAGAAATGTAGTGTTCTGCAATGGTAATATAACCTGCTCCCAGCAAGCGTTGTTCCACTAATGATTGGATCATACTGATGGTTGCGCGTTCTACTTGAGCTTCATCCAAATCCATAGCAACTTTCTTGGTCACTTGAGCTAGGTTTTGTCGCAAATCATCTGTCAAAACATAGACAACTTGCGCAGCTTTCAAAATAGCTTGGTAAATTTTATCTGGGTTGAATTCAACCACTTCTCCACTACGTTTAATGACTTCCATCGGAGTCTCCTTTATGTTTAAATTTTCATGAATACTCCATTTCCCTTAGAAAGAAATGAAGACCTACTACTTTATTATATAATTTTTTTGCCAAGAATCAAAGCTCTTTTCAGGACTTAGAGTAGATGATTGGATGAAAAAATCTAACGATCACTTTTTTCCATGACCACATCTTCTTTTTTATAGCTGTAGGTCAATCTCCAAAGATGGTCAGAGACATGATCCAAACGGAAGGTCTTCAAAATCTTCTTCAGAGGTAACTTCTCCATCTCTACTTTTCTAATGAGTTCCACTAATAGTTCACCACCAGCATTGACAGCAATCAGCTGATCTTCGTCACTATCATATTGGAGAAGGACTGTTTTAGTCGGTTTATAGAGAACATTATAGAGATTGTAGGCTCTATCAATTTCAAAATGTTTATCCTTGTCGGCTTCTCTTGAGTAGCGGTGAATCGTAAGGGGACCAATTTGAAAAGCTCCTGCTAAACTAAAAATAAATCCTAAAGCTGCTACCGTTTCCCAAAGAAGATTGAGTAGCTTGGAATCGAAATCAAATATGAAATGAACTAGCAATAAAATAATTCCTGTACCAAATCCAATTAAAAGTAAGAGAGCGCCGATGCATCCAGCTTTTTCGCCTGTTTTAATGGTCGGTTTATCATGGATCATCACACCATCTAACTTTTCAAGACCATGACGTTCTTTAAATTTTTCTAGTTCTGATTTTTCTGAATCCGTTTTTTCTAACTCTGTTTTTTCTAACTCTGACATACATTCCTCATGACAATTTTATTAATAATCCGGACGAAGGACTCCCGTAATGATCTCTTTAGTAGCATGGTAATCCCCATCTACTACAACCTTGATGATACGTTTCGCTTCTTCTGCCGGTGCTGGCACCAATGGCAAACGAGTTGGCCCTGCTTCAAAGCCCATATAGTTTAAGACAGCTTTGACAGGAGCTGGACTCGGATATGAGAAGAGAGCATTGACTTTAGGGATAAATTGACGTTGGATAGCCGCAGCCTTTTTAATATCATTGTGTTCAATGGCTTGGAACATCTCATGCATTTCATCTCCATTTGTATGAGAAGCCACTGAGATCACTCCATCAGCCCCAAGGTTCATCGCATGGAAAGCATCTCCATCTTCCCCTGTATAGACGAGAAATTCTTCTGGCTTGTGTTCAATCAAGTAGGCCATATTAGCCAGGGTTGTACACTCTTTTACCCCAATGATATTTGGGTGTTCTGCCAAACGAAGCATGGTTTCTGGTGTCATTTCGACAACCACTCGCCCTGGAATATTGTAGATAATAATCGGAAGATTAGATGCATCCGCAATCGCTTTAAAGTGTTGATACATTCCTTCTTGGGATGGTTTGTTGTAGTAAGGGACGATAGCCAATCCTGCTGCAAAGCCACCAAAAGCATCCACTTCTTTAACGAACTCAATCGAGTCGCGGGTTTCATTGGTTCCGACACCAGCGATCAAAGGAACTCGACCATTGACAATCTTTTGAACGGCCGCAAAGAGTTGCAATTCCTCATCGTGGGTCAGAGTTGGACTTTCTGCAGTCGTTCCAGCTAAGAGAATCCCATCTGTATGATGAGCCAAGAGGTGCTCGATCAAGGCAGGAAGAGCATCAAAATTAATGGTTCCATCTTCATGGAAGGGGGTGATAAATGCAGTGATGATTTTACAATCTTTTAAATCATTATAAGACATTGAAAAACCTTTCTCTATATAAGAAAGAGGCTGGGGCATGCTTGCCTTTGCCTCAAGATCTGTTCATAAAACAAGTTGATTCGTTAGAAAGCTGAGGAAGAAATCAAACTCTTCGAGTTGCTGATTTCTGAATCCTGACGCAGTGGTTGATTGGAACTACTCATGTTTGCAACATTCGTACTTCCTAATCAACTGTGCGGGGGCGAAACTACGAAATCAAACTCTTCGAGTTACTGATTTCTGTTTCGCTCCCTATTTCAATTCAAATTTCAATTCAGCTGTTGGACGTACGAGTCCGCGTTCGTGAAGAGTTTCTGCGATTTGGACTGAGTTCCAAGCAGCTCCTTTAAGGAGGTTATCTGAAACAACCCACATGTGGATTCCTTTTTCAGCATCCAAGTCTTTACGAATCCGTCCGACGAATGTATCACGTGAACCGACAGCATTGACTGCTTGAGGATAGATTTGGTGAGCGACATCGTCTTCAAGGACTGCACCTGGGAATTCTGCAATAGCAGCTTTCACTTCGTCAATTGGTGCCACTTCTTTTGTTTCAATGTAGACTGACTCTGAGTGAGCTGACAAGACTGGAATCCGCACACAAGTTGCTGACACGGCAATGCTATCGTCTTCCATAATTTTCTTAGTCTCGTTTGTCATCTTCATTTCTTCGTAAGTATAGTCATTTTCTGTGAAGACGTCAATTTGTGGAAGAGCGTTGAAAGCAATTGGGTAATGTTTTTTATCACCACCTGAAGGCAAGATTTCAGCTTTGACATCGCGTGGGTTGACCCCATCATTCAAGACTTCCTTCAACTCACGTTGGGTTTCAAGAATAGCTCCCATACCGGCACCTGAAACAGCTTGGTAAGTAGATACGATGATACGGTCCAAGCCCCATTTTTGACGAACTGGCTCAAGAGCGACCATCATTTGGATTGTTGAACAGTTTGGACAAGAGATGATTCCGTTGTGAGCATCAAGAGCATGTGCATTCACTTCAGGAACTACCAATGGGACATCCGGATTTTGACGGAAATAAGAAGTGTTATCAACCACTACTGCGCCTGCTTTTACCGCATAAGGTGCATATTTGGCAGATGTTGAACCACCAGCTGAGAAAAGAGCAATATCAACGCCTTCAAAAGCATCTTCAGTCGTTTCTTCGATGGTCACGTCTTGCCCTTTAAATTGCAAGACTTTTCCTGCAGAACGTGCTGACGCAAGGTAGCGAATTTTATCGATTGGAAGAGTAGATTCTTCCAACATTTTGATCATTTGAGCACCAACGGCACCTGTAGCACCGACAACAGCAACTGTGTATCCCATAGTAAATCCTCTTTCAAAATTTTCTAAAAATTGAGTATTTGTACCATTATACAATTTTTTGGCATAAATGAAAAGTACCAACAGTAGGAAAAAATCCTGATTCTAAGACCAGGATTTTTAATGGTTATTTATCATAAAAGCTCTTTAATTCAGGTCATAGTTCAAATCACTTAAATCTTTCTTACCTTGTGTTTCTTCAGCAAGAAATGGAACTTGATGGATCCCCTTTACACCTGCTACGATAGACGCTGGAAAGGAAACAATTTCTTGATTGATGTGGCTGACATTACTGTTAACAATTCGCTTCGCTGCAGCAAGATCTTCATTTTCGTCAGCAATTTCCTTTTGTAGGGCCAAGAATTGGTTAGAAGACAAGAGCTCTGGATAGTTTTCACCCACTGCACGAATTTGTGCCAAGACATCATTTTGATTGGTAATGACTTGGTTGGATTCTTGAATAGTTGCTCCTTGGCGTAAAGCAACTAAATCAGTGAAAATCTGTTGCTCATGTTTGGCATAAGCTTTGGCTACTTTTAGCATTTCCGAAATGGTATCATAGCGTTTTACGAGAACGATATCGACCGTTCTCTTTGATTCTTCAATGGTCACTAGATAGCGATTGAGACGATTTCCTACACTAATAAACCAAATAGCCAATAGGGCAACAAATATGATTAAGCCGATAATGAGATTCATGATGCTTCTCCTTCAAAAATTGCTGTTATTTCTTTAATTAAAGCTAGTTCTCTGCATAATTTATGATATTCAGATACCAAAGATAGTTGATCAATATCTTCTGGTTTTTGGGGCGTCGGAAAGATATAGCGATCGGTATACAAAGAAATAAATAGTTTCTTGTCTTTCAAAAATACACACATGGCATTTTGAGAAATTTGTCGATCAAACCATTCCAACATCTTAGGGGTGAGAAATTTACGGGCAGACAGTTCATCCGTGCAGTAGATATTGTAATTTTCGTTATTGCGAATATCCTCGGTTTCAATCTGAACTTCATCTCCTCTGGCTCCAGGATAAACCCCATTCACCTCCCTCTTAAAAAGAAATGATTTCTTGGTCGGAACCACCCGAAGATGACCAGAGAAATTGATCGGTAGACATAAAGAGAACACTTGTCCAAGGAAATCTGTAACTTCCACATGTTCCGTCCTCGTATGTCCATTAGATGTCCGGTAACGAGTCTCCGTATGATGGGCATAGAGATTTGACACCGTTAGCTCTTTGTCATCATGAAACGATAGTTCTTTGAAACATAGAAAATCAGTCGACCGAGGACATAAATGCGAGAGAGCTTCAGAAGGGATGGAACCGTCCTCTTTGATCGAAGCTCGAGGAAAAACTTCCTTTAATACAGGCGAAAGGATATCATCAAGATAGATCTCATCGTTCGAACGAATTCGATCCCCAAACAAGGCTTTTCGTTTTTTATATTGTGGCCAATAATACAAACCAACAACTAAAAGGATCAAAGGAATAGCTGCAAAACGCAATAAAATGAGAGACAGTATGGCGCAAATAATACCAAAGGATCGCAAAACATTCCACTTAAGATTGTTCTTCATCTGTTCTCGGATCAATCCGATGGCATCCTGAAATTGTTTAGAGTTTTCAAGCTCCTCAATTTTATGCGAATAGTCTGTAGATGCTGAATCATTAGAATGATAGAAATCTCCCAATCAACTCCACTCCTTTCTGACCTAGGCACTTTACTATATTATAACACCAACATAACTTTGTAGCAACTGTATTATAATAGTTTTCGGTTCTTTGAGGAAACAAAAAAATCCTGATCCGAAGACCAGGATTTGAGGCACCTTTCGGTGAGAACAGCAGGTTCACACAACTGTTCAAGGTCCGCTCCTGCGTTACAATTGAATGTAGACCTCCTCAGCGCAAAAGGCTCCAAAGGAGCCAATCGACTCATCGCATGAATCTAGTTTACCATGAACATCCACAAACTGTCAAGAAGGTAAGTACTTGCTTCCTTCCCGAATGCTTAATGGTGACAACTGATCTCGATAGCGGTCGATAAAGGCCCCTACCCAATCCGGATTGACCTTGGAATAGTTGCGTAAGCTCCAGCCAATTGCCTTATTTATAAAGAACTCGCTTTGACCTAGATTATTGAGGATCACTTTTTCTAACAAATCCGTATCTGTTTTTTCTTTCCTCATAAGCTGGTGATCAATGGCAATCCGCCTCAACCAAAAGTCCTGATCCCTACTCCAATCCAGCATAACCTGTTTGGTTTCTGGATATGTGAAAGTAATCTCTCCGATGATGCGGTCCAACTGATCAATACTATCCCACCAGGACTTGGTTTGAGCCAATTCCTTTAGCTTTGGAAAATCTTCAGGTCTAAGCTCCTTCTTCTTTTTATCCAGATAATCCATAGCAATATATTGAAACTCACGGTAAGGTTGCTGCCAACACTCTTCCACAAAAGTCCAATCAATTGGATCCTTTATGAAGGGTTTAAAAAACTCTCTTTCAATCTTTTTGAGAATTGGTTTTTGAACGCCAAGAAAGCTGAATTTATTTTTCATATAAGCTTCCATTGCTGAGACTTTCGCTGGATCAGCTTGGTTTTCTAACAATTTCAAAAGAATTTTTGTATCCATATGATTCCTCCTTTTTTACATCAAAGGTCCAATCAGAGAAAAAAGATAACCGCCCAGACGATGAGCCATAGGCATTTTAGATAAACTTTCTAGAGTGACTTCCTCTGAGAGAGCCTGGGTTTTCTCAAAATCTTCTTCAATCTTTAGCACTTCCAGAGTTTTGTAGAGATAGACCCCATCTTCAAAATTTTGATAAAGACTTCGGTAGTCTGTATTAATGGTTCCTACCACAGCTTGTTGGCTATCAGAAACATAAACTTTAGCATGGACAAAACCTGGGGTATAACGGAAAATACGGACGCCAGCATCCAAGAGCACTTTAAAATAGGTCGTCGCAATATCAAAGGCATATTGTTTATCTGGAATCCCTGGCATAATGATCCGAACATCTACTCCTCGTTTGGCCGCGAAAGTCATAGCTCTAACCAATTCGTCATCCAAGATCAAATAAGGGGTCATGATGTGAACATAATCGGTCGATGTATTCAGTAAATGAAGATAAACATCCTCAGCCACTTTGTGATAGGTCAATGGTGAATTGCCATAAGGGAGTACAAAGCCCTGACTCTTTCTTTGTTGAGGTTTTTCTTGTAGATAGCGCTCCATATCCCTTTTATCTTCTATTCCAGTCACTGTCCACATGGTCAAAAAGAGAGCTTTCAGTGTTTGAACTGCTGAACCATCTAAGCGAAGGGTCGTGTCTTTCCAATGACCAAAGCGTTCTCGTTTATTGACATACTCATCAGCAATATTAACGCCACCAGTGTAAGCAACTTGACCATCAATCACTGTAATCTTTCGATGGTCGCGGTAATTGTAATAGGTTGATAGAATGGGCTTGACTGGTGAGAAGGTCTGAGCCTTAATCCCAACCTTGTGCAAGCGCTCGATATAATCGTAGGACAAGGTAGTCATCTCATTCATCCCATCAAACATGACACGAACGTCCAGACCTGCCTTGGCCTTCTCCTCCAAAATAGCTAAAATCTCACCCCACATGATCCCTTCGTCAATAATGAAATATTCCATGAAGATATAACGTTCCGCCTTTTTCAAATCCTCTAACAAGGCTGGTAGCATGTCATCTCCAAGTGGAAAATAGGTAACCTCTGTGTTGCTGTAGATAGGAAACTGGGCTGGACTATGCTCCAAAAAATAAGCTAATTTCTGTAATTGGCGATCACTTTGGGATAAATAATCAGCAACTTCTGGATCGGTGCTTAGATAGTCAGATGCCTGCACTGTAGCATTCTCAAGCCGCTTCTTCAAGCGTCTCACACCCAAATCAGCTAACGAAAAGTAAAGCAGAGCCGTCCCAAAAATTGGAAAGAGGGCAATGATAATCACCCAGGACAGTTTGGAACGAGAATCCATGGAACGATTGAGCAAGTAAAAGAAGGTAAAGACACTCAACAAGTGTTCCCATAAGATAATGGATGGGAAATGCTCTTGTAGGCTGAGATATGAAAAGACAAGAAAGGCCAATTCCAGTAAGAAGAACAGGAGAATGGGAACCTTTCGGTTAAGTAGAATTTTGGCCCATCTGGAGGGCTTTTGAGGTAACAGCCTAGCACTTTGTTCTTGAGTCATAAAAACCTCTTTCGTATAAAAACATCTTCTATGCTGAATTATTTATGGATTGTTTCAAGTGATATGGAGTTTTCATTTTATTTAGCTACTACTCCTTAACAGCTCTTACTTAATTTTTCTCACTGGCCCTTCGATGGTCTTTTGCATCCAGACGATATCATGCCATTTGTTAAACTTATAGCCAATCTTTGGGAAATGAGCCACTTGAACATAGCCCCGCTTTTCATGCATGGAAATGCTCGCTTCGTTCGGAACTGCGATACAAGCCAGAAAGCGTAAGTAGCCTCGTGCTTGCAACTCCTCTTCTAGGGCAGTATAAAGAGCCGATCCAATCCCTTGTCCACGCGCCTCTTTTGCGACATAAATAGACAATTCAGTGGTCCAATCATAGGCAGCGCGTGCATAATAGGTCGAGGCATAGGCATACCCCACAACTTTCCCATCCACTTCTGCGACCAAATAAGGAAATTGGGTCAGCGTTTTTGCGATTCGTCTTTCAAATTCCAGGACAGTCGGCACATCAACCTCAAAGGTAATGGCTGTCTCTGTCACATAAGGTTGGTAAATCGCTCGGATAGCTGCTGCATCGCTGAGCTGAACGGGTCGAATCATCATGGAGGCCTCCTAATTAGATTATACCTAGTATACCGATATGCCTTCTCACTGTCAATGAAGGACTAGCAGCAAGCAAAAAATCCTGGAATTGTATCCAGGATTTCCATCCTTCTTAAACCGTTTGACTTAACCCCATCATCCGGTAAAGGAACAAAGCACTCGGAGCTTTCAAAAAGCTCTTTTGCTTGGAATTTGTTGCTTTCAAGACATAGTTAGGTTTGACTGTTTTGGTGACTGTATTTGCTTGTTTAAGATTCAGACCAGTTTGTTTTTTAGACGGTTGAACTTTTGATGGTTGAAGGGAAGCTTTCACTGCGCTTACTTGAAGGGGTTTTTCTTTCACTTTCAAGACTTGTCCAACTGGTTTTGAAGCGGAGGCAGACACTCCTCCTTCAGTCGCTTGAGTGAGTTGCGCTATTGTCTGATTGTTTCTAACTTCTACATGGTTTAGGATACCTCCATTTGGATTGAGGTGATCGGTCACACCTGTATCAAATGGCGCTACAAATACATTGTCCTCAATGGTGACATTTTTAATATCTCCATAGCGTGTTTCAACATCAATCGATCCACGATGCTTGTTGTAGATATCACTCTTCGTTCCTGTACGCTCCAAGAGATTGTGGTGAACCCGAATTCCTTCTTCATTCAGATCAAAGTTATGGCCCTTAAAGACAGTTGTCAAGCGAATTCCGGCATCACCGATATTGTCTTTAATCCGATTGTAGGCAATTTCATGGCCTTTTCCACCAAAGATTCCCACACCTCCAGCGCGCCAACCGAGTTCAATCGTATTGTGCAAAAATTTATTATTTTCTGCTACTGCTGATTCTGTTCCATCCGCAATACTTGACCAGCTGGCAAGTCCGTCATCTCCATTCCCACGGATACTAGAATTGCGGACAATCGAATTCTTAGTACCTTGGGCAAAGTTGACTCCGTCAGCCAGGTTGTTTCGCAAACGGACATTTTCTACTACTAGACCATCTGTGTACTTCATATCATTTTTTCCAGCATAATCGCCAATCCACATGCCGACTTCAAAATGTTCGGCCCATATATCGTGAATATGAGAGTTCTTCCCTGGCGTTCCAGAAATAGCCTTGTACTGAGCATTTTCACCATAGCGTGAACGAAGGTTGGAGGACAGATAGACATCGCTAAATTCAACATGGTTATCTTGGTGAAGGAAGTCAAAACCACCGCCACCAGCTTGGTCGCTAGTGAAATGCAGTTGGGTATGCCAGATACCAGCCCCTGAAATCTTCATATCAGAAGCATCGATACCGACTTTTCGATTGAGATTAAATCGCCCAGCTGGGATATAGACATTCTTTCCGGTTTGTTTAGCTTCATAAATCGCATCATAGAGGGCCTGGCTGTCATCAGTATCGTCGTTTGGCGTAGCTCCTTTAGATACAATATTGATAGCATTGTCCCCTTGAGCAATCGGGTCTGGAGCTTGCTCAAATTCCACAAAGTCAAGACCATAATGGACGTCATCTGACCTGTTTTTCACCAGTGAAACCACATCTCCTTTTTGAAGCTGAAGTCCTGGAAGAAGGCTGTGTACTTCATCAAATTGGAACCGAGCGCGTGTATCCTCCTGGGCACTATCATGAACACCTTTGTCATTCAAGTACTGCCAGTTAGACGTAGATGAAAGGTCCAATTGTTGAACACTGTGACCATTCACCTGTACATCGAGTTGTCCACTGGCTCCATCTGGCACTGTGTAGCGTACAGTTAAGGCATTGGCTGGCTCATTGCCCTTAAAGGAAACACCATCTCCTTTTTCTTTTAAAGCGACATAAGTCTGATCAGAAGCTTCAATAGCTGTTGAGTGACTATCTTGAGACTGCTCTACCTCTGCCTTTCCAAGGAGGTTCCCTTTGTCTGCTTCATAACGGGTGTAAGGCATAGATGCTCCATATTGGCTGGTATCTACTTGAGAGCTTGCGGGATCAGAGGTTGTCGCTTCTTGCCCTTGTGTTTGGACTTGTGCCTGCTCTCCAACTTGATCAGCTGCCACAGATTGTCCAGTTAAAAAACAAGCCCCCATGATCGCAATCACGACAGAAAAGACTCCAAGTTTAGACTTGCGAATGCCAAAAACGATATCTTTGTTTAAATGATTCATCACACATTTCTCCTTTTATTTTTTACAACGATTCTATCCTAATAAAAATTATCATGACAAACAAGGTGAATTGTGTGAATATTCTGTATCAATTTGTTGCAGAAATGTTAACCTTTTTATGTAGTAATAAAAGTGAGTAAGAAAAAAGAGACTGAGAATGCTTTCTCAAACCTCTTTTGATGACACGAGCTTATTCCGCTTTTTTATTTGAAAATTGGCTATTGTAGAGCTCATAGTAGAATCCTTTATCTGCTAACAAGGATTGGTGATTTCCTTGCTCGATGATTTGGCCATCTTTGAGGACAAGGATTTTATCTGCTTCTTGAATGGTGGACAAGCGGTGAGCAATGACAAAGCTAGTCCGGCCTTTCATCAAATTCTTCATCGCTTTTTGAATCAAGAGCTCTAAACGCGTATCGACAGAAGACGTCGCTTCATCCAAAATCAAGATTTTAGGATCGGCCAGGAGCGCACGCGCAATGGTTAGGAGTTGCTTTTGCCCTAGAGAAATATTGCTAGACTCCTGGTTCATTTCCATGTTGTAACCACCGGGAAGCGTCCGGATAAAGTGATCGACATTGGCTGCCTTTGCAGCTTCCACAATTTCCTCATCCGTTGCCTCGAGATTACCAAAGCGAAGGTTTTCTTTGATGGTTCCTTCATATAACCAAGCATCCTGAAGCACCATTCCGAATTGTTTGCGGTAATCTTGGCGAGATAGATGACGAATATCATGACCATCCACTGTAATCGATCCTGCAGTCACATCATAAAAGCGCATCAGCAAATTAATCAGGGTTGTTTTCCCTGCTCCAGTCGGTCCGACAATGGCCACCATTTCACCTGGCTTGACTTCTAGGTTGAAATCACGAATCAAGGGTTTGTCCGCTACATATTGGAAATCAACGTTTTTAAAGCTGACTTGCCCTGTCAAATCTCCAGAAAGGGTTTCTGTCACATCTGCTACTTCATCTGGTTCATCCATGACTTGGAAAATCCGATCTAGAGACGACTTAGCACTTTGTAGCTGTCCTGCCAATTGGGTCAAGTTTTGAATTGGTTGGTTGATCTGCCAAACATATTGAACGAAGGCCTGCATATTCCCGACAGTCAAACGACCTGCTATCACTTGCAAGCCACCAAACAAAGCGATAATGAGATAAGTCAAATCTGAAATCCCATTTAAAATCGGCATCATTAAGCCGGAAATGAAATTAGCCTTGAATCCTACCTTTTGAAGGTGATGGGTAATATCATGAAACTCTTCCTGAGAAGATTTTTCCCGGACGTAGAGCTTAAGGACATTAAAACCTGTTAAATTTTCTTGCACAAAGCCGTTCATTGCCCCCAAAACATCTGCCTGCTCTTTAAAGTAAGGTTGAGATTTTTTCATGATAAATCGAGCACTGAAATAAGTGATCGGAATGGACAAGATGACCACTAGCCCCAGCTGGATGTTTAAGTATAAGACCATGCTGATGACAAAAAGCAAGGTAAAGATGGCATTAACGATTTGTAAAAAGGACTGTTGCAAGGCATTCGAGACAGTTTCGACATCGCTAGTAAAACGACCTAACAAGTCCCCGAACTGATGCCGGTCAAAATAAGAAACAGGAATGTGGTTGATTTTATGAGACAAATCATTTCGCATGTCCTGAACGGTCTTTTGAACAGCATTGGTCATGAAATAGTTGGAATAATAAGATCCCAACTCATAGAGGACCCCACGGAATAGATAGAGCGTCATAATGATCGCGATATAGGAGGTATTAAGTCCAGCTCCTGCAAGGCCTTTTGCCATATCCATGAGATTTTTTGTCAACTCAGTAATGGCAAGCCCCAAAACAAAAGGTTCGACAACACTCATGACGACACTTAGAATTTTTAAGAAAATGGACAAGCAAACTTCCAAGCGATAGGCTCTCAAATAGGTCCATAGTCTACTAAAACTGTTTTGTTCTTGTTTCATCTGCTTCTCCTTTCTATTCTTCTGTCAACGATGGACTATCGAGCTGCGAATTGGCAATTTCACGATAGATCTCATTGCTTTCCATCAATTCATCGTGAGTACCTCGACCGACGATCTCCCCTTGGTCCAAGACAATAATTTGATCCGCATCCATAATGGTTCCCACACGTTGCGCTACGATCAGAACGGTCGCATCTCCTGTAACTTCTTTGAGACGTTTCCGCAAAGTGGCATCCGTCTTGTAGTCTAAGGCAGAGAAGGAATCATCAAAAATAAAGACATCTGGATCTTTGACAACGGCACGAGCGATGGATAAGCGTTGTTTTTGACCACCTGAAAGGTTGCTACCACCTTCTGCCAAATGCGTATCAAAGCGTTCCTCACGGCTGTCGATAAATTCCTTGGCTTGGGAAATTTCAGCCGCTTGTTCTAGCTCTTGTACAGAGGCATCTTCTTTCCCATAACGAAGGTTCTCAGCAATGGTTCCCGTAAAGAGCAAGGCCTTTTGTGGAATAAAACCAATCTTTTGGCGAAGGGCTTTCAGATTGTAGTCACGGACATCCACACCATCGACCAAAATCTTCCCTAGGGTGACATCATAGAATCGAGGAATCAACTGCACAAGTGAAGATTTCCCAGAACCGGTCGAGCCGATAAAGGCAATGGTTTCGCCAGGTTTGGCTTGAAAGGAAATATTATGGAGAACTGGACTCTCCGTCTCACCTGGATAAGCAAAGGTGACATTGTCAAATTCCAAATAGCCACGAGATGCTGTTTCTGTTACACCATTCTCATTTGGATCGATCGAAATGGGCATGTCCATGATTTCCTTGAGACGCCGGCTAGAAACCGCAGTCCGAGGATACATGGTAAAGAGATTGGCTAAAAAGAGGAAAGATAAGAGCGCGTGGAAGCTATACTCAATAAAGGCAACCAGATCCCCAATTTTCAAACTACCGTCATGAAGAGGATCCAAAGCAAACCAGACAATCGCCACAATCATAGCAATGATGATCTGCACAAATAAGGGCTCTGTCAAACCAGTTAGTTTGAACAATTTATTCGAGTTTTCTGCGTAGACTGCATTTTCAGCCGCAAATTTCTCTTCCTGGAATTCTTCACGGGCAAAGGCACGAATCACACGAAGTCCAGTCAAATTTTCACGTGCAAATTGATTAAGATGGTCCAGGGTCTTTTGTTGCTTCTCGGAAAGTGGACGTGTCTTAACTGCTACATACCAGACGACGACAGCAAGAAATGGTACTGATACCGCTACAATCCACGCTAAAGAAGGACTAGTTGTCAGAATCAAGAGAACACTGGAAACCATCATCAAGGGTGTGATGACCCCCATCTTCAACATAGAATCCGCAAACTGCATCAAAACAAAGGCATCCGAAGTCAAGCGAGTGACCAATGACGATACCCCGATTTGCTCATACTCGTGATGCGAGTACTCCTGTAACTTAGCATAGAGGTCATTGCGCATATCGCGGACCATGGTGGTCGTTAGTTGACCAACCGCGTAAGACAAGATAATCCGCCCCACAATCCCAAGCAAAATGATCGCAAACATGACCCAGCCCCAGAAATACAGCCGATCCACATCACGCGGGTTAATCCCTTCATCAATCATGCGAGCTAGAATCGTTGGCAAGCCCAAATTGACAATAACAAACAGGACCGCTGAAAATAGATTCAGGGCTAGCCACTTGGGATACTTTTTCAAGTAAGACCAAATATATAGCATAGATGATTCTCCTTTTCCATAAATAATAACCTTGATCACACAGAAAAGAGGGAGCGAGACGAAATCATTTTCAAAGAAAATCATTCCTGCCCCAGTCCCATCTGTAGTCTCATTTATTATATCAAACCAGTCATAAAAGTAAAGCAAAAGAGCAGGTTTTCCCACTCTTCAGTCGCTTTATTTTGTGCGTTTGAGTTTAGCATTTTTAAGAATCATAAGATCCCCTTGGTTGCTATTACTTAACTTAGAAAGATCAAATGTCAAATAGTCACCATCGACCTTGTATGTAATCTTTTCTCCACTACCATCATTTGACGAGATTGTTTTCTCTTTTTGATTGATTTTGACATCATAAGATCGCTCATTCTTTTGACCAGCGACTTCACCCGCGATGCTGAGGGTTCCTTTAGAATCTTTGATCTTAATAGAAACTTCAAAATTAATAACGTCTCCAATAGACTCTAATTGACTACCTGATAATCCTTGCTCCTCAAGAATTTTCTTGAGTTCAGTTTTTGATGGTTTGTAGACATAAGTCCCATTATCACTTTTTGCACCACATGCCACCAAGAGGACTGCTGCAAAAACTGCAACGAAAGCTAAAAGAATACGTTTAATATTTTTCATAATCAATCTCCTAATGTATTTTATAATCAGATTTTACCACTATTTTAATACCGATTCAAGATGTTTTAAAGAAGAAAAAGAGCAGATACTCTCTGCCCTTCTCTTGTATTATTTTGTACGTTTGAATTTAGCGTTTTTGAACATTTCCAAAGCAGCTTCATGACCTGAACTCTTCTCACCAGATAAATCAAAAGTGAACACATCGCCTGAAACTTTGTATTTAACCTTCTCACCTTCACCTGTTTTAGATTGAAGAGTTTTCTTTTGTTGGTCAACTTTCATATCAAATGATTGGTCAGTCTTTTGTCCCATCATTTCACCTTTAATTTTAAGGCTACCTGTTTTATCTTTAATGGTCACTGAAACTTCCAATTTAACATTGTCGATCAATGCATCTACACTTGAACTTGGAGCACCTTGTTCTTCAAGGATTTCCTTCACTTCAGTTTTTGATGGTTTGTAGACATAAGTCCCGTTATCACTTTTGGCACCACATGCCACCAAGAGGACTGCTGCAAAAACAGCTACTACAGCCAAAAGAATACGTTTAAAGTTTTTCATAACTTCTCCTTTTTAGTTAGATTAACACTATTATATCAACAATTCAGGTACACGGCAATGAAAGTTTATAAATGTCATATTCTTGTAATATTTCTTGTATCAACAAAGAAATAGAATAAGGCGGAATTTAAATCCCGCCATGATTGCTTATTTAACTTTTTTGAACTTAGCAATTTTCATGTAGTTATTAAACATGTCTGTGTCACCCATCAAAGAATTCTTCACATCCTTAATCGTTAACACATTTCCTGAAACTTGATAAGTAATTTCCGCTTTCCCATACTCATTTTCTGAGACAAGAGTTTTAGCTTTTTGGTCTACTTCCAAATCAATCACTTGATTTACATTTTGACCACCTGCATTGGTGTCTACTTTCATCTCACCTTTCTTATCATTGATTGTAATCGAAATAGTGAATGAGTAATTATCACCTATCAAAGATTGAAATTCACTTGGCATAATATCTTTGATCTCATCCTTAGTAGGCTCAAACACGTAAGTCCCATTATCGCTTTTAGCGCCACAAGCTACCAAAAGGACGGCTGCAAAGACAGCTACAACAGCTAACAAAAGACGTTTAAAATTTTTCATCATCTTCTCCTTTATGATATGATTTATAGCCATTATAGCAACAAATTAGCAACATCTCAAGGGAATATAGCAAATGTAACATCATTAAAACTGCACTATTTAGTAGGTTTAGAGAAAATAAAGAGAGCTACACATGTTAGCTTTATAAAAGCCCTCTATTCACATTCTATCATCATTATTTTCAACGACAAAAAAACCGAGGCCTAAACCTCGGTTTTCATTTTGTTTGGAAACTCTATTATTTAAGAGTAACTGAAGCTCCAGCTTCTTCCAATTTACCTTTGATTTCTTCAGCTTCAGCTGCAGCAACACCTTCTTTGATGACACCAGGTGCACCATCAACAAGTTCTTTAGCTTCTTTAAGACCAAGACCAGTGATTTCACGTACAACTTTGATAACGCCGACTTTCTTGTCGCCTGCAGATGTCAATTCGATATCGAATGAATCTTTAGCAGCACCTGCGTCAGCAGCACCAGCTGCAGCAACAGCTACAGGAGCAGCTGCAGTTACACCAAATTCTTCTTCGATAGCTTTTACAAGGTCGTTCAATTCAAGGATTGAAGCTTCTTTAATTTCAGCAATAATGTTTTCAATGTTCAATGCCATTGTTATTTCCTCCAAATAAGTTTTAATTTTATATTTTTATTTTTTTGTAGCTAGGCTACGCTGCGTAGCTTAAGATTAAGCTGCGTCTTCTTTGTTGTCTGCAACCGCTTTGACTGCAAGAGCAACGTTGCGCACTGGCGCTTGAAGTACAGAAAGGAGCATAGAAAGAAGTCCTTCGCGGTTTGGAAGAGTTGCAAGTGCAAGAATCTCTTCTTTAGATGCGACAGCGCCTTCGATTGCACCACCTTTGATTTCAAGTGCTTCAGCGTCTTTTGCAAAATCGTTCAAGATTTTCGCAGGTGCGATAACATCTTCGTTAGAAAATGCTACTGCAGAAGGTCCAACGAATACAGATGCAAGATCTTCAAGACCAGCTTTTTCAGCTGCACGACGCAAGATTGAGTTTTTGATAACTTTAAACTCAACTTCGCTTCCGCGAAGGTTGCGACGGAGAACTGTATCTTGCTCAACTGTCAAACCGCGAGAATCTACAACGACGATTGATGCAGCAGCTTTCATTTTTTCAGCTACCACGTCAACAAGTTCCGCTTTTTTAGCAATAATTGCTTCACTCATTAGTGTGTTCACCTCCGTAATTATTTTGCTTGGGGAATTTTTCCAAAAGAAAAACGCGCCCAAACCTAGACACGAAAGTACAATACGCTTCTTTTAATTGATACGTTTTGTCCTCGGTAGGATCTTTATGAGTCGAGCTCCCCTACTGTCTTAGGCAGTTTTTTCAAACCGTAGATTAGTTTATCATATATAAAAAAAGAATGCAAGTACTTTTGCAAACTTTTTTTATATTTTTTAATCGTTATAAAGACTCTTGATATTATTCAACCAAGCATAGGCTAGTCCCATTAGAACTCCTCCTCCTACCCAGTTGGCAAAGAAGGTCACGCTATAATGACGTAAAATATTTAAAAACTCAAAATGTGGTAATTGGCTAGAAACTGGATTTAAGCTTAATAATGAGAAAGAAGCAAAGTTTGCAGCCAAGTGTTCATTGGTCATAAAGACAAACATATAGATAGCAGAGAGAGCTAAGAGCACCTTCGCTGTTTCATCTTTGAAATATAGATAAGAAAGAATAGCAATATTTACAAAGATATTGGCAATAACTCCTTCAAAGAAAACCACTTGATTGCTTCGTTGGAGTTTATTTTCTGCTACCGTGGCTAGGAAACCTTTTGGATCGACATGAGCAAAGGCTGTTGTCTGATTGAAAAGAAAAGCCACGATTAAAGCACCAATTAAATTAAAGAAGGTACAATAAAGAAGAATTTCCAGTGCTTTCTTCCAATTAATTTTCTTTAGATAGGTCCCCGCCGTCAAATACATCATATTTGAGGTGGTTAATTCCGCATTTAAGAATAAGAGGTATACCAAACCCCAGGCAAAGATGAATGGAAATAGAAAACGACCAGATCCAGGTACAAAGGTATTTAATAAGTCAGCTGCAACTGATCCGACCGCCGTACTTAAAGTAAGAAATCCTCCAGCAAAAATAGAACGGACTGCATAGCGCGTTTTAGATTTCTGATAGAGATCCTCTTTCTTATTACACGCCGCTCCAACTTTTTGAATAAAATTAGATTCAGACATACTATTCTCCTTATATAATGTTTGTGAACAAAATCATTATATCCTAGAGAGAAAAGTTTGAAAAGGTTTTCAGGAAGAATTCTTAACTTTTCATCATATACGTTTTATATCGAATATCGCTGTGTGCTAAAAACAAATAAAAAACAGGCATCTGCCTGTTTTAGTTTTAATAATTCAAACGGTTCGCCCAAGCGATATCCAAATTCAAGATTTCTTGTGAAGTGAACTGTTGACGATATGGATTGTATACCGAACCTGTAATACCACCTTGAACATTTGGTGAATCGTATTGAGTCAAATTATAAGTTTCAATGATGTTATTAAGTTTTGCATAGTAGCTTGTGTCTGTCGCATAAACACCTGTCAAAGCTGCTGTTGCATCTTGATAACTAGAGGTGTTGCTCTTCCATGCACCTGCAAAATGTCCTTGTTTCAAAACAGCTACATAGTCTTGCAATGATTCATAGTAAGATGGGTAAGAACGAAAAGCATCATTAATCGTATAGGCATTTCCAGCACCGTCATCTTCCCAAGTTTGCATTACTGCAGATTGACCAGCATAACTTCCTTTAATACCGAAAAGGTTGTAATGTGGATAAGAAGACAAGCCAGACTGACCTGATCCACTTTCAAGAATAGCTTGTGCGATCATAACGGAAGCATAAAGGTCGTTCTCTTGACCGAGCTGACGAGCTGACTCACCAATTTGTGAGATGAAAGCTTCAGTAGGGTCTGAATAAGCTTGGTAAGTTCCGTCATTAGCGCCAACTGATGTGACGTGCTCGCTCATAGCAGCAGCAAATGTCCCCACTGCCAATACAGAAACGAACAAACCAAATAATTTCGTTTTATTCCGTATTTTCTTTTTCATAATACAATTTATCTCCAATTAATTTTTTATCATCTTTTATCTTTATAGAGATTATACCATATAAATAGAAGAAAACAAAGGCACTTATATTACACTTGTATTACAATTGCGAGATAAATCCAAAACAAAAATGACATTTTCATGTCATTTCAATTTATTTCGTAAAACGCATTTTCTAAAATAGCATCCCATGACTTCTCTAGTCCTTCCCTGGTTACAGAAGAAAAGACAATGAAAGTATCTGCTGGATCAAAATCCAGTTTTTTCTTAATAATGGATTCATGTTTGTTCCATTTTCCACGTGGAATCTTATCTGCCTTGGTTGCTACTAAGATCACAGGGATTTCATAATATTTTAAGAATTCATACATCTGAACATCATCTGCAGAAGGTTCATGACGAAAATCGACTAGGCTAACGACTGCTTTTAAGTTCTCACGACTGGTGAGGTATTCTTCAATCATCCGCCCCCACTTCTCGCGTTCTTTTTTAGAGACACGTGCATAGCCATAACCAGGTACGTCTACCAAACGGAGTTTATCATCGATATTGAAGAAATTTAGCAATTGGGTTTTTCCTGGTTTCCCAGATGTTCTGGCCAGGTTCTTTCGATTTAAGAGAGTATTAATAAAAGAAGACTTGCCGACATTTGATCGACCGGCAAGTGCAACTTCTGGAATCTCATCTTGAGGATAATGACTCTTATTTGCAGCGCTTAAGAGGATATCCGCATTATGTGTGTTAATTTCCATATTTTATCTTTCTAGGCTGTTTCAAGAATTGGTTTTTCTGTTCCGTCAACAGCTTCTTTTGTGATTCGAACAAGTTTGACATCTTCTTGACTTGGAATTTCAAACATGACATCCATCATGGTTTCTTCGATAATCGAACGAAGTCCACGAGCTCCTGTTTTTCTTTCGATGGCTTTATTCGCAATCTCTTGAAGAGCTTCGTCATCAAATTCCAATTCAACATTATCATAAGAGAGTAAGGTTTGGTATTGTTTTACCAGAGCATTGCGTGGCTCTTTCAAGATACGGACAAGATCGTCAACTGTCAATTGCTCAAGAGCAGCAAAGACTGGAAGACGTCCGATCAATTCTGGGATAATCCCAAATTTTTGAATATCTTCCGCAACGATTTCTTGCATGTAAGAGCTGGATTCATCAATAGCTTTATTGTTCTTACCGAAACCGATGATTTTTTCACCAAGACGTTGCTTAACAATTTCTTCGATCCCATCAAAAGCCCCACCTACGATAAAGAGGATGTTCTTGGTGTCCACTTGGATCATCTCTTGTTGAGGGTGTTTACGTCCCCCTTGAGGTGGTACACTAGCGACAGTTCCTTCGATGATCTTCAAGAGAGCTTGTTGCACCCCTTCACCAGAAACGTCACGTGTAATCGAGACGTTTTCACTTTTCTTAGCGATCTTATCAATTTCATCGACATAGATGATGCCACGTTCTGCACGCTCAATATTGAAATCCGCTGCCTGAAGAAGTTTTAAGAGAATATTTTCAACGTCTTCACCCACATAACCGGCTTCAGTTAAAGCTGTTGCATCTGCAATAGCAAATGGAACATTCAGGCTACGAGCCAAGGTTTGGGCCAAGAAAGTCTTACCTGAACCAGTAGGACCAATCATGAGGATGTTTGATTTTTGCAATTCAACATCTGTCTCGTCTTCGCGCGTATCGTGGAAGTTGATGCGTTTGTAGTGGTTATATACCGCTACAGCAAGAGCACGTTTGGCACGATCTTGACCGATCACATAGTGGTTCAAGATATTGAGCAATTCGATTGGTTTTGGAACTTCGCTAAGGTCTGCAAGAACTTCTTCTGCTAGCTCCTCACGGATAATTTCTTGTGCTAACTCGACACATTCATTACAGATAAACGCGTTGTTTCCTGCAATGATTTTTTGGACTTCATCTTGACTCTTTCCGCAAAATGAACAATAAACCATCATATCATTATTTTGATTCGTTGGCATGTATTTCCTCTTTCTGTCATTTTCTATTTCTATTTAGTTTAAAATAAGGTCATGTAAAAGGCGTGAATGGAATTCACAAGATTGGTAAAAGCATTTAGTAAGAATAAAATAGCGAGGCCAAACCGTTTTTTACGAAAGGTTTGTAAGGCGCAAATCAAACAGATGACACATAGGACAGCTGTAAAAAAACCAAAGACACTTCGCTCCATTAGTCTAAATCCTTTCTCTTATAATAGTTGACCGTAAAATCATATGGGTTCTTCTCATCTTTCGGATGATGGACTTGACGGACTCTTTCATAGTGGCTCTCTTCAAATGTTGGTGCCAATGTATCGCCATCAATCGTTGCATGAATCATGGTCTGGATCAACTCTTCTAACTGGTCAGAGAAGAGCCTTAAAATCTGACTGCCTCCAATAACATAAAGATTCTTCTCTTGCTTCTGATACCACTCCAAGACTTCTTCCTTGCTGTGCATGACGAGTACAGCATCATTTTCAGGATCATAGGCTTGATCTTGCGTTAAGATAATACTAGTCCGACCTGGTAGAACCCGTTTTTTCATACCATCAAAGGTCACTCTTCCCATGAGAATGGCTTGTCCCATGGTTGTTTCTTTGAAATGCTGAAGCTCAGCTGGCAAATGCCAAGGCATGACTTGGTCCTTTCCAATAATGCCATTTTCAGTTTGAGCCCAGATACCAATTATCTTTTTCATTCTCTCATCCTTTACACTGATACTTCTATTTTATCAAATTTTCTTATAAAAGACTGATTTCAACTATCTAGTTTGGAGGATATTTTTTTAAATACAAACAGAAAAAACCGCGAGATTTTCGCGGTTTTTCTTAGCCACAAGTTAGCTTAGTCTTCTTTTTTGCGTTTTGCAAATCCGAATAATGAGAGACCTGCTAAAGCGCTAAAGATTGCAAGACCAGCAGTAGAAGATTCTTTTGTTCCTGTGTTTGGAAGTTGTGCAGTAGGATTTTGTGGATCAATATACTTCACTTCTTCTTTCGTTTCTGGAACGACAGGAATCGTTGGTTCTTCTGGTTTTGGTTGTGGTTCTGGTGTTGGTTGCGGTTGCGGAGTAGGCTGTGGTTGTGGTTCTGGTGTTGGTTGCGGTTGTGGAGTAGGCTGTGGCTGTGGCTGTGGCTCTGGTGTCGGAGTTGGATCCGGCATTGGAGTTGGTGTCACAGTCTTCTTGTAGATATGTTGAGTGTTTCCATCTTTATCTACAACAGTCTTCACGAAGTCATAACCTGGGATATCTTTCTTCGGTTGTTCCCCATCTTCTGTTGGGTTACCTGGGATTGGATCCCCATTTTCGTCTACATATGAAGTCGTAACTTTTTCATAGACGTGTTCAGTATCACCATTAGGCAATTTCTTCGTTTCCACAAAGCGGTAACCTGGAATTTCAGCTTTTGGTTCTTCTCCATCAACTGTAGGATATCCTGGGATTTCCTTACCTTCTTTATCAACAAACTTAGTGATTGGAAGGACAGTTGGTGTGTAAGTTGCAGAAGCTTTGGTTCCGTTCACATCTTCGCGAACCACTGTTACAGCTGGTGCAGTTCCAGTAAATTCAGGTTCTGGAGTGAAGGTTACAGTTCCGTCTGCTGCCACTGTGTAAGTACCAACACCTGGAATTGTCTTCGTAGTTGAACCATCTTCAAATGTTGCTGGAACTTTGTCATTCATTGGTACACGGCTATCACCTTCTGTGAAGGTTGGTTTGCCTGTTTGGGTTTGACCCTTCTTACCAATTGAAGTAACTGGCTCTGCAGTTGGTGTAACTGGTGTTACAGTTGGTGTGTAAGTAGCGGTAATTGGTGTACCGTTCTTATCAACACGTTTCACTGTTACGCCTGTAGCAGTTCCTGTGAATGATTTTTCTGGTACGAAGGTTACTGTTCCGTCTGGAGCAACTGTGTAAGTTCCTTCACCTGGAATAACCTTAGTTGTTGAGCCCTCTTCAAAGGTTGCTGGAACTTCATCATCCATTGGCACACTTGGGTTACCAGGCGTGAAGCTTGGTTTACCTGTTTGAGTTTGACCTTGGATATCTGTTGATGTAGCAGGATCAGCTGTTGGTGTCACAGGTGTAACAGTTGGTGTGTAAGTTGCGGAAGCTTTGGTTCCGTTCTTATCTTCACGAACAACTGTTACTGCTGGTGCAGTTCCGACAAATGATTTCTCAGGTACGAATGTCACTGTTCCGTCTGGAGCAACTGTGTAAGTACCAACACCTTTAACTGTCTTCGTAGTTGAACCATCGTCAAATGTTGCTGGAACATCATCGTTCATTGGTACACGGCTGTCACCTTCAGTAAATACAGGTTTACCAGTTTGTGTTGCACCTTGGATGTCAGTAGATGTTGCTGGCTCAGCGGTTGGAGTTACTGGTGTTACAGTTGGTGTGTACTTAGCAGTAACTGGAGTACCGTTCTTATCAACACGTTTCACTGTTACGCCTGTACCTGTTCCTGTGAATGATTTTTCTGGTACGAAGGTTACGGTTCCGTCTGGAGCAACTGTGTAAGTTCCTTCACCTGGAATTGTCTTCGTAGTTGAACCATCTTCAAAGGTTGCTGGCACATCATCATCCATTGGGATTGCAGGGTTACCAGGTGTGAAGCTTGGTGTACCTGTTTGAGTTTTACCTTGGATATCTGTAGATGTTGCAGGTTCAGCAGTTGGTACAACTGGAGTGATCTTAGGTGTGTAAGTTGTCTCAGCAACTGTTCCATTTGTATCTTTACCTTGAACCTTAACTGGAACAACATCACCTGAGTAAGATTTATCCGTTGGTGTGAAGGTCACAACACCTGTTTCTTTATCAACAGTGAAGGTACCGATCACATCACCTGCTGGTGATTTCGCATCTACTGATGCTGCTGGCTGACCATTTTCATCAAGAAGAGTAATGGTATCCTTGTCGATTGGTGCAACTGGGTCACCTTCAGTGAAGGTTACAGTTCCAGTTTGAACCACACCTTGAGGTGCTTCTGATTCAGCTGGAGTTGCTGTTGGAGTTACTGGTGTTACAGTTGGTGTGTACTTAGCAGTAACTGGAGTACCGTTCTTATCGACACGTTTCACCGTTACGCCTGTACCTTCTCCAGTGAATGATTTTTCTGGAACAAATGTTACGGTTCCATCTGGAGCAACAGTATATGTTCCTTCACCTGGAATGGTTTTGGTTGTTGAGCCATCTTCAAATGTTGCAGGTGTATCATCATCCATTGGAACATTTGGATTACCTGGTGTGAAGGTTGGTGTACCTGTTTGCGTTTGACCTTGTTTGTCAGTAGATGTTGTATCTTCTGCAGTTGGTGTAACTGGTGTTACGGTTGGTGTATATGTCGCAGAAGCTTTTGTTCCGTTCACATCTTCACGAACAACAGTTACCGCTGGTGCAGTTCCGACGAATGATTTTTCTGGTACAAAGGTCACTGTACCGTCTGCTGCTACTGTGTATGTACCAACACCGTCTACAGTCTTCGTAGTTGAGCCATCGTCGAAAGTAGCTGGAACATCATCGTTCATTGGCACACGGCTGTCACCTGCAGTAAATTTAGGTTTACCAGTTTGAGTCGCACCTTGGATATCAGTTGTTTCAGCTGGTGTAGCTGTTGGAGTTACTGGTGTCACAGTTGGTGTGTACTTAGCTGTGATTTCAGTACCATTCTTATCCACCCGTTTCACTGTTACGCCTGAAGCAGTTCCAGTGAATGATTTTTCTGGTACGAAGGTTACGGTTCCATCTGGAGAAACAGTGTAAGTTCCTTCGCCATCTACTGTCTTAGTGGTTGAACCATCTTCGAAGGTCGCTGGTGTATCTTCATCGATTGGAACATTTGGATTTCCTTCGGTGAAGGTTGGTTTACCAGATTGTGTTTGACCTTGAATATCTGTCGATGTAGCATCTTCAGAAGTTGGAACAACTGGAGTAATCTTCGGTGTATATGTTGTTTCAACTGTAGTTCCATTTGTATCAGCTGCTTGAACCTTAACTGGGACAACATCACCTGAATAAGATTTATCTGTCGGTGTGAAAGTAACTACACCTGTATCTTTATCAACTGTGAAAGTACCAATTTCTTTACCTTCTGGTGACTTAGCAACTACAGATGCTGCTGGTTGACCATTTTTATCAAGAAGAGTAATCGAATCCTTGTTAATTGGAGCTACTTCATCACCTTCTGTAAAGGTTACAGTTCCAGTTTGAACAAGACCTTGAGGTCCAGTAGATTCAGCTGGTGTTGCTGTTGGAGTTACTGGAGTTACAGTTGGTGTGTAAGTTGCAGAAGCTTTTGTTCCGTTCTTATCTTCACGAACAACTGTTACGGCTGGTGCTTTACCTGTGAATGATTTTTCAGGAACAAAGGTTACAGTTCCGTCTGCTGCTACTGTGTAAGTACCAACGCCATCAACTGTCTTAGTCGTTGAGCCATCATCGAAGGTTGCTGGAACGTCATCGTTCATTGGCACACGGCTGTTGCCTTCAGTAAATTCAGGCTTACCTGTTTGAGTTTGACCTTGCTTACCAGTTGTTTCAGCTGGTTGAGCTGTCGGTGTTACTGGAGTTACAGTTGGTGTGTAAGTCGCGGAAGCTTTTGTTCCGTTCATGTCTTCACGTACAACTGTTACCGCTGGTGCAGTACCAGTAAATGATTTCTCAGGTACGAATGTCACTGTTCCGTCTGCTGCTACTGTGTAAGTACCAACGCCGTCAACAGTCTTGGTAGTTGAACCATCATCAAATGTTGCTGGAACATCATCGTTCATTGGCACGCGGCTGTCGCCTTCAGTAAATACAGGCTTACCAGTTTGTGTAGCACCTTGGATATCAGTTGTTTCAGCTGGTGTCGCTGTCGGTGTGACAGGAGTTACAGTTGGTGTGTAGGTTGCAGAAGCTTTGGTTCCGTTCTTATCTTCACGAACAACGGTTATGGCTGGTGCTTTACCTGTGAATGATTTCTCAGGGACAAAGGTCACAGTTCCGTCTGCTGCTACTGTGTAAGTACCAACGCCATCAACTGTCTTGGTAGTTGAGCCATCGTCAAATGTTGCTGGAACATCTTCATTGATTTCTACTGTTTTCTCAACGCCATCAACTGTTACGGTTCCACCCTTGAATTCAGGTTTACCAGTTTGTGTAGCACCTTGAATATCTGTTGTTTCAGCTGGTGTAGCTGTTGGAGTTACTGGAACAATTTCAGGTGTGTAGGTTGTATCTACCTTGATACCGTTTGAGCTTTCAGCTTGAACCTTAACAGGCGTTACTTTACCAGTATAAGATTTGTCAGTTGGTGTGAAGGTTACTTGTCCAGTTGCTGGATCAATTGAGTAAGTACCGATTTCAGTTGTTCCATCAGCAGCATAAGCTGGTGTGCTTGATACTTCATTACCATCCTTATCCAAAAGCGTGTAGCTATTATCTTTAATCGTAATCGCTTTATCTTGACCATTAACTTGAACAGTTGCACCTTCAAAGGTTGGTGTTCCTGTTTGTGTCGCACCTTGGATATCTTTAGATGTAGCTGGATTAGCTGTTGGAACAGCTGCTACAACTGTTGGTGTGTAACTTGCATCTGAAGTGATAGTTGAAGTCTTACCGTCTGCATTGGTAATTGTTGCAGTCGCTTGGACTTTCACGCCAGTTGCAGTTCCGACGAAGTCTTTTTCAGGTGTGAAGGTTACTGCTCCTGTAGTAGGATCGATTGTATAAGTTCCTTCACCTGCTACTGTTACAGTTGTTTCATCCGTCGGTTGACCTGTTGCAGGGTCAATCAATTTCTTGCTTGTGATTTGAGCAGTCTCATCATCACTCAAAGCAAATGTAGGTGTCTCTGTTTGAGGAACATTTTGAATGTCTTCAGAAACTTTATTTGTTGGAGTAAGAGTGACTGGATTTACAGTTGGTGTGTAAGTTGCAGAAGCTTTGCTTCCGTTCTTATCTTCACGAACAACGGTTACGGCTGGTGCAGTACCAGTGAAGCTTGGGTCTGGAACAAATGTTACAGTTCCATCAGCTGCTACTGTGTAAGTACCAACACCTTCTACTGTCCTCGTTGTTGAACCATCGTCAAAGGTTGCTGGTACAGCATCATTCATCGGCACACGACTGTTACCTGCAGTAAATTCAGGTTTACCAGTTTGAGTCGCACCTTGAACACCTGTTGATTCAGCTGGGGCTGCAGTTGGCGTTACCGGAGTCACTGTTGGTGTGTAAGTCGCTGAAGCCTTAGTTCCATTCATGTCTTCACGAACAACAGTTACAGCTGGTGCAGTGCCAACGAATGATTTTTCAGGAACGAAAGTAACTGTTCCGTCTGTTGCTACTGTGTAAGTACCAACGCCTTCAACTGTCTTAGTTGTTGATCCATCATCGAAGGTTGCTGGAACATTTTCATTGATGGCAACTGTCTTCTCAACACCATCAACAGTCACTGTTCCACCCTTGAATTCAGGTTTACCTGTTTGAGTAGCACCTTGGATATCTTTTGTTTCAACTGATTTTGCAGTTGGGGTTACTGGAACGATTTCTGGTGTGTAAGTTGTATCCACCTTGATACCGTTTGAGCTTTCAGCTTGAACCTTGGCTGGTGTGACTGCACCAGTGTATGATTTATCAGTCGGTGTGAAAGTTACTTGACCAGTTGCTGGGTCGATTGTGAAGTTACCGATCACGGTTGTACCGTCTGCCGCATAAGCTGGTGTCGTTGAAACTTCGTTACCATCTTTATCTAGCAATGTGTAGCTATTGTCTTTAATGGTAATAGCTTTATCTTCACCATTTACTTGAACAGTTGTTCCTGCAAAGGTTGGTGTACCGGTTTGAGTCGCACCTTGGATATCTTTTGAAGTTGCAGGGTTTGCAGTTGGAACTGCTGGCACAACAGTTGGTGTGTAGGTCGCATCTGAAGTAATGGTTGCAGTCTTACCATTAGCATTTGTAATAGTAGCAGTTGCCTGAACAGTTACTCCTTTTGCAGTACCAACAAAGTCTTTTTCAGGTGTGAAGGTCACCGCTCCTGTAGTAGGATCGATTGTATAGCTACCTTCACCTGCTACTGTCACTGTTGTTTCATCAGTTGGTTGACCAGTTGCTGGATCTACCAGTTTCTTGCTAGTGATTTCAGCAGTCTTATCATTACTCAAATCAAAGGTTGGTGTTTGTGTTTGAGGAACATTTTGAACATTCTCAGAAACCTTGTCTGTAGGAGTCACTGTGATTGGAGTAACCGTTGGTGTGTATTTAGCGCTTGCTGTCTTAAGGTATTCATCACGGACGGTACCGTCTTTATCTTTTCCGACAGGAGCTGTTACAGATACGGTAACACCTTGAGCTGTACCTGTGAATCCTGGTTCTGGAACAAAGGTTACTTTACCAGTAGCATCATCAATGCTGTAAGTTCCTTCGCCCGCTACTGTTACAGAGGTTGCATTGGTTACTTGACCAGTCGCTGGGTCCACCAATTTAGCAGGGTATTCCAAGCTTGGAGTGACAGAGATCTTTTCGCCATTAGCATTCGTTGTAGTTGTGTTAAAGGTAGGTGTACCAGTTTGAGTCGCACCTTGGACATCTGATGAAGTCTTATCTACCCCTTCAATTTCCGTTGGTGTAACTGTTGGGATGTATAGACCGTCCATGGTATTGATGGCAGTATCGACATTGGCTTCATCGGCTGGGAATTTTGTTGACCAACCCGTATCGTAGCCATTGCTGTCTGTACGACGGATAGAGATACCGTCAGCTGTTCCAAGGAAGTGATCTTCGGGAATGAACTCAACATCCACAGAAGTTCCGTTTGAAGTGATCTTGTACTTCCCTTGACCAGCTACAGCATAGTAGCCATCTGCACCAGGTGTTACGACTTGCCCTGTACGGTTATCTATCATTTGTGGAGCTACTGTTTCATCAATTTTTGCTGACTCAGTTAGGCTATAGCCTTGCAAACCTCGAGCAGTAAAGGCTACAGTAGCGGTTTGTTTTGCACCTTGAGGGCCTGTTGTTTCTTTAAATTCCCCTTTTGGTGGGTGAGTGATTTGAGTCTTAAAGTCTTCAACCTCACCAGAGAAAGCCATACCCGTTGGGCTTTCAATCTCCTTATCATTCTTTGCGATACGGATCCGAACGCCCAATTCATTGACACTAGGATCAATATAGGTTTTACTCTTTGTAAAGCTTAACGTAGCCGTTCCATCTTGGGTAATAGTTGTTAAATCAGAACGTTCATCTTCATCGAAGGTTCCGTTTTGGTTGAAATCTATCCAACCATAGATGTTAGCTTTTGCTGCTCCACCCGTATGAGCTTCCACTGAAATGGTGTAATTACCTGGACGTGTCCGGTCCATCTTGATCAGCTCATTAGTTTTTCCTTTGAGATCATTTGGAAGTAATTGGTCGATGCCTTCATCCGCAGTGGTCGCCTTGTCATCACCCGTCCAATCAAGGGTATTGTTTTCATCCATATCAGGACTCAAGTGACCGAGATAAGGTTGGTTCACTTTCTTACCAGTAATTCCATCTACAGTTGCAATCGAATGAATAGCTTTACCGTATGATTCAGGCGCATCTCCTTCATCAAGTGGGAAGAATCCTAGCATAGCAGACTGTTTACCACCTGAAGCGATGTAAAGACCGATTTCAGAAGCTCCCTTTGTCATAACAAGAGGAACATCAACATCATTTGCAGAAATATTTGGACCGAAGACACCTGTACCGAGACCTCCAGTTGTTAAATCAGCACTTCCAAAATACTTCCAAGCGACCTCTTTTTTGTCTGGTCCAACTTGAGTTGTTCTACGAAGTTGGTCAAGATTAGTTCTAGCGAAATTCATACCGTTTACATTGGTGGAAGGGTTTGAACCAAATAATTTGTCTGTATCTTCTGGAATGTAGGTTACATTATATCTTCTAGTCGATTTTTTCCATTCCCCTATATGTTTCCATCCTTCACCATTGGTGGTAAACAGAACCAATTCACCAGGGTTAGCTGACTCACCATCTGCCATGACAATGGCAGGTTTTACGGTTTTGCCACGGAAGGTCGCAGAAACTTCAAACTGGATCCCAATGTTCCCACCGGTTAATTCTGAACTAATAGTAGTTTTCTTAGTTGTACCAGTATCAATCCCCTCATTTTTAATTTCAGTCCAACGGTTTTGAGGCTCGGCAATAACCTTAGCTTCTTCACCGGCATTAAATTCCGCCAAGGTAAACGGATTTGCATTTCCATTCACATAACCATTTCTAGCATTGGGGTCATAGGTCGCTTTTTCAGCTTCTGTTGCTCCTCGTTCTTCAAGGCGTTTTTTGTATATTTCTGTCGCTTGGAAAGGCTTCAAAGATTTTACCTTGATGGTTACAACATAGCCAGGCATGATTTCCTTGGTGTAGGTCGCGCCGACTTGGAGAGCAAGTTCCCCTTTTGATGTTGTAGTAGTCCCTGTCCAGTTGGCTGTATCGCCAAAGTCCAACCAGGAGATTTGACTAGCAAGGTCTGCAGCATTTACATTTGTTGTAAAGCCAGGTTTTTCAACTTTTGGAGTTGAAGTTGCGTCTTCAACGTCATCCCCGATCAAGCTTGGATCATTTGGGTCACCAAGAGCACGACGATTACGACGCTTAGGACCAGAAGTCTCTGCTGTCACAGCATTGTTTTCTGAGGCTGGTGCTACGACACCAGCAGCCACTTCTTCTTTCTTATCTGTTGCAGCTGCTTCTGCTGCCTTGTTTGCTGGCGTAGTTGCTTCTAATTTTGGTGTTGCAGCGGTTGATGTTCCCGGTGCAGTTGAGGTAGCAGATGTTGCTGAAGCTGCTGTACTTGTGCTACTTGCTTCACTAGTTGAAGCAGGTGCTGTTGATGTTGCTGCAGCAGTTGAAGTCTCTGGTGCAGTGATTGCTGCGTTTGCATCATAAGTAGATGTCGTTGCAGCTGTTGATGTTGCTGAAGTTGCTGTAGCTGTTGACGCTTCAGGCGCTTCTGACGCTGTTGCAACTGCTGCTACACTTTCACTTGTCGTATCTGTCTTTTCTTCTGCGGCTGCACTTGCGGCTGTCCCAACCATAACAAGTGTTCCCAATAGTACAGAGCAAACACCCACATTCAATTTACGAATTGAGAATCTGCTAATACGATCATTAAATAAGTCTTTCCCCATCTAATGGACCTCCATATTTATCTATAAATTAACATTCTTTTTAAAATTGTTTAGTTTTTACAAACCTTATCTATTTTAACAAAAACCGAACGATTTTCAAAACATATTGACTCAAAAATGAGTAAAAATTTTTAGCTAAAATTGTTTTAATTCTAAAAGGATTTTACCAATTGATCAAGGTATCAAAAAACCTTGATTTATTACTAAATGGCAAGATCGAACTTCAATTGTGGCTTCACTGGATCATAATCGACCAGTTCAAAATCTTCTGGTTTGATGTCAAAGAAATTGGTTCCATCTGGTACATTCAAAACCAAGTGTGGCCGACAATCTGAAGGCTCCCGACGGAGTAACTCTTCAGCCTGTTCAAATTGATTATCATAAATGTGAAGATTATTAATGAAGTAAAAGAACTTTCCGACCTTCCAGCCAAAGTGCTTGGCAATCATCATCTGTAGCGCTACATACTGCATGGCGTTGATATGGTGGGCCACCAACATATCATTAGAACGCTGGGTTAAGGTCGCATCTAGATAGATTTCTCCATCCACGCGACGCACGTCAAACATGGTTTGAAAAGCACATGGCAGAAGACCTTCTGTCTCTTCAAAGGCATCATAATCCCAAAGCGAGATAATATTGCGGCGATTCCAAGGATTGGCCTCTAATTGTTTGAGGATTTTATTGGTAAGGTCATGCTTTTTGACCACAGCACCATAGCGTTGACCGATGGTGCGACTATCCCCTACTTCCCAGTCATTCCAGTAGTGGACATTGTATTTATCTTCTAACAGGTCTAAGCTATTCGATTGATCCTGGTAGATCCAGAGCATCTCTTTGATGGCTGATTTAATCGCGATGGGACGAAGGGTCGTGATAGGAAACTCGCCTTTTGAGAGGTCAAACTCCATAAAGGCTCCTGTGATGTACTTGGAGTTGGCCGTTCTGCCATCCTTGTACTTAGGACGCGCCTGCTCTGACCAGACCCCTTCTTCCATGATTTTTCGAATATTTTCTTTAAAAATTGTATCTGCTTTTGTCATATCTCCTCCTTTAATCTACTATTGCCTTCATTATATCACAGGATAAAGAAAAAAGGAGAGGCAAATCTCCTTTTAATCTTATTGTAATACAAGAGATGCGGCACCAATGACACCAGCATCATTTCCCAAAGTAGCAAGCGCCAATTGAGTAGATTCACGTACTTGTGGGAATGAGTTTTCTTCAAAGACCTTGCGCACGCCATCCAAGAGGAAGTCTCCAGCCGCAGATACCCCACCACCGATAACGATCTTAGATGGGTTCAAGGTTGAACCAATATTGGCTGCAGCAAGTCCAAGGTAGCGTGAGAAGTTCTTATAAACGATCAAAGCAAGAGCGTCACCCTCTTTTGCTAGATCAAAGACCGTTTTAGCTGTCACTTCTTCACCATTGTCGATCAAGACTTTCAATTGAGAGTCCCCTTCGTACTCATCGGCGTAACGACGAGTGAGGTTGACGATCCCTGTCGCTGATGCAACCGTTTCAAGACAGCCTTTTTTACCACAGGTACATTGGATTGGATCATCAAAGTCAACCGTGATGTGACCAAGTTCCCCAGCAGCTCCACGCACACCGTGCAAGAGACGACCTTCAGCGACGATCCCACCGCCGACACCTGTACCAAGGGTCATGAAGACAACATCTGGTTGGTTTTCACCAGCCCCTTTCCAACGTTCACCCAAAGCAGCAACGTTGGCATCATTATCGATAAAGAATGGAATATGAAGGGCAGTTTCGATCTTTTCTTTGACTGGTTGAAGGATCTTCCAGTTCAAGTTGTAGGCACCGATAACTGTACCTTTTTCACGGTCAACGACACCAGGCGAACCCATTCCAATTCCTTGGAACTCAGAAGCATCCAGCTCAAGCATCTTTAAGCGATGCGCGATGGATTCGATCATATCTTCTACGATATGGCTACCTTCATCCAAGATATTTGTTTTAATAGACCATTTTTCTTGAACTTCCCCATCCAAAGTGAGGATGGCAAACTTAATTGAAGTTCCCCCAAGGTCAATCCCAATAATTTTTTTAGACATCTGTAACTCCTTTCAAACTTGTAAACACTTACAGATCTATTATATCAGACTTTTTATCAAACGCAAAGGTTTGCACGTAACTTTTCTTAACTTTTTAACAAGAGACTAAAAGATTGAAATCCTAAAATGAGGAAAATCAAGCCAATAATATTTAATAGAAAGACGCTAATCGAAAGCGGACTAACGATTAAGAATAAGCCGATGAAGAGCTGTAGCAAGGCAAAGAAAATATAACGTTTGGACAGTTCTTCAACCTTCCTCGAGTAGAAATTGGCTTTTCTGAAGTTCAAAATCGAACGATAGATGAGCCAAATTCCTAAGGTAACTGGAAAGACAATCGGCAAGGTCTTATAGCCATAGAGCAGTAAGTAGACCGCAAAAACCAAGGCGACCATACTGTGAAAGAGCTGTTGCTGCTGAATGACACCAGCTTGGCGCAATCGGTAATAGCGTGAAAAACGCGAAAGGGAAATTAAAAAGAAGCCACAGGAAATCAACCAGCTAAATGAGCCGATGTGCTCAATCGGATTGATAAACAAGACGATACCGATAATGGTAAAAATAGTGGCTGAAATCCCAAGGGATATACGGTTCAATTGATTCATAGGGCCTCCTTATTCATCTAATTCGCTCAGGTATTCATAACGATCGTACTTCTCAAGCAATCGCTCATTTTCCTGATCCAATTCCTTTTGAAGGGCTGACAATTTGCCAAAGTCAGAGCCGTTTTCATTCATCTCCACTTCAATCTCTGCGATCCGATTTTCAATGGCTTCGATATCTGCTTCAATGCTTGCCCACTCTTGCTTTTCCATGTAGCTCATGCGTTTCTTCTCTTCTTTTGGCTTGACAGGTTTCTCTTTTTCAACCTTGTGACTGGCCGTTACTTGAGCTGCTTCAAAGGCTTTTTCATCCAGGTAATCCGTATAATTGCCAAAGAACTCTCGAATGCCCCCGTTTTCAAAAGCCAGGATCTTACTTGCGACCTTGTCCAAGAAATAGCGGTCGTGGCTAACGGTAATAACGGGACCACCAAAATTTTGAAGGAAGTTTTCCAAAACCGTCAAGGTTGCGATATCCAAGTCATTGGTCGGCTCATCGAGGAGAAGCACATTGGGTTTTTCAATCAAGAGTTTCAAGAGAAAGAGGCGCTTCTTCTCACCACCAGAGAGTTTTTCGATCAAGGTTCCATGCATAGAACGTGGGAAGAGAAATTGCTCCAAAAGATCAGCGATCGAAGTTGTTCCGACGGTCGTTTTTACTTCCTCGGCAACTTCCTGTAGAAAATTAATCACGCGCTTGCTCTCATCCAAGCCATCGATCTGTTGAGAGAAATAAGCCACCCGCACAGTTTCCCCAATGATCACTTGCCCTGACTGAGGCTGCAGTCGCTCAGCGATCAGATTGAGTAGGG
The DNA here is from genome assembly GCF_034134805.1 of Streptococcus sp. S5. Classification (NCBI taxonomy): domain Bacteria; kingdom Bacillati; phylum Bacillota; class Bacilli; order Lactobacillales; family Streptococcaceae; genus Streptococcus; species Streptococcus lingualis. The sequence goes on along the minus strand of NZ_CP139419.1, from coordinate 1,145,981 downwards.
TCGATTTACCGACACCATTGTCCCCGACGATCCCGATGCGGTCCTTGTTTTGCACCAAGAGGTTAAAGTCCTGTAAAAGCGGCTTATTTTCAAAAGCAAAACTCACATTCTTAAACTCGATGACTTTCTTTCCGATCCGGCTGGTCTCAAAGTTCATTTCTAAATCCGTCTGGTTGCTTTGACCAGACAAGTCTTGCTTAAGATCATGGAAACGATTGATTCGAGCCTGTTGCTTGGTCGCACGCGCCTGGGGTTGTCTTCGCATCCAGGTCAACTCCTGCTTATAGAGTTGCTGCTTCTTATGAAGAAGGGCCGCATCACGCTCATCTTGCTCGGCCTTTAAGCGGACATAATCCTGATAGTTGCCTTGATACTCAATCAAACCACCTCGATCCAACTCAAAGATCCGTGTTGAAATATTATCTAAGAAATAACGATCGTGGGTAATGAAGAGCACGGTTTTCTTAGAGTTCTTCAAGAAATTGGTCAGCCATTCGATGGTATCAATATCTAGGTGGTTGGTCGGCTCATCTAACAAGAGCAGGTCGTGGTGAGAAAGCAATACCTGGGCCAGCTGTACCCGTCGACGCAAGCCTCCAGATAGATCCCCAACTTTTGCATTCAAGTCTTCAATCCCAAGTTTCGAAAGGACTGTCTTGACCTGACTCTCGATTTCCCAAGCATTGAGCGAATCCATCTCCGCCATCACCTTTTCCAGACGTGCTTGGTTCTCTTCTCGGTAATCCGCCATCAAGAATTCATAATCACGAATCAGCTGCATTTCCCGCAAATCACTGGACAATACTGTATCCAGAACTGTCTTATGATCATCAAAGTCTGGCTCCTGCGTCAAGTAACCAATCGTATAATCACTCTTGGCAGAAAAAGGACTCACATCTCCATCAAAGCCAGAGCGACCCGATAACACATCTAACAGCGTGGTTTTTCCAGTTCCATTGACCCCGATCAATCCGATCCGATCCAAGTCATGAATGATAAAGGAAATCTCACGAAAGACGGTCTTATCTCCGACAGATTTGGTTAATTTATCGACAATAAAATCGCTCATTTTTCCTCCTCTTTTGCTTGCTGGATATAGGCGATGATGGCCTCTTTTTCATTGGCCAGTTCCCCATCGACAATGGCATATTCAATTTTTGTCAAAATCTCTCCCAAGGCTGGACCTGGTTGAAAGCCGTAGTCTTTGATCAGCATACTGCCATTGACCACCACTTCATGCTTATCATGAATGGTCAAGCTATCATAGACACGCTCAATGGCCAAATAATCCACACTCAAGGCATAGGCTTCCCGGAGCTCTTCAGCCACTAGCAACAAACGCTTCTCATACTTGTAGCAGGCACGCTTGTCTAGACTTCCATTTTCTCGGAGCTTAAGAATCTCCACGATCTGCTCCACCGTCTTGGCGAATTCTCTAGAGGTCTTCCATTTCTTAAAGAATTTTTGAATATCTTGAATCTCTAATGCTAAGACCAAAGCAGCCCAGGCTTGCTCAGAGGTTGAAAAGGTATATTCTAGCTCTATGTCAAACAAACGCTCGATCGCTGCTTTGCGATCCTTCATCTCTGGCAGATAGTGATAGGCTCCACTTGCTATCATAGCCTTCAAGCCTTGTCTCCAGTATGGGGAAAGCAAGAGTTTATCAAACTCGATAAAAGTGCGCTCTACGGAAATCTTCTCTAGTAAGGGAGCACACTCCTTCATGGCATCAAAGGTCGCCTCTTCTAATTCAAAGCCAAGACTGGCCTGAAAACGAAAGCCTCGCATGATCCGGAGTGCATCTTCGTTAAACCGTTCGTGAGGAAGCCCAACGGCCCGAAGAACCTTGTTTTCCAAATCTTCTAGTCCATGAAAGAGGTCAACAATTTCTCCTTTTTCATTTAAGGCAAAGGCATTAACCGTAAAATCACGACGCTTGAGGTCTTCTTCTAGCGAGCGTACAAAAGACACGGAACTCGGACGACGATAATCTACGTAGACATCCTCCGTCCGGAAGGTCGTAATTTCATATTCTTGACCATTTTCAAGGACCAAGACGGTCCCATGTTCGATACCGACATCTACTGTGCGATCAAAAATCGCCTTGGTCTCTTCTGGGTAAGAGGAGGACGCGATATCGACATCGTGAATTGGACGATCCAAGAGGGCATCTCGGACAGATCCCCCAACAAAATAGGCCTCAAAACCAGCTGCTTTAATCTTCTCTAATATTGGTAAAGCCTCCTGAAACTCAGAAGGCATCTTTTCTAATCTCATAGTAAGTGTTCCAAACCATAGACAAGCTCATGACGCTTGACAACTTCTTTAATTCCGAGATTTACTCCTGTCATGAAGGAAACACGATCATAGGAATCATGACGGAGAGTCAGCCCTTCGCCTTGGCTACCAAAAATCACTTCTTGGTGAGCGACTAGGCCAGGCAATCGAACTGAATGGATGCGCATCCCTTCAAACTCTGCCCCTCTTGCTCCAGGCATCAACTCTTCTTCATCTGCTGCACCTTGCTGGATCTTCTCGCGCTTCTCAGAGATCAACTCAGCGGTCTTAATCGCTGTTCCACTCGGTGCATCTTTTTTCTTATCGTGGTGCAATTCGATGATTTCCACATTCGGGAAATACTTGGCCGCTTGCGCTGCAAATTGCATCAAGAGCACAGCCCCGATAGCAAAGTTCGGCGCGATCAGGCCACCCAAGCCCTTTTCACGTGAAAGGTCTGTCAATTCTTGGATCTGCTCAGGAGTGAATCCAGTCGTTCCCACAACAGGCGCAAAGCCATTCTCAATTGCAAAGCGAGTATTCTCGTAAGCGACCTTGGGCATGGTAAAGTCGACCCAAACATCTGCCTCTAGACCCACAACATCTTCTTTGCGGTTAAAGACAGGAACTCCTGCAACTTCTGTCTCATCAGTAAATGGATCGATCAAGCCAGCTAATTCTAACTCAGGATCTTCAGAAACCATCTTGTAGGCTGCTTGTCCCATTCTACCCTTGAAACCTGCGATAATGACTTTAATTGACATAGAATTCTCCTTAAACGATAGGGATATACCCAACTGCTAAGCTATGGTCACCTAAGTGCGTCCCAATAACCCCTCCAAAAGTAGCAAAAGGAATGTCTCCTTCCACTCCTTCTTCCATGAGTAGTTGGCGAAGTGCTTCTGCTTTTTCAGGGACATTGGCATGGATGACAAAGACTTGGTAATGACCATCTGCGATATCTGATACAACAATCTCTACCAAGCGTTTCATGGCTTTCTTTTCCGTCCGGACTTTCTCAAAGACCTCAATTACGCCTTCATCATTAAAATGAAGAATAGGCTTGATGCTCAAGAGATTCCCAAGAATAGCAGCCCCATTTGACAGACGGCCACCTTTAACCAAGTGGTTCAAATCATCCACCATGATATAGGCAGAGGTACCATCGATCTGGTGTTGGACATTGGCCACAATCTCATCAAAGGAACGGCCTTCACCAGCCCATTTCAAGCAGTCTTCTGTCATCATTCCTAGAGGAGCACTGGTAATTTTTGAGTCCGGAAATTCGACGGTCAAGCCTTCAAATTCGTCCTTCAAATATTGGATATTTTGGTAGAAACCAGAGATACCAGATGACAAGAAAAGACCAATAGCATGCGTATAGCCCTTAGCTGTCAAACCAGATAAGACTTCTTCTAACTCTGCTACACTCGGCTGGCTAGTCTTTGGCAATTCCTTAGACGCAGCCATCTTTTGGTAGAACTCATCGTGTGTCAGGTTCTTCCCTTCAACATAAGACTCCCCATCGATATAGATCGGGATCTCTAAAATAAATAAGTCGTCGTGATGGAGCACGTCTTGCGGTAAATAGGCAGACGAATCCGTGATCACTGCTAATTTCATTGATTAAAACTCCAAATTAATACCCGGTAAATCAAGGGCAATTTCTGTGACTTCATAAGTCAAACGGTTGAGCATATTCAAGCAAGGGCGAGCCAATTCTTCCACTTCGTCTTTGCTGAATTCGCTTGGTTCATTGACATAACGACCAAACAAGTGGTTGATTTGAGTGATGGTTCCACTGATCACAAAACCGTCAAAAACGATCATGTAGCTCAAGATGACAATCAAAGAAGTCGTGTTTTGTTCTTGATCACGATTGATCAATTGAAAGTTTACATCTACTTTTGTTTCAGGGATGCCATTCTCTTTTTCCCACTCAAAATTACGAGCATCATAGTGGTATTGGCTGACAAATTCTTTTTCACGTTGAATATCCATTTTTATTCTCCTAAAAATATGCGATAGGCTTATTATATCATAATTCAGCTCAAGATACCAACGCCGACTGAGGTGATTTTTTTGCTAGTACAAGAAGAAAAGGCAGGGGAAGTTTGGCCATTCTTTAGCCAGAGGATAACTAGTTTTGCTCTACCAAAACTCTACGCTGCTTGTTCAGTTCATTATCTTTGTCCACATCGTAATATCTCTCAAACTCTTCTTTGGTATTCACTTGATGGACCTGTCTGTCTTTACTCAATTCTGCTGGAATCGTAATTCCTTTATAGAGATTAGTATTAGCAGGAACAAAGAGTTGATACAAGTCAATAAACTGTTGGATATTTCCGTAGACTCTAACATTTTCAAGTTTAGAGTCTATCAGAATATAAAACTTAGAGTCCTTTTTATTTAGTAATTGATAGGCTTTAGGATCTGTTGCCTCCAGCACACTATTTTTCAATGCATTCTTTTTAAAAGAGAGCATATTCTGATTTGCAAGATCAAGCGCAGTGGTCGTACCGAGATTATCTGTAGATTCGGAAATTCTATCTTTTAATTTACCTAAATCCACAAAAATGTCTTTTTGACTGTTATTCTGCACTTTTGTATCTTCCCACTCTATTTTCTTTGTCTCTAGATTTAACCAAAGATATTTACTAATAGTTTTTTCTTCAGTAGTTAGATAAGATTCGATAGGTAGATAATCTTTCCCATCTTTTTCTACAATCGCTCCAATTTCTACTGGCTTATAAGTCTTATTATATTTTTTAACAAAACTATAAAGGTCTAGATCTTCTTTTTGTAAGGTGTGTTTTTGTATTTTATAGATTGAAAGTCTGAAATAACCCTCAGAATCATCTTTTGGGAAAGACATTGTTGGTATATTTTTTAATTTTTTTATATTCTGACGAATAATATAGCGTTCATTTGATACTCCATGAACACCTAAAAATTTTTCACTATAATCTGGATTGTATTTGCTAAAAAGTTTGTCTTCCTCAGGAGTCAGAGATTTCCAATGGACCACAACACCTCGACCATCTTCTAAAAATTTATAAGAATCGATTTCCCATTTTCCAGTATAGTAATCGTAATTCTGATACTTCTCGCGTTCCTGCTTGGTATTTTCTATTTTTTGCTGATGTTGATAGGCAAAAAGTCCAAAAACAGCGACTGCAATTGCTAGAACTAACGAAGCAACAATAACTAATTTCTTTTTCATCTATCTCTTTCCCATTTCTACTAAGAATCTAATCCATTGCAAAAGTTTTTTAGAAGGCTACTCGTCAAAAAGTTTTCCTCCTACACGCAGTGGACTACCGCTACCAAAACCTTCGATTAAATCTTTCTCGCCATTTTTACCGTCTTTTAAATAGACCAAAACACTCCAACTTGAATTTTGGATATGATTAAATCCTCCATAGACTATAAGAATTTCGCCACCTCCTTGTGGCGTACCATTTCCTATCTCATCCCATTGCGTTTCATCCCAAGCGATCTGGACAGATTCAACTTTAGGACTTAACGATTTTACAAAATCTTCAATTTCTTTCGCTTGCTTCTTTACATCTTCTAACTGTTGTTCCTTGGAACTAGCTTGCTTTGCTTGATGACTATTTATTGAAAACAAGTTTGGATGTTGAGAACCGATAATGGCCAATCCAGATAAAGCAATTGCTGTAAATCCCAATATGAGAACTTTCTTCTTTTTTCTCATTGATCCTCCAAGAAAAATGCTTTCTACTATCATATCGAAATCTATAGAGATAAGCAACTTCATCACTAGTTGGTGTTTTTGTGCAATCAAAAAGGTTGGGAGTCCCCAACCTTTTTTGTTTGATTAGTTTTTAGGTTTGCGAAGCAATCCGAACAAGATACCACTTACGACTGCACCGATCAATACGAACAAGATGTAAAGAAGTGGGTTTGATGTAAGAGCGATAACGAAGATTCCTCCGTGAGGAGCCATGAGTTTCAAGCCTGCAAGACCAACAAGAGCACCTGTCAATGCTGAGCCTGCGATGAAGCTAGGGATGGCACGAGCTGGGTCAGCTGCACCGAAAGGAATGGCACCTTCTGTGATGAAGGAAAGACCCATGACAATGTTAGTCAAACCAGAATCGCGTTCTTCTTTAGTAAATTTGTCTTTGAACAAAACTGTAGCTACAAAGACTGCCAATGGAGGAACCATACCAGCTGCCATAACTGCCGCCATAACAATAGAACCACCTGAAGCAACAGATTCAGCAAGTGTACCTGTAGCGAAGACATAAGCGGCTTTGTTAACTGGTCCACCCATATCGACAGCCATCATACCGCCAACGAGAAGTCCAAGAAGGACTGCTGAGCTACCTGACAAGCTTGAAAGGAAGTTATTAAGGCCAGTATTGATAGCAGCCATTGGAATATTGATGAGGAACATCAAGAATCCTGTCAAACCAACACCAAGTAATGGCAAGAGAAGGATAGAGCGGATACCATCGAGTGAACGTGGAAGACCTGCAAGGGCTTTGCGAAGTAAGAGAATAACTCCACCTGCAAGGAAACCACCTACCAAAGCTCCAAGGAAACCTGATGATACGGCTGCTGGTAATTCACCTTTAGCAGCACCGTAGGCGATATTTCCAAATGCTGACCCTGAGCTAGCAATAGATCCAGCGATAAACCCTGCTACAAAACCAGGTTTTTCAGCGATGGAAAATCCAATGTAACCTGCAAGTACAGGAAGCATGAAGCCAAAGGCTACTCCACCAATTGTTTTAAATTGTGCTGCTAATACATGATAAGAACCAAGACTAGACAATTGATCTTGAGGTACACCCATAACTTGGTCAATCAAGAAGGCAAGGGCGATCAAGATACCACCACCGATAACGAATGGAAGCATTTGAGAAACCCCACTCATCAAGTGTTTGTAGAAGGCTCCACCCAAGCTCAATTTTTCTTGGCTAGCGCTAGCTTGTGCAGCATTTTCAGCGTGGAAGACATCTGCTTTTCCATCCAAGATGGTTTGAATCAATTCTTCTGTTTGACGGATACCGGCTGCGACTGGTTTAGAGATCAATTTTTTGCCATCGAAACGAGCGGTTTCAACTGCTTTATCAGCTGCAATGATGAGATGACCCCTTCAGCTTTGGCGATTTCTTCAGCTGTCAAGCGGTTGCCGACACCAGATGCTCCGTTGGTTTCAACGCGGACTGTGACACCCAGTTCTTCCCCTTTTTTGATGAGGGCTTCTTCTGCCATGTAGGTGTGGGCGATCCCTGTTGTACATGCTGTAACGGCAACGATGAGAGGTTTGTCAGATGAAGCTGCTTCTTTGACCGCTTCTGCTTTTTTCGCTTCTTCAGCTGCAGCTTCTTGCTCTTCTGCATCAAAGGCTGCGATCACTTGATCAGGAGTGCTGGCTTGGCGAAGTTTGTCTGCAAAACCTGGTTTCATCAAGTACTTAGACAATTCAGCTAGGGCTGCCAAGTGAGTGTCGTTTGCTCCTTCTGGAGCTGCGATCATGAAGAACAAGTCTGTTGGTTGACCATCAAGTGAAGCGTAGTCCACACCCTTGTTTGATTTTGCAAACAAGACTGTTGCTTCTTTGACAGCTTCATTTTTGCTGTGCGGCATGGCAATTCCGTCACCCAAACCAGTTGAAGTTTGTGCTTCACGATTCATGATTCCAGCCTTGAAAGTTTCAAAATCTGTCACCACACCATTGTCGACGAGCGATTGAATCATTTCATTGATCACGCCCTCTTTGTCTGTTGCTTGAAGGTCAAACAACATCACGTTTTTATTTAAAACGTCTTGAATTTTCATAGTTTTTCTACCTCTACTTTTTCATAAGTTTCTTTAATGTAGTCCGCTGTTGCCAAATCATCTGAGAAGGTGGTCGCAGTTCCACAAGCCACGCCCCATTTGAAGGCTTCGATGACATCACCTGTCGTTGCGAGCTTCCCAGTGAAGCCTGCCACCATGGAATCACCAGCCCCGACAGAGTTCTTCACCTGCCCTTTGATCGGTTTTGCGAAATAAGTACCACTTGGGCTAACCAGAAGAGCACCATCACCCGCCATGGAAATAATGACGTTTTGTGCTCCTTTTGCCAAGATTTCCTTGGCATAGCGTTCAATTTCTGGAAATTCCGTCAAGGTCACGCCAAAAATATCTCCCAATTCATGGTTGTTTGGCTTGACCAATTGGGGACTGAACTCCAAGGAATCAATCAAGGTTTGCCCTTCAAAGTCGCAAACTACCTGCGCACCTGTCGCACGGGTTGCTGCAATTAGTTCCTTGTAAACAGCATTTCCAAGTGAAGATGGGGCAGAGCCTGCAAAGACTACCACATCATCTGCTGATAAGCTGGATAGAATGCTGAGCAATTCTTGCAACTGAGCTTCCGTCACTTCTGGACCATTGCCATTGATCTCTGTTTCCTCATCGGCTTTGATCTTGACATTGATCCGTGTATCTTGGTCCACTGTCACAAAGTTGGTGGAAATGGCTTCGCTAGTCAGTACGTCTTCAATGAAGCGTCCAGTGAAGCCACCGATAAATCCAGTCGCTGTGTTCTCGATATCGAGACGCTTCAAGACACGACTGACATTGATTCCCTTACCACCGGCGAATTTATCTTCTGAAGCCATCCGATTGACCGCTCCGGTCTCTACATGATCGAGACGGACAATATAGTCAATTGCTGGATTCAGTGTTACTGTATAAATCAAACCTCTATAACCTCCGTTTTTTCTTTTAAAACCTTTAATCGTTGCGGTTCACATTGATTGGTGATAATCATGGCTCGCTTGATAGGAGCCACTTTGACAAAGGATGTCACCCCAATTTTCGAATCATCCGCTAGGATATAGGTCTTTTTCGCATTTTCGATAATCGCACGCTTGACAGATCCTTCTTCCAGGTCTGGAGTGCTGTAAAATTCATCATCGATTCCATTCATTCCAAGAAAGGCCTTGTCAAAATTCAACTGACCGATTTGATTAAGCGCGATCCCTCCGATACTAGCATCTGTAGAAGATTTTACCTTTCCACCGATGATGACCGTTGGAACATTTCGCTCGACCAACTTGGTCGCATGGTGAATCGAATTGGTCACCACAGTTACCGTTGGATTGACAATTTCTTGTACCAAGAGTTCATTGGTCGTCCCAGCATCGATAAAGATCACATCATGATCTTTGATCAACTCCGCTGCTTTTACCGCAATTTTTGACTTGACTTGAATGTTTTTGATAGATTTTTCTTTATTACTTTCTTCCTCTTGAAGAAAATGCAGGCTTTCCGCACCACCGTGAACCCGGCGAAGTTTGCTTTCAGCTTCTAGCTCATCCAAGTCTCGCCGAACCGTTGATTCAGACGTCCCCAGCTCTTGTACAAGGGTTTCTAAGGAAACAAATTTTTCCTTTAATACCTTTTCGAGGATCAATTGTTTTCGTTCAGACTTGAGCATTTCTCCTCCTTTTGCAATCGATTACAAAAACCATTATACTCTTTCTTCAAAAAATGTCAACACTTTTTATCAATTTCTTTCACTTTCTTTCAAAAATTCCAAAAGTCTACAAAAAAATAGCAGGAAAGAACTCATTTTGTTAAAAGAGTTCTTTTCCCACCCTCATAAATCTTCTTTAAAGATTTTAAGCAATAAAGTTTCTAAGCATCCACTCTATCTTCTGTATTTCTTAATCATTATTTGAAGATTGTTTCTTTTTCTTGAAACCAAACAATCCAGCAAGTAACCCAACGGCAACACCTGTTGTTGCTACTGCATATTTGGAGGAATCTGTACTTGCCACAGCTTGGCTATTTTCTTTTTTGGGTTTGATTTCTTCTACTTTGGCTTCTTGTTTTGGAGCTGGAGTAGCTGTTGGTGCTTGCACTTGCGGACTATTGGTAGTTGTTGGAAGAACCGTTGGTCTATCCGGGAAAGTTGTTGGATTGCTTGAGCGGATATCCATTGGCATATCTGCTGCTTCTAAAATAGCTGGATCTATCCGTGAGGCTAGATCTTCATATTGGGAATTCAACAGTTCCACGACACTTTGATAAGATTGAAGGGTTGTGAATTCTGCTTCCAATTTTTCTTTTTTATTCTCTAAATTAGCCACCGCAGCTGATAAAACAGATTGGGCTTTGACCAATAATTCTGGAGCATTTTTAAAGTCAGAAAGACGTTTTTCAGCTGCAACCAGGCGCTCTTGAGCTGCTTTCAAGCCCTCATGCGCTTCTTGAACGACTTGGGCTTTTTCTGCTTCTTCTGCTTTTAAACCATCTAATTTCTCACGCGCAGCCGCTAACAAATCTTTGGCTTTTTGAAGGGCTGCTTCTTTTGGCTGGATAGCTGCTTCAATCCGACCTCGAGATACATCAAGAGTCGCCTTCGCCTTTTCAACCGCATGGTCCTTGCTAACCAGAAGAATCTTGTAATTTTGGATGGTCTTTTGGACATTGGCCATCTCTACTGCCACATTTGAATTAGCATGGCGGGCATCTTCTAATTTGCCTTGCAAGATAATGATTTGAGACTCTTGATTGGCCTTGTCTAACTTGAGATTAGCGACTTCATCAGATTTTGCTTTCACATCTGATCTTGTCGTCGTTGCGCCAGCTCCCTGACGCAATTGGTAAGCGAGTGCACTGGTTGACACTGCTGAATGGACCGGGCTGTGTAAGAAAGCTGCTTCTGACATGGCACTGCTAGGGTCATAAGCGACTGATAAAGCTGTCGCTTTGTTGTCTACCATTTGGAGGTAGTGACCAACCTTAGCAAAGGCCTCAGCCCCAATTTTCATATAAATGTCATTGGCATCGATTTGTGTTTCGTCTGTTGGTAGACCATATTGAGCCGCTACTTCCTGATAAGCCGCTTTTTCATTGTACCAAAAGTCAACCGCACCAGCAGGTGAGAAGCCATAAGCGATGTTTTCGTTTGGCAAATACTTAAACATATGCCAGTTGGCTTTTTTGAAGTATTCCAACTGTACTTGACTGGCTGGAAGGGAATAGGGATCCAGTTCCAATTCAGGCAAGCCGGCATTGCGACGATAAGCGTTGATAGCATCCGCAATTTCAAGAGCTCGGAGGTTGGCTTGCAAGGATCCAGACTCTCCAACCGTCAAGCCATCTTCTTCCCGACCACGCTTGTAGAGGGCTAAAGCACTCGCTGCAGCTTCATTGCCATTGTCTGCTAAGTGTTGCAAATAACCTTCATAAGTCGCTTGACTCAACTGAACTGGGCTATTGGCCGCTGCTTGTTCTAAGGCTGCCAATTCTGCTTCCTTGGTAGCGATGACCGCTTTCAAATCTGTCAGACGCGTTTGAGCCAGTTGAATATCGTTCTCAATTTGAGCCACTGTATCTGAACCGGTTTGCTGACTCGCTTGCAAGGTTGCAAGATGATTCTGAGATTCTCGGATACTTTGCTCGACTTGACTTTGCTCCAACAAAGCCTGGTTGAGCACATTCTCATCATTTGAAATCGGTGCCTTGGCTTGGTTCAATTCATTTTGTGCTACATCGACCAAAGATTCCTGAGCAGTAACCTGATTTTCCTGTTGACGAACAGCTTCTACAACTTGATCATGTGCAGCTTCTGCTTCTCGAACCTTATTTTCTTCGATAGTCACATAAGCTTGAGCCACCTTGACGTCATTTTCTGCATTCTGAACTTGGGCATCCGAAGTTGTTGCGATGAGGTTTTCTGCATCCGTCACTTCTGCTTTCTTTTCTTCCAGTTCTTGTCCAGCAGCCTTGACTTCCGTTTGAGCATCGATCACTTTTTGCTCTTGGTAGTGGACATCTTTCACCACTTGGCCTTTTTGAGCTGTGATTTGCTTCAACTCATCAACTGTAATTGGTTTCTCGACTACTTCCGTGCTGTTGGTTTCTGGATTTTCATTTTGCTTGACCTCTTCGGCATTTGCTTTGTGATGAAACATACCAGATAGGACTGTTGTTGCAGCAATCCCTGTCGTGAAAACCGATTTTCCTAATTTCTTTCCCATTAAACTCACCCCCAAAACTTAATCATTTTTTTGAAGTTTCTCTACCCCTTAGCATACCACATTTTGTTACCAATAACTAGTAGGTTTTAAAAGTTTTTTTCATAAATTTTTGAGGCAAAAGAAAAACAGCTGACGCTGTTAGTCTTCTTGTTTAATTTGTTCCAACATCTTCTCTTCTTCTGCTGTCAACTCATAGTTTTCTAGCAAGTCTGGACGACGTTCTAAGGTCTTTTTCAAACTCTGATAGAGGCGCCACTGACGGATATTTTCATGATGGCCACTCATAAGAACATCTGGAACTGTCATTCCTCTGTATTCATAAGGCCGGGTGTATTGAGGATACTCTAAGAGACCAGAGGAGAAACTGTCATCCTGGTGACTGGATTCTTTTCCGATCACCTCTGGAATCAAGCGGACTGTCGCATCAATCATGGTCATGGCTGCTAGCTCACCGCCCGTTAGAACATAATCTCCCAGAGAAATCTCATCTGTCACCAAGGTCTTGATCCGTTCATCGTAGCCTTCATAGTGGCCACAGATAAAGATCAATTCCTCTTCCTGAGCTAATTCTTCAGCATAGGCTTGGTCAAAAGTCCGACCAGCAGGGTCCAGTAAGATCACGCGTGGATTCTTCTTCTCAATGGCATCAAAGGCATCAAAAATCGGTTGAGCTCGTAGAAGCATGCCTTGCCCACCCCCATAGGGTTCATCGTCCACATGGCGCGCTTTCTCCGCATTTTCACGGAAATTATGGTAGTTGATCTCGAGAAGTCCCTTTTCACGCGCCTTGCCGACGATAGAATGCTCCAAAGGCGAAAACATCTCTGGAAAGAGGGTTAAAATATCAATCTTCATCGTCTAACCCTTCTAAGATGTCTACATCCACACGATTTCCAGGGATATCGATATTTAAGACGACTGGTGGGATATAAGGCAAGAGAAGATCTCGTTTGCCTTTTCGTTTCACGACCCAGACATCATTGGCACCTGGTTGCAGGATTTCCTTGATCTGACCGATTAGCTGGTCATTTTCATAAACATCAAGGCCGATGATCTCATGGTAATAAAACTCGCCATCCTCCAAATCTGTCAAGTCTTCTTCTGCAACCTTGAGGCTAAATCCTTTGAATTTCTCGATGGCATTGATATGGTACATATCCTTAAACTTGATGATATCGAAGTTCTTGTGCTTGCGGTGACTGGCAATGGTCACCGTTTGGACAAACTGATCCTTCTCATCAAAGAGAGCCAACTCTGCTCCCTTTTTAAAGCGCTCATCCGCAAAGTCTGTCACAGACAAGACCCGCATCTCTCCTTGTAATCCTTGGGTATTAACAATTTTCCCAACGTTAAAGTAATTCATTTTATTCACTACATTTCTCTTTTAATTAATTTATCTCTACAGTTCTCTAATAAGAGCTGCAATTTTTTCCGATTCTGACCAGTGTAGATAGTGGTGGTTTCCACCTAGAATGAGTTTTGTATTAGAATTCCAATATTCTGAATCTCTGTACTCTTTTTCTCTATACGCCTGACAAAATACGAAAACAGGAATATTATCTGCTAAGGACAAACTATCAAAATCTTCAGCGGTAATAGTTACAGATATCTGAAATCCAGGAACTTGCTTTTCCAATTCTAAACCCTTTTCTTCCATCAATTCCCAAATCAGTCTATCAGTTTCAGGTTCAAATGTTGCTTGAGTTAGTCCCTTAAAATAATTTTCCGGACCACATTCTTCAATCATCCTCATTTGCTCTTCCATTTCTGGATAAGGATTTTTTGAAAAATCAGCAAACATTATTTTTTTTGTTGTTGGTTCAATTGCTATCAAAGCTTGACACTTAATTGGTTTACTCATTAACTTTAAAGCCAAAACACCACTTAAACTATGAACACAAAGTATGTAATCAGAAATTTCCAACCCTTTCAGGATTTCGAATACCGCTTCAACAAGATTATCCAAATTAAATCCTGTTTGACTATGAATCGGACTCCTACCTGTATTCGGAAAATCAATCGTTAAGTAACCTATTGAAGAAGGAAGTTTTTCAAGTATTGGTAGAAAATTTTCATAACTCGGTATCAAACCAGCACCATTTAAACAAACTAGTACTTTATTTCTCTTTTCATAAGTAACAGAGAGACAACCAATCTTTGTAGTTACTTCAAATCGGTTCATATCAAAACAACCCTTTCTAAACAACAATTCACTTAACATTCTTAGGTTTTATTTTATCACGTTCAGAGGATTTTCTCAAATGCTCTTTTCTGCTAGAAACTGCTCCAAATCTTGTTCATGCTGATACTTGATGGCTGCCTTCTTGTCTTTTTCAAAAATGGTCTTCGTTAGGTCGATATGGTTAATAGCTGCAATTGCCACTGTGTAGTGAATGATATCTGCCAACTCCTTTGCCAATTCCTCGTTTGAATCTTGGACCCCCTCTTTTCTACCTGAACGTCCATTTAAAACCTCAGCGACTTCTCCAACTTCTTCTACTAGTTTGATAAAAAGTCCTTCTTCTGTTCTAGATTGTTGATAATGATCAAGTAAGTATTCCTCTAGTTGTCTGACTGTTAAATCTCTCATTCCTTCTCCTTGCAACAAAAAAACGGGACAAAGCCCCGCCTTTTATTTTTCGTCAATAACGATTCTTACTTTTTTATCTTCAGTTGGGACAGAGTAGACAATCGTTCTTATCGCAGAAATGGTGCGACCTTTCCGACCGATTACACGACCAACATCGCTAGGATCAAGGTCAAGGTGATACTCCAAGAATTCAGGAGTATCTTCGATCTTGATGGTTAAAGCATCCGGTTGTGAAATCAAGGGTTTCACAATTGCAATAATGAGATTTTCAATCGTATCCATACATCAACCTACTTAAAAAATTATTTTGAGAATTTAGAATCGTGGAATTTCTTCATCACACCAGCTTTTGAAAGGATGTTGCGAACTGTATCTGAAGGTTGAGCTCCATCAGCCAACCATGCAAGAACGCGATCTTCTTTCAAAGTTACTTGGTTTTCTTCAACAAGTGGATTGTAAGTTCCAACTGTTTCGATGAAACGTCCATCACGTGGTGAACGTGAATCTGCTACGTTGATACGGTAGTAAGGTTTTTTCTTAGAACCCATACGAGTCAAACGAATTTTAACTGCCATTTTTATAAGTCTCTTTTCTATATTTTAATTTTCGGTGAAATAGACAAGCTATTTAGCACATGATCTATTATAACACATTTTATAGACCTGTCAAGAAAAAAACTTGACAGTATTTAAAAATTTTTATTTTATCAGTAAATCGGCGATTTCTTGATAGTTGCTAACGGTATAAGTCGGCACTACTTGGCTGGTATTTGCCTTGTGATCAGGATTATACCATACGGTATCAATCCCCGCAGCATTTCCTCCTGCGATATCTGCTGTCAAAGAATCTCCGATCATAAGGGTCTCTTCCTTGCTGAACCCTGGAATCAGTTGGCCAACTTTGTCAAAAAAAGCAGGTTCTGGTTTCTGAGTATGAAGCTGTTCAGAGATAAAGACCTCTTTGAAATAAGAAGCAATTGTAGAATGAGCTAAGCGTCCTTCTTGAATGGCAGTCACTCCGTTCGTTGCACCATAGAGCTGGTAACCTGCTTTTTCAAGTCGAGCCAGTAAGTCCTCCGCACCGTGGAAAGACTGCCCCTGAAGACTGATGTAATCTTGGTAGCGAAGAGCCATCTCAGCCCCATCAACCGTGATCCCAAAGTGGGCAAACCCAATCGCAAACCGACTATCCACGAGCTCTTGCTTGGTTAATTTCTTTTGTTCCAAATCCTTCCAGAGCCCTTGGTTCATGGGTTTGTAGTAATCCTTAAAGGCCTGTACATCTTGAAAATTCATGTCTTCTAACATCTGCGTCAAGGCTGTTTCTTCAGCAGATTCAAAGTCCAACAAGGTATGGTCCAAATCAAAAAGTAAAAATCTATATGCCATTACAAACGATCCTTCAATTTTTCTACAAATAAATAAGCCGCTGGGCAAGTGAGGGTATTCTTGATGGTTAGATGGTTGATCTGATAAATCTTCTTGCGATCGGTGTGAGGGAATTCCCGACAAGCTTTTGGACGAACATCATAAATGGAACAGAGATTGTCCCCACCAAGAAAGGGGCAAGGCATGGATTTAAAAACCTTGTCCCCATCTTCGTCAACTTGAAGAAATTCTGCCTCAAAAGCAGGAAGTTTCATCTTGAAATATTTGGCGATCCGCGTGATATCGGCTTCCTTAAAATCGGGCCCTAAGGTCTTGCAGCAATTAGCACAAGCCGTACAATCGATTTCTTGGAAAACTTCATCGTGGATTTCTTGCGCTATTTTATCTAAATTCTTAGGTGGCTTCTTCTTGAGATTCGCCAATACCTTGCGGTGCTCCTTTTGCTTTTGGAGAGCTAACTGATGGTATTTTTCAATATCAATTTCCTGTGTCATCCTCTATTTCCTCTTCTAAACAATAGAAGCATTATACCACAAAGACTGTGAAAAAGGGAGTGGGACAGAACTCCTACTAATTAAGAAGAGTTCGTTTTCCCACCCCCGCACAGTTGATTAGGCTATCTTTGGAGCTTAAAAAGCGAACAAAGATGCCAATCAACCACTGCGTCATACTGTTATTCTTATCAAACATCGAAGGCTGGATAGTTTAAGTCAAACTTCCTCTTCATCAATCGGTCACGGCACCTGTTCCGTCTAGGCTCCATGTGTCTTCGATGTATGGGATAAAGGTTTTCAAGGTTTCTGCATCCCCTTCAAAAGAAATGGTATAAACTTTTTCACCCTTCTGGAAAACCCAAGTAATCAGGTATTGACCAGATTTCATGACAATTTGAAGCTGGTAGGCGTCTAGACCTGCGACTTTAGTCCGCGCTCCCGTCATCTTTCCAACATCCTGGTTATCTTGCCACATTACTGCTAGTTTCTTGGCTAGAAATTCAGCATTAAACTCGATATCTGCAGGAACTTTGGCCTTTTCCCGGGTAAAGCTGTTCAAGGTGACAATATTATAGCCACTGCCATCTGTATATTGGACAGCTTCTGTCCCATCGATATCCGTGAACTTGAACCATTTACTTGGAATATCGATGTATCCATAATCTGCATTTCCAATCCGCTTGGTTTCTTGACTGGGAGTGTTTTTCTTTGTAGAAGCAGTATTCTTTGACGAAGAGCTACTTGTTTGCTTTTCGACTTTACTGCTACTTTCTTTTGTAGAAGAAACTGCTGTGTCCTTTTGAGTAGTGTGACTACAAGCCATGAGTGCGCAGGTAGAAAGAATCGTCAGTGATGTGACCAATAATTTGTGTTTCATGCTCAACCTCCTTGAGAACGTTTTCTTTCTTCTAGTCTACCATGAAAGTGGGTATTTTAAAATAGGATAAGTGTCACATCTGATGGAACCTTTCTCATTCAGTCTATTTCTTTTGAACCTAAAACAAAAGGCTGGGACAAAAGTCCTAGCCTCTCAATTGTTTTTGGATTGTCGAGCAAGACGCAGTGGTTGAGTGGGCTCTACTACGCTGATTTCATCAGCTTTTACAGCCCTACTCAACTGTGCGGAGGTGGGACGACGAAATCGAATTCTAACGAATTACCGATTTCTGTCCCACTCTCTAATTGTTATTCTTCATCCATTGACAAGACAGATAAGAAGGCTTCCTGTGGTACTTCTACAGATCCAATTGCCTTCATCCGTTTCTTACCAGCCTTTTGTTTTTCAAGAAGCTTACGTTTCCGTGAGACGTCCCCACCATAACACTTGGCCAAGACGTTCTTACGAAGGGCCTTGATATCTGTACGGGCCACGATCTTATGACCGATGGCTGCTTGGATAGGCACTTCAAACTGTTGACGAGGGATAATCTTCTTGAGTTTCTCAACGATTAACTTACCACGTTCATAGGCAAAATCCTTGTGAACGATAAAGCTGAGGGCATCGACAGTATCGCCATTAAGAAGGATATCCATTTTAACCAATTTAGAAGGACGGTATTCAGACAACTCATAATCAAAGCTCGCATAGCCACGAGTAGAGGATTTCAATTTATCAAAGAAATCAAAGACAATTTCCGCCAGTGGGATTTGATAGATGACATTTACCCGATTTTCATCGATGTAATCCATGGTCACAAAATCCCCGCGTTTCCGTTGGGCTAATTCCATAACCGCCCCGACAAACTCTTGTGGCACCATGATTTGGGCTTTAACATACGGTTCTTCGATCGAAGCGATCTTGGTTGGATCTGGGAACTCAGAAGGGTTGGAGACATCCAGTGCTTCTCCATCTGTCAAATTAACCTTGTAGATAACAGACGGTGCCGTCATAATCAAGTCAATATTGAACTCACGCTCCAAACGCTCCTGGATAACGTCCATATGAAGGAGCCCCAAGAAACCACAACGGAAACCAAAACCGAGGGCTTGAGAAGTTTCCGGTTCAAATTGAAGACTGGCATCATTCAATTGCAATTTTTCCAAAGCTTCACGAAGATCATTGTATTTGTTAGATTCAATTGGGTAAAGACCAGCAAAAACCATTGGGTTCATTTGCTTGTATCCATGTAGTGGCTCACTTGCCGGATTGGAAGCTAGGGTCACCGTATCCCCGACACGGGTATCCGCAACGGTCTTGATAGAGGCCGCTATATAGCCAACGTCTCCAGTTGCAAGGAAATCGCGTCCAACTGCTTTAGGAGTAAAAATCCCAACCTCGGTGACATCAAATGTCTTACCATTGCTCATGAGTTGGATCTTATCGCCTGGTTTGACCATTCCATTGACCACTCGGACCTGAAGGATTACCCCACGATAGGCATCATATACAGAGTCAAAGATCAAGGCTTGAAGAGGGGCTTCAACATCACCCGTCGGTGCTGGAACTTTCTCAACGATCTGCTCCAAAATCTCTTCAATCCCGATACCAGCCTTGGCAGAAGCTAAGACTGCCTCACTAGCATCCAACCCGATGACATCTTCTACTTCTGTGCGCACCCGTTCTGGATCTGCAGCTGGCAAGTCGATTTTATTGATAACTGGCAGGATTTCCAAATCATTGTCCAAAGCAAGGTAGACATTGGCTAGTGTCTGAGCTTCAATCCCTTGAGCAGCATCTACTACGAGAATGGCACCCTCACAGGCAGCAAGCGACCGCGAAACCTCATAGGTAAAGTCCACGTGTCCTGGTGTGTCAATCAAGTGAAAGATATAGGTTTCCCCATCTTTAGCCGTGTAGTTCAACTCGATGGCATTCAGCTTGATGGTAATCCCACGTTCCCGCTCTAGGTCCATACTGTCTAGGAGTTGGGCTTGCATCTCCCGACTAGACACGGTTTCGGTTTTTTCTAAAATTCGATCGGCCAAGGTTGACTTTCCATGGTCAATATGGGCGATGATCGAGAAGTTCCGAATCTTCTCTTGTCGTTTTTTTAATTCTTCAAAATTTGGCATAATCATCTTCCTAGTAAATTTAATCGTACTCTTCATTATAACAAAAAAGATAGGCCTTTGCCTATCTTAATTCATTATTTTCAAAAATCGCTTCTGTGTTTTATTCCCCTCATATCCAATCCGTTCGTAAAAGACATGAGCTTCTTTTCGATGAGAGGCAGAATTTAAACGGATAAAAGCATAATGCTTGCTTTTGGCAAGTTCTTCAACTCGCTCCATCAATTGGCGACCGATCCCACGTCCTTGAGCAGAAGGGAAAACAGCAAGTCCCAAAACATTTAGACCAGCGTCACTATAGAGACTTTCATAAACTTCCGCTTCCACATAACCAAGAATATGGCCTGTTTGTTCCTCTTCATAAACAAAGCAAAAATGATCCGAATCTGGCGAATTAAATTTATCAATCTGAGCTGCCACTTTTTCAAGGGTCGAATCATACCCCAATGCTTGGTGACATAAATCTCTAATCTGACCTGCATCTTTGACTTGAACGCTACGAATCATAGCTCCACCTCCATGAACTCTTCGGTATAATCTTAGACCTTTTTCCTCAAAAAGTAAAGGGATACCTGATAAAATTCAAAAAAAGAAAATACGATTTAGATCAAATTCATCTTTTTTCGCATTTCTCAGGGATTTCTATTTACTTTTTCGATTTAATTCATTATAATAGTAAGGGTAAATACAAGGAGGTGAGTACGTTGGCCAGAGGTCGTGGAAAAGCAAGTCCTCAAGACAAAGAGGCATTACGGATTATATCGGAAAAGATCAGAGAATTACTGAAAGAACAGGGAAAAAAGCAGATCGAATTATCTCGTATTACTGGAATCCCTGCAAGTACCCTGACTGGATATGTAAAAGGAACTTCTCTTCCCGTTCCCGAAAATTTAGAGAAGATTGCAGCCTTTTTCCAGGTAGCAGTTGCTGAAATTGACCCTCGATTGCGCAATGATTTTGTGGTCATTGATTCAGAGATTGAACGATTATATAAACAGCTCGATGAAGGAAATCAAGAAAATCTTCTTTCTTATGGAAAGAGTCTCTTGACCCATCAAAAAGAAAGACAGAAAATTGAAAAGCAATACCACTCGTATTCTGTCTATGATTCTTTTGCAGCTTACCAAAATCAAAAGCAAGCTGATATCGTCTGGTTTGATCAAAAGATTCCTTACGATTTGGCTTTTTGGATTCATACGGATTCCCTCGAGCCTAAATACGAAAAAGGGGCCGTTGTCTTAATCAAACAAACCTATTACGATCAAGCAGGGGCTATTTATGCCATTGATTTTGATGGGCAGACCTTGATCAAACGGGTATTTCGTGAGGCCAACGGTATTCGACTGGTTTCCCTTAATAAGAAATATAGTGATCAAATCATTCCACTAGATGAGGAACCTGGGGTGATTGGAAAAGTGATTGATGGCTTTGTTCCTCTTGATTTGGAGGAAATCAAATGATTCAATTAATCGCGATTGACTTGGATGGCACCCTCTTGCATGAGGATAAGACTTTATCGACAGGAAATATTGAAGCCCTTCACCGGGCTCATGAAGCCGGCTATGACATTGTGATCTGTACGGGGCGCCCCTTAGCGGGTGTACGGCCCATCTTTGAAGAGATTGGACTCCCTGATGGCAACTACTATATGATTATTAATAACGGGTGTACAACCTTGTCGATTAAGAATTGGGAAATCATTGGCAAGGAAGAATTGAGCCTTGAGGACATGCACCGGTTGCATGTTTTGACAAAAGATACAGACGTCCAGCTAACCTTATTTGATATGGATCACTACCTAGTAGTCGCACCTGAAGCCAGTGAACTTGTTACTATGGATGCGGGCATTGTTAATAGTAAACCGACACTTGTCTCAGAAGAGGATCTGCCCAACCTTGTTCCTATTTTTCAAGCCATGTACGTGGGAGATCCTTCTGCTATTGATGACTTCCAAGATCAGAATGAGGCTGCATTAGAGGCCGATTTTAACACTGTTCGTTCACAGGATATCTTGTTTGAAATCTTGCCAAAAGGCGCGAGCAAGGCTTCTGCTCTTCAAGCATTAAGTCAAACATTAGGTTACAGGAGAGACCAGGTCATGGCTCTTGGAGATGCAAACAATGACCTTGAAATGCTCCGTTTTGCTGGTTACAGCATAGCTATGGGAAATGGCAATGCTGCTGTCAAGGAAATCGCAGACTTCATCACCCTGACCAATGATGAGGATGGCGTGGCCCATGCTATTCACAAATTAATTGAAACTGAAAAAGGAGAATGATCATGAAATACCAAAATTTGTTGGACCGTTTTATTACCTATGTAAAAGTTAACACACGTTCAGATGAAAATTCTACAACCACTCCAAGTACCCAATCACAAGTTGATTTTGCAACAAACGTCTTGATCCCTGAGATGAAACGCATGGGCCTTCAAAACGTCTACTATTTGCCAAACGGCTATGCTATTGGAACACTTCCAGCTAATGATCCAAGCTTTACACGCAAGATTGGATTTATCTCTCACATGGATACCGCTGACTTCAATGCCGAAAATGTCAATCCTCAAATCGTTGAGAATTATGATGGGGGTGTCATTGCCCTTGGTGACTCTGGTTTCACACTCGATCCAGCCAATTTTGCTCATTTGAACAACTACAAGGGACAAACCTTGATCACAACGGATGGTACTACTCTTCTGGGGGCAGACGATAAGTCAGGTATCGCTGAAATCATGACAGCTATTGAATACCTGACAGCTCATCCTGAAATCAAACATGGAGAAATCCGTGTCGGCTTTGGTCCAGATGAAGAAATCGGAGTCGGTGCAGATCAATTTGATGCAGAGGATTTTGATGTAGACTTTGCCTATACTGTTGATGGTGGTCCTCTCGGAGAGCTTCAATACGAAACCTTCTCAGCAGCTGGGGCTGAAATCACCTTCAAAGGACGCAATGTCCACCCAGGTACAGCCAAAGGTCAAATGATCAACGCTCTTCAATTGGCCATTGATTTCCATAACAAACTCCCTGAAGGAGCACGTCCAGAATTAACCGAAGGCTATGAAGGCTTCTACCACTTGATGAACATCGATGGAACTGTCGAGGAAGCAAGTGCTAGCTATATCATTCGGGACTTTGAAACAGAAAGCTTTGAGAAACGCAAAGACCTTATGAAATCTATTGCCGATCAGATGAATGCGGAGCTCGGTAGCGAACGCGTTCTCCTCACCCTCAAAGATCAGTATTACAACATGAAGCAAGTGATTGAAAAAGATATGACACCAATCACCCTTGCTAAGGAAGTCATGGAAGATCTTGGAATCACTCCAATCATTGAACCGATCCGCGGTGGTACAGATGGCTCTAAAATTTCCTTTATGGGGATTCCAACACCTAATATCTTTGCCGGTGGCGAAAACATGCATGGTCGCTTTGAATACGTAAGTCTCCAAACCATGGAACGCGCAGTTGATACCATTATCGGTATTGTGACCAAAAAATAAGAAACAAAAAAGGATTCGGATTATACATCCAAATCCTTTAAATATCATTGAGAATGTACCGAAACTTTCCGCTGTGAGAAAAGTGCTAGAAACACACTTGTTTCTAGCACTCGGGAGTTTTGAGACCTCAGGCTCAAAACTAAGTCATGGAACTTCTTCGAAGTTCGCTGACGTCCGTACTCACCTAAGGAAAGTTTTAAAATATAATTTTATTTTCAATCTAAGGATTCGGATTGATTGTCCGGATCCTTTATTGTAGATTAGAAAGCTTGACAATATCTTTGACTTGATCAATGGTCTGAACCAAATGAAGGCTTGTCTCATTGATCGGAAGATAATAGACTTTATCTGCCAAAGATTCTGTAAAAGGACGATTCGTGAGTAAGATCACCTGTTGTCCTTTTTCTTTCAGCTCTTTCACCAGCTTTCTCACCTTTTGGTAAAAACGCTCATCGCGGATTTCTAGATCATCCACCAAGACACAAGCTGCGTCCAAAGCCAATGATTCATTGGTTCCATTCTGGGTCAGATAATAGGCTGCTCCCGCTTTGACCTCATATAAGCCAGCTGATGGATCAACCGGAAGAAAGGCTGGGCTTGTTGCAACTTTTTCCGCTTTTTCCATTGCTACAAGGTTGGCTAGAACCTGCAAATAGACAGGTGCTAATTTACTCAAATCCAAGAGTTCCTCAAACTCAAAACCACGTTTCAAGGCTTCTAAGATATAGAAGAGCCGGTGGGGCATATGACGAGCAATTTTCTGGATTAATTCATCATCGCTCATTTCCTCAGGAAGGATGGTCAGCAAGTTCTTGTCTTTAATGGTTTCTAGAGCTTGTTGATAAGCTTCATCGATTCTCTTCCCAAATCCATAAACTGCCCCATAAGAGTGAATTTGGGTATTGAGGCGGGCATTTTTAGCAGCATCAGAAAAAATCGGGATCTTAAAGAAGATATAGTCCAAACTCGGTTCGTAAACAGCCTTTAGATCTTTTAATAGGGGATGAGGCAAATGCTCGAGAGACCGCCCTAATTGCAACTGTACTCCTTGCTCAAACAAGGAATAGCCCAAGCCCATAGAGGCCATCGAGATACTATCTGAAGCAAATGGATTAACTTCTAGGATATAAAAAGCATAGCTCGTCGGATCCAAAGCAAACTTGATCGAAATGGCTCCTGTCAGCTTCAAATAGCGACTGATGTGGATCGCTGCTTCACGAAGATTTTGAAACTCCCGGTCAGTCAGGGTAACCGCTGGCATAAATTGATAAGAGTCACTAGAGTGGATCCCGACAGGATCAATGCTTTCAATAGAGGACGCCAGGTAGTGGTTGTCTTCGCGATCCCGCATGACGACAAAATCCAGTTCCTTAAAGCCATAGGTCGAAAATTCTAGCAAACACTGCTGACTTGGAGAGACAGAAAGTCCCGTTTCTACTGCTTCGCACAAGTCATCCAGGTTATGAGCAATCTTTCGCCCCTGCCCTTGCTTACTCGCTACCGGCCAGATCATAATGGGAAATTGAATGCCTTCAGAAAACTCGATGGCTTCGCGAACCGAACCAACCAGTGCGGAAGCGGGTACCTGATAGCCCAACTCTTGAAAGAGGCGTCGTTGATCCGCCTGCTGATAAAAACTACGGTAGCGTTGGAGGCTCGGTCCGATAATCATGATCGATGCGTCTTTGAAAAATCCAGTTTCTTCCAAACGAAACAAGAGGTTCAAAATCTGTTTATCCGCAAAGGTTAGGAGCAAACGAGATCCTGTATAGGAAAGAAGAGTCGTCCTAAGAGCATCCAACTTGAGCTTACTGACTACAACCTGTTCTCCAGCTTCCTGTGTGATAGCATTTTCTTCACCCAGATAAAGGACAAGAGCATTTCCATTCTTGGCATTCAGTTTTTGTGCTTCATTTACCGCAGCCAAGAGGCTAATATCCTGATAAGAATCTCCAAATAGGAGAAGCAATTTCTGGTTTTCTTTCATCATTCCTTCTCCCTTCTACTTTCGTGAATTTTGGCATCAATCAACTCTAAAAATTCATCGTAAAAATAGAGATTTTCCCTTGGCCCTGGACTAGCATCCACTTGGAATTGAACCCCTAAAATCGGTTGGTAACGATGGCGAAAAGCTTCGATACTATGGTCATTGACGTTTTCATGCGTGACCAATAAATCATGGGGTAGGCTATCGCGTGCGATACTATACAAGTGATTTTGACTCGTTATCTCGATTTTTCCTGTCGCAATTTCACGAACAGGAATATTTAATCCGAAGTGTCCAACTTCCATGGGAGCTAGCTCCGCTCCATAAGCTTGAGCCAGTACCTGTGCTCCCAAGCCCATGCCCCAGATCGGAATTTGACCATTGATTTTTTGGATCAAGCGACAGAGTTTTTTCACCTGATGGGGATCTCCAGGCCCACTGGATAAAATAACGCCATCGGGCTGCTGTTCCATCAGTTCATCATAAGAGATATCATAGGGATAGACCGTGACATTACAGTCCCTTTGACTCAGCTGGCGTAAGACAGAGTGCTTGACCCCTAGATCGATCAAGGCAATACTCTTTCCAAAACCTGGTACAGCATAGGCTGTTTTTGTCGAGACTTGACGCACTTGGTCTTTGGGAAGGACTGTCGCTCGCAACTGATCCAAAATATGCTCAATTGAATCCCCCTTGTTAATGACAGTCGCCTTCATCCGTCCATACTTGCGGACAATTTTTGCCACCTGTCTCGTATCAATCCCTACAATACCAGGGATTTTTTTTCGCTTCAAGAATTCATCCAAGGTCATCTGTTGCCGCCAATTGCTCGGCATCTCCACCAGATGTTGAACCACTACTGCCAAACAAGTGGGAGTAATCGATTCAGAATCATCTCGATTGATCCCTGTTGCGCCAATAACTGGAAAGGTAAAGGAGAGGATCTGGCCACTAAAAGCCTGATCCGTGATCAATTCTTGATAGCCTGTCATGGCTGTCGTAAAGACCAATTCACCAGTCACATATAAGTCTGCACCAAAGGCTTCTCCTTCAAATACAGTCCCATCCTCTAGGACCAATAATCGTTTCATCGAACCCCTCCCTTCTTTTTCACTAGTCCAATTTTATCATAGTTCCTCAAAAAAAGGAAAGTCAGATTCCATGTAGCTCTCTACTCTGTCCTCTTTCTTTCCTTTCAATGAATTGTCAGTTATCTTATTTTGCACCGCGACCTTTAAGGACGGCTTCAATAATGGCCATACGGACAAAGACACCGTTAGTCATTTGTTCTACGATACGTGATTTAGGAGCTTCTACCAAGTGGTCCGCAATTTCAACGTCACGGTTGACTGGTGCTGGGTGCATCAAGATCGCAGTATCTTTCATACGGTCATAACGTTCTTGTGTCAAACCGTGAAGACGGTGGTAGTTTTCTTTAGAGAAGAGTGATTCGTAATCATGACGTTCGTGTTGCACACGCAAGAACATCATCACATCCACTTCTTCAATGACTTCATCGATAGTGACGAAGGTTCCATAGTCTTCAAATTCCGCACTTCTCCATTCGTCTGGACCTGCAAAGTAGAGGGTTGCTCCCAAACGTTTCAAGATTTGCATATTTGATTTTGCCACACGTGAGTGATCCAAGTCCCCAGCGATACAAACTTTCAAACCATCAAAGTGACCGAATTCTTGGTAGATAGTCATCAAATCAAGCAAGCTTTGGCTTGGGTGTTGACCTGAACCGTCCCCACCATTGACGATAGATGCAGTGATCGTTGGACTTTCAACCAATTCTTTGTAGTAGTCGACTTCAGGGTGACGGATGACACAGACATCTACTCCAAGAGCTGACATGGTTAAGATGGTATCGTAAAGTGTTTCCCCTTTGTTCACAGAGCTTGTCTTCACATCAAAGTCAAGGAGATCACATCCCAATTTCAACTCTGCCACTTCAAAGGCTTTGTGGGTACGAGTTGAAGGTTCAAAGAAAAGGTTAGAGATGATGTGTTGGTCTTCGTAGGATGCTTTAGCTCCGTTTTTGAACTCAATCCCACGTTTGATCAATGCCATTACTTCTTCATTGGTAAGAGTTTCCATTGAGACAAGGTTTTTAAGAGCGATTTGATTTTCAGACATGTTGATTCTCCTTTTATAATGTGAATGCAAATAATTTACAATTTGTTTAAGCTTCTTTGATGAGGACGCGGTCTTGACCGTCTAGCTCCACCATCTCGACAATGATTTCCTCTGACTTACTTGTCGGGATATTTTTCCCAACAAAGTCTGGACGAATCGGCAACTCCCGATGCCCACGGTCTACTAGAACCGCAAGACTCACTCGAGCAGGACGACCGTGACTGACCAGATTATCAATGGCAGCGCGTATCGTGCGACCTGTATAGAGAACATCATCGATCAAGATAACTTCTCTATGAGCGATATCAACTGGTAAGACCGTTGTATCTTCTGTCGCCTTCATATCATCTCGGAAAGGCTTGGTATCTAGTTCTGCTACAGGGACATCGATTTGTTCCAGCTGAGAGAGGCGTTCTTGGATCCGGCGAGCGATGTAAACACCACGCGTCTTGATCCCCACCAGCACAATCTGGCTCAAATCTTTGTTTCGTTCAATGATTTCGTAGGTGATACGGGTAATGGCCCGTTTCATCGTCAAATCATCAACGACTTCTTTGGTTTTCATTCAGTCCTCCTTAGTTGTAAAAGAAAAACCTCCTTTTTCAAGGAGGTTCAGCAAATGAATGGTCTAAGAGGATAGAGTCTCGCTCTATGGTCCTAGCCATTGTTTTTCACAGTCTCCTTGCCTGCCTCACGGGACAGGATTAAAGGATTTATTTAATTGAGATAACTATATCACAGTTTCAAACGACATGCAAGAAAAAACTCAACATTTTTCAAAAAAATTTAAAAATATTTCTTTTCATCCGAATAACGTTCGGCTTTTACTCAGAAACAGCCGATTTTCGCTTGATATTTTTGATCCCATAGAGCACATAGCCAGCTAAGAGGTAGGCGATAAAAATGATCACCACCCATTTGCCAACAAAGGCCCAGCCGTATTTATTCACATTGATAAAGAAATAGGCAAAGGGACTATCTTTTGCACCTGGAATTGGCCACTTCAAGACCAATCCATTGAGAAGGGCAAAGAGCATGTAAGCCAGGGGAATCGAGGTCCAAAGGAAGGGATCGAGCTTACGGTATTGCTTGGCTTTATCAATCACTAGAGTATCAAAGAAGAACATCAAAGGAACGATGTAATGACAGAGGAAGTTTTCCAAACGATAAAACTTCTCTGGTGTCGCAATAGGCGCCAACATAAAGTGGTAGATGACACAGGTAATCATAATGGACATGGTAACTGCGCCTTTCATACGAAGGTAGCCCTGAGTCTGGGTCGAACGACCTCGAACCATGCGCCAAACCATATCTCCCATGAAGAACATGACCAACATGTTGGATAAAATGGTGTAATAGAGCATCATGCCAAAGCCACCATGCTTGGTCAGTTGCAGATAAACTCCGAGCACACTTAAGATAAACAATAGAAAACGATAGCTAAATAATAGTTTGAATTTCATAGCATTCTCCTGAAAGAAAAGGGGCTAGGCCCTTCCTCTTATCTTTAGATTTTCTTCACAAATTCTGATTTGAGTTTCATTGCGCCAAAGCCATCAATTTTACAATCGATGTTGTGGTCTCCTTCCACGATACGGATGTTTTTCACACGCGTACCTTGTTTCAAATCTTTCGGTGCACCCTTGACTTTCAAATCTTTGATCAAGGTCACTGTATCGCCATCAGCCAATTTATTTCCATTCGCGTCGATGGCTACAACACCTTCTTCTTCTACGACCTCAGCTGGGTTCCATTCATACGCACACTCTGGGCACACCAAGAGCGCTCCATCTTCATAGACGTATTCAGAGTTACATTTTGGACAGTTTGGTAAGTTATTCATTTTTATCTCCTTATTCAAATTAACTTTCATAGTATACCATGAAAGCGAAAATTTGACAAATCCTGCTCGACTGTAGCATTTTCAAGAAAAATGGAGGCGACTTGGCCTCCCTACATAGATGATATTTTTCAATCTTCCTGTAATTCTCGAATATCTTGAATCACGCGCACACCTGCTTGATTCTTCTCTCGAAGTTCAACATCAGAATATGGGAAGGTATTGATCAAGATACTCTCCATCCCGATACTTTGGGCCACGGCGACATCTGTCGTAAAGTCATTCCCCACCATGACCGTTTTCTCAGGGTTCAACTGGTGTTCTTTCATCACTTCCAAGAGAAACTCTGGCTGAGGTTTGCGAATACCTGCATCAGATGACAAGTAAATGGCATGGAAAAGTTCTCTCAAACCAACCAAATCAATCTCCGGATTGGTAAAATCCGCTTGGGCATTGGATAAGAGAAAGATCCGGCAACCTGCAGCTTTCATATCCTCTAATACTTCTTTCGTGTGAGGATAAAGCTCCAACCGTTTGCGAGAAAGGACACGGAAAGTCCGCGCAATCAAACGTCCCCACTCTTTGAGGTGGACAACACTATTCCCGCTTGGATGGCCTTCTAAATACAATTGCACAAAGATAACTGTAAGATCAATCTCTGGGTAGGCAACTTGTTTTTCCTTAGCCAAGTCTTCTTCGGCTTGTTGCACCAACTCTCTATAACGCAGTCGCAAGCCTTCTCCTGTGTAGCTTGCCCCGTAGGATTGGTAGATCTGAGCCATGGTATCCCATAAAAGGGAACTCGACTCATCCGTTTCGATGTCGACCAAGGTTCCATAAAAATCAAAAATATAGTTTTTAAATGCGTACTTGTGCGGATTCATCTCTCACTCCCGTAACAAACATCGTAAAGGTTGCCTTGCAGACATTGGCTCCGTCTTGATTGGTAATATCGACATCCACAACTCGAGTCGTCCGTCCACTGTGGACACATTCACCATGGATCGTGAGGACATCACCTAGACGCCCTGCTTTCAAGTAATTGATTGAGGATTGCAAGGTTACCCCATCGACCCCTTGAGAAACCACGACCAACCCACTGACTTGGTCACACAGGGTAAAGAGATAGCCTCCGTGCGCATTTCCATAATAATTGAGCGATGATTCCACGACCTTGGTTGTCACCACCACATGGCCATCTCTCATCTTTTCGATTTCATAATTTTCAAATGCAGCAATTGCATCAAAGTGAAAATCTTTCATATTACTTGCCACCTTTTCTAGCATCTTTTCAACTCCTCTATCATACTACAATTAAGGTATAGATACAAGCGAAGGAGCAATTCCTTAGAAACAGAAAAGGAGACTCCAACTAAGTAAGAAGACGATACTAGGAACAATGTATTTTCGTGGGTGCTTCCAACATTCCCTCTTTAAATTCCATTTTCTTAAAGGGAAATAGATTTCAATAAGTAAGTGCAAAACAGCTTCCACTACTGCTAGAATCATGACTCCTAGTAAAAATAGAATCCCCAAGTCAGGCAGGACCACCATTTTTAATAGTAGAGCAACAAATAGATTCACAGCTAAGAAATAAGTCAGCAATACACGGTAATACATCAAGTAAAAGAAGCGACTCTTAGGAAGGGACTTAACATGATCAATCAAATCTTTATCCGCGGAAATGAGGGTGGTTAATGGCGTATTGACAGAAGCCATCGTTAAAAGAATGATGATTTTTAAAGGAGCATCATAATCCTGTATCAGAATGAGAAGGAGGAAGATGAGGGTAAAGACAAAATTGATGGAAAAATAGCGCTCTTGAAACAAGGAAATCCAAAAATAATTTCCACTTCTTCTCTTTGCGACGAGCAACTGATCATTTTTTGAAATCGCGACCAGGTCCTCATTTTTAAAAATTAAGACAGCAAGGAGGGCTGACAGTAAGATCATATAGGACACTTGTTGGACCCATAAAGAAGATACTGTAAGAACAGTCGTTACAAAAATGAGCACCCCTCCTAGAAAACTGGGCCGTGTATTGAACTGGATAAAGACATAAAACACACTCAATACCACCAGTAAAGATAGGAGGACAAGCTTAAAGGATTGTGGCAGGTCTAACTTGACTCCCAAAAAGAGGATCAATAACAGCACGCGCTCCAGCAAATTAAGAAGAAAGGTTACTGTCAGAAAAGAACCTTTGAAACGATTGAGAGACAACGGAAGCTGGTAATAGGCCTGGACCCTGTCCATCGAAAAGTAGGAATACAACAATTGAAAGG
Source organism: Streptococcus sp. S5 (assembly GCF_034134805.1). Classification (NCBI taxonomy): domain Bacteria; kingdom Bacillati; phylum Bacillota; class Bacilli; order Lactobacillales; family Streptococcaceae; genus Streptococcus; species Streptococcus lingualis. The sequence continues at coordinate 1,114,458 of NZ_CP139419.1, read as the reverse complement.
TTGATAGAGCAGTGACAATAGCCGTACTGATCAAGAAAACTTGAAAGCTCGTAGAAAATTTGGCCCCAACAAGATGGTAATAAAGAGCAAAGGCTAAGGAAGTCAAGAACAAGAAGAGCCGATTTTTGGATACCAAATCTCTAAAAATTGCTAGTAGCATGCTCTACCCCCTTTGACGATTGACGTCATGAAACCAATCTTCTAAATTCGATTCGATCGCGTCTAGGTGACCATCTTCAATAGTATAAGCTGTATCACAGACTCGAACGATACTCTCTGCTATATGCGAACTCATCAGAATAGCGCCTTCTTCTTTATACTGCAATAGTAAACCATATAGAAATTCTGTCGCATCAAAATCAAGGCCATCAAATGGTTCGTCCAAAATAAGGAGGGAAGGTTTGAGATAAAAAGCTGTGATCAGGAAGACTTTCTTCTTATTTCCCGTTGACAAACTACCGATATCGGTATTGAGAAATTCTTCAAAATGAAAGCCTGAGATCAGGTCCTGCAATAACGTTTCATCCCTCTTTCGATGATACAAACGACAGACAAAATTAAAATAATGAACAAAATCCCAGTTTAAAAAACTATTGTTTTCAGTAAAAACTGTATAAGTACGGCTCTTATAGAAATTCGTATGAAAAGAGGTCGCCTTGTCTTCTATAGTAACAGTCTCAACTGCATACTGCCGATGATCAAAGACACTACTTAAGGCTTTTAGCAAGGTTGTCTTCCCTGCTCCATTTCGACCAATCAACCCTACTACAGAATGATTGGGTACAAGCACATTCGTGTCTTTAATAACGGGCTTGTCTTTTTTATACCAAACATTTAGCCCCTTGATGTTTAAACACTCACTCTTCATCGATGCACTCCTTTATAAAGGTAAGAAGCCCCAACTAAAAGCAACAGCAAAGCGTATAACCATTCCTTTTGAAAGGCAAAGACTAAGGCACCGATCAAGAAGCAAATTCCTATAAGGATTCTAAATTGTAATTTCATATCTTGCCTTCTTTCCATTCACAGTATAAAAGATTACAATTGTATTTTATGCTTATACTATAGTACTTTTTCTGAGCAGATTCAAGCACGAATGGAATATTCTTTCTTCTTTCACCTTACAAGCAAAAAAAGCTAGATACCTCTAGCCCTTTCCTTAAAATCTTAATTTTTCCCAATCATCGTCTGTCCGTTTGCGATAATAGAACTCTGACAAGTCCGGGTCTTCCATCACTTCCAGCAGAGGAAGCATATCGTAGGACAAGTCCAACTTTTCTAATTGATCCTTCTCAACCCAATAAACTTCTCCTTCTTCAGACGATCTTAGCTGGCCTGTAAATTCTGTCGCTTTGTAGCAAAAGACGATGTAGCGGCCGCCCTCATCTTGTGGCCAGTCTTTGACTGCGACCAGTTTTGGATCTGCAATTGTCAGTCCTGTCTCTTCGTAAACTTCACGAATGACGGATTCTGCAAGACTTTCTCCTTCTTCTATATGGCCACCTGGAAAAGCATAGCCAGCCCAGTGAGTCTTTTCAGGTGAGCGGTATTGGAGGACTACTTTCCCATTTTCAAGATCTTCGACCATGCAAAGATTGCACAGTGTAGTAGGCGTTGTACGTGACATATATTTCCTTTCTATGATGTAATACATCAATCAAAATAAACTTTTTTCTTTACTTCTTTCTTCATCGCAAAGGGATTTACCAGCTCATGGTATTCATCAAAAATATCCAAAAGAAAGCCTCTCTCAAAGATAATGGTCTCCTCTTTTAACGAATATTCCGAGTGAATCGTAACCGGACCCTGGCCATCAAAGGTAAAAATCAACTCAATGAAAAATACCAGAATCACCATATCAAAGAGACTCAAAAGAACACTAACAAGATTCTTCCAATTTGGAGCATGATTTCGATAGAAGTGATACCAGATGTGACTAAAAGCCGTCACTGCTCCAAGATACAGCCAGGGATTCCAAAGAAGTGGAGTAAATGCGTAGCCAAACAATCCTAATAGGAAGTTGGCAAACATGAAAGTCAGTAAAAGAATATAAATAATTTGAAATACTTTTATGAGTTTAATCATTCCTGCTTTCTCTTCTTTTTCCTCAATTTTATTATGAATAAGGTCAAGGCCGCTAGAATAAAGAAGATCGCATAGGTCACGATAGGAAACCAGATGTATTTCAGATTCAAGGTGTAAAGTGCTGGAATATAATCTCCCATACGTCGTCCTTTGATCCCAAACCCAATATGCACAACAGACGTAATTGCATTCACGTACAAAAAGACGGTTGCGAAAAATTCAATGGAAGCTCGGTCTTCTTTCTGCACTCGAAAGACATTAAAATACAATCCATTTAGCAATAAATATAGATTCATAAATAAGGGAAATAGATAATTAAAATCACGGTAAGTCCTTGGGATTAGATGATTGTCAAAAAGAAAGACACCTAGGGCCGCTCCCATTGCTAAAAACATGATAAAATCCAAAAGCATACCAATACCTGAATGCTTTTCAAGCCACAGGTTTAAGCGATCTAACCAGCTTCTTTTACTCTTTATTCTATTTTCATGGTTGACCTTCTTTACAGTATTTTTCTTCTGCTTCATTACCCTCATTTCCTAACGTTAAGGATTTACTCAGAGTTTTTTCACTTCTGCTGCGACCTTTTTGAGATGCAGTTCCCGCATGCTAGCGGTATTCACATCGCGGCCGACTTCTCCTAAGATGCAGACGCGCTTGGTTTTAATCCCACAGTGGTTCAAGACGGCATTCTTCAAAACAGAGATGCCATAACTATCCGGAATGTTGAGAGGGCCTGAAAAGATCTTGTACCACCAAGTAGGCGCCATGGAGGTCGCATAGATACTAGCTGTTTTGCCTTTAAGCAACTTCTTAAATTGCTTACCTCTGAGGTAATTCCAGATAAAGTTTCCTTGGTCATTGGCCGAGTAAGCAATCCCCGGTGTAAAGACCCGATCGATCCAGCCCTTCATAAGGCTAGGCATACTACTCCACCAGATGGGATAGACAAAGATCAGGTGATCCGCCCACTGGATCCATTCTTGAGAACGAAGGATAAAGGAATCTTCCTCCATCCGCTTTCGGTAGCCATAGCGAAGAACCGGATCAAAGTCCTCTTCATTGAGATTAATCACTTTAAGCTCGTGGCGATTTGAGTCAATTGTTTCGACAATGGTTTTAAAAATTGCCTGACAGTAACTTTCCTTATCCGGATGCCCATTGATGACTAGAATCTTCATTCGTCTTCTCCTTCATCTCTTTGGTTCATTCTATCTCTTTTATATTTTTACTTGATTAATTAATAATGGTTCAAAGATTGATAGATAGGTCCTTTAGGAATTTTTATTTGAAGAACATATCATCCGCAATTCCTTAACAGGTTTTCCAAGTTTAAGTATTTGTTCTTGGCCATCAAAAGTAAAACCCATTTTTTGATAGAAAGCAATGGCTCGCTTATTATCTTTCAATACCCATAAATAAATTTCAGAGAATTGATCAAGAGCAACAAATGCAGCATGCATTAACTTTTTACTCACACCTTTTCCATAGTAATCTTTTAAAACATATAAGGCAATGATTTCACCAGCTTGAATGGTCTCATCACGGTAATTTCCATAGCTGATAAATCCAACAACCTTCTTTCCATCCATCGCAATCAAGGTATTTTCTGGATATTTTTGAATAAAGAATCGACATTTTTCTAATGTCATCGTCTCCTGAAAATCCGCGGGTAAAAGGTCATCATAAGCCTCTCTCCACGTTTGCCAATGAACGAGGGACTTGCCTTCTATCTCTTCAGGAGTTTCCATCTGTTTGACAGTGATGACCATTTGCTTCCTCCCATTCTTCTCTCAAAATGCCGTATTTAATACTATCATAATAAACACCTTGATAATAACGAACTTTTGGAATATGAGCTTCTTTTTTCATTCTTAATTTTTCAGCCAATTTCATCATACCAAAATTTCCTGACCAAGTTGTTAAACCAAGATGCTCCAACTCCAAGTAATCCTGAAATGTCCGATCTATCCACTGTAGCATAGCAGCTTTTCCAATTCCAGAGTTCCAAAATTTGTTATCATAAATACAAATTCCCAATTCCATCCATCTTGTTTCTTTACATACCCAGTAGCGCGAAACAGTCCCAACTAGTTTATCATCAACAAAAATACCAAGGCGATTTGAGTTGTTTAGAGTGGATTCTAATTTTTGTAGTTTAAATTCTTGAAAATTAGGAAAATACTGATAATCGTCATAATAGGGAGCGTCATACTGCTTCCAAATTGGATTAGATTGTGAATAAGCAATTTCCCACAAAGGCACCAAATCTTCTTCTATTAGTTTTCTTAAATCGATCATATTTATCCCTCAATCCAAGGCCTTGACTTCCAACATCATATCGCGGATCTGTGCTGCCAGTTCGAAATCAAGCACTTCCACGGCTTCTTGCATTTGACCTTGCAGTTTCTTGACCAGTTCCTTACGCTCTTGGCGGTTGAGACTGGTGATATCCACTTCCTTGTCCTCTTCTTTGGCCACCGCCTTGGTAACAGAGATGAGATCACGGATTTCCTTTTTGATGGTTTGTGGCACAATGCCATGCTCTTCATTATAGGCCATCTGGATCTGACGACGCCGGGCTGTTTCATCAATCGCACGTTGCATAGACTGGGTCATGGTGTCCGCATACATGATGACATGACCTTCGCTATTACGGGCTGCACGACCGATAGTCTGGATGAGTCCGCGTTCATTGCGGAGAAAACCTTCCTTGTCCGCATCGAGAATGGCCACCAGACTAACTTCTGGTACGTCAATCCCTTCCCGAAGGAGGTTGATTCCGACCAAGACATCAAAGACGCCCAAACGCAAATCACGAATAATCTCCGTCCGCTCCAAGGTCTTAATATCCGAGTGCATGTATTTGACCTTGACACCCATTTCCTTAAAGTAATCCGTCAAATCTTCTGCCATCTTCTTAGTCAAGGTCGTAACAAAGGTCCGCTCTCCACGTTCCACACGCGCATTGATCTCACCCAGGAGATCATCCATTTGCCCCATAGTCGGGCGTACTTCCACCTCAGGATCCAGAAGACCTGTCGGACGAATGATTTGCTCGATGATAGTGTCCGTTTGTTCCATCTCATAGTCACCTGGTGTCGCAGAGACATAGACAATCTGGTGGACGTGGCTTTCAAACTCTTCACGACGCAGAGGCCGGTTATCCAAAGCAGATGGCAAACGGAAGCCATAGTTGACCAACATCTCCTTGCGCGAGCGGTCTCCGTTGTACATGCCCTTGATTTGCCCCATGGTCATGTGGCTTTCGTCAATCATAATAAGAAAATCTTCTGGGAAGAAGTCAAGAAGGGTATAAGGTGGCTCACCTTCACTCCGTCCGTCCATATGACGGGAGTAGTTTTCCACCCCATTGGTGTAGCCCATCTCTCGCAACATTTCAATGTCGTACTCGGTCCGTTGCTTCAGGCGTTGGGCTTCCAAGAGCTTGCCTTCTTTTTCAAAGACCTTTAACTGCTCTTCCAGTTCAGCCTGAATCTTGGCAATGGCCACTTCCATATGGTCGTCATTGGTCACAAAGTGAGTGGCTGGAAAAATCGCCAAATGGTCCACTTCACCGAGAACTTGACCAGTTAGAGCTTCAACTTCACGGATACGGTCAATCTCGTCTCCGAAAAACTCTACTCGAAAGGCATGCTCATCACGAGAGGCTGGGAAAATCTCCACCACATCCCCACGGACACGGAATTTTCCCCGTTGAAAGTCGATGTCATTGCGCTCAAACTGTATGTCCACCAAGTCGTTCAGCAGTTTATCACGAGAAATTTCGAGACCTGGACGCAAGCTCACTACGCTGTCAGCATATTCCTTAGGCGAACCCAAACCATAGATACAAGAAACAGACGCAACGACAATGACGTCATTTCGTTCTAAAAGAGCTGAGGTTGCTGAGTGACGAAGCTTGTCAATCTCATCATTGACCGAACTATCCTTTTCGATATAGGTATCGCTTGATGGCACATAGGCTTCAGGCTGGTAGTAATCGTAGTAAGATACGAAGTACTCGACCGCATTTTCAGGGAAAAATTCCTTGAACTCCCCATAGAGCTGGCCCGCTAGCGTTTTATTGTGGGCGATGACCAAGGTCGGCTTATTGACCTGGGCAATGACCTGACTCATAGTGTAGGTCTTCCCCGTACCAGTCGCTCCCATCAGGATTTGCGCCTTCTCACCACCCTCGATGTTATCTACCAACTGCTCGATGGCCTGCGGTTGATCCCCAGACGGTTGGTATTTGGATACTAGTTTAAATTTGTTATCTGTAATTCGATTAATCATCTCTTTGTCCTCACATATATAGACCTTATTTTACCATAAATCACCAGAATTCTCTGTGATGAGGAATGAAGAGAGAAGACAACAGGTTACAGAACGATCCATTAAATTGGTACATGAGCGAATTACAATCTAATTAATTGGACACGCATTAGCATAAAAACTAAACAAGACTCTCGCAATTACTTCGAAAGTCTTGTCTTTTATTCTAAAACCATGCAATACGTAATAAACATCAGTGTCCATGATATACAAAATTAGCAAGGTTTGCTCATCGGTATCATTTTTACGAAATCAATTTACTACTTAACTTCTTGATTCCTTACTAAGAGGTAGAGAGTTGCTCCAAGTGAGCATACAAGTCCAATAACGTAAGTACAGAGTTGCAAAGAGGAAACTCTCCCTAATATTGTTTCCGCAATAATATTATAAAATAGATAACTAGTCAATGGTTCCGCTACTCTTTCTATGAATGGTTGTACCAAAATAGGAAATAGCAGCAAAATAGCTAAACTCCCCATTGGACTTTTGAAAAAATAACTTAAGCAGTAAGAAATTAAAAAATATTGGATGGAGCCAATCAAATAGAAACTGAAAAGTTCTAAACTGACACCATTTTCGCTACTAAAAAAATGAAACCATACAAGCAGTACAATGAAATACAAGGTTGATTGTAGTACTACATCACATAATTCTACGAACAGGATCCGAATTGAACTTAAGATCCTTTTTCCACTTACCAAATAAACCAGTTTTGTTTCGTGTGATTGTAACTCAACAAATGCATTAACACACCCAATACTAACAGAGAGCATTGACGCAAAAACAAGAGCTTGCTTTATAGATAATTGTACAACAGTATCATTGATTGAAACTGGTAAAACACCTAAGAGACACACAAAACCTATCAAAAGTGACTGTATAGCTATCTGGTACTTTACGGGTTTTAAACTATATTTTTTGACGATAAGACTAAAAAATATTCTTGCCATTCTTCCTCCTCATTCGAATCATTTCTACAAGCATTATGAATACCAAGAACAAGATTCCTTCTACTACTAAAAGTGTAAATCCATAAAATTGGCTCGTTTGAATCCCTTCAATTCGGCCAAAAGCAAATGCCTTTGCTCCAATCAAAGGCAAGAGATTTTCTATTTTAGAAGAAATTCCTCTTAGAATACCTGATAAAGTGATTACCAATAACAAAACGTCTGCAATTAATGAAGTCATTGATTTTTTCGTTACTATTACGAAAAGTAAAGCTAATAAAGTAAGAACGATTGCAAATATCATAACTCTTACCGTGACATCTAAGAACAATGTAAATTCTAAATAATTCTTTAAAGTAGAATCTAGAAAAATGAGTAAGATAATAGCATTTACTATAGATAATACTAAAGTAGAAAGTATCGATAAAACAACCGAACTTGCAATAAACCCAGTAAGACGAACTTTCCAGTTTGGGATCAATAACTGAGTAAAATTATCATCACCAAATTGGTAATGGGTTGAATAAACAAGTGAAACTAAGATTGGTAAGAAAATAACACTTGCTTGGTAGGGTGAGGATAAGAGAGCATCTCTGACTGTATAGACTGGATTCGATGATAGCATAGATGGATCAAGGTTAACAGCCTGTCCATTTCCTTCTACTAAAGCATTTATCACCTGGATATTTTGAATTGAAAAAAATATGCTGACTCCCAAAATAAGAAAAAAAGTGAATTTAAAAGTAGGTAAACTACAATATTTATAGAGGTCACTAAAAAAGGAACGCTTCAACATATTATTCACCTTCTTTCCCTTCGAGTGCCTTAAAATATGCCTCCTCAAAAGATCCAAACTGTTTCAAAATGTCTTTGGTAGGAGCATCAATAACAATCTTCCCATTAGAAATCCCAACCAAATGATCTACAGTTAATTCTAACTCACTCATATAATGACTTGTCATTAATACAGTCTTACCTTCATTGACAAAAGACTGCAAAAAATTGCGTACCCAGCGTATTCCTTCTGGATCTAGTCCATTGATTGGTTCATCTAAAATTAAGATGTCAGGATTTGCTAATAAGGCTGTTGCTAACCCAAGACGTTGCTTCATTCCTAATGAATAGTCTTTTACTTTTTTATTTTTAGCTTCACTTAACCCCACCAACTCTAAACATTCGTTGCACCTATTTTTGTCAACGCCACAAGCCAAGCCAATCCACCGAAGATGCTGAAATCCTGTTCTTGTTGGATAAGGTTGACAACTGTCTAGGAATGATCCAACAATACAAAAAGGATTATCTCCCAATTGAGAGTATTTTTTTCCATCGATTAACGCCATGCCCATTTGACTATTTTCTAAACCAAGTAAAATTCTGATTAAAGTTGATTTTCCAGATCCATTCGGTCCAATCAATCCAGTAATCTCACCTTTCTTAGCTTTGAAAGACACGTTTTGAAGGACAATTTTATTATTATATTCCTTATGTAGCTTTTGAATTGTTATCATTCATTCTTTTTCCTTTCTGACTTTTAGTGAAATTCCACCTTCACTTGGAGCAAGTATAACAGGAGAAAATCAGGAAATTATCAGAATAATTATTTTCTTCATTTCTAACAAATTGCATTCTAGATTTGCTATAATATGCTCATATAATTGGAGGAACTATGAAGTATAAAATTTTAGCCATTGACGATGATGAAAAAATCTTACGATTAATAGCGAATGCATTAAAAGCGAACAACTTTCACGTGGAAACTCGTAAAAATATAGAGGAGATCAATATCTGTGACTTTACTGGATTCGATCTAATTTTACTTGATGTCATGATGCCTATTTCTGGTTTAGAAATCTGTCGTTCCATTCGTTCACAAATTACTACTCCAATTCTATTTCTAACCGCCAAAGATTTTGAAGAAGATTTACTAAAAGGAATACAAGCCGGAGCCGATGATTACATCACAAAACCATTCAGCATAAAGGAATTGATTGCAAGAATTCAAATGCATCTTCGTAGGGAAGAAAGATCTCACAACGCCTCTAAAGAAGAGATGGAGTCAAATATAACTTTTTATCGAGATAGTCAAGAAGTTTATTATCAATCAAAGAGAATTTCATTAACTAAGCGAGAGTTTGATTTACTTTATCTTTTAGCAAAAAATGAGAACCGAATATTTAGCATAGAAGAACTTTACAATTACCTCTATCCTGTAGACTCTGATGCACAACTACGATCCATTACTGAATACATCTATCAAATTAGACAAAAATTTAAGATTCATCAAATTGACCCCATCAAAACCGTTTGGGGAGGAGGATACAAATGGAAAAAGAATTGACAATCAAACAGCTCATTAAGCGTACCTATCTTAAAATCATTTGGCAATTTCTTCTATGTCTGATACTTTTTTACATAGTTCCAGCTCTTCTATCTTCTGTATCTGGAATTAATGAGAAAAATGCCAATCGCTTTGCTTTATTTTTCAGCGTCAGTTCTTGGATTTATCTTTGTATCATTTTAATTTTTATCATTGTAATGAATATTAGACAATTATTAACCAAGATTCAAAAAGAAATGAACATGGTTTATCATAGTGGTCTATATTTCACTAAAAATGAACATCACCATTTGCAGATTAAAGAATTCATTGAAACAAATGATCTGATCGAAAAAATGCAATCTGATATAAAAAATAGAATTCAAAATGAAAAAGATCAAAAAAAAGAACTCATGTTTCAAGTATCTAGTGCTGCACATGATCTTCGTAGCCCTCTAACTGTTATCAGAGGAAATGCTGAATTCTTACAATCCACTGAGCAAACACCTCAAACAATGGAATGTCTTAAAGACCTTGAGCAAGCAAGTATTCAGTTAAACGATTATTTTAACCACTTTATCCAATACTCCAAAACCTTTTACGACCATGATATTCAACTTGAAAAAATATCAATTAAACAAGTAGCTCACCAATTGAAGGAACATATCACTCCTTTACTCCCCAGAAATACACATTTTGTTTTTTCAAATACAGTAACTCCATCGACACAAATTGCCATTCATTCCAATCTATTTTTTCGAGCAATCACCAATATTATTAATAATGCAATACAGCATCAAAAAGAAAATGATGCAAAGATCCAGCTAACAATGTCACAAGAAAATAATCGATTAGTTCTAACCATATGGAATAATCAATCTAGTTTTTCAAAAAATGTATTACAACATGCTGGAAATCTTTTCTATAAAGAGGACCAAGCAAGAACACCCTCTCAAGAAAGTCACTTTGGACTTGGTTTATCTTTCGTGAAACGTGTCATGAAACTTCATAATGGAAATATGCATTTAGAAAATATTCATAATGGTGCACAAGTGATACTAACCATTCCCATTATTATATAGAAAAAGCCGAACTCATCATTATGTGTTCGGCTCAAAATGCAGACAAACGTCATTTTTGGTGTTTGTCTTTTTCTTATATGACTTTCAGACATTACAGAGAGGTTAGTCAGCAAACTTTTCTTTCCTCTCCCCTAAGCGATAGACAATCACTAGGGATACAAGAAGAACCAGAGTGGTGATGATTGATCCTTCTGCTCCAAATGCCCCTCCAGTCAACCAGTCAGGTCCATCTCCCATGGTAAAACTAAAGATAGACGCATCTGCGCCTGTGCCACTGACTTGAAAACCAAGGAGATTTCCTTGTACATAGTTCCAAGTGCCGTGTTGGGCGACCACTAGCCAGATACTATCCGTATAGATAAAAAGCAGACCAGCTAGCACTCCATCGAGGATGATATTCAGAACGGATAAGAAGGTCACTCCTGCATTTCCCATATGCAGAATGCCAAAGAGACTACTAGAAATCGCGATTGCTAAAGGCAAATTAGTTCTGGCTGCAATCCGAGTTAGGAGCCAACCCCGAGTGGCCACTTCTTCCGTTCCTCCTTGAAGGAGCCAAAATGGGAATAAGCCTAGAATAAAGAGGATGGGTTCTAAACTGAGCTCATTTAATTCAAAAGTCCCAATGCCACTTACCTGGTAGATAAGCGCAATCACTCCCATTTGAACAAGGGACATCAAAATCCCCCAGACTAGATACTTGAGCCAATTTCTTTTTACAAAGCCTAAACTTGATAAAGCATTCTTCTCTATGACCTTCACCCAAAAAATAAAGAGAAATAGTATGATTACAAAACTGAAAAGCTCATAATAGAGAAGATAATGGTAGAAAAATTCTTGAATACTTGCTGTCCCATTTCCTGGTGAAAAGAACTCCGCCAGAAAACCTATCACTAAGGAAAATGGTCCCACAAGTTCACTACCAATCCAAAGGCCTCCTTCTATAAAGAGAGATGCTAATAATACATAAAATAGTGTAGAAATAAGAACTGGCCATGAGGTGTTAGTTTTTATATCCTGAATCATCTTTACTTTCTTCATGATCAACCTCCATTTATCTGATAGTTCCATTGTAGCAAAGAAAATCTAGAGCTGCAATATCGTTTCGTGTTAGAAAACCTAACATGAAAACCGGATTTTTCTTGCAAAGCAAACTATTTTCTGATATAATAGCTCTTGTAGAAAAACATAAGACCATTCATACTCGTTTTGGTATGAATGATTTGTTTTTTTTAGGCCATCCTTTGGTCAATGTGCTCATGGGTCAAATCCCCTAAGAGAAAAGAATTTAAAGGAGACAGAAATGAAGAAAAAATTACTAGCATGTTTGCTTTTCTTATTTCCAATCGTTGCATTCGCTGGTCATGCTCATGCTGAAACGATCAAGGTCGTTTTCGATACAGCGTATGCACCATTTGAATTTAAGGATTCAGATCAAACCTATAAAGGAATCGACGTAGAGATCTTAGACAAGGTCGCTGAAATCAACGGCTGGGATTTGGACAAATCCTTCCCTGGATTTGATGCAGCGGTCAATGCAGTTCAAGCTGGTCAAGCGGATGCCATCATGGCCGGAATGACCAAAACAACAGAACGTGAAAAAGTCTTCACCATGTCTGATACTTACTACGATACAAAAGTTGTCATCGCGACTACGAAAGCTGACAAAATCACGAAGTACAGCCAATTAAAAGGGAAGACAGTCGGTGTTAAAAACGGAACTGCAGCCCAACGCTTCCTCGATAAAAACAAGGACAAGTACGGCTACAAGATCAAGACTTTTGATACTGGTGATCTCATGTATAACAGTTTAACAGCTGGTGCAGTGGATGCAGTCATGGACGACCAACCTGTTATTCAATACGCCATCCAAAAGGGTCAGGACCTAGCTATCAATATGGACGGGGAAGCAGTCGGTGGCTTTGCCTTTGGTGTTAAAAAAGGTGGAAATCATGAAAAATTGATCACTGAATTTAACAAGGCCCTCGCTCAAATTAAAGCTGATGGAACACTTGATAAGATCATAAAGAAATGGACTGGTGAAAGCCAATCATCAAGTAACAGTGCCATTCCAGAAACCACTACTCCTGCCGGTCAAAAAGCAACTCCTAAAAAATCAAAATATAGCATTTCAAGTGACTCATCTTTTGCACCATTTGTCTTCCAAAATGGAAAAAACAAATACACAGGAATCGATATGGACTTGATCAAGGCTATTGCCAAAGACCAAGGATTTACCATCGAGATTGATAATCCTGGATTTGATGCTGCGGTAAGTGATGTCCAATCCGGCCATGCGCAAGGAATGATAGCAGGAATGACCGTAACAGATGCTCGGAAAGAAACATTTGATTTTTCTGAACCATACTACACGGCCAATTCTATTCTAGCCGTTCAAGAAAGTAGCAAGATTGATTCATATGATGACCTAAAAGGAAAGACAGTCGGTGTTAAAAACGGTACTTCCTCACAAAACTTCCTTGAAGAAAACCAAAAGAAATATGGTTACAAAATCAAAACGTTCTCTGACGGAGCTTCTATGTATGATAGTTTGAATTCTGGTTCTGTTGCAGCGATCATGGATGACGAACCTGTTATCAAATACGCCATTAAACAAGGACGCAAATTCAAAACACCTATCGAAGGAACTCCAAGTGGTCAACTAGCATTTGCCGTTAAAAAAGGAGAAAATCCTGAATTGATCGAAATGTTCAATAACGGCCTTGCAAACTTGAAGAAAAGTGGCCAATACCAAAAGATTCTTGATAAATACCTTAAATCAGATAGCAAATCAAGTACTTCAAGTACAACAGCAGATGAAACAACGATCTGGGGCTTGCTTCAAAACAACTACAAACAATTGTTAAGTGGTTTGGGTGTCACTCTTGCCCTTGCGCTTCTCTCTTTCGCGATTGCTATGGTGATCGGTGTTATCTTTGGGATGTTTAGTGTTAGCCCTTATAAATGGCTCCGCTGGACAGCAGAAATCTTCGTCGATGTCATTCGTGGAATCCCACTCATGATCCTCGCTGCCTTCATCTTCTGGGGAATTCCAAACTTGATTGAATCGGTCACAGGTCATCAATCCCCAATCAACGACTTTGTTGCAGGTACCATCGCCCTCTCCCTCAATGCTGCTGCTTATATCGCAGAAATTGTCCGTGGGGGGATCCAAGCTGTACCGATTGGACAGATGGAAGCCAGCCGAAGCCTTGGAATCTCTTATGGCAAGACCATGCGCAAGATCATCTTGCCACAAGCAACCAAACTCATGCTTCCAAACTTTGTGAACCAATTCGTCATTGCCCTGAAAGATACGACTATTGTGTCTGCAATCGGATTGGTAGAACTCTTCCAAACTGGTAAGATCATCATTGCTCGAAACTACCAAAGTTTCAAGATGTATGCTATCCTTGCCGTCTTCTACCTCGTGATTATCACCTTGCTAACACGATTTGCAAAAAAATTAGAAAAGAAGGTTAACTAATGGCTAAATTAAAAATTGATGTCCATGACCTCCACAAATACTACGGTGAAAATGAGGTCTTAAAAGGAATCTCAACAAAATTCTACGAAGGGGATGTGGTCTGTATTATCGGGCCGTCCGGTTCTGGTAAATCGACCTTCCTTCGTAGTCTTAATCTCCTCGAAGAAGTGACAAAAGGTCAAATTACCGTAAATGGATATGATCTAACCGATCCAAAAACCAATGTTGATTTGGTCCGTGAAAATATCGGGATGGTTTTCCAACACTTCAACCTTTTCCCTCACATGAGCGTCCTTGAAAACATTATGTTTGCGCCAGTAGAGCACAAACTGATGACCCGTGAAGAAGCTCAAAAAGTCGGGATGGAATTGTTGGAAAAAGTTGGACTTGCAGATAAAGCCGATGCCAATCCAAATAGTCTTTCCGGTGGTCAAAAACAACGTGTGGCTATCGCACGTGGACTTGCCATGAATCCAGATATTATGCTCTTTGACGAACCTACTTCTGCCCTTGACCCTGAGATGGTTGGAGATGTATTGAACGTTATGAAAGAATTGGCAGAGCAAGGCATGACCATGATCATCGTTACCCACGAGATGGGATTTGCCCGCCAAGTAGCCAACCGAGTCATCTTTACCGCAGACGGTGAATTCCTCGAAGATGGCAAACCAGACCAAATCTTCGACAACCCCCAACACCCACGCTTGAAAGAATTCTTGGATAAGGTTCTAAACGTTTAAAAAATAGTGGTTTTTGAAGCATCTAGCAATTTTGCTAGATGTTTTTTTAGACGAAAAAAGAGGCTGGAACAAAAGTCCTAGCCTCTCAATTATTTTTGGATTGTCGAGCAAGACGCAGTGGTTGAGTGGGCTCTACTACGCTGATTTCATCAGCTTTTAAAGCCCTACTCAACTGTGCGGAGGTGGGACGACGAAATCGAATTCTAACGAATTACCGATTTCTGTCCCACTCTCTTTTCATTTTAACTAATCTGTTGCTGTGCTGTCTGCATTTTGTAGTAAACACCTTGCGCTTGCATTAGCTCTTCATGAGTACCATGTTCAACAATGTCGCCATCCACCATGACAAGGATCATATCGGCATTTTGAATGGTCGATAAGCGGTGAGCGATGATGAAGCTGGTCCGTCCCTTCATGAGCTGATTAAAGGCATCTTGAATCAAGACCTCAGTCCGAGTATCGATGGAGGATGTAGCCTCATCCAAGATCAAAATCTTAGGAACTGAAAGGAAAACACGCGCAATCGTTAAGAGTTGGCGTTGACCTTGAGACAAAGACTCTCCAGCATCTGAAAGATAAGTATCATACCCTTGTGGCAACTGCCGAATAAAGAAATCTGCATTTGCTGCTTTGGCTGCTTCTATGACTTCTTCTCTAGTTGCATCGGGACGAGAAAAGGCGATATTTTCATGAATCGTCCCAACCTTGAGCCAGGTTTCTTGTAGGACCATACCAAACTGTTGGCGGTAGGAAGCACGGGTGTAGTCCGTAATTGGTACCCCATCAATCGTGATCTCGCCAGAATTAACAGGGTAGAAACGCATGAGCAGATTAATCAAGGTCGACTTTCCTGCTCCTGTAGGCCCTACAATGGCCACTTTACTGGCAGCTGGAACCTGAATGGTTAAATCTTTGATCAAGGTCCGCCCCAAATCATAGCCAAATGAGACATGCTCAAAACCAATCGCACCTTTGACATCCTGACTTTCCAGAATCTGATGGCCTGTCTCTTCGACCTCAGTTTGATCCAAGACGCTGTACAAGCGCTCTGCGCAGGCAAGGGCACTTTGGAGTTCTGACAAGACAGAGGAGATATCATTAAAGGGCTTGGTGTATTGGTTGACATAATTGAGGAAGGTCACCAATTGACCGACAGTAAAGTGAGATCCCGAAATAATGCGTACAGCACCAAATCCAGCCACTACTGCATAAATCAAGGCATTCACAAAGCGAGTGGCAGGGTTGACAGTTGAGGAATAAAAGACAGCGGATTGGGAATAATTGGCATAGCTTTCATTCGTCCCCTTAAAAGCCGTACGGAATTGATCCTGAGCGTTAAATGACTGGATCAAACTTTCCTGGGTCAAAGACTCTTCGATCAACTGAGTTTGAAGACCACGCGCCTTGGTCTGCTTTTGGAAAAGCGTATAAGAACGCTTGGCAATAAAACGAGCAATCACCAGGGATAAAGGGGTCAAGACCAGAACCGCCACCATCATAAAGAAATCCAAATCTGCCATGGTCACGATGGTGACAAGAATGGTTAAGAGGCCAACAAAGAACTGGTTAAAGACCATCAGAAGACCGCTATTGAGTTGCTCTACATCGGTCGTGAGACGACTGACAAAGTCCCCGCTCCCTTGTTTATCTAGATAAGACAAGGGCAATCGGTGTACTTTTTCCATCACTTCTGCTCTCAGGCTTTGGCTAAACCGATAGACCAATTGATTGTAGACAAGAGGATTGATCCATTGGATCAAGGTATTGACCACAATGACCAGAACCATTTGGATCAAAACAGGCCATAAGACTGTCATCCCTTGAGGATTGATGACTAAATCAACCGCATGTCCGATCAGGATCGGTAACCAAACCGTTAAGGCCACTTGAGCGATGGTTCCAAGACTAGCTAGGATCAGGAGCCCGGGATGGTGAGCAAAATCTCTAAACAGACGTTTTAAATAACTGAAACGTTTTTGACTCATGCTTCCTCCCTCCCGTGTTGTGAATAATGAATTTCTTGATAAATCTCATTGGTAGACAAAAGGAAATCATGATTTCCCAGTCCTACTTGATGTCCCTTGTTCAAGACCAAAATCTGATCAGCAGACTTGAGACTATTGGTTCGTTGTGATACTAGGATCAAACTCGTATCACTCAATTCTTCTTTAATCGATTTTAAGAGACGAGCTTCCGTCAAATAATCCAAGGCGGAGGTCGAATCATCCAAAATCAAGAAAGGAGCCTTCTTCAAAAGGGCACGCGCAATGGTCAACCGCTGGCGTTGACCACCTGAGAAATTTCGACCAAAGGCTTCCACTGGCTCATCGAGTTGTCCTTCTTTTTCACGGACAAAATCAGCCGCCTGAGCAGTTTCTAAGGCCCACCACAAATCTTCATCCGATAGATTTTCTTCCATCCCTAGTAAGAGATTCGAGCGGATAGTCCCTCTAAAGAGCTCTGCCTTCTGTGGGACAACAGCTACCCACTCCCGCCACTCCTTGAGAGTTTTAGGAGAGTGACCTTGGTGATAGAGGGCTAATTTCCCATGACTCACGGCATACAAATGACTCAATAACTGAACCAGGGTGGATTTCCCAGATCCTGTACCACCGATAATTCCCAACATCTGTCCATGATCCAGATCAAAGGAAATATCTTCTAGAGCCGGGCTTGAAGCAGTTGGATAAGTGAAAGAAACTTTCTGGGCGCTGATCGCTTCTTGCTCTCTTGCAGTTTCTACTGGCAAAGCTTCTAAGAGGTCTTCTTCCTTCAAATCAAAAATCTCTTGGACACGCTTGGCAGAAATATAGCTGACATTTAAAGACGTGACCAGCATAGCCAGCTTGATCAATTCTGTTAAAATTTGCAATAAATAATTGACCAAAGCGACCAACATCCCTTGGGTTAAAAGACCAGCAGAGATATTCAATTGTCCTTGCCAAATGACACAAACCAAGGTCGTATTGACCACAAGGAAGGTCAAGGGACTCACCAAACTAGACCAGATACCAGCACGAATTTGCCAGATCTTGTAGTCCTGATTGACCTCTCTAAAATCCTCTAATTCACTAGCATCTTGTCCAAAGGCCCGAATCACCCGCATCCCTTGAAATTGCTGACGCGTCACCGTAACCATTCGGTCTGTGATTTTCCGAATCTTAGCAAATAGCGGATTGACAATCCGTGACATGATCACAATAATCAGGGTTAAAATCGCCACCATCCCCAAGAACCAAAGAGTGAGTTTAGGACTGATGGTGAAGGCCATGATGATAGATCCAAAGACAATGATCGGTGCCCTCAAAAAGAGACGCAAGAATTGGTTGATCCCAACCTGGATTTGATAGGTATCAGAAGTGAGACGGGTTACCAAACTAGAAGTCCCGATCCTATCTCTCTTGTCCTTTGGAAGTGATAAGATCTTATCATACAAATCCTTGGTCATCTCGCGGGTAAAGCCGACAGCTGCTTTAGAAGAAAAATACTGGGCCGTAATAGCTACGACAACACCAAAGCTCGCAAATAAAAACAAAACACCGACCGTCATCACCACCGCGCTCGTTTCCTTTTTCGGAATGACCTGATCGACTAAGTGGGCGATGATTAAGGGGACACACAATTCGAAAATAGCTTCTAAAAGCTTAAACACGGGCCCTAGAAAAGTTTCCCATAGATAGCCCTTAAAATACTTCAATAATGATTTCATACGACTCGATTCTTTTTTTAATGGATATACATATTTTACCACAAATTCTTAAGATGAAAAAACTCCCCCTACAGAGCAGAGAGAGTTGAATACTGACCAAATGAAGGTCAGAAATCTTATTCCTTCTTTGTTACCTTGCTTAAGATCTTGCCCATTTTCCCCAACCCAAACATCAAGAGAGGGAAAGAGAATAGCGTGATAAGGCCTAATACAAGAAAGACTGCTACAAATCCACAACTATCAATGAACCAACCAGTCAGTGGGAAAATGACAATCATAGATAGACTAAACATCATGGAATTGATACTCAGCATGGTTGCTCGCACACTGGAAGGCAGATAAGCTTGTAAATCATTGTAGTAGATGGGTTGATAAACGGCATAAAGGGCATTGGTCAAGAGATAGACACTTAAATAGGCGAATGGAGTCTTCACACCTACCAAAAACAAGGCCAACCCAGTCAGTGCAACCAGAATCGGAAAGACTTGATTACTATTCCATTTTTTCCCGATTTGACTAGCCAAATAAACCGCTAGGAGATTGAATCCACTACCAATCAACATGATGAGTGAAACTTGCCAACTGGCTAAGTCACTGATTTTCTGTTGGTAGTAAAAATAAAACATACACATGATGGTCCCTACCAACTGATAGGTGAGCATCCAGTAAAACAAGACTGGTTTTTCCTGCCATTCTTGTTTCACTACCTCCAATATCCGCTTTAAGGTCAAATGATTTCTTTCATCACTCTTGCTCTCTGGCTCTTTCATCAGAAAGATCAAAAGAATGGAAAGCAAGGAAAGCCCAATAGCAATATAATAGGTCCAAGCCAATGCTCCGTGAATAAAGAAGCCTGCCACCACTGTACCTAAAGTTCGGGTGACTTCGGCCACACCAGACAAGAAGCTAGAAATCTGAAGATAACGGTCTTTTTGACCTGCTTCCACCGCTGAATCAAATAAGAAAGCGGTACTGGTCCCCGAGTCAAAATTATAAGACCAAGCATTGACCATCATAGCAATGGCATAGATCCAAAAATTCCCCTGACCAAATAAAATCAAGATTGAAGATCCAATGCTAGACAAGCGAGCCAAATAGAGATTGGTCTTGTAGCTAAAGCGATCGGCTAACATACCAGATGGAATCTCGCACAAGAGACTCGTCCCATGAAAGATACTCTCTAATAAACCAATCTGAAGCAAAGAAAGACCATTTTGAATAAAAAAGAGAATCCAAAAACTGGTGATTCCAAAATAAGATGTAAATTCCAGACCTGCTAGGAGTGAAATATTGCGTTTGTAAGTTCTTTTAAACATTGTTTTTCCTCTTTCAATAGATTATATAAGTGTTTCTAAAAGACTTACTTAGATTTGCCTACATCTTCTCCACCTCCTTCATTTTTTCTTGATTCATTTCTTGACGCAGCTGGGCCACTTGATTAGACAAGGACACCAACAATTCGGTTTGCAACTTTTGAATTTCCAGTAAATCCGTCTGGTCTTGTTGCACCATATGGTCAATCTTCGTATGCAACAAGCGAATTTCTCTTTCCGACTCCATATTGACGTTAAAGTCATTTCGCGCTTGCAAGCGATCGTAATCTGCCGCCCGGTTTTGGCTCATCATGATCAAAGGAGCTTGAATCGCCGCAATCGTAGAAAGTGCTAGATTGAGCAAGATGAAAGGGTAAGGATCAAAATTCCAGCCAAAGGGATGCAAGACATTAATCAACATCCAAATAGCCATCATCAGGATAAAACTAATGATAAAAGTCCATGAACCACCAAAGTGAGCAACAGAATCCGCCACACGTTGGCCAAAAGTATAACTGGCTGTCAAGCGATCTTCAACGTTAAAGGGACGCTCGCTTTCAGGCATGACACCTGTCACCTGCTGTTTAATGGCTTCGTTTTTATCATTGGCACGCTCAATAATCTGTCCAAGATAATCCATACAATATTGGCTCAAATTTTTATAGGTGATAAAATCATCCATTTGACTTTCCGGGTAGGAGGTCTTGAGCATCTGTTGAATGCTATGGTCTAGATCTGCGATCAAAGACCCCTGACCATCCTCGTATTCTTTCCCATCAATGATATCTATTTTCAGCATTGAAATTCCTTTCATAGTTTTTAGGAGCAGATATAAAAGTTAAAAACGCCTAATGGCGTTTTTACGTCTATTAAGGTTTGATACGGTGCAACATACGTGGGAATGGAATGGCTTCACGAATGTGTTTTGTACCAGCCGCGAAGGTTACCATACGCTCGATACCGATACCAAAGCCACCGTGTGGGACTGTACCGTATTTACGAAGATCAAGGTAGAATTCATACTCTGTACGATCCATGCCAAGTTCATCCATTTTTGCAACAAGGGCATCGTAGTCTTCCTCACGCATAGAGCCACCGATGATTTCTCCATAGCCTTCTGGAGCAAGCAAGTCTGCACAAAGCACGCGCTCTGGATTTCCAGGAACTGGTTTCATGTAGAAGGCCTTGATAGCTGCTGGGTAGTTCATGACAAATGTTGGCACACCAAAGTGGTTTGAAATCCAAGTTTCATGTGGTGAGCCGAAGTCATCACCATGTTCCAAATGCTCATAATCCGCATCTTCATCATTTTCATGCTCTTGCAAGAGATCAATGGCTTCATCATAAGTGATCCGTTTGAATGGTTCAGCAATGTAGCGTTTCAAGAGCTCTGTATCACGTTCCAAGGTTTCCAAGGCTTGAGGTGCACGGTCCAAAACACCTTGAAGAAGGGCTTTTACATAAGCTTCTTGCAAGTCAAGTGATTCATCGTGTGTCAAGTAAGAGTACTCAGCGTCCATCATCCAGAACTCAGTCAAGTGACGGCGAGTCTTAGATTTTTCAGCACGGAATACTGGTCCAAAGTCAAAGACGCGACCAAGGGCCATAGCACCAGCTTCGAGATAAAGCTGACCTGATTGGCTCAAGTAAGCTGGTGTTCCAAAGTAGTCTGTTTCAAAAAGTTCTGTAGAATCTTCTGCCGCATTTCCTGAAAGAATTGGGCTATCAAACTTCATGAAGCCGTTCTTATCGAAGAACTCATAAGTTGCATAGATAATGGCATTACGGATTTGCATGACAGCGACTTGTTTGCGTGAACGCAACCACAAGTGGCGGTTGTCCATCAAGAAGTCTGTCCCGTGTTCTTTAGGAGTGATTGGGTAATCTTGAGATTCACCGATCACTTCGATGTCTGTAATATCCAATTCGTAACCAAATTTAGAACGCTCGTCTTCTTTGACAATCCCTGTTACAAAGACAGAGGTTTCTTGGCTCAAGCGTTTGATGGTGTCAAATTTTTCAAGCCCCACTTCTTCGCCGAATTTTTCGATAAAGTTTGGTTTAAAAGCCACACCTTGGAAAAAGGCAGTCCCGTCACGCAATTGCAAGAAAGCAATTTTTCCTTTACCTGATTTGTTGGCCACCCAAGCACCGATGGTCACTTCTTGACCTACATAGTCTTTTACTTCGATGATAGTAATCCGTTTTGTCATCATTCATCTTCCTTTTCTCGTTAAACTTGTCCGAAGACATTATCTTCTTAATTGTATCATAAAAAGGCTTTCAGTGCTAGGCTCTACCTGTGAAAACCAGATTTTTTTTAAAGAAAAAGATCCTCAGCTCATTACTAAGGATCTTGCTATTTTATTTTTCCATAAAGGCCTTGAGTCGGCGAACAGCCTCTTTCAGGGTGTCCAAATCTGTCGCATAAGACAAGCGAATATTTTCAGGGGCACCAAAGCCAGCTCCCGTTACTAAAGCAACCTCTGCTTCTTCTAAAATTGCAGTGGTAAATTCCGTCACATCCGTATAGCCCTTCATCTCCATGGCCTTCTTGACATTTGGGAAGAGATAGAAGGCTCCTTGAGGTTTGATGGCTTCAAAACCAGGTACTTCATTCAACAAAGGATAAATAGTATTCAAGCGTTCCTCAAAAGCTTGACGCATGATCTCAATAGAAGATTGGTCTCCTGTGAGGGCTTCGATTGCGGCATATTGGGAAACGGTTGTTAAGTTGGAAGTTGTTTGGCTGATCACCTTGGCCATAGCTCCGATAATCTCAGAATCTCCTACAGCAAAACCAACCCGCCAACCAGTCATAGCATAGGTTTTAGAAACTCCGTTAATCACGATGGTTTGCTTGCGAATCGCTTCTGATAAGCTAGAAATGGGCGTAAAGGTATTGCCATTGTATACTAATCGCCCATAGATATCGTCTGCCAAAATCAAGATATCATGCTCGACAGCCCAGTTTCCGATTGCTTCGAGTTCTTCTTTACTGTAGATCATTCCTGTTGGATTGGATGGCGAATTCAGCAAGACAACCTTGGTCTTGTCTGTCCGTGCTGCTTCCAATTGCTCTACCGTTGCCTTGAAGTGATTTTCTTCTGTTGTTTGGAAAGTAACAGGTGTGCCTTCTACCATCTTCACCTGGTCTACATAAGAAACCCAGCAAGGGGTTGGAATGATGACTTCATCACCTGGATTGATGACAGAAGTAAAGAAGGCATAGAGGATAAACTTAGCACCAGTACCGACCACTACTTCATTCCGGTTCACAGCATAGCCATAAAACTCTTTCATGTAGTCGCTAATGGCATCCTTCAATTCTGGAAGTCCAGATGCTACCGTATAAAAGCTAGCGCGACCATCCTCGATCGATGCGACTGCTGCTTCTTGAATATTTTTTGGAGTCGCAAAGTCAGGTTGACCCAGGGTCAAACTTAAGATATCACGACCTTCTGCTGCCAAAGCTTTGGCACGCGCATTTGCAGCCAAGGTCACACTTTCTTCCATTTCCAATACACGATTTGATAATTTCATATTTCCTCCTCAAATCTTAAATAACACCGGTGACTTTCCCAGTCTTGAAATCCACCACATAATAAGAGCTCCCAGCCTTGACTTCCCAGATCGGTTTGCCTTTAAAGCGTCCAAAAGTTACCCGATCAATCGCGTCCTGACTCTTCTCTTTGACGACAGAAGCTGCCTCTTTGGAACTAACTCCTTCTTTCAAAGGGTAGGTATAGACTGCATCATCCGCCTGCGCCACCAAAACCGCTAGATCTTGCCCCTCTTGGTCCTTGCCAATGAAGGAAAGATAGGCTTCTTTGCCATGAAAGAAACTCTCCGTCTCAATAGTCGCAATCGAAGAGTGAGACAGAGCTATTTTTCTTGCTTGCGCCATTTGATCCTGCAAGCGAACAGAAGTTTTTTCAGCAAGAAATAGCCAAGAAAAAAGGACCGTCAACACTAAGATACAGATTCCTATTATATGTTGCCATACTATAAAAAGATTATTTTTCTGTTTCACTCCCTCATTATACACCAAAGCCACCTAGAATTCTATAGATTTTCAAGAAAGAATTGTTACTAATATTTCATACCTGTTACAATGTTTTAGTATAAAATTGTTTGATAAGCAAAGTAAAATTAACACCTTTGCTATCATTTGTTCATAGTTTAATAAATTTGTCACAATTTTGTAACTAATTTGAAAATAAAATTAAACGACAGAAATACTATTTATTGATAAAATATAGATATGGAAAATTTAAAGAGATTATTCAAAGAAGCAAACGTAGATTTAAAAACCATGATCGTCTTCCACAAGGCAGAACGATTGATCCGTGCCTCTGAGGCTCATATCTTTAAAAAGCACCAGTTGACACCAACTCAATTCTCTGTACTTGAGACCTTGTACAGCAAAGGCGATCTCCGCATTCAAGATCTGATTGATAGCATTCTTGCGACCTCTGGAAATATGACTGTGGTTATTCGCAATATGGTCCGCGATGGTTGGATTACACGCGAAACCGATCCAGAAGACCGCCGTGCTTATCTTGTATCTATTACAGATGCCGGTCGTAAAAAGATCGAAGAAGCTCTTCCAGATCATATCAAAAATATTCAACGCTTGATGCAAGTCTTTAATAGTGGTGAGCAAGCTGAGTTGACAGAACTCTTGAAGAAATTCAAACATATCGCCTAAGCCTACTGCTCAAGACGATTCTGACTCCAAAATCCTCTATTTTGGAGTTTTCATCGTGCATTCTCTTTATCTAATAGATCAAAAAAATATTCCTGACGCTTCTCAGGAATATTTTTATTTATTCTTTCACAAAGACCCATTCCTTCTCTTGCGATAAATCCTCACGATAAGAGAAACCTGCTACTTCTAATGATTTCAGATCTTCTAGATGGATGATTTCTTCCTTCATCATAGCTGTCACCATGGCCCCACGTGCTTTTTTTGAAATCGTCGAGTGAATCTTCAGGGTCCCACCACGATTCTCCATGAATTTGATCCGAATCATTCGCTCACGAATGGCTTTTGAAAAGACTTGTTCAAACTCAGAAGACAAAAGAGATAAGATCTGTTCTTCATCTTCTACTGCCTGATCATAGTCCTCTTTCCAGAGTACCTTTAGAGATTTTCCAGCTGGTTTTAGCTTCATCATAAAATCCAAGCGATGGGGAGCAATCCCTTCATAGGCAGGTAGCACACCATATAAAGCAGTCGTGATTAACAAATGCTCCTGCAGATAAGCCTACTCTTTTTCGGATAAGTCTTGACGCTCGATACTACGATACATAAGGCCATCAAACAGTTCCAAAGCAGGATAGGTTTTAGCACTCCCAGCTAACAGAGCCCCAATTCTTTCCTTTTCTACTAGAGCTCTTTCCTCTGAGATCCCGTAAAAGGTCGCTAATTCTGTTAGCGAGAATTGATTCATAGCTTGAAGGATGGTTTTTGTCTTCTCTGACAAGGGTTGGGGCTCGACGATACGAGCCTGTTCGTTCAGTTCTTTGGCGGATGGAATTAATAGTTTCATAGGTCTATTGTACCATATTTTTCAAATTTTCTTGACAGGAGTTTTTATTAATGTTATTATCTAGTTATGAAAACTAGATTAAAGAAAGGTGAAGATTTCGTGGCCACTTTTTCCTATCCAACGTGGGAGCAACTGCCTGAGCTAGACCTCTATCTTGATCAGGTCCTACTTTATGTCAATAAAACCTGTGCACCTGTTCTCTCTTCTTCAGACAAGGGCTTGACGGCTGCCATGATCAACAATTACGTAAAACATGGCTATGTCGAAAAACCAGATAAGAAGAAATACCAGCGTAGACAGGTGGCTCGCTTGATCGCTATTACAACCTTAAAAACGGTCTTTTCTATTCAGGAGATCGCTTCTACCTTAAATTTCTTGCAGGACCAGGCAAGCTCTGATCTTCTCTATAATAGCTTTGTTGCTTATCTAAATGATCAAAAAGAGCCGATCGCTCCTATCATTCGCTCTGCCTGTCAGACGGTTCAACTTTATCTTGAAACCCTGACTTATATTCAACCAGTAAAAACGGAGGAAGAAACTGATGAATTACACCATGAAACTAAGTAAAAAATTATCCTTTGGAGAAGAGATCGCCAATAGCGTAACCCATGCTGTTGGCGCCCTCCTCATGCTGATCTTGCTTCCGATCTCTGCAGTCTATAGCTTTGAACAACACGGTCTGCTTAGCGCCTTTGGGACTTCTATCTTTGTTATTAGTCTCTTTTTGATGTTTCTGTCTTCGACCGTCTACCATGCCATGTCTTACGATTCACCTCAAAAGTATGTACTTCGCATTATCGACCATTCCATGATCTACATTGCGATCGCAGGTAGTTACACACCAGTTGTCCTCACCTTGATGAACAACTGGATGGGCTACAGCATTATCTTGATCCAATGGGGGACCACCATCTTTGGTATTCTCTACAAAATCTTTGCCAAAAAAGTCAATGAAAAGTTCAGTCTCGCTCTTTACTTGATCATGGGCTGGTTGGTTATCTTTATTATTCCCCAAATCGTAAGCCAAACCAATCCGATCTTCTGGGGTCTCATGCTCATGGGCGGTCTGTGCTACACGGTTGGAGCTGGCTTTTATGCCAAGAAAAAACCATATTTCCATATGATTTGGCACCTTTTCATCCTTGCCGCTTCTGCCCTTCAGTATTTAGCCATTGTTTACTTTATGTAATACTGCCGCCACTCTTCGGAGTGGTTTTTTTGTGATTTTTTCTGTACAATAGAAAAAAACTGTATGGGGACAGTCAGGATGAAGACGAGCAAATACCAACAAATTATCGATTTCTTAAAAAAAGCTATTCAACAAGGCCAGCTCGAAACCGGACAGAAAATTCCTTCTGTTCGTCAGTTAGCCAGTCTATTTTCTTGTAGTAAGGACACGGTGCAACGAGCCTTGCTGGACTTGACTTACCAGCACTTCCTCTATGCTAAGCCTCAAAGTGGCTACTATGTTTTGGAGCAAGAACCTAATCGACATGAGGATCTTCCACTAAAATTAGAGAAAGACCGCAACCAGGCTTTTGAGGACTTCCGAACCTGTATCAACGAAACCTTGATTGGACGGGAGAATTATCTCTTTAATAACTTTTCGGACCAATCAGGCTTACTCGAAGTACGCCAATCCATTCAAGGCTTATTGAAGGAAGAAGGTATTTATACGACTGCAGATCAGATTGTTTTGACTGCTGGTACTCAGCAGGCGCTTAATATCCTCAGCCAGATTGACTTTCCCAATAAAAAGTCTCAAATCTTGATCGAGCAACCGACTTATCATCGGATGAACCAACTCTTAGATTCGCAGCAACTTGCCTACCGTACCATTCAACGTAATTTAACGGGGATTGATCTCGAGAAACTTGAAGAGATTTTCAAAAGTGGTCATATCAAATTCTTCTACACAATCCCTCGTTTTCACTATCCGCTTGGTCATAGCTATTCGTCCAAGCAGAAAGAAGCGATCTTGCAACTAGCTGACCAATATGATGTCTACCTTGTCGAGGACGATTATTTGGGAGATCTCGATGGCCGCAATGCTCCTTCTTTTCATTATCTAGATCGCAATAATCGAGTTATCTATATCAAGTCTTTTTCGACCAATCTCTTTTCTGCTCTTCGCATTACTTCCATGATCCTTCCCCAAGCCCTTCTTAAACCTGTCTTGACCTATAAGACAATTCTGGACTATGATAGCAACCTTATTATGCAAAAGGCTTTGAGCCTCTATATCGATAATGGTATGTATCTGACCAATAAAAAGCGACTCCTCGCCAGAAAAAAAGAGGAAGAAGAAAGTCTGAAGACTTTAATGGATCAGTCTTCTCTTCTACCTCATCTGACCCTGACCCACGATGGGGTCCTAGTAGATCTTCATCAGGTCAAATCTCTTGCTGCCTTAAAACACAGTGGACTCTCTATTGATTTTTTTGAAGCAGCCTACATCACTCCTTGTCCCTATCAACTAGCAAAAATCCAATCAGCAGATGTTGCCAAAGTTTTACCAAAGCTGACGCCTTTTTTTGAAAGTGAAACCCTCGTATAGACTATACGAGGGTCTTCTTATTTCTTTAAGTGCTCATAGACAAGTTTGGCATTTTGAAGGCCAATCCGATAGTCGATGCGAATTAAGCGAATCGCTTCCATCTCTGGTTCTTTGAGGTACTTCTCTCTTTGTTCCTTGGAGATGCTACCTGGTTTTAGAAGATAGTGGGTGAATTGATTTCTAACTTTAGTAAGCTCTACTTGAAGGGTGAAATAAAGTCCAAATAAGACAATAACAACTCCCATTAGGATGAGATCGTTTGACATGATTGTTGCTTCCTTTTTCTGTTCTTTTCTTTATTTTACAGCTTTCAAGCAAGAAAAACAAGGTTAAATTTGCATTTAGACCTTGTTTGTCCTTATTTCATCATACCGGCCTGGAGGTCATACATTTTCTTATACGTTCCTCCTAGAGTAATGAGCTGATCGTGGTTGCCTGATTCGATGATTTTTCCCTTATCGAGAACATAGATGCAATCGGCATCTTGGATAGTAGAAAGACGATGGGCAATAGCAATGGTTGTCCGCCCTTGGCGCATCTTCTTCAGAGAGTTTTGGATCATTTCTTCTGTCTCTTGGTCAATATTAGCCGTGGCCTCATCCAAAATGAGAATCTTAGGTTGAGCAGCAATGGTTCGAGCAAAAGCCAGAAGCTGTCGCTGACCAGTCGATAGGGTAGAACCCCGCTCGGTTACCGGATGATTATAGCCACCAGGTAGACTCTCGATAAATTCGTCCACATCCACAAATTCGGCGGCTTGTTGGATTTCAGCCTCTGTCAGTTCCTCATGGTACATCCGGATATTGGAAGCAATGGTTCCATGATAGAGAAAAGGTTCCTGCAGCACTAGACCGATAGACTTGCGCAAGGCTTCCTGACTGTAGGCCTTGATATCCTTTCCATCAATCAAGATCCGTCCGCGATCAAACTCATAAAATCGCATAAAGAGATTGATAATGGAAGATTTACCAGAACCAGTATGACCGACAAAGGCGATGGTTTGTCCGCTTTTAACCTCAAAGGAGATATCTTTTAGGACAACTCGTTTGCCATCGTAAGAAAATGATACATGATCAAAGCGTATATCTCCCCACTCAATTTCTTTCAGACTATCCGCTTGCTTGGGCTCATAGTCAGATCGATCCATCATCTCAAAGACACGCCCTGCAGAGATGGTAGAGGTTTGCAAGGTTGCAAAATTTTGGGTAACATCAATCAAAGGTTGGAAAAGCTGGCTAACGTACTGGATAAAGGCATAAATAAGACCTGCTGTAAAACCAGAAGACTGCCAATTTAGGCCGAAAAAGGTCAGAATGACCGCATAGGCTAGGACCTGTAAAAGTGTCATAGCTGGTCTCAAAAAGAGGGAATTGACATCGACAGAACGGTTGGCATAGTCCAAATGTTCCCCATTAATCCGTTCAAACTCATCGGTCAAACGCTTTTCTTGGCGAAAGGCCTGCACGATTCGCATGCCTTCGATGGATTCAGATAATTTCACATTGATATCTGATAATTTCTGACGCGTCATTTTGACCAGGCTGTTGGATAACTTGCGATAGAGTCGAATGGAAAACCAAATGATGGGAAGAAAAGGCAGAATCCAAATAGTTAAATGCCAATCCAGGCTAAACATGGTCACTAGGGTCACTACAAAAAGTAAAAAGGATGAAACCAGACTTGAAAAGACAGTGGAGAACATATCTGCGACGGCCTGTGTATCATTGGTCACACGGGAGACAATCGAACCTGCTGCTGTCTGGTCATAAAAGGACAGGCCCAGCCTTTGCAGATTTTGGAAAATATCTAGTCGGATATCTCTTACGATGGAATTGGATACACGCGCAAAGGTTAATTGGCTCAGGTAGGTCACCAGCACGCGCCCAATGAATAACCCATAGTAAAGAATGAGAAACTGAAAAGCTGTCATGACCGGTGAACCTGCTTCTTTTGGATCCACTAGGTGGTCAATATACCAGCGTGCCGCTAGAGGGATCGCTGTCAATAAAAGGCTGGTCAAAAGGGTAAAGACTAAGGCCAAAGCCGTGAGCCATTTATAGCGCCACATATAAGCCAAGAGCCGCTTCATCACACGAGCTTCAGATGTTTTCATTCAGCTTTCCCTCCATTTCTTCTGATAATTGTTGGGCTTGGTAGGTTTCATAGTACCAACCTTTTTGAGCCATTAATTCCTCGTGATTTCCACGCTCCTTGATTTGACCATTCTCCATTACCAGAATCAAATCCGCATGAACGATAGCGGATAAGCGATGGGCTGTGATCATGGTTGTTTTCCCCTTGCGTTCCTGCTTCATATTTTCGATGATCTGGTGCTCCGTCTTCGCATCTACTGCAGAGAGGGAATCATCCAGAAGCAAGATCTCAGGATTCATGACCAAAGCACGACTCATGGCAATCCGTTGCTTTTGCCCGCCAGAAAGAGAGACCCCTCTCTCTCCAAGCACAGTCTCCATCTGGTCTGGCATAGCCAAGACATCCTCATAGACCCCACAGGTTCTTAGCGCTTTTATCAACTCTTCTTCCTTAATCTGCGGATCCGAAAAAGCTACATTCTCGCGAATAGTCATAGCAAAGAGAATCTGATCTTGAGGAACATAGCCAATCAAACTACGCAGATCTTGCAAACGATAATCTTTGATGGAGATTCCATTTAGAAAGATATCTCCCTGCTCCAAGTCATGCTCTCTAAGCAAGAGACGCAACAAGGTGGTCTTTCCAGATCCAGTTGGTCCTACAATTCCAAGGGTTTGCCCTTTTTCTAAATGAAAGGCAACCTTTTCAAGGACAGGCTCTTTCTCATAGGCGAATTCTTCAATGTCATATTCCAGATCGCCGTTTTGGATTTCTCTGACTGGTTGACTCGGATCTTGGATATCCGGTGTTTCTGCTAAAAGTGTCTCAATCCGATCATAGGAGACGCTAGCCCGCTGACTAATATTAAACAAGAAGCCCATGGCTTGAAGGGGCCAGACGAGCATATTGAGATAGGTAATAAAGGTTACAATTTGTCCAACCGTCAGGCTCCCTTCCTGAACAAATAGCCCCCCGAAGTAGAGCGTCAAAACATAGGAGAGACCTACAAAAAGAAGAGTGGTCGGATCAAACAAAGCATTGTAACCGGCGGAAGTCATATTTTTTCGAAAGACCATTTGATTGGTTTTTTCAAAAGCTTGAATCTCATCTGCCTGAAAGCCAAAGGATTTGGTCACCTTGACTCCTGATACTGATTCCTGAACAAAGTTGTTCAGCTCTGAAAATCCTTCTTGGGCCTCTTTGAAGGCTTTGTGATTTTTGCGTCCAATGGCGGAAGTCACTACCACCATAACCGGTAGGGGCAAAATAGCCAAGAGGGTTAAGCGCCAATCAATCATGAAAAACATGCTGACTAGAGTCACCAAGGCCGTCACGGAAGCATCCACTGCAGACATAACGCCGCCACCAGCAAACATGGTTACCGCATTGATATCATTAGTAGCATGGGCCATGAGATTCCCTGTCCGATAACGCTGATAAAAAGACGGAGACATGAGCGTAAATTGCTGAAACAAACGGTAACGCAAGATTCGAGCCAACTTATTAGCCGTTCCAAAAATATAGCGTCTCCAGACAAAACGAAGGCCATACATGGCTAGAGCTGCGAGGACCAAAAGGGCAATATCCATAACTAACTGCCCCAGTGTCAGCTTTCTTTTATCGATCAAATCGATCACAAGGCCCATGATTCTTGGAGGAATGAGATTTAAAAAGCTAACCAAGATCAAGGCCCCTATCCCGATCAAGTATCGCTTCTTCTCTAAATTAAAAAACCAAGATAATTTCCTCAACAGATTCATCTTATTTCCCCTTTTTTGTGAGTTGCCAACTACTATCCACTAGAGCAAACAACTCCTCATCAGCAATTGTTCCATCTAAGGGGATACTCACCCAATATTTTTTATTCATATGAAAAGCTGGATAAATCCCCTTCTGCTGGATGAAACGGGCTACTTGATCAGACTTAACATTCAAAACTTCTATTTTCCCAGACTTGCCAGCATCTAGTTTTTTCCAATCAATGGTCATAAAGACACCATACCACTTGAGGGTGTCTCGGTGGCGAATGGCACCAGATTCTGGAGATCTCTCCCACAAATACTCAATCGTTCCCTGATAGTACAGAGAGATATAGGCCATGAGACGCTTGGCTTGAGGATAGAGAAATTTCTCTACCTCAAAACAAGCTTGGCGAATCCTTGCAAGACTTTCCTGACAAGCTTCTCTGACTTGGCCAACGAAATTTCCTTGTAGCTGTTCCTGATGGATCTGGATATACTCGTCCCCTGTATCCTGATCATAGACCTGAAAAGATATCTTCTGGTCGCAGACACGGACCTTTAAGAGAAAAGAGTCCGATAAGACTGGGCACTGGTACTCATAGCCTGTCCCACTCTTTTCAAATCCATAAGCCAATCCCTTTTCTGGCTGAAAGGTGTATCGGTCAAAATAATGCTCTAAAAACATTTTCTCTCCCTTATTCATTTTTGCACTAGAAGAGGCTGGAAACAACGTCCCCAACCTTGATAACGGATCTTCAAAACTACTTCAAGCAGTGAGCGTTTCTTCTTTAAAACACGATGCGCGTGCCATGCAGTTGACAAACACCCAATTGCTCCAAAAAGAGCTGACGATTGTCAAGGGTCACACCCCCACCTGGCAGGATCTGAATCTTTCCCTTAGCCGCAGCTAATAAACGATGATAGTGGGCAAAACGTTGCTCGAGTGTGGCACCTGGATTTCCACCTCGTGTTAAAATGCGGGCCACACCCTGATCAGAAAGCCACTCAATCGCTTCTAGCTGATCTGTATGAGCTAACTCATCAAAGGCCATATGAAAGACCACCTCTGCCTCTCCACAGGCTGCTAGTAAAAGCTGCATGACCTTCTGGTCCAACTTTCGATCGCTCGACAGCGCACCCAGAACAAAACAAGTAACCCCTATTTCTTTCGCAGCACGAATATCCGTCAGCATAGCTTCGACTTCCAGATCAGTGTAGACAAAATCTCCACCACGGGGCCGAATGATCACACATAGATCCACAGACTTCGCTCTTGTCAGTTTGATTGCTTCATTGACCACACCTATACTCGGTGTGGTCCCGCCTACTGCCAGGTTGTCGCACAGTTCAATGCGACCTGCCCCAGCAGCAATCGCCTTATCAATATAAGTTAAATTCTCTGCACAAAATTCAAAGACAAGCATGACAACTCCAATTACAAAGACTTAAAACAAGGATATACTAACAGTTACCTTAGCATTGCCATTTTCCACTCTCGCTTTTGAGATACTATAGCCTGCTTGAGGGATCTCAAGGGTGATTTGATCACCATTCACTGTAAAGCCGCCTCCATTTTGATTGGATTGATCCTTCAAATAGTTGAGAACCAAGAATTTTGGAATGGGCATTTTCCCTAATTTAGCACCGGTCACGGTCAAATTCATGACATTGTTTTCGACTTGACCAGTCATGGTTAAATCTAGATAGCTATCAACTGGCCCTAATGATACAGGAACTTTGACGTGAAGGTCATTGCCATCCATTCCTAGTGCCATCTTTTGATAGTCAGAATTGTCAAGGGCGGATCCAGCACTTGCTTTTACGACCTGACTCAATTGCACAGAATTGAGACTTAGCTCAGTTGAGAGCCCTTCGGTGCTCACAGAAGCGTTTGAAACTGCATTTTTAGCCAGCTCAATCAAAGAACTCCCTGCCTGCACATTTCTCAGCTGCTCCCCTTCAGGAATTGATCCAGGAACCAACAGGATCACTAATAAAATAAATAAAACGATCACCATGCCAATCAGGCGTCTTATCCACTTAAACATCTGCTCCTCCGATACATGAAAAGTTGTATTCTTATTGTACCCTAAATCTAAAGAAATTGCGACTAAGAGGGGCCTTTACAAAGCAAAAGAGAGCGTGGGACAGAAATCGGTAATTCGTTAGAATTCGATT
This sequence comes from Streptococcus sp. S5, assembly GCF_034134805.1. NCBI lineage: Bacteria > Bacillati > Bacillota > Bacilli > Lactobacillales > Streptococcaceae > Streptococcus > Streptococcus lingualis. The sequence continues at coordinate 1,080,314 of NZ_CP139419.1, read as the reverse complement.
TCGTCGTCCCACCTCCGCACAGTTGAGTAGGGCTGTAAAAGCTGATGAAATCAGCGTAGTAGAGCCCACTCAACCACTGCGTCTTACTCGACAATCCAAAAACAATTGAGAGGCTAGGACTTTTGTCCCAACCTCTCTTTGTGCATTATTTAGATTTAATGTAGTTAACACCATCTGCTTTTGGTGCGACTGCTTGTCCGAAGAAGGCTGCCAAGACAACCATGGTCAAGACGTAAGGCGCAATTTGCAAGTAGATGGATGGGATACCTTTAAGCAAAGGCAATTGATTCCCGATAACAGCCAAACTTTGCGAAGCTCCAAAGAAGAGACTAGCCAGCATGGCCCCGATTGGGTTCCATTTCCCGAAAATCATAGCTGCGAGGGCAATGAACCCAGGACCAACAATAGTAGTCACCGCAAAGTTAACGGAAATAGATTGAGCGTATATGGCTCCTCCAATACCAGCTAGGGCACCTGAGATCATCACTCCTAAGTAGCGCATTTTATAAACATTGATTCCCAATGTATCTGCTGCTTGTGGGTGTTCCCCAACTGAACGAAGACGCAATCCAAATTTTGTCTTGAACATGATAAACCAAGCAAAGAATGAAAAGAGAATCGCAACCCAGCCGATGATGCTGGCATTGTTGAAGAAAATATCCCCAATGACCGGAATTTTAGATAAGACTGGAATTGACGTTTTCCCGAAGGCAACTTTGATATTATCAGTTTGTCCCTTGTTATACATCGCTTTAACAAGGAAGACTGCCAATGGAGGTGCCATCAAGTTCAATACTGTACCTGAGACGATATGGTCAGCACGGAAATGAATGGTTGCCACCGCGTGAATCAAGGAGAAGAGTACTCCAATCCCTGCAGCAACGATCAAGGACAACCATGGTGTCAAACTTCCTAACTCAGGTTCAAAAGTCAAGTTAAAGATAATACCTGAGAAGGCTCCCATAACCATGATTCCTTCTAGACCAACGTTAACAACCCCAGCGTGTTCTGAGTATGCTCCTCCGATACTTGTGAAGATCAGCGGCGCCGCATACACAATCATAGAGGAAACAAGAATACTTAAAATCGTTACAATACTCATTAGTTTGCTCCTCCTTTTTTAGCTGAACGCATCGAGATCATCTTTTCAATAATGTAGTGAGCACATACGAAGAAGATAATGGATGCTGTCACAATTTGAACGACTTCTTCAGGGATGGCAGCTGGCTTCATACCAACTCCCCCAATTTGAAGTGCTCCAAACAAGAAGGCAGCAAATGGAATACCAATTGGTGAATTCATCGCAAGAAGGGCAACGGCCATTCCGTTAAATCCAACACTCATTGAGCTGGTTTGAACGTAGACATTTGAGTAAATACCTAGACCTTCTGCTACCCCACCGATACCAGCAAGAGCACCAGAAATGATCATAGAAAGGATAATGGTCCGTTTTGCAGACATCCCAGCATATTCTGCCGCATTCGCATTGAGACCAACGGCACGGATTTCAAAACCAAGTGTTGTTTTCTTCATCAAGAACCAGATGACCACCACTGCGATGATGGCAAAAAAGATCCCGATGTTCATTTGTGATTTGTCTGTCAAATTACGCAACCACTCCGTTTGGTAGACAGCGTTAGCTCCCACATCAATGGTTGAGTCCTTATTTTTCATCAAGGAAGCTGGGAAGCTATGAATCAAGGCATTCCCACCATAGAGAACAATGTAGTTCATCATAATGGTGATAATGACCTCACTGGTTCCGAGATAGGCACGAAGGAAACCAGGAATCGCTCCAATAAATCCACCTGCGATAGCCGCAATCAAAACGGTCATCGGAATCATCAGTAAGCGAGGCATATTTGGGAAGGAAAGGGCAAACCAAGTCGCCATGATCCATCCTGCAAAAGCCTGACCAGGAAGTCCAACGTTAAAGAAGCCGGCCCGGCTAGCTACCGAAAATCCAAGAGCAACTAAAATCAGTGGCCCCATAGCACGGGAAATATTACCCCAACTCTTAATCGAACCAAAGGCTTTCTTAAACAGCAATTCATATCCCCAAAGGGCATCATAGCTGAAGGCCCACATAATAATGGCACCTAAGACCAGTCCTAAAAGGACAGACACCAATGGAACAGCAATTTGTTTTAAATTCTTATTCATTTGATGCTCCCTCCTTTACTTGTCCTCCTGCCATGAGGATTCCAAGTTCTTGCTTATTCGTTGTTTCAGGGGTTACGATCCCTTGGATCTTCCCATCATGAATAACTGCAATACGGTCAGAAACATTCAAAATTTCATCTAATTCAAAGCTGACAACCAGAACGGCTTTTCCATTATCCCGTTCTTGAATCAAACGTTTGTGGATATATTCGATCGCTCCAACGTCCAATCCACGAGTCGGCTGGCTGACGATTAAGAGATCTGGATCGCGATCGATTTCGCGAGCGATAATGGCTTTTTGCTGGTTCCCTCCTGAGAGAGCCTTAGCAGGTACCACTTCACTGGCTGCACGAACGTCAAACTCTTCCATCAACTTCTTGGCATAAGAGGTAATATTTGGATAATTTAAAATACCATTCTTGCTAAGAGGTTCTTTGTAGTAAGTTTGAAGAGCCATGTTTTCAGAGATCATCATATCAAGGACCAAACCATCCCGGTGACGGTCTTCAGGGACGTGCCCTACCTTCATTTCTGTGATTTGACGTGGACGTAGTCCTACAACATCCTTGCCTTTAATCTTAATTGAACCCGATTTTACCTTCCGTAGACCTGTAATGGCTTGGATCAACTCAGACTGACCATTTCCATCAATCCCTGCGATCCCAACGACTTCACCAGCACGAAGTTCCAGTGACAAATTCTTAACAGCTGGGACACCACGGTTTTCGTTTACAACCAAGTTTTCGATCGACAAGACCACTTCTTTCGGTTGAGAAGGACCTTTTTCAGTCTTAAAGGAAACAGAACGGCCGACCATCATTTCGGCCAAGTCTTGGTTAGTAGCTCCACCAATCTCTACTGTCTCAATAGATTTCCCACGGCGAATAACCGTTACGCGGTCTGAAACAGCACGGATTTCATCCAACTTGTGCGTAATCAAGATAATGGATTTTCCTTCATTCGCCAAGTTCTTCATGATTGTCATCAATTCTTCGATTTCAGCTGGTGTCAACACTGCAGTTGGTTCATCGAAGATCAGGATGTCGGCTCCACGATAAAGCGTCTTTAAGATTTCCACACGTTGCTGCGCACCAACGGAAATATCCTCAACTTTAGCATGTGGATCTACTGCCAAGCCATATTTTTTAGACAAATCAAGGATATCTTGGCTGGCTTTTTTAAGGTCCAAAACACCATGTTTAGTGGTTTCAGAACCAAGGATGATATTTTCAACAACAGTGAAGGCTTCAACCAACATAAAGTGTTGGTGCACCATTCCAATTCCTAAAGAAGCTGCTTTTGAAGGTGAGTCTAGGTTAACAGTATTTCCATTTACCACAATGTCTCCGCTTGTTGGTTCCAACAAACCAGCCAGCATATTCATCAGGGTAGATTTCCCTGCACCATTTTCTCCAAGAAGTGCATGGATTTCACCTTTGCGCAACTGAAGATTAATCTTATCATTTGCTACAAAGTCACCAAATTTTTTGGTAATCTCACGCATTTCGATGACATATTCATGTGTCATGTGGGTGTTTTCCTTTCAAAATTTTTTATTTCAATAAAATCTGCTAGAGAACTAACAGATTTTATTGAGACAAAAATGTCTCACTTTAAAAGAAACGGCCCTTAAAGGGAGGGCCGCCCAATCAAATATTATTTTTCAGGAACTTTAAGAGATCCATCAAGGATTTTAGCTTTGGCATCTTCGACAGCTTTTTTAGCATCTGCAGAAAGGTTGTCAGTTGTCAAATCAACTCCACCATCTTTCAAGCTATAAGTAATCACTTTACCGCCAGGGAATTTACCGTCAGCAGCTTTCTTAGCCAAGTCTTTTACAGATTCTCCGACTTTCTTCAAGCTTGAAGCCAAGACAAAGTTAGATTTTTTACCATCTTTAGAAGTGTATTCACCTTCAGCTTTTTGGTCACGGTCCACACCAAGAACCCAAACTTTTTCGTCTTCATTTTTCTTCTCGTTCAAGTCTTTTGCTTCAGAGAAGACACCTGCTCCAGTACCACCAGCTACTTGATAGATAACGTCAGCACCTGCAGCGTATTGTGCAGCAGCAATTGTTTTACCTTTAGCAGCGTCACCGAATGAACCAGCGTAGTCTACTTGAACTTTGATAGATGGGTCAACAGATTTAACACCAGCTTCAAATCCAGCGCGGAAACGAGTGATAACTTCACTTTCCATACCACCTACAAAACCAACTTGTTTAGTTTTTGTAGTTTTCGCAGCAGCGATACCAGCAAGGTAACCAGCTTCGTTGTCGGCAAAGACAGCAGATGCTACGTTCTTTTTACCTTCAATACGGTCGTCAATGATAACAAAGTTTGTTTCTTCGTTGTCAGAAGCCGCTTTTTCTACTGCATCACGCAAGGCAAAACCAACACCAAAGATCAATTTGTAGTCGTTAGAAACAGCTTCATCAAGGTTTGTCGCATATTGAGATTCATCTGTTGATTGGAAGTAGTCAAATCCGTTCCCTTTAGAAAGACCGTTTTCTTTCCCCCAAGCTTGCAAACCTTCCCAAGCAGATTGGTTGAATGATTTGTCATCCACACCACCAGTATCGGTAACGATAGCAGCTTTCAAATCAGTTTTTGATTCTGAGTTTGCGCTATCTTTTTTAGACGCACGATTTCCACATGCTGCAAGTCCGATAGCAGCGACAGTTACTAGACCAAGGCCTAGCCATTGTTTCTTGTTCATTACTGAACCTCCTAAATTATTGTGCAACATTGTTGCGAAGTATTGAAAGGGTCAAAAGACCGCCTCACAGAACTATTAAGTCAGGTCTGTAAAGGAATATGGAAGTAATTCCTTGACCGTCATCACGACCGTCGATTTATCTTTAGATACTAAGGTTACAGGAAGGTCTGGCTCAAAAAATTCAGCCATGACCTGGCGACAAGCACCACATGGAGAGATGGGCTTTTCTGTTTGCCCGTAGATAATGAGCTCTTGAAACTCACGAGCTCCTTCAGAAACAGCTTTAAAAATGGCTGTCCGTTCTCCACAGTTGGTTAAACCAAAACTGGCATTTTCGATATTGACACCTGTATAGATTTCGCCATCCTTCGTTAGCAGTACAGCTCCAATTGGGAAATGAGAGTAAGGCACATAGGCTTGTTTACTCACTTCAACTGCTAAGTTGATCAACTCAGTAGTCGCCATGAGCCACCCTTCCTTCCATGATGGCTACACCAGAAGAAGTCCCGATACGGGTCGCACCTGCTTCGATAAAAGCAAGAGCATCTTCATAAGAGCGAGCACCACCAGAAGCTTTAACACCCATGTCGGGTCCAACAGTTTGACGCATTAAGGCCACATCTTCAACCGTTGCTCCTCCAGTTGAGAAGCCAGTTGAAGTCTTCACAAAGTCTGCGCCAGCTAACTTAGCGATTTGACAAGCAACGATCTTTTCATCATCTGTTAAGAGACAAGTCTCAATGATGACTTTGACCAGCTTATCACCGCTCGCTTCGACTACAGCTTGGATATCTTCTTCAACTAGTGCTAAATTCTTAGACTTAAGAGCCCCAATATTAATGACCATGTCAATCTCATCGGCACCGTTTTGAATAGCATTTTTTGTTTCACACGCTTTGACAAATGGTGTATTTGCTCCTAAAGGAAAACCAATGACGGTACAAACTTTAACGTCTGAATCGCGCAAGCCCTCAGTCGCAAAATTCACCCATGTCGGGTTCACACAGACACTCGCAAAATCATAAGCCTTAGCTTCTTCGATTAGCTTTTCGATCTGTTCTTGTTGCGCATCTGGTTTTAAAAGAGTGTGATCGATATATTTATTTAACTTCATACAATCTCCTGAGCTGCTTAAGATATTATTTCAATAATTTCTTTAACGCTTTCAGCCCTTTCTAGTATTTTAACATTTTTTTTGAATTCTGTAACTCTTTCTTGTGAATTTTTTTCATTCATGAAAATGCGGGCAATGCGTTCCCCTTTTTTGACGTGCTCTCCCACTTTTTTGTCAAACACAATCCCTGTTTCATAATCGAGGGGATCTGATTTGACAGCACGACCAGCACCCAGGCGCATAGCAAACAAACCAAACTCCATGGCAGGTAAAGCAGCAATGACGCCATCTTGGTCCGCTGTTACTTCAAGGACCTGATCCACTTTAACGGGACGATGCAAATCTTCTAAGTCTCCACCTTGAGCCACAACCATTTCTTCAAACTTCGCTAAAGCCTGACCATTTTTCAAGTGTTCATGGATGGCTTCAATCGATTGATCTACATTGGCCAATTTCAACATGATTTGCGCTAATTCACAAATAAACTCTGTGACATCAGCACGCCCCTGTCCTTTCAGAATATCCAGGGCTTCCAAAATCTCTAAACGATTGCCAATACTGGTTCCCAATGGTTGGCTCATATCTGTAATAACAGCGATGGTTTTCCGACCCACTGCATTTCCAAGATCCACCATGGTACGTGCTAAGCGACGAGCATCCTCAATATTCTTCATGAAGGCACCCTCGCCCACTGTCACGTCCAAAAGAATGGCATCCGCACCAGCAGCAATTTTCTTACTCATGACGGAGCTAGCAATCAAAGGAATGGTATCCACTGTCGCCGTTACATCACGCAGAGCATACAAGAGTTTGTCTGCTTTTACGAGTTGGTCGGATTGACCAATGACCGATAAGCCGATCTCCTGCACCTGCTGGATAAATTCCTCTTGAGTCCGTTCAATCTGAAAGCCTTTAATGGATTCCAACTTATCGATGGTCCCACCTGTGTGGCCTAAGCCACGACCACTCATTTTGGCAACCGGCACTCCGAAACTCGCAACCAAAGGCACCAAGACCAAGGTCACCTTGTCTCCCACACCACCAGTCGAATGTTTGTCTACCTTGATTCCTGGAATAGCTGACAGATCAAACTGTTGCCCTGTTCGGACCATCTTCATGGTCATATGAGAAATTTCTTCCGTCGTCATCCCTTTAAAATAAACGGCCATAGCAAAAGCGGACATTTGGTAATCTGGAACCGTTCCAGCCACATAGCCCTCAATCAGCCATTCAATTTCTTCCTTGTTTAAGGCAAGACCATCTCTTTTTTTCTGAATGATATCTACTGCTCTCATGATTCTTTCTCACTTCTTAAAATATAATATCCTTTGTCTTTTTTTACGGTCTCACAATTGCCAAACGTCTCTTCCATCTTGGCCTTAGCGCTGGGAGCTCCTTGTTTTTTTTGAATGACAATGGTCAAATCTCCACTTGGTTTCAAATGTTCAAAACTACCAGTGATCACTTGGTGAACGACTTTCTTACCAGCTCGGATTGGCGGATTGCTGATCACATGGTCAAAGACCCCTTCTACTGCTTCATAGACATCTGAAGAAAAGATCTGAGCTTCCACGCCGTTTCGGCTGGCATTTTTCTGAGCCAAGTCCAGCGCCCGCTCATTGACATCGACCATAGTCACTGCAACTCCCTGGGCTTTAGCTAGAGAAAGGCCAATTGGACCATAGCCACAGCCAACATCAAGGACACTTTCCCCTTCTTGAAAATCCAAAGTTGATAAGAGCACCTGGCTTCCATAATCAATCATTTTTTTACTAAAGACGCCGGCGTCCGTATAAAAATTCATCTTTTGCCCCAATAAAACAACAGCCAGATCATGAATATCATGGGCTGCATCTGGGTTTACATCGAAATACATTTTACTCATAAGGTTATTTTATCATAATTCACTCCTTTTTTAAATCGTTTACATGACCTCTAAAAATTGGTATACTAAAGACTACAATAGGAGTGACATATGGACAAAGAATTTCTACATTTTGAAAAAATTAATAGGGAAACTTGGCAAAATTTGCACCGCAAAACCACCCCACCTCTCTCTCAAACAGAGCTCAATTCTATTAAAAGTTTTAACGACCGCATCAACCTCCAGGATGTACGTGACGTCTACCTGCCTTTGACAAACCTGATTGGAATCTACAAGCGTTCCAAAGAAGATTTGGCCTTCTCAAAAGGTATTTTTCTTCAAAAAACGAGTGAACGCCAACCCTTTATCATTGGGGTTTCAGGGAGCGTTGCGGTTGGAAAATCTACCACTAGCCGTTTACTTCAAATCCTGCTGTCGCGAACCTTCGAAGGCTCGACAGTAGAATTGGTGACAACAGATGGCTTCCTCTATCCAAATGCTATCTTAAAAGAACAAGAGATCCTCAATCGAAAAGGATTTCCAGAAAGCTATGATATGGAATTGCTCCTTGATTTTCTTAATCAAATCAAAAACAACAAGAGCGTAGAAATCCCTGTCTATTCCCACGAAATATACGATATTGTCCCAGATGAGAAGCAAACGATTTTACCAGCTGATTTTGTCATTGTCGAAGGAATCAATGTCTTTCAAAATCCGCAAAATGACAGTCTCTATATGACCGATTTCTTTGATTTTTCAATCTATGTGGATGCCGCGGTCGACGATATCGAATCTTGGTATATCGATCGCTTCCAAAAACTTCTTGAATTAGCTCAAAATGATCCCAATAACTACTACTATCGATTTACAGAGCAACCCCTAGAAGAAGTTTTAAGCATGGCCCATCAGGTCTGGGAATCCATTAATTTAGTTAACTTACAACATTACATTCAACCAACCAGAAACCGAGCTGATCTGATTCTCCATAAAGCAACCAACCATGAAATCGACGAAATTTATCTCAAACGCTAGAGAAAATGGCCTGTTAACGGTACTTTTTTAAGGAAAAGCTATTTTAGGCTTGTCAAATCTTAACTTTTCATATATAATGAGATAGTTAGATTATCAATGGAGGTGAATAACTTGGCAAACATTAAATCAGCTATCAAACGCGCTGAATTGAACGTTAAACAAAACGAAAAAAACTCAGCTCAAAAATCAGCTATGCGTACTGCAATCAAAGCTTTTGAAGCAAACCCATCTGAAGAACTTTACCGCGCTGCTAGCTCAGCTATCGATAAAGCAGAAACTAAAGGTTTGATCCACAAGAACAAAGCTAGCCGTGATAAAGCACGTCTTGCAGCGAAACTTGGTTAATCAAGAACAGCATAAAAATCAAGCTCTCCGGAGCTTTTTTTGTGCCTAATTTTTTGAGAGGTGCTTATGAAAATTGTTATTATCGGCTATTCTGGATCTGGAAAATCTACCTTGGCTGAAAACTTAGCTCGCTACTACTCCATTCCCAAGCTCCATATGGACACCCTTCAATTTCAACCGGGCTGGATAGACAGTGACCGGGATTGGATGGAGAAAGAGATGAGACAGTTTCTCAGCGATCATAGAGACTGGGTCATTGATGGCAATTACTCTTGGTGCTGCTATGAGGAAAGAATGGAGCAAGCCGACCAGATTATCTTTCTCAACTTCTCTCGTTGGAACTGCCTCTTTAGAGCCTGGAAACGATACCGCCGTTATAAGGGACGCGTCCGTGAGAGTATGGCGGCAGGTTGCCCCGAACGCTTTGACTGGGAATTCATCCGTTGGATCCTTTGGGACGGTCGCCAAGCTAGACAGGTCACACGCTATCAGACTATCGGCCAAAACTATCCAGACAAATTTCTCTCTCTCAAGAATCAAAAAGAGCTGGATGAGTTTCTAAAAAACATACAATAAAAAGGTTGGGATATCTATCCCAACCTTAAAATGTAGACAAACTATTTTAAAGTAAAATAAATTAAGCGATTCTGATAAGAAATAAAATTGAGTTCAATTTTTTAGATGAATCAAGAAAATACCAAGACTTTCCGCTGTGAGTAAAGTGCCTGAAACAATAACGATTCAGGCACTCGGAATTATTGAGAGTAAAACAGTTTGGGAAACTGTTTTAGCCTGAGCCCAGAAATTAAAGAGCGAAGAGGCTCAATACAAATTGAACACGGGCTGCGGATTGTGTCAAAAAGATAAGTTCTCCTAGAATCAAAAGATTCTGCGTCAAACTTCCTATTTTGACTTTATCCGCAGACGCCCTTTGTATCTTAATTTAGTCATGGAACTTCGTAGAAGTTCGCTGACGTCCGTACTCACCTAAGGAAAGTTTTTTATATGACTTTGTCTTCAATCTGAGGTTGGGATGTCAATCCCAACCTTTTTTATTTATCAACGTAATCGCCACCGGTGAAGCCATAGTATTCTTCCAGACTCAAACCTGAGTCAGCGATATCTTGTGCTTCTTTTCCGATATAGCGGAGATGCCAGCTCTCTGGCATGTAGCCTGTCACTTTTTCTTTTCCTTCTTGGTAGCGAACCACAAAGCCATATTTAGCGGCGTTCTTGAGCAACCACTTACTTGGTCCAGGTTCAGTTACCAAATTACCACTGGTATCGATCAAATCAAAGGTCAAACCAGTTTGGTGTTCACTATAACCCGGTCTTGCGGAATAACGATCTGCTGCCTCCTGACCATCTTGATTGACATAGTTTTGATAGAGGCCAACTTGGGTATCGTAGCTACGAAAACCACTATATTGGTCACTGATCGGATAACCTTCTGCCTGCATGGCTGCGATCAATTCATGAAGGGCTGAAACAGCTTCAGGATCTTCACCTGGGTTAAAGTCAGGCGACAAGGGATAATGTTTGTTGGCGATCATGACCTCACCATATTTCCCTTTGACACTATAGTAGGAACCATTATAGCTGACACCAGAATCCACTTTCACATCTGACTTACCAGCTTTTGACGACTCTTCTTTGCCAGTTTCTTTTGACGTATCCTTTGCAGAAGACGTTCCTTTGGAAGACTTAGTCTGCGTTTGTTTAGTTTCTTCTCTTGCAGAAGATTTAGAACTAGTGGATTGAGATTGGGAGCAAGCTGTCAAGGTTAACAAGGCAACTGTCACCAAAGTTAATTTGGAAAATCTTGCTTTCATGAGGAATCTCCTATGATTCTTTTGTTACGACAATATCCGTAATCACATAACTTGCACCTACTTTTTTCAAAGTGTAGGTCTTGTACTTGCGGTTTTGTGAATCTGGATGGCTATCGGTATAATGCACGGTAAAGTCTTCATAAGTCTTGATCGTCACCACACCATTTTCTTCAGTGACACTTTGAATGTCCAATGCTCCTGGAGTATAGTAGTCAATTTTAGCCTTTCGAACACCATCACCAGTTGTGAATTCAACCATGTCCTTGTACGCTTGACTTTGTGTGTCATAGTATTTAGAGTAGGTGTTGTTTCGGTTTGAAACGGAGCTAAAGACTGCGTCGCGGTACTCTTTCAAGAACTCTTCTGCCAAGGTCCGATTTTGTTCTTCTTTGGCTGCTTGCTCTTTCTTAGCATCTTGTGCACTCTTGATGCGTTTTAGGGTATCTTTGGCTAGTTTAAGTTCGATCGGATCGTTCTCACCCTCTTCAATCGTCACCTTAGCCTTCTCAGTTGTATAGGTTTCCCCATTCATGTTGAAGACAGCATGCACTTCAATTTCTTGATAAGGGATGCTATCTACCTCAAAGGTCGTGCTGGTTCCGACTTCTTTGCCGTTAACCACAACCTTCACATCTGTTGGGTTTTCAACTTCATCTGGAAACTCAACTTCTAAATTGCGTTTTTCAGAATTCAACTGCAATTCTAAGTTATTCTTGGTTGCTTTTTTAGGATTGAGATGGATCTTAGAAGTAACATTTCCGACCTCTGTTTTAGCAGTCAATTCCATTTCTTTTGTATTGTAATGGAAAGAACCAAGGTCTGTCACTGCATCTTTCTTCAAGGTCACCGTTTTATTGGCAGCCACTTTAAGTTTGGCTTGATCCAAATTAGTCTTGACCTTCACTTGCACTGGATAGCTAGCCACACGATATTCTTGGAAGATTCCAAATTTCTTGTCCGCCTTTTCCAAACCAAAGATCTTGTTTCCAGATTTATCCGTATAGCTGCCTTCTCCACCATTATCGATGATCTTGTTCAACTCTGTACCGATATCAATCCCTTGATCTTCCATGCTGGTAATAAAGCTTTCGGCTTCATCCTTTGTCCATTTATCGTTATCGGTTGAAAGCAGATCTGCTGCTTCGCGATAATCCTTGGTGTCCACTGCCTTAATAAATTTATCTGCAGTCACTTCGACACGCGTTGTTGACTGGAAGTAAAAGAAGGCTGCTACCAAAGCGATCACAAGGACTGCAATAGCAGAAATAATCCCAATTTTCTTCTTGGAAAGTTTCTTTTCACCCTTCGTTTTAGGGGCCTTTTGTTTTTTCTGAGCTGGGCCTGCTTCTGTAACATTTGGACCAGCAAAGACCTGCGTTTGCTCAGCGGCAAGTGGAGCCGTATACTCTTGAGTTTGCTGTTGAGGGACATATTCCTGTGTTTCTTCAGTTGCATCTGGGGTTACAAATTCTGCTTCAGGCACAGGTCCTACAAAAAACTCAAAGTTTTGACTTTTAGCCGCGGTAAATTCTTCTGCACTTGGCTTGCGCCCATAGGTTTCTTCAAAATGTTGCAACCAAGCCTGACGAGCTGCTAGAAGAGGATCGACATTCTTCACTTCTTCAACTGGTTCAAGCACCGGTTCCTCTACAGGAGCTACTTCTTCTGGAGCATTGCCTGCGATAGACTGAATTTGTTTTAAATCAAATCCACAGGCTTTCCCAGCCATAAACTCTTCTGGTGACGGTTTGCGACCAATCACTTTTTCAAATAATTCAACCCATTTCTTTTGCATGGATCTCTTCTCCCTCATTATAAAATAGGGAAAGTGGGTTCCCCCACCTTCCGTTTTGTGATATTGTTAGAATCCAAAGTTAGAGAAATTTGGAGCACTAGGAATAAATCCTACGGCTACTTGTTCTAAAATACGAGCATTCACATAAATGACAAAGATGGCAATGAGAAGCAAGACAACAGATGATGCTACTAGAAGCAAGAATTTATCTGCTTTAAAGCTTGTCTTGTTCAATCCTTGATGAACGACATAGCATGTTCCAACAAAGAACAAGAAGAAAATAAGGAAGTTTACAAAGCCATAAAATTCATAAACTTTTACAAGACCTACTAAGAAAGCAAGAAGGGCAAGTGGCAAAGTGTAAACAGACAAACGTCCAAACTCTTCAAATGAACGACCGTAACTGTATTCCTTATCTTGAAGAACCACACGACGAACAAAGAATCCAGCTACTTGGAAGGCGTAAAGGCTAAAGAATAGGGAAATCAATGTCAACATAAAGGCACGGAAATCCATTCCATAACCACCTGTAAATCCACTAGCTGTGAAGAAAGTGCCCAAGGTCAAGACAAAGGCAGTTAAGACATACTGTAAAATTCCGTTAAGAGCTTTTGGATTTTCTACAGCTGTTGGACGTTTCAAAGCTGAAAGGAACCAATTCCAGTAACCACCAACGGCTACACCAAATTGACTTGGTTGGCCAGGATAAGGTTGTCCTGGTTGACCTTGGTAAGGAGCCTGTTGATAAGCTGCTTGTGTAGGTTGTTGGTAGGTTTGTTGTGGAGCTTGTTGGAAAGCAGGTCCATTCGCTGGAGCTGCTTGAGGGGCCGGTTCTTGAACTGGAGCTGCAACTGGTTCTTCTGCAGGAGCAGCTGGCGCTGCGACAAACTCTGGAGCTTGTGGAGCTGCGACTGGTTCTTCTGTTGGGGCAGTTGGTGCTGCGACAAACTCTGGGGCTTGAGGAGCTGCTGGCGCTGCAACAAACTCTGGGGCTTGTGGAGCAGCAACTGGTTCTTCCACAGGGGCAGTTGGCGCTGTAACAAATTCTGGGTCTTGTGGAGCTGCTACTGGTTCTTCAACAGGGGCAGTTGGCGCTGCAACAAATTCTGGGGTTTGTGGGGTTTCTGGAACCACTACTTCTTCTTGAAATTCTCCTGCAGCCAGTGCTTGAGCAATTTCTTCTGCACTAGCAGAACGACCATTTACGGCTTCGAAATAATCCAGCCAATCTTGTTTTGACATAATGAATCTCCTTAACTATTGTTTATACTAGGGTATTATACAAAATTTCTGAACCATTTTCAATGAAAGACTGGGAAATCCCTGTAATATCTTTTGAAAAACATACAAATTCTACTCATTTTTAGAAATTAGTAAAGAAAACGACCTCTTTTCAGAGGTCGTTTCTTAGGATTCAAATGCATCCATGCCGCCTTGGACGTTGGTCACATCATAGCCTTGCTCTTCCAAAAATTGGCAAGCACGTGCTGAGCGTCGCCCTGACTTGCAGATGACATAATAGGGATGATCCTTCTCTAATTCCTGGTAGCGATTTGCTAACTCAGATAAGGGAAGAAGACGAACCCCATCTAAGTGAAGGGCATCATATTCCTCCTGCTCGCGTACATCAAGAACGTGTAAATCTCCTTGTTGATAAGCTTGGTAAAAGCTTGAAAATGGAATTTCTTTCATGATTTCTCCTTTGTTATGGAAGGGTTAGAATTTCATAATGAAAGCCAATAGCCTCTAAAAATCGGAACAAGTCTTGGGTTTTAATAAAGATCGTTTTTTCGTTGGTATTGGGATGAAAGGTCATGATCTCCTCTGACACAATGTCTTTATCGAAATAGACTCGAATATCTTTTTCTTCATTGTTCAATAAACCAAATGGAGAAACCGTTCCTGGCGGTAATTGCATTTTTTCAGCTAAAGAATCTGCTGAAGCCATGCGGATCCGGTTGGCTTCCACTTGCTCTTTGAAATCATCCATATCCAATGGCTTCTGGTCATCCATGATGAGCAAATAGTATTGGGTTTTCTTCTTGTTGGTCAAAAACATGGTCTTGGTCCGGACACCTTCTAAGCCTTCAATATAAGAATCCGCTTGCTCCGTCGTGAATGCAGGTGGGTGTTCCACCACATCAAATGAAATTCCCAACTCATCTAATTTTTCTTTAACTTGTTGATAAGGATCCATCTTCGCTCTCCTTTATTTTTGAATGATCTCTTGGACTAAGGTTTGCAATTCTGGGACCACTTCTGCCTCAAACCAAGGATTTTTAGCCATCCAGATTTGATTGCGAGGGGAAGGGTGAACGAGTGGAAAATAGGTTGGCAAATAATCTTTAAAATGGTGAACCCGTTCGGTTACCTTGCCACTAACCTTTTCATGAAGGTAGTATGCTTGGGCATATTGTCCAATTAAGAGGGTCAATTCAATATCCGGACACTCCTTGAGGAGTTGAGGGTGCCACTTTTCCGCAAAGCCTTTGCGAGGTGGAAGGTCACCAGATTTTCCATGCCCTGGGAAATAAAAGTCCATAGGAATGACCGCAAACAAACCAGAATTATAAAAGGTGTCTTCGTCAACTCCTAACCATTCGCGCAGGCGGTCACCACTCTTATCCTTCCAGTAAATACCAGCTTCTTCCGTCTTCATCCCTGGAGCTTGTCCGATGATATTGATGCGAGCTGTCTTTGGAGCTGCAAAGAGTGGCTCGATTCCTTTATCCGTATATTCTTTATTTTGAGGATCTGCCATAATGGCTTGTTTAATGCTTTCAATCGTTGACATAAGTCCTCCTTCTATGGAAAAACTCAGCCAGAAAAACTGGCCGAGTAGTGGATTATTTGATTAGTTCATAGATGGCTTCTGCGTAAATAGCTGCTGCACGATAGAGGTCTTCAACATCTGCGAACTCATTAGCTTGGTGCATAGTATTGACATAGTCTGGGAACATAGCTCCAAAGGCAACCCCACGTTTCAAGAGGCGACCAAAGGTACCACCACCGATCACTTGTTCATGTCCTTTGAGGCCAGTTTGTTTTTCGTAAACACGCAAGAGGGTGGATACCAATTCATCATCCATCGGAACATAGTGAGGTGTGTGACCGTGGGCTGACAAGCTTACTGTAGCCACTCCTTCGATCTTTTCAAGGGTGGATTTGATGGTTTCAGGATCTGTACCTTGAGGGTAACGGATATTGAGGGCAATAGTGTTGTCTGCTTGGCTTTCATCAAAATGGAAGACACCTGCATTCATGCTCAATGGTCCCATTTTCGCATCTGTATGGGCAATTCCTAATTTTTCACCGGCAAAATCTTCGTGAAGAAGTGAAGCTGTCACATGAAGGTAAGCCTTAGCAGCACCACCAAAATCAAATTGGTTCAACAAGAGAGCCAAGTAGGTCGCACCATTAATTCCATCTTCAGGGGTTGATCCGTGAGCAGATTTCCCAACAATCGTAACGGTATAGGTTTCTTCATCAACAGTTGAGATTTCATACTGAAGCTGGTGTTCCTTAGCAAAGGCATCTAAGAGGCCAGCAAGATCTGGTAGTTGTCCAGAAACGACTGCAGTCGCTGACTCTGGTACCATGTTTTCACGAAGGCCACCTGTAAAGCTATGAAGATGGGCACTTCCTGTGTTGTCATTTCCAAAATGAAGGTACTCAGTGATGTTTCCTTTTTCCCCATTGATGATTGGGAATTCCGCATCTGGTGAGAAGCCAAAATCTGGCTCAGGAAGTCCGACATGTTTGAAATAGTAATCCATGTCGCCCCATCCTGATTCTTCATCCGTACCGACAACAAAGCGCACGCGCTTAGAAACAGGGAGTCCTAGGTCTTTAATGATCTTCAAACCATAGTAGCAGGCCATTGTAGGCCCTTTATCATCAGACGAACCACGCGCATAGAGCTTGCCATCGATAATTTCTGGTTTATATGGATCTGTCTTCCAGCCACTACCTGCAGGCACGACGTCCATATGGGCAAAGATCCCAAGCTCTTCTTCTCCTTCACCAAAAGTAAAGTGACCGGCATAATTGTCGACATTCTTGGTTTCATAGCCATCACGTTTGGCAATTTCCAAGAATTTTTCAATAGCTTTTACAGGACCAGGTCCAAAAGGATGCTCTGCATCTGCCTTGCTGTCATCGCGTTCAGAATTGATTTCCAAGAGGCTGTATAGGTCAGCCATCATCTCATCGCGACGTTTTTCTACTTCTGCTTTAAAGTCAACTGTTGTCATGAATTCCTCCTCAATCTTCTTATTGCTAATTGGCTTAGCGTTTGTCAATGATTTCGTCCACTGGTAAGCGATAGCTTGGCTCTACTTTTTCAGCCGCATAACCAACCGTAATCAAGACTTCCGGACGGAAACGCTCTTCGATGTCCAATACTTCATTGATTTTTGATTTATCAAATCCCAAGATAATATTGGTTCCAATGCCTTGGTCCGTCAAAGCAAGTACCAAGTTCATGGCCACAAGACCGGCATTCAAAGCCAAGTAATCACTTGTTTGTTGGGCATCATAGCGCGCAAATTCAGCAGGAAGATTTTGCATAAAGTATTGCAACTGCTCGTCTGTGAAGTTTTTCACTCCACCGACACGCGCAATCTTGCGAGCCCGTTTTTGCAAATCAGTATCTGTAAAGAGGGCGATGGTCACAGGTGCTTCCATGACTTGGTCATAGTTTGCACCATAGGCTAATTTTGCCAATTCAGCATTTTTTTGACGAACGACCACAAATTTCCAAGGCTGGCTATTGTGGGCGCTAGGGGCCAAGGTGGCGATCTCAATGGCAGTCCGTACATCCTTTGGATCGACCGGTTGATCAGTGAAATGCTTGATCGCATGGCGTTTTTTATTGAGCTCTAGAAATTTCATAAGCTTCTTCCTTTTCTATTTCTGTTACCTCTATTTTAACACAAAATGAAAGAGCTTGCAGGGTTTTACAGCCTAAGATTGTGAAAAAAGAAGCGGACATTTTGAAGATCCGCTTCTTTTTTATAAGTTGAATACACAAGAGATCTATCTATGATTCATTGGAAAGATTGAAATAGGTAGCTACTTCTTTGCCATAACCGTATTTCTCAATTAAGCTAGTTAGGAGCTCGATGTTATGGCCTCGATAGTTATCCTCGTGTCTCAATTCTTCGTACATCTCAATAAAGGGAAGGCCCTTGTCCTTGGCATCTTGGAGCTCTGCTTCATAGTCATAGGCTACCTTCCGGAATTGCAGGTTGGTCACCCCATCTTCTTCGACATCGATCAGAGTATACTGGGCCCTGTGGTTTTGAATTGGTTCCCAGTCGAAATATGGCATGCCAATAGTCCCTGGATTAAGAATCTGCTGGCCCTGACTGCCATAGCGAAGCAACTGCTTGTGAACATGACCGTAGATCGCCATATCCGTCTGGTCATCCAGCAATTGGTCAAAGTTCTCCGTCACATTTGCTGGACGCAAGTCTCCACCATAATTCTTTTCTGGCAAGTTGTGGGTCAGTGAAAAACGAATACCATTGACCTCCTTCTTCTCTACCAATGGAAGCGAACGAAACCAATCGATCCGCTTAGGATCTAGTCCTTCCATGAGGTACTGAGTGAGGCGAAGAAGTTGGATCTCCTGCGGATCCTCTAACCCGTACTCGCCATCCAAGGCCTCTAGGACACAATCATCCCAATTTCCTCGAACAGCCGCTGTAATCGGAATCTCATCCAGCAACTCAAAAAGGTCCTCTCTTCCAGGCCCCGGAAGCAAAATGTCTCCTAAAAGCCAGTATTCCGTTGTGCCTAGAGCACGCGCATCCGCAATCACTGCCTCCAGGGCTGTCGTATCTCCGTGTATATCAGATAAAATGGCGATTCGATGGTTCATATCTACTCCTTTATGGATTGAAAAATCTGTGTGCCTTAAGTATAACAAAAACGAGCAAAAATAAAAAATGTGATCACACTTGGATATCACATTTTAAACGACCAGTCATCATTTGATTTCAAAACCATAAAAATATTTTCTTCCTTCGACCCAGTCTCGCTTGGAAACATCTTCAATGTAATCAATCATATTATCGATATCTTTTCTTGAAATTGTTTCGTTAACTTTTACTGGAACCCTTTTACCAGTAAATGTAGAAAGGAGAGTAGATTGAAGGTATTTATGAAACTTACCTTCAACTTGGATACCAGTATACAATGAAGTCATGATTTCCTTAGCAAACATTCCCGGAAAGACAGGAGAGCCCTTATAGTAATAGGTATCTGGTTCTTTCTGTTCGCTTACTAGCGACCATAATTCTTCAACCTCTTCTTCGGTTGCTTCCTCCGTCGATAATTTCTGATCATAAAAATAATCATCCAATGCATCTTGGATCGCATATTCAATGTCTGAATCGCTATCTTCCCACTCGTCCCAAAGTGCAAGCAAATAAGGGACTACTTCATAGGACATCGTGTCCACAGCACCAGTGACAAATGTAAAAATAGCAAATTCTGACACATCGGATAAACATCTAAGATTGGAAACATCCCTTAAATCTTCATTGGTGCATACCGAGCAAAACAATCGAATACACAAATTTAAGACAGATTCATCTTTCGTTTGATTCATCAGTTCAATCAACAATGGTTTAACTGAAAAATCCCCCTTTTTTAATATCTCTGCAATCAGTAAAATACATTCTTTTTCATCAGAAATAGACTCTAGATTAGTTTTCAACTCTTTAAGAGACAAAGGACTAACCCCACCAAAATCTACTCCTGTCAGTAGTAAGTTATTTTCCATCAAACCTAAAATCCATTCGTTCCTATTGTATTTTAAGACGTGTGATCACATCTCGCCCCGCCTAAATCAGCATACAATAAAACTAGTATAACAAAAATGAGTACAAAACGTGAAAACCATCCACATGAATATGAATGGTTTAGACTATATTATAATAAGGTTCTAGAATGAACTAGATATTCCCTTCATCATCGGCTTCTTCATCCTCTACAACCTCTACATTCAAGTAACCATTATCTAGGTATTCTTCATGAGTGATTTCACCGCTATGATACATAAATTGCTTATTTAATTTTATGGACATTTGATTAAATTCTGAAAAGCTATCTGCTAATCCGTCTAGAGCCAAAAAGACATCTACAAAACCAGTTGTATAATCTTGATCTTTTGATGAAGAAATCTTATCTTTCTTTTTGTCTAACAAGGTAATTCCATTTTTTAATTGCTCCAAGTAGTCTTCTATTTCATTCTCACAAGTTTTTAAATCAATAAGATATTCAGAATTATCTATATGCTGTTTAATATTTAATTGTTCAAAAAAATCGATATATTGTCTTATTAGTTTGCTTACTTCAATCATTTATTTAGTCTCCGCCCTGCTCCTAATTTGGTCTTCATTTTGTTTATTGTACCGTCAATATTTATTACTTTTTTAAATTCTCCATTCGACTTAAATACTTCCAAATGGTCTTTATGCATACCATCTAAATATATCTGATCACCTTTTTTAAGCCCAGGAATACTCTTATCTACTACTTCATAAATAGTTTGTCCATCATATCGCTTCTTTGTCTTTCTCACCGAACTTTTTAACTGTTCACCAAAATCCGTCTCAAAAAATTCTTGCATATTATTAACTGGTGTAGGAATCGATCTTCCCCCACCTCTACCTTCAAATGCTGCAATCTTCTGTTTGTGATCGACTGAGATTTGTTGGATGCGATCGGCGAAATCATCTATCTTCGTTGAGACGTTAGACTTTGGTAGATTAACATTTCCATCCCCTGCAAGAGCAAAGGCAGGTTGACGTTGATTTCCAATGGAATCCATCATGTTTTGAACATTTTGTCGACCTGTTTCCATCGCATCATTGAAGTTCCGAATCATTGAAGTTCCGAACTTTATTGGAAGCGCTTCTGCTCCTGCTGCAACAGTTTTGTTCTTCACATTTGAAACACGGTTCTTGAAGTTATCAAAAGCTTCTCCAGCTTGAACCTTGACATCACCCACCTTGGTCTTAACTTCCGTCCAAGTTGTTTTGACACGATCTTTAATACTAGCCTTAAAGCTAGTCGCTTCCCCACTGTGGATGTTCACATTAGCTGCTTGACTTGCTCTATAGGATTTGTATTTATTCCCGAGGTGACCAGTAGCTGACTGGTAAAAAAGTGTTAGAAGTTTAAATCAAGTATAACAAAAACTCACAAAAATAAAAAATGCGATAACACCTTAGTTACCACATTTTGGCATGGAACGAGCCTGATGGCCAATTGAAATTTTTAAATTATTGATTTTTAGCAATCTTTATAAATGCTTGTTTAAAATCCTCATACATTTCAAAAGCAATTTTCATAACATCCCGAAAATCAATATAATCAGAAATAACTGGATCTAGAATAATATACTCTCTAGAAATTAGCCATTTCAAAGGGACTACCCATGATGACTTTATCTCCTTCATATATGACCCAAATCAATTCCAATCTACCATGTTCAAAAACAAAATGAAAACCAAAACGAAAATTCTCAACTTGCTGCAAGTTAATATGGAAAAATCGTTCTCGCTTATCATATTGAACTTCATAGCCCAATGACTCTACGATTTCCAATAAATAATCAAGCTCTTGACCCTCTGGTGTCCTATCTTTACTGCAAGTCTTTTGCGGACTCCGCCACTTCCATCAATGGACTTGCTTCTTCCTGCTTTCCTTGATGGAGCTTGGCTTGCACCGCCTCCGCGACTGCTCGTGGGATGCCAACTGTGACGATCTCTTCCACAGTAGCTTCTTTGATCTTGGTCAGTGACTTGAAGTGTTTCATCAGCAACTGCTTGCGTTTTGGTCCCAAACCTTCGATGCCATCCAGCTGGGAAGAGAAGGAATTCTTGGAACGAAGCTGGCGGTGGAAGGTGATGGCGAAGCGGTGTACTTCATCCTGGATCCGTTGGAGGAGGAAAAATTCCTGCGAGGTTCGAGAGAGTTCGATGACTTGGAGAGGATCCCCAAAGAGCAATTCATGAGTCTGGTGCTTGTCATTCTTTTGTAGGCCTGCAATAGGAATATCCAGCCCCAACTCGTCTTGAATGACTTGCTTAGCGATATTGACCTGGCCCTGACCCCCATCGATGACGATCAGGTCTGGTGGCGTCAGGCCATCCCGCATGACCCGGCTGTAGCGTCTGCGAATGACTTCCCGCATGCTGGCATAGTCATCTGGCCCTACGACGGTCTTGATCTTGTACTTACGGTAGTCCTTTTTGCTTGGCTTCCCATTGACAAAGACCACCATGGCAGATACGGGACTGGTCCCCATAATGTTGGAGTTATCAAAGGACTCAATGCGCACAGGGGTTGGGATTTGCAGGAGTTTTCCAAGGTTTTCAATGGCACCTTGAGTCTTTTCCATCGATTTTTCAAGAAGATTGAACTTCTGCTCCAGACTGACACGCGCATTCTTGATAGCCAGATTGACCAACTGCTTCTTCTCCCCACGCTGGGGCTTGAGGACCTTGGTCTCCACTAGGGCCTTGACCGCTTCCTCATCGATATCCTGAGGGATCAGGATTTCATTGGGGATCAGGTGAGATTTCTCCTGGTAAAACTGCCCCACATAGGTCAAGAAATCCTCATCCGGATCATTGTAGTAAGGGAAGAGATTGACGTCACGCTCGATCAGCTTGCCCTGACGGACAAAGAAGACCTGCACACACATCCAGCCCTTGTCCACGTAGTAGCCAAAGACATCCCGGTTCTGCAAATCCTTGGCCATGACCCGCTGTTTGGTCCGCAGGGTCCCGATGGCCTGGATTAGATCCCGATACTCGGCTGCCCGCTCAAATTCCATGTTTTGCGCAGCGGTATTCATCTTGAACTTGAGCTCATCGATAATCTTATCATCCTGCCCCTTGAGGAAATCAGAAACCTCCTGCGCCATGCCCTTGAAATAGGCCTCGTCCTTGTGGCAGACTGTGTGGGCCATGCATTGTCCTAAATGGTAGTAAAAGCAGACTTTGGAAGGCGGATTGGTACACTTGCGGAAAGGGAAAATTCGGTCCAAAAGCCTCTTGATCTCATTGGCCGCTCCCACATCCGGATAGGGACCGAAATAGAGACCACCGTCCTTTTTGACCTGGCGCGTGATGATGAGACGCGGATAGCGCTCATTGGTAATCTTGATGAAGGGATAGGACTTGTCGTCCTTGAGCATGATATTGTACTTGGGCTTGTTTTCCTTGATGAGGTTGATCTCAAGAAGCAAGGCCTCAATATTGGACTCAGTGACGATAAACTCAAAATCTACAATCTCAGATACCAGCGCTTCTGTCTTGGTATCATGGCTCCCTCTGAAATAGGACCGCACCCGATTGCGGAGATTTTTGGCCTTCCCCACATAGATGATGGTACCGTTCTTGTCTTTGTGAATGTAACAGCCCGGACTCGTCGGCAAGAGCTCGAGCTTGGATTTAATCAAGTTATTCATACTCTCTATTATAGCAAAAAAGGGAGGTCTAGCACTTAGCCAACCTCTCTATAATCTACTAAATTAATTGATTTTTTTAACAAAATAAGATCTTAAAAATGACCGATCCAAATTGAACTTGTATTCTTCATTCTTCTTATAAAACCTTATAGCACCCCTTGGCATAACCGCAAGGAATGTAGCCTACTTGGTATAAAGCATACAACTCATCGAAAAATTGTGACTTAGCTTGAGGTATCTCTTTTTTGATGGTTAAGTAAATTGCCAAGCCAACAATATCAAATTTTATCTGATCTTTCATGGATTCTAGCAGTTTGCTATCTGCAATCAGGTTATCTAATCGTGCTTCAATTTGAGGAATAATTTCCTCTTTTGCACTTATTGCCAGTGAATTCCAGTGTTTATACATATCACTATGATTTTTAGAAAGATAAGCACTAAAATCCCCATCTTTCTCTAATACAAAATTCTCCCACTTCAAACTATTGATACTCTTCTCAGCATCTTTGAGAGTCTTTAACTGAATGATTGGTAAATTTATAGCTCTTTCCTCTTTCAAAAAGTCTATATTTTTTAGTGCATTGATCACATCATCATAGATCTTCATATTTATCCCCTTTCAATTACCTTATCTTTTAGATTTGTAATTTCTAATCCACTACTCTGAGATTTTAATTAGTTTCTTACATGTCACAAATCGCCGAAGAGCACTATACGCCCAGTCCAGCTATCAAACAATTTCTCTCCTTGTGTTCTACTCTCTCTATTATAGCAGAAAAGAGGGATCTAAAAGGATCCCCCTTTGATAATACTTATCCTTTGAGATTTGCCATTTGGAAGATCGGAATCACATAAGGAACAATAGACATCAGGATAGTGAATAGCACGAAGAACCAGAACCAGAAGGAAGCGAGGGCACGCTGGAAAACTCCCGGTTGAGGTTTATTGGCTTGAATATAAGCTTTGATAGCTGGCCATTTAGTCGCAAGAACCACTATCATGACAATGGAACCAATAGCTAAAACACCAATTTGGAGCCAATTCGCTAGTCCCTCGTCCACATGATAGGCCACATAATGCAAGCCTTGGGAAATCACAAAATTATTGAAAATGTGATAGAAAATAGCCCACCAGATATTGTATTCAAAGGCAATGTAGCCGAAACCTAGACCAATGATACTTGCGAAAAAGAGCTGGTCAAAATTGGCATGAAAGAGTCCAAACAAGATAGCCGTCATGACAATGGCGAAGATCTTGCCATACCGTTCCAAGCCTCGCAAGCCTGCTCCACGGAAGAAGAATTCCTCTGTGATTGGACCAAAAAAGCCAGCATACAAGAGCATAGTCCAAGATCGCTCAATCGTATCACCTAGATCAGGTGTTGGAGAATGAAGGCCAATGGTCTCAAACATGCGCTCAATCACTTGTGTCATCACAGATGAAAAGACTTGAGAAAAGCCAAGAAAGGCGAGAAGAATAAAGAAGACTGAAAGAGTCATCTTACGTCCCTTGTGCTTGAGATCATATTTATAAAGGGCCTTCTTGCGATAGGCATTAAAGAGAAAGAGTCCAATGGAAATAGAGATAAGGTAGGGAATACCAGCCCAAACATTCAGGGCATTGAGTTTCTCCGTTACTTGACTTGGATCTTTTCTGAGAGAGCCTGCTATGGTCAATCCAAGGAGGACTTCCCACAGGACGGTTACCAAGGTCATTACCAAGAGATAAATGGCAAGTGTCCCGGAATACCTTCCTATATCTTTTTTAGGGTCTAATAATCGGTTGTATTGGTTCATTTCTTCCTCCTAGAAAATAGATAAAAACTCGCACACATTCCTTCGTATAAGACAAAGAAAATCAAAAAGGCATGCATAAAGTAGTCTTCTGGTAATGCAAGAATAATCGAATCCACGCGCGGATCAAAGAGCCAAGTATTGTCCCCAGCAAATAAGACCTGATGAAAGAGCGTAAAAAATTGATCAAAGCCAATCATAACAGCCACCACTGCAAGCACTACTGGTAAAACCATCATCCAAAAGAAGAGACTACGGTACAAGGTCAGGTAGCCTTTTTTGACGACTGTCCGCATAAACTGGATAAAACCAGGTAGTGTGACCACGAAAACGACCGTCACTAAGTGAAATAGGTACTTGACGGCCTCAAAATGGTGCAAGCCATTTTTTGAAGAGGGGAATTGAGGCATCTTCAACACCCATTGAAAAGGATTGGTCAAGTAGTTCATCAAGACATTAAAATTCTTCATGATGGCAGAAGCCGAATAACCAGTCCGGCTTTGAATCCCCAACCAATGAATTTCCATGGGATAGAGGGCCCAAGCGAGAGCAATGGTAAGAAGGATTGCAGCTGACAAGATAAAGAAAAATAGGTTAATTGATTTCAGACTTTTAAGCATCAAAATCCCACTCCGCTAGACTGGCAACAACATGTGTCGGTGCGATTGGTAAGGTTGACACTTCTTCTGGTTTGGTAAAACCTGTCGTCACCAAAAGGGTTGGAATCCCATTGTCAATACCTGCACGAATATCTGTTAAATAATTGTCCCCGACCATAACCACTTCTTCTCTTTCAAGCCCCAAGTGTTCAATGGCCTTATCCATAATGATGGCCTTTGGTTTGCCAATGATCACTGGCTTGACCCGTGTCGCTGCTTCGACAAGGGCAATCAGGGATCCTGCACCTGGCAGCAAGCCACGCTCCGTTGGGATATTAAGGTCAGGGTTGGTCCCTATAAAGTGCGCTCCCTTTTGAATCGCCAAGGTTGCTTTAGCAAATTTCTCATAATCCACTTGCCAATCGAGGCCAATCACCACATAATCAGGTGCTTCTTCATCGATAATATAGCCAGCTTCTTCAATAGCATCTTTGAGCCCCGCTTCTCCAATCACATAGACCTTTTTGCCCAAGTTTTGGTCGTTCATGTAGTCAATGGTCGCAAGGGTAGCTGTATAGATGGTCGACACTGGGGTTTCAATATTGAAGTGAGTCGCCAGCATATCCCGAACAGTCTCTGGTGTGCGGGTTGTGTTATTGGTGACAAAGAGATAGGGAATTTCACGCGCCTGTAATTCATGAACAAAAGCTTCTCCTGCTGGAATTCGTGATTTTCCTTTGTAAATGGTGCCATCCAAATCAATTAAATAGCCCTTGTAGTGCATTTATTCTTCCCTTTCTGTTTCAGCTTTTTCATACAACTTCTCTGTATCGACTCGTCCACCAGATCCATACAAGAGCAAGGCTCCAGCATAGAGGATAAATTGTAAAATCAAACCTGTAAAATTGATTCCTTGACTTCCTGATTGGGTAAACAAGAAGGAAGCCACCATGAGGATCACAATGGTCAATAACAAGCCTATTACAGTTGCCTGATCCACACTGATTTGATAAACCGTGCGCTTGGTGCTCCGGTTCCGGCCGTCTGACTTGGTTTCTGGTTGCAAATTCTCCACAAAATCCGTCACCAAGGTCGCAGCGAGGCTGACTGTTGTGCTAAAGAGCACGCCTTGAGACAAGCGGTGATAGAAATTGGACCAGAAGGATCCTGATTGGCTAGTAATCCCAATCGAGAAGATCATGACCGGTAAAAGAAAGGCCAAGGTGAAATGGATCCAGACCCGATACCAGCGTACATCTTCTCTTAAAAAGCGATTAAAACTCTCTAAATTCAAGCGATAGCGGAAAAATTTATAAATTTCCTCTACCAGGATGATGCCCAAAGCACAAAGAGTCAAGAGCCAATCTCCCAACATGTACAAAGGGTTCTTTTGACGCTTGGCATAGGCCACAACCCGTTTTTGATAGCTTTCAAGTTCCTGTTTTTTATTTTTTAATCTTCTACTTTCCATAAGTCCAACCCTTTTCTTCTACTTTTTCCCACTCAATTTCAGCTTGGGCATTGATCTGACCATCTGAAATAATTTGGTGCTGAGTTTTCAAGCCCTCTTGTTCATATTGAGAGGTGATGAGACCTCCTGCTAGCACTTCTTTGACATATTTCAGATGAACTTTTTTAGGGACATGATGGGTCAAGAAGTCTGCTCCCATCACCTCAAAAACCCAGTCCAAGTACTTGCTATTGTTGACATGTCCGTTCATATCCAAGTCGTAAAACCGAACCCGGTATTCTTGTTCGACGCCCCCCTCTAATTCCTTAAAACGGGGACCGCGTAGCATGGTTTTTGAAAATTCAGAGTCAAAGGCATCCGTGATTTCACTCATAACAGGATGAACCTTGCGTGTATCCCGATCCATCAAGACAAAGGTCGCGACCATCTCAATGATAGTATTTCCTGCTTCATCCTTGATATTAAAGGCCCGGTAGCAGAAAAGTCGATTGTGACTCTTGGCATAGGTTTCGATAGTGATTTTCTCATCAAAAACAGGGAGACGCTCGATCTTCATATTGTAATCCGTGATAATCCAGACTAGATTGTAGTTCTCTAAAATGTACATATCACTCATACCCAGCTCAATCGATTGCATGCCCGATACCTGTAAAGACAGCAAGATCAATTGGGGAATCTTAATATAACCATTGACATCGCTCATATCAAACGGAATTTTCATGCTGTATTCAAATGTTTTTGCCATTTTCTACTCCAAAATAAACTTCTCTGCTACAGTGTCTGCTAAAAAGAGACCTTTCTTGGTCATTCGTACAATGTCCTTGTCAGGGACCAACAGGCCCTGCTGGGTCAATTCCTCAACCACTGATCCATATTGTTGGTCAAAATTCACACCAAATTTTTCTTCAAAACGCTTCTTGGAAACGCCTGTTTTCTTACGTAGTCCTAGAAACATCTCTTCTTCCATCATTTCTGTCTGAGTCAGATGCTCTTCTTGGACACGCGCATTTCCCTCTTCGACAGCTTGCATATAGTGACGAATGGGGCCATGATTCTTGTAGCGAATCCCATCGACATAGCCGGATGCTCCAGCTCCCAGACCATAATACTCAGCATTGTCCCAATACATGAGATTGTGTCGACTTTCAAAACCAGGCTTGGAGAAATTAGAAATTTCGTAATGCTCAAAGCCCGCTCGCTCCAACTCCTGAATAATGTATTCAAACATCTCTGCTTCCAACTCCTCTTTTGGTAGAGGAAGCTTGCCCCGTCTCATGCGATTCATAAAGACTGTGTGATTCTCCAGAATCAAGCTATAAAGACTCATGTGGGGAATGTCAAGGGTACGAGCCTTAGCAACATTCTCTTTGACCTGGTCCATGGTTTGTGTCGGAAGCGCATAGATGAGGTCGATCGAAATATTGTCAAAACCAGCCAGCTTCAGACGGTCGATATTGTCATAAATGTCCTGCTCTTGGTGACTTCGACCAATCTTCTTGAGCAAGCGATTATCAAAGGTCTGCACGCCCAATGAAACCCGATTAACTGGCGAATCCTTCAAGACCGCAATCTTATCCGGATCCAAATCACCAGGATTGGCCTCGATCGTCAGCTCTTCCATCTGAGACAGATCAAGCGACTTGGTCAGTTCCTTGAGCAGATAGGCTAGCTGATCTGCAGATAAGGCTGTCGGTGTCCCACCCCCAATATAGAGAGTCCGTAAGTGTGTGATTTCTTCCCGACGAAATTCTTGGATCAAATGATCCAAATAAGCATCGACTGGTTGGTTCTTAATAAAGACCTTCGAAAAATCACAATAAAAACAAATCTGGGTACAAAATGGGATGTGGACATAAGCGGACGTTGGTTTTGTATGCATATCTTTAATTATACCATAAAATCCCCCCGAGTCCGAAAAGAAAAGGGAATAAGAAGCAAGGAATTCCTTGACATTAACGAATAAAAGGAATAGAATAAATCTAATCATATTCGGAGGTAAGGAGATATGAACAACTAAGTTTCGTTAAATAAAATACTTTATTTAGTGGACTGCTTGTTCTATCTCTTTTTGTGTACCCTCTTGCCTATTCTCCAACTTCTTGTTGGCTATATTAGATCTTTTTCTGTTTGGGTTCCACTTGAATACAGCTCTACTAAATAGGTAGAGCTGTTTTTTGTCCCAGTAGAAAGGAATCTTATGCTAAAACTATCCCACCTCACCATCCGCCATACAAAAGATTTACGCGATCTGGTTCGCGATCTGTCCTTAACCATTCATGAAGGAGAAAAAGTTGCCATTATTGGCGAAGAAGGAAATGGAAAATCTTCTTTGCTTCATGTCCTCATGTCCCCAAAATCCCTACCAGATTATCTGACAATAGAAGGCGAAATCACCACTTCCTTTCACTCCTATGCCTATATTCCCCAGTCTTTGCCAGAAGCATTGAAGGGAAAAACATTGGAAGAATATTTTTTTGGAGAAGACGAGCTAGACTATGCCACCCTCTACAGACTGGCTGATCAATTGCATTTTGATAGCGACCGCTTTGCAAGCGACCAAGCTATTGGAAGTCTATCTGGAGGAGAAGCCCTCAAAGTTCAACTACTTCACGAACTTTGTCGTCCTCATGAATTACTATTTTTAGATGAACCTTCAAATGATCTGGATTTGAAAACCCTGGACTGGCTCCAGCAGATGATTCAAACAAGCCCCCAAACCATCCTATTTATTTCCCATCATGAAGATTTTTTGACGCAGACGGCGGATACGATCATCCACCTAAGACAGATCAAACACCGCAAGGAGGCTGAAACCATTGTAGAGCACTTAGGTTATCAAGACTACAGTAGCCAGAGGGAGCAACAATTCAAGCAACAGACTCAGCAAGCTGCCAATGATCAACGAACCTACCGAAAAACAATGGAGAAGCATCGTCGCGTCCGTCAGCAAGTCGAAACTTCCTTACGAAACACCAAGGATAGCACTGCCGGACGTCTCCTAGCAAAGAAAATGAAGTCCCTCCTCTCACAAGAAAAGCGCTACGAGCGGGAATTCCAATCCATGACTTCCCAACCCTATGATGAGGAAGTCATCAATCTGCATTTCCCTCCCCTCACTCCCTTGTCTCCTAAAAAACGAGTCCTTCTCTTAGATCAGGAAGAGCTCACAATTGGTGATCGGGTCCTGGTCAAGGACCTCTCCCTTACTCTTCAAGGGCAGGACAAGATAGGAATTATCGGTTCCAACGGTGTGGGGAAATCCACTTTCCTAAAAATGATATGGAAAAGTCTACAGAAGAATGAAAGTATCCGCACTGCCTATATGCCTCAAGATTACACTGAACGCCTCCCTCTGACTCAGACACCCGTTCAATTCTTACAGCATTCAGGCGATCGTGAAGAAATCAACACCATTCAATTGCATTTAGCCTCCCTCAACTTTACCTATTCTGAAATGCACCATCCGATCTATGAACTTTCTGGTGGCCAGCAAGGAAAACTCTATCTCCTTCAACTAGTGCTCACAAGTCCCCAGTTTCTGCTCTTGGACGAGCCTACTCGCAATTTTTCCCCCACTTCCCAACCAGAAATTCGACGCCTTTTCGCAGACTACGCAGGCGGACTAGTCACGGTCTCTCACGACCGGACCTTCCTCAAAGAAGTCTGCCAAAAAATCTATCGTCTGACAGAAAATGGTTTGGTTGAAATAGAGTCGCTCTAACGTAAAAAAGATTGGCGAAAACCAATCTTTTTTTCTATTCCTTCGCTGCCTCTTGTGCCATTTCTTGGGTGCGTTTGTAGGCTGCTTCCACTCCTGCAATGATGTCGCCCCGTAGGCCGACTTGTTCTAAGCGGTTGACACCTGCGATGGTAGAGCCACCTGGGCTACAAACTGCATCTCGCAAGCGGGCTGGGTGCTCACCTGTCTCTAGGACCATTTGACTAGCGCCTTGGAAGGTCTGTGCAGCCATCTGCAAGGCTTGCTCTCGTGTAAGTCCTAATCCTACTCCTGCATCTGCCATGGCTTCAATCATCTGATAGACAAAGGCTGGCCCACAGCCTGCGACAGCCGTTGCAGGATCCATCAATTTTTCTTCAATTTCGTAGAGGGCCCCTGCTCCTGCTAAGAGCTGGTTGACTTTGGCTACTTGCTGGTCTGTCACTGCTTGGGAGCGGGCCAGACTGATAACACCTTTACCAATGGCCACAGGCGTATTGGGCATGATGCGGATGAGACCCACCTGTTCGTTCTGGATCACGTCAGCCATCTTTTCTAATTCCAGGCCTGCAGCCATGGAAACCAGTAAGAGATTAGAGCGTTGGGCCAAGATGCCTTGATACTCTCCTAGGAGAGGACAAATCTGATAGGGTTTGACCCCTAAAAAGATTACTTCAGCCTCTTGAAAGACTTGTTCAAGATCAGACGCCGTTCCCCCATACTGACTGATAAACTCTTGCACCTTTTGAGGAGAGCGATTGACCAAGAGCAAGTCTTGCGCGTCTACTTCTTTTGCGACTGCTTTGGCTAAACTAGCCCCCATGTTTCCAAGACCGATAAATGCAACTTTCATTTCTTACCTCACTTGACCATTTCCACTGACGATATATTTGTAACTGGTCATTTCCCGGAGTCCCATGGGTCCACGCCCATGGAGTTTTTGGGTCGAGATCCCCATTTCACAACCTAGTCCAAATTGACCCCCATCTGTAAAGCGTGTAGAAGCATTGACATAAACGGCTGCTGAATCTACTTGCTGGGTGAAATAAGCGGCTGTCTCAGGATTTTCAGTCACAATGGCATCCGAATGATGGGTGCTATGAGCTTCAATGTGGTCCACTGCTTGCTCCACTCCGTCAACGACCTTAACTGCTAAAATATAATCTAAAAATTCGGTATCAAAATCCTGTTCCTGTGCTGCTGTCCCCGAAATGATTGCCTGTGCTTGCTCATCTAGGCGCAACTCAACGGATCTTTCCCGTGCATCCACTAAACGCTCTTTGACCAAAGGCAAGAAGTCAGACGCGATCGCTCGATCCACCAACAAGACCTCCATGGCATTGCAGACGGATGGACGACTGGTCTTAGCATTTTCAATAATGGCGAGTGCTTTCTGGAAATCAGCCTCCTTGTCCACATAGACATGGACGATCCCAGTTCCTGTCTCGATCACAGGGACAATGGCATTTTCAACCACTGCTTGGATCAATCCAGCACCACCACGTGGAATGAGCAAGTCCAGATAGCCCTTAGCCTTCATCATAGCAAGACTAGAAGCTCGACTCGTATCTTGGATCAGTTGGAGCAGATCTGGATTCAGTCCAGCTTCTTCCAATCCAGCCTTAAGGGCTGTCACGATCGCTTGAGCAGAATGAAAGGCATCCTTTCCAGTACGAAGGACCACTGCATTTCCACTCTTGATGGCAAGCGCTGCAGCGTCCGACGTTACATTTGGTCGGCTTTCATAAATGATGCCAATAACACCCATGGCGACTCGAACTTTCTGGATTTCAAGGCCATTTTCCAAGACTTCAGTATCCAACACTTCCCCAATCGGATCTGGCAGGTCTATTAAAGCACGAATTCCTTGTGCCATCCCGGCAATCCGCTCTTGATCAAGAAATAGGCGATCCAGCATGACTTCAGAGATTTTCCCACGTGCCACTTCCATATCGATTTGATTGGCTGCTAAAATGGCTTCCGTCGCTTTCAAAAGCTGGCTAGCCATGGCCTCCAAGGCCTGATTTTTAAGAGCTGTACTGGCTGTATTGATGCTTTTCTTAGCTGATCTCGCTAAGCTTAATTGTTCTTGTGTTGTTCCCATACGTTTTCCTCTAGAATTCTGTAAAGAGTAGGTCAATCTCAGGAGTTACCGAGATCCAGTCATCCCGGTGAATAAGGATTCCCTTGGCTTTTTTAGACTGGAGCATATCACGCACGGCTGATTGACCGAGACGGACCTTGCCTTTTCCTAGCAATTGTCCTGATTCTTGATGATAGACGCTGACGATGTCGTGGTAAGAGAAATCCCCTTCTGCCTTGGTCACACCAGAAATCAATAGACTCTTTCCATGATCCAACAGGGCTTGCGCTGCTCCAGCATCCACCCAAACGGCACCTTTGCTTTCTGCATAAAAGGCTAGCCATTGCTTCTGGGTTTTTAAGCCCTTATCCTCTGCAAGGAAGTAACTGCCATCCGCTTGCTCTTCTGCTGCTTCAATCAAAGCATCAGACTTAAGAGACGAGCAAATATAGACAGGAACCCCTGACTCGGTCGCAAGGGTCGCTGCCTTGAGTTTGGTCAGCATTCCACCAGTTCCGTTGCTACTGCCAGCACCACCAGCCATCTCGATCATCTCGCGAGAAATGTGTTCGATCCGCTCCAAGCGCTTAGCTGTTGGATCCTGAGAAGGATTGGCTGTATAGAGGCCATCGACATCCGTTAAAAGCACCAAAAGATCAGCTTGAACCATGGCTGCAACCTGCGCACTTAAGGTATCATTGTCTCCTACTTTTAACTCGGCAATCGAGACCGTATCGTTTTCATTGATAATCGGGATGGCCCCACGATTGAGCAAGACAGAAAGGGCCTGGTGGGCATTCTTATAGCGACGCTGATCCGCAAAGTCATCTTGGGTCAACAAAATCTGCGCAGAAACAATGTTGCGTAAGAGCAGGTTAGCTGTGTATTCTTCCATCAGTAAGCCTTGTCCAACTGCCGCAGAAGCTTGCTTGTCTGCCACCTTGGTCGGCCGTTTCTTAAAACCTAGGGCACCAAATCCAGCAGCGACAGCCCCTGATGAGACCAAGATCAACTCATGACCTGATTCATGTAAGAGAGCCAACTGCTGCGTAATGACCTTGACCTTCTGTCTAGAGAGGCTCCCGTCTGGATTGGTCAAAGACGAGGTCCCTACTTTAAAGACGATTCTTTTTGCTTTCATCGCTATGTTTCTTTCTAATACTATTTATTTCGTATCTAATAAAAGTGAGGCTGGACAAAAACTGTCCAGCTCTCTATGTTTGATAGTAATAACTGCATGACGCAGTGGTTGATTGGTATCTTTGTTCGCTTTTTTTGCTCCAAAGATAACCTAATCAACTGTGCGGGGGTGGGAAAACGAACTCTTTTTAACTAGTCAGAGTTCTTTCCCACTCCCATTCTTCATTATCCTTTTCGAAGGTCTTCCAGCGTTTTCTCAAAGATCACTGGCACTTCTGCTGTAAATTCCAAGGTCTCGCCTGTGCGAGGGTGGGTAAAACCGAGTGTCCGCGCATGAAGAAACTGCCCTTGTCCTTTAAGTGTCTTCTTAGGACCATAAGCAGGATCTCCAGCCACTGGATGGCCAATATAGGCCATGTGTACCCGAATTTGGTGGGTCCGACCAGTCTCCAGTTGCAACTCTACCAAGGTGTAATTCCCAAAGCGTTCCAAAACTTGAAAACGGGTCACTGCAGGTTTTCCTTTTGCCGTCACCGCTTGTTTTTTCCGGTCCTTTTCACTGCGACCAATCGGTGCTTCAATCATGCCCCGATCGTTGGGAAGGTTGCCATGGACAATGGCCCAATACTTCCGTAGTGACTTTTTGTCTTTTAGTTCTTCTGCTAAGGCGACGTGAGCTTGGTCATTTTTTGCGACCATCAAGAGACCTGACGTGTCTTTGTCGATCCGATGAACGATCCCTGGACGCAATTCTCCATTGATCCCTGAAAGGTCCTTGACATGGTATAAGAGCGCATTGACCAAGGTCCCGCTGGTATGACCCGCACTAGGATGAACAACCATGCCTTGAGGTTTATTAACCACCACAACATCTTGGTCCTCATAAACGATGTCTAAGGGCAGATCTTCTGCTTCATAGCTGACCTCTTCCACTTCTGGTACGTCATACTGGATGATGTCTCCTTCTTTAACCGTGTACTTGGCTTTTTTCACAGTCCCATTGACCAGAACTTTTCCTTCTTTGATCTGCTCATTGGCCACAGCTCGTGACAAGGGAGTCAAATCCGCCAAAGCCTTATCCAGTCGCGCACCGGCTACTTCGATTTTAATTTCCATGCGTTTCCTCTTTCAACATCAGGATCAGGAGCAAGAAAACTCCAACTGTCAAATAACTATCTGCTACATTAAAAATTGCAAAATTCATAAAGTCCAGGTGGAACATATCAACCACGAAGCCCTGACGCAGGCGATCGATAAAATTCCCCAAGCCACCTGCAATGACCAAGGTCAAGCCCGTCACAATCCAAAGCGACCCCTTGAGGTGCTTATAGAGATAGTAAAAGGCCCCTACCATCACGACTAGAGTGATGAGGGTAAAGAACCATTGCTGATTTTCAAGAAGCGAAAAAGCTGCCCCTGTGTTTTGAAGATAAGTCAGACTGACCACATGGGGGATAAAAGACTTGACGACACCCAGTGGAATGTTCTTCACTACATACCATTTGACCAGCTGATCCAGTAGGACCAAAAGGACGATCGCTACTGGGACCATTGTTTTTCTCTT
The DNA here is from genome assembly GCF_034134805.1 of Streptococcus sp. S5. Taxonomy (NCBI): domain Bacteria; kingdom Bacillati; phylum Bacillota; class Bacilli; order Lactobacillales; family Streptococcaceae; genus Streptococcus; species Streptococcus lingualis. The sequence continues at coordinate 1,044,594 of NZ_CP139419.1, read as the reverse complement.
CATTTCTTACCTCTTTTGATCAAAATATTCTACCATGACCTCGACAAACTTCTCTGCTACAGGAGAGAGATCCATCTCTTCTCGTTTGACATAGACCATCTTATTGTCCAGGTTATCTTCCAAAGGAATCACGGTAATGCCATTCACGGACTGGCTATCCAAAAAGCCTGATCCCGTCGCATAAGCATCTGTCCGTTCCAAGATTCCATTCAAGGTAGCCCGGTCGGTCACATTGAACATTTGTGAGCTCGAGCTGGTATCGACAAAGTTCTCTGAATAATAGAGGTACTCATCTTTTTCTTGGGTAAAACGAACAGTTGGCAACTGAGCTAGATCTTCCATGACCAGTTTTTTCTTCTTAGCCAAAGGATGTCCTTTGCGAAGGTAAATATGAGTCTGAAAAGGAATTAAATCCACCACTTCAAGCCCTAATTTATCAACCCGTTGCATAATCCCCTTGGTATTTTGACGGTTGAGATAAATAATTCCCAACTCACTATGCCCTTGAGCCACTTCGTCCAAAATTTGAACAGTCGTTGATTCAAAGATGCGGAAGTTTTTATTTTCCGGATAGCGGATTGAGAATTCCGTCATCAAAGGTGGCAAAAAGTCATAGTGCTGACTAGAAATGGAGAATTCTTTCTTCTCTTCTTCAGGACTGGCATATTGATTTTGAAAAATATCAAACCCTTTGACCACGTCCTGCGCTTTTTCATAAAATTCCATTCCCCGACGGGTCAAAAAAGTCCCAGAACTGGTCCGACGAAAAATCTTGAAGCCCAGTTCTTTTTCCAGATCTCTGACGGAGATGGACAAGCTAGGCTGACTCACATACATTTTTTCAGCAGCCTCACGAAAAGTACCACTATTGGCAATCGCCACTACATATCGTAATTGTTGTATATTCATTCTATTTTCCTTATTACAGTATCGATCTATTATACCATAAATTAGGGGCTGAAAGAAGAGATCCGTTTAAGAGACCTTCTTCTAGTAAAAATAAAAAAGAGAGTGGGACAGAAATCGGTAATTCGTTAGAATTCGATTTCGTCGTCCCACCTCCGCACAGTTGAGTAGGGCTGTAAAAGCTGATGAAATCAGCGTAGTAGAGCCCACTCAACCACTGCGTCTTGCTCGACAATCCAAAAATAATTGAGAGGCTAGGACTTTTGTCCCAGCCTCTTATACTTATTCAATCACTTGGCTTTCGGCTACTTTCTTGTACCAATGAGCCGATTTCTTTGGATAGCGCTCCTGGGTTTCAAAGTCCACATAAAAGAGACCATAGCGTTTTTCATAACCATTAGACCAAGAGAAGACGTCCATGAGAGACCAGATGAAGTAACCTTTGACATTAGCACCATCTGCAATCGCATCAGACAAGACCTCTAAGTGTTGTTTCACATAATCAATCCGTCCATCGTCATAAACCGTATTATCCACAAACTCATCTTTGTAGCCCAGTCCGTTTTCAGTGATGTAGATTTTCTTATAGTTTGGATAATCTGCTTTCACGCGCATAATTTGGTCATACAAACCTTGCGGATAGATAATCCAGTCCCAGTCAGTACGAGGTACATAGTCAGGAGCTACACGACGACCAACACCTTTAATTTGGTACTTAGAGCTTCCTTTTTCCCCTTTACCGTTGTGGATGATTTCAGTTTCACCATCAAAGGCTTCCATCCAGTCACTCATGTAGTAGTTAATTCCAAGGAAGTCGTTCAAATCTTTAGCTGCTTCAAGTGCTGCAAAGTCTTCGTCACGAAGATCCAAGCTACCACCATTAACTGAAAGAATGTGATTAACCCCTTCCATGGTTTCATCTGAATAATGACCGAGGTAAGTAGCATCCAAGATAAATTTGTTGTGAATGATATCTTCCAACTCAGCAGCACGTACGTCTGCAGGATTTTTAGGATCCAATGGATACTTAGTTGGAAGAGCATGAACAACCCCGATTTCACCTGTATACCCTTTGTCTTTGTACAATTTCACAGCACGTGCATGAGAAACCATCATATTGTGGTGTGATTGGAAGACTTTGGCAAGGTCATATTGAATACCTGGTGGGAATTTACCTACTAAGTATTGACCATCACCGATTGGGCCAATTTCATTGAAGGTTGTCCAGTAGTTGACTTCTGGGAATTCTTCAAAACAGAAGGCAGCATAATCTACAAAGTGTTCGATATTTTCACGATTCAAGAAGTCTCCATTTGAGTGAAGAGCTTCAGGAGTATCAAAGTGGTGAAGAGTTACGAATGGTTCTACATGACGTTTATGACATTCTGCAAATAACTTATGATAGAATTCTACCCCTTTTGGATTGACTTCACCATAACCAGTTGGGAAAATACGTGACCAAGCAATAGAAATACGAATTCCGTTTACGCCATATTCTTCAGCCAACTGTAAGTCTACTGGATATTTATGGTAGAAATCACTTGCTGGTTCAGCAGTATACCAATAGTTGTCTGCTAAGTATTTGTCCCATGCAACTGGTCCTTTACCATCTGTATGAGTCGCACCTTCTGCCTGGTAGGCAGCTGTCGCCCCACCAAAAATAAAATCTTTAGGAAGTGTTTTTGTCATTTTTTCACCTATTTCTTAATTGAACCAAATGAAAAGTGAGCGGAGAGGAGTTAGTGAGCCATCCATCTCCATCTCACTTCTTGTTCCAAGCCACCGAATTGTGACATGAGGAGGTAAAAACGATATATTTTTACCGACGAATTAACAAGTCGATTAGGAAAATCGCCATAGCGATTTCCGTTACGATAGGAGACTGTTTCACAGTCCCTATCGTTAATCGAATTGCGCTTGAACGAATGCAAGAGCGCCTTTACCATCACGTGTCAATTTGATGTATTGAGCACCTTCTGTCTTAGCCAATTTAATGCCTAGTTTATCTGTTTCTGCCCTCATGTCTTCATAGTTAGAAGCTACTTGAGGGGCAAGGATAACAAGGTCAAATTCTGGCAACATTTCACGGTGAGCACCGTAACCACCAGCAGCGGCCTTTACAGGAACATTGTATTCTTTAGCAGCTTTATTCAAAGCATTTGCAAGAAGACCACTTGTACCACCACCTGCACAAAGAACCAATACGTTTGTTTCTTTTGTGATATTGTTTTGAGCTGGTTCATTTTCAACACCAGCTTTTTCAAGAACAGCATCAGCTTTCGCTGTATTGAAGTTTGCAGCTACTTTTTCTTTCAATTCATCATTAGATTTACCAGAACGTTCTTCTTCAAGAATTTGTTCATCATAAACTTTAAGGAATGGGTAGTAAATAACTACGTCCACTACGATAAGTAATGCGGCAAGAACAAATGATAGAAATTGGAAGTTAGTACCAAGAACTAGACCAAGTGGGGCTGGAGTTGTCCATGGTAGGTTAGCAGTAAATGAGTTCATTCCAAGTGTATCGATAAAGAATTTGAAAATCCAAACGTTTGCAATTGGAGCAAAGATAAATGGAATGAAGAAGATTGGGTTCAATACCAATGGAGCACCGAACAAGATTGGTTCGTTAACACCAAAGAATGTTGGGACTACAGATGCACGTCCAATTGCACGGTTACGTTTTGATTTCGTTAACCACATGAACATAAATGGAACAACAAGAGTCGCACCAGTACCACCCAAAGTAACAATAAACATTTGAGTACCTGAAGTAAGAATCTTATCTGCGTGCATTCCTTGTTGAATCAATTTCAAGTTTACTTCAGCATTTGCATAAGTAATCGCTGCGATAGCTGGCTCAACAATTGAAGGACCATGGATACCTACAAACCAGAAGAAGGCATAAGCACCAAAGATAATTGTAATTCCAAGGTAACCGTCAGCAGCTGAGAATAGTGGAGCAAGAAGGGTACCGATTGATTCAGCAACCGTTACATGAAGGCTTGCTTTAACAACTAATTCAAGTGCGTACAAGAGTACAACTGATAATGTAAATGGAATCAAGTCTTTAAATACTTGTGAAATATTTGGTGGAACCTCGTCCGGCATGCGGATGGTCACATTGTTTTTCACACAGACTTTGTAAACATTAACAGTAATGAATGCAGCAATAAAGGCTGTTAACAACCCTTTAGTCCCCATGAATGCTGTTAAGAATCCACCTTCTTTAGCAGGTTCAGCAGCCATGAGCAAGAAGCCAACCATAGAAGCCAACATTGTTGAAATGAAGTTTATTTGGTTGGTTGCTGGGAGGTCACGGTTCATTGAATCTGTCAAAGCCTTAGCCGTTGTCCCACCAACGAAGAAGGCCAAGATGCCCATAGAATAGCTATATGGAGTCATCAATAAAGTTTCAATATCTTTAGACCAATGGAACCCCCAAGCGTTTGGTACATACGCAATTAGGATGAAGATAGATGAGAAGAGGATCACAGGCATCCCTGCAATGAAACCATCCCGAATCGCTCGCAAATATTTATTACGAGAAATCTTTTCAAAGAAAGGTTTCCCTTTTTCAATTAGTTCAATCAGTTTATTCATTATTTTGCTCCTCTTTTATATAGTTCAATCAGATGGTGAATCACGTCTTTTAATAAGATCGTTGTCATGAGATGGTCTTGACCATGCATCATGGTGATGCTATAGGGGATTTCTTCTCCTGCAGCTTCTTGCGCTAGCATGGTCGTTTGAGATTTGTGAGCCTCAGCGATACAGGACCCTGCTTCTTCTACTAAGGATTCTGCTTTCGCAAAATCACCATTTTCAGCAGCTTTTAATGCTTCTATTAATTTTGATCGAGCGTCACCGGCATAAGCGACAATTTCAAACCCAAGTAATTGGACTTCTTCTTTATTCATGTTGGTTCCTCCTTATGATACCTTTTGAAAATTTTTATAATAGACGTTGAATATGCAAGGCTAAATAGACTTTTTCATTAGGAGATATCTTAGCTCCAGTCTGTTCAGCGATGGTTTGGTAGATCTGATGACTAATCTCATAAGCCTTTGGATAACTTAGCTGGATCAGTTGTTCCATCTCGCTCAAGCCTTCAGGATCCTCTCTTCCCTTATCTAGGGAGTCAAGGAAATAATTAAGATGGATCATAAAGCGATCGTAGAAATGACTGTTCTCTTCTTTTCGTTTCAATCCATTTTGAGCTAATTTTTCCTCTACAGCTTTCAAAATCGCTTGGCGGTCTTGGACATCAGGATCCTGCTCATGAATGACTTCCCCTTGTGCATTGATGAAGTGATAGGCGATACGATTCACTTCGTCATCAGGAAATTGATCCAAGAGCCGCTCTCGAAAGATTTCAATCGCTTCTTTTGCAATTTTATAGGGGATCGGATGCATAGCAGACGCATCAGGAAGATCACTGTGTTTATATCTTCCCTGTTGAACTGCCTGGTAAGAACAAAAGATGTGATCTGTTAGTGTCACATAGATATATTCTTGAACAGGATAAGCATATTTCTTAGACAAGGTATCAATCACTTCATAAGTGGTTGTAATGAAATCAAGAGGAACATCCTTTAGAAGGGCCATAAAGTTTTCTCTTGACTCATCCGTGTTTAAACGAAATACTTTTTCGACCTTATCATCAGCCACTAGATCATTTTTCTTTTTCCCAAAAGCAATCCCACTCCCAATAACAATTAACTCTTGTTGTAGTTCATTTTGAACCAAAGCAACATTATTGTTCATTGGATGGATAATACGATACATGAGGCTCTCCTTTGTGAAATTTGTTAAAAGCAAATAAAAATGACCACGAAGCAACTGAAAAAACTAGCCTATGCTAATCATTCAATCTACTTGTGGTCACGCCTAATCTAACTTAGTAACGCTCACTGCTATTTAACTTATGAACTTATTCTATCATAAGTTTTTTATTTTGTAAACCCTTACAGCGAAAATTTTTAAACATTTTTTATAAAAAATAAACAAAGCCTAAAAATAATGAAGAACATTGGAAGGAATTTCTTCCTTCCAATGTTCTAAATGTTGCTTTAGGAGGCAATAACAATTTGTTTCTTACACGCGTTCTGTCCAAGGTGTTGCCACTTTAGCCAAGACTGCGTTCAATTCTTCAATATTTTGACGACCTTCTGTACGAAGCCATTCACGAGCAGCTGCTTCTCCATCTTTGATGTAAGCTTCTACTGAACCTGCCCATGTCGCACGTCCACAAAGAACACCGTTGAAGTTAGCACCTGATGCATGAGCAAATTCCAAAGTTTCTTGGAAGAGTTTTGCGGATACACCCGCACTGAGGTAGATGTATGGAAGGTTGGTTGCTTCTTCTTGTTCTTTAAAGAAGGCAGCAGCTTCTTCACGACTATAGACAACTTCACCTTCTCCAAAACCTTCCACGTAGTTGACATTGACAGGAACTTCTACTTTCAATACATCGATATTGAAACGAGGATCTGAGAAGACTTTCATAGCTTCAATGACTTTACGAGGTTTCACTTTTGCATATTCAGCAGAGGTTGCATCTGCAATTCCTTCATCATAAGCCAAGATTTCAAGGAAGAATGGAATGTCTTCTGCCACACATTCTGAACCGATGCGTTCGATATAAGCTTGTTTTTCTTGGTTGAGTTCATCTGCACTGTCTACATCATAGTAGAGCAAGAACTTCACAGCATCTGCGCCTTGTTCTTTGATGCGTTTTGCTGACCAAAGGTTCAAGCAGTCAGGCAAGCGTTTGGTGCTAGAAGTATCGTAGCCTGTCTTTTCGTATGCGAGCAAGAGTCCTGCATCTTTGTCCAAGGCTTTTGTAGCAGGTAGACCATATTCTGGGTCCAATAACATAGATGAAGCATATTTTGTCAATTCATCAGCTACAAGGACTTTTAATTCTTCCATTTGTGCTACAGTTGGCTCAGTGTCTTGGTATTTGGCCATCAAGCGTTTCAAAGCTCCACGTTGGTCGAAGGCCAAAGCTGAAATGACACCGTCTTTTGTACTAAGACGTTCCAAATAGTTGCGTTTTTGTTCTGTTAATACCATTTTATACCTCTTTTACGATTAATTGTTGATACAAGGCATCATAGTGCCCCATGTTGACATGTCCTGTTTGCGCTTCTTGCGCATTTAACATTCCAAGAACATTTGCTTTCTTAAGCAAGTCTGCGTCACTCTCATGATGATAGAGACCAGATGCAATCCCTGCAACAGTCGAATCACCAGATCCGACTGGATTGACGACATCGATCTTAGGAATATCTACCTTATAGAAGACATCCCCATGCTTAGCGAAAGCGCCATTTGCACCAAGGGAGACAATCACCCATTCGATGCCATCAAAGAGAGAATCCTGAAGAACTTCTTTTAAGTCTTCCACATTCTTACTCACTTCTTTTCCTAACAACTGTGATAATTCTTCATTGTTTGGTTTAATGACCGTAGGCTTGACAGCTGCTTGAATGGCAGCTTCTAAAGAAGCTCCCGAGCAATCGAGTACGACTGGTTTCCCAGCTTCCCTTGCAATCTTGACAAGGCTAGCATAGTAGTCCACTGGTAAACCAGCAGGAAGACTTCCAGAGATGGCAACAACCTCTACTTGTTCAACCAAGTGACGATAATGGTCTAGAAAGTCTTTCCCTTCTTTCTCAGAAATGGTTGGACCTTTTTCTAAGATTTCTGTTTGCTTGCCTTCGTGAAGGATGGCGATACAATTACGTGTATCTCCAGCAATTTCAAAGAAACGTTCCTCTATCCCTTCTCCTAAATGATCGAGAATGAATTGCCCTGTTCGACCACCAAGTAGGCCAGTCGCTGCCACTGGATCCTTTATCTCAGAAAGTACACGAGTAACGTTAAGACCTTTCCCACCAGCTGTCTTACTCACCTCAGCCACACGATTGACTGTATCCAACTGGAGTACATCCAAAGGATAAGAAATATCAATCGAAGGGTTCATCGTGACCGTTAATATCATACGTCACCTCTTAGTCGTGGTATTCACCACGGTCCCATTTTTCAAGGAATTCTGTAAAGAAATCAGCATCCGCTTGATGAGCATTATGTGTTTCCACATGTTGGATCTTAGCGATCAATTTTTTATTTTCTTCAGTTGGTTTGTATTCAGCGTGGATAAATGCTTCAATGATATCGCACATGAGCAATTCACCAGTAATTTTACCACCAAATCCGATGACATTCGCGTTCAATTCTTCTTTTGCATAGAGAGCAGTTGTCATATCGCGTACCAAAGCAGAACGGATACCAGGTACTTTGTTAACAGCATTGTTGATCCCAACACCTGTACCACAGATACAAACACCAAGATCTGCTTGGCCACTTGCTACGGCTTCACCGACTTTTTTACCAAAGATTGGATAGTGGGTACGTGTATGGTCATAAGTCCCAAAGTCGAGCACTTCATATCCTTTTGATTTCAAAAAATCAGAAACAGCCATTTTTTCATTTGTCACAATGTGATCACAACCAATTGCAATTCTCATTTGAATTCTCCTCTCATTAGCACATCTTATTCAACATATCGACACGGATTTGGTGACGACCACCGTCGTATTTACCATTGACGAAGCCTTTGGCAATGTTCTTGGCTAATTCATCCCCAACAATTTCAGCACCCATGGTAATCATACGAGAATTGTTGTGGCCACGTGTCATATAAGCAGATCGTTCATCTGAAACTTCTGCTGCTACCATTCCTTTGATTTTAGTTGCAACCATAAATGGACCAGCTCCGTAAGCATCAATTACGATTCCAAGATTTTGATCGTTTTTGTTCACTTCGCTCGCGACTGCAAGTGTCACATCTACAAAATCTTGACCTTCAGCAGTTACATCCACAACATCGAAGTTTTCTTTTACAAGAAACTCTTTCACGAGATCTTTTAATCTTAATCCTGCAGCATCTGCACCAATTACAATAGACATGTCCTGTCCTCCTTTTGTTCGTTTCAGCAAATATCCCTGTTGTTAAATTTTCACAAAGAAACATTTTCTTACTTTTGATATTATATTACACCTATTTTGAACGAAAGTCAACATTAAATTGTTTATTTTCGAACATTTTTTAAAATAAAAACACCATATCCACAACAGATATGGTGTCAGTTTTCAAACTACAATTGACGATTATTTTGCATTTGCAGCATATTCTTCGTTACGTTTGATCATTTGTTTTCTGTACCAAGCGAAGATTCCGATATAGAATGCCAAGAAGACAACTACACCAAGGATAGCTTTGATATCACCAGTTGTAGCGTTACCGATTGTCCAACCGAGCAATTTTTCAACTGGTCCTTCAAGAGTTGAGTGAGTGATCAATTGAGTAGAAGCTACCCCTTTAGGGAAGGCATCAACACTCTTAGCCAATTGAGTTGCAAATGGTGCAATCAATGTTCCTGAAAGAAGGAAGAGTGGCAAGAGAAGGCTTCCGAAGATGATCATACGGATTAATTTACCGCGTGTTACAACCAACAAGGCTGGAGTCACACCCATAGCGATGATACCTGCAAGTGGCAAGATACCATTTCCGACTTTAGAAAGAAGCACTGCTTCGATCAACATGATTGGTGCAAGTACGTTCGCACAAGCCCAGATTTCAGCACGACCAGCGATAAATGGCCAGTCCAAACCGATGTTGAATTTACGTCCTTGAAGACGTTTAGTAGCAACGTTTGTAATACCTTGTGACAATGGTTCTACCGCTGCGATGAACCAAGAACCGATCAATGAGAACAATTCCAAGCAGACACCGGCAGTCAAACCAAGGCTCAACCAACCTTTAATAACCAATTCCCATTTGTCAGCATCTGCGACACCAGCAACTGGATGTGGAGTACCCATGATACCGATGACGATACCAAGAAGGAAACCGATAAAGAATTTAGATCCCCAGAAACCGATCTTCTTGTTCAATTTAGCAGCGTCGAAGTCGTATTTATCAAGACCTGGGAAGAATTTGTCAAAAATTTTATCCAAGACCATGATGATTGGGTTCATCATGTAGTTCATGTGAGTTGAAGTCATAGGTGATGAACTTGGTGCATTCAAAAGATCATCAAATGTTGGTTTCATCAAGTCTGAGTTGATGATTTTCATAATCCCTACAAGGACAACTGCAAGAGTTGCCAAGAAGAGTGATAAACCTTGGCTGACACCGTTGTTGTCTGCATACCATTTGATCAAAAGACCAGTGATAGACAAGTGCCAGATATCGAAGATATCGACGTCAAGTGTATCCGTTTTCTTGATCGCAAGCATGATAACGTTGACGATCAACATAATCAACAAGAAGTAAAGTGTCCAGGCAGATCCCCAAGTGATGGTCGCAAGAGGTGCCCAACCAACGTCAGTGATATTCAATTGAATACCAGTGTTCTCAACGAATTTTGCAAGAGATGCTGAGAAAGCTCCATTCAACATACCGATGATAGCACCGATACCAGTAAGGGCGATGGCAAGTTTAATACCACCTTCAAGCGCTTTGGAGAATTTCACTCCAAACAAAAGTGCCAATAGAGTTAGGACGATCAACATGATGATCGGAGCACCCATGTCTAGGATGGGTTTGAAAAATTTATTGGCAAAATCAATAATGCCATTCATAATAAATCCTCCCGATTTATGAATTTTTTTGTAATTTACAGCATAAAGTGTTCCCAATTTTATAATTGGATAACGCTTACAATCATGTTTAAAAAAATATTAACTTAATCCATGTTCTTTAATGGCAGCTTCGATGTTATCAAAGACTGGCGCACTCATCGCTGGAATACGGAACAAGATTGGTCCTGCTTCTACCACTGGAATACCAGGATCGAATCCCAAATCAGTAGCAGCAATTGGAGTAAAGATGTCATAACCAGAAATCAAATCTTCATTGACGTCTTTGACCATGACAGCGTCACAACGCACATCATAACCACGGTTTGACAACTCTTCTTCCAAAGCATTCTTAATTTGGTGGCTAGAGTTAACACCTGCACCACAGGCAGCTAAAATTTTAATCATTTGGATGTCCTCCATTATAAATATTTACGAATGTTTTAGGAAATAGTTTCCGTAATGTATTGATAAAGCTTATCTTCACTATCTAATTTTGATAGAGCTTCGAGATTTCCATTGGATGTAAAGAAATCCATCAGTTGGGCCAAAATATTGGTTTGGCTTGAGCTCGTATTATTGATAATGAAGAATAAAAGTGAAACTTGAACTTCCTTATCTGGAGCAATCATATTATGGAAAGTTACGGGTTGATCCAAACGAACCACAACCACATTCTCAGTGAGATTATGGACAATGTCTGTGTGCGGGATCGCCACATTTGGTAAGTCCTTACCAAGAAATTCCATGTCTAATCCAGTCGGGAAAGACTTTTCACGCTCAATCAAAGCGGAACGATAGGTTGGTGTCACAATCTGTCGCTCTTCCAATAAGCTTGCTACCTGCTCAAAGAGATCTGTTTGATCCTTGGCATGTAGGCAAAATACAAGATCTTTGTTAAAGAGTTGATTTAATCCCATTGTTGCCACCTCCTTATCTAACTATTTATTTATAGCTTCAGTATATCACTATATTGATTGATTGTCAATCATTTTTTGTCTAAATTTGTTTAATTTTGTTTGTATATCTCTCTAAAGCGCTTTCTATCCGTCATTTTCCAACATCCTTAAATCAGTAAAAAGTGGTCTCTTTTTTGAGACCACTTTGTTTTATATGATTTTCGTATACAAGCCGTATTTGTCTTTGATCTTCTTTGGAATACTATCATCGGTAATAATGGCATTTAGATCTTCCACACGATAGAAACTGTAGAAGGAATAACTATCAAACTTGCTGTTATCAGCTACCACATATTTCTCTATCGCATTGTTCAGAATAATGGCATTGCCATTTCCTTCTTCTTCATTAGCTGTGGAGACACTATGGCCATCGATTCCATTCACCCCGATAAAGGCTTTAGAAACCTTGATTTCTTTCAAGAGTTTATTGGCAAATTGACCGACAAAGGTTTGTGTCTTTACCCGGTAGCGACCACCAACTAATATCAAGTCATAATTCGGGAAATCCTTGAGCTTCTCAAAAATAGGCAGGGAGTTGGTGACGATGCTAATTTCTTTCCCTTCCAAATAATCTCCGATAAAGTCTGTTGTTGTACCAGAGCCAATAAAGACGGTATCCCCATTTTCGATCAAGTCTGCACATTTTTTGGCAATGCTTCGTTTCTCATCAATATTGATCAGATTTTTTTCACTGTGAGAAGCTTCTAATAAGCTATCTTTGACTTTTTTGTGGGCCCCACCATGTACACGAACTAAAAGACCTTGTTTTTCAAGATCAATCAGATCGCGACGAATGGTCATATCTGTCACCCCAAAAAGTTCCTTGAGCTCTTTGACCGATACCACACTTTTTCGATCCAGTTCCTGAAGAATTTCAACATGTCTGCTATCTTTCATGGTACTACTTCCATTCCTACTATATTTGTCTCTATTATACTACATTTTTCAAAAAACACAAATTCAAACATTATATTAACAAGAGTAAACACGATATTTTTAAATAAATAAAAGAAAAAAGCCTTCCGTCAATCCGGAAAGCTTTGATTTATGCTATTTCTAGCTTCCTCACCTTAATATTTCAAGGCTCGGGATAAAAAGGTTCACTGAACCTTTTTATTTTGCGATTGGGTAAACAGAAACTTGTTTTTTATCGCGACCTTTACGTTCGAAGCGTACTACGCCTTCAACTTTTGCGAACAAAGTATCGTCTCCACCACGTCCAACGTTCACACCTGGGTAGATGTGAGTACCGCGTTGACGGTAAAGGATAGATCCACCTGTTACAGTTTGTCCATCAGCTGCTTTAGCTCCAAGACGTTTTGCTTGTGAATCACGTCCGTTTGATGTAGAACCTCCACCTTTTTTGTGGGCGAAAAGTTGCAAGTTAGCAAGATTCAATTTCAACATAATTGTTTTCCTCCATGTTAGTTTTCTGTGATAACTCTTGTTTGGACGAACTCCGATGAGTTCTTCGATAAGTTTGCCATCCCTAAGAAAAATGATTCAAAGAATAGTTGGGTCATTTCTCTTTGATGTGGTGGAATATCCGTCGGGATCGTCACCCGCAGGAAGCCACCTTCTTCTTCGTTTAATTCTAGATCCGGTTCGTAGCCTGCAAATTTCTCAACAGAGTTGACAAAGTTAATGGCTAGAGTCGAAACCGATGCACACACGACATCAAAGCCGTATTCACCGCTTCCAGCGTGCCCAGTGATTTCTGCACTCCTCAGCTCGCCATCTTCGGCTCGTTCAAAGACTGCTTGTATCATGTGTTCTCCTAAAAATTAAGCGTTGATAGCGTTGATGACAACTTTAGTGTAAGGTTGACGGTGACCTTGTTTACGGTGGCTACCTTTTTTAGGTTTGTACTTGTAAGTAACAACTTTCTTTTGTTTTCCTTGTTTTTCAACAGTTCCAACAACAGTAGCTCCTGAAACAAGTGGAGTTCCGACAACAGTGTTTTCACCACCAACAAGAACAACTTCGTTAAATGTAACTTCTTGACCAGCTTCAACGTTCAATTTTTCAACGTAGATAGCTTGACCAACTTCAACTTTAACTTGTTTTCCGCCAGTTTTAATGATTGCGTATGTGCTCATTATGCACCTCCTATGTATTTTTGGGTTTCCCCGTATTTTTGTGAAGACTCGCCTAGCATCGTGGGACGAACCACTTACTCTCATGGAAATGAGCGACGATGTTCGAGCGGTTGCACAGGCATGTGCATAGTCAACTCTCTTAGTATATCACTTCTATCAGACAAAGACAAGTATTTTTTCGCTTTGAAAACGAATTTCTTTTATAAAATGGATGATTTTGTATCTTTTATTTTAAGATCGCTTGTCGGTCCGACTTCTTCTACTTATCTTTAAATTTAAAGTCATTAAAACTCATTTTTGCTTTTGAAGAATCGTTCATGCTCTTCATTTTTTCTTCTTGTTCCTTGGTGATTTTGATAGGAATAGCTGCAGCCGTATTCGGTTTCAATACACCTGATTCATTGATTTCATAGTCAACTGTGACATCTTTGAAAAGTGGCTCCCTATCATATTCCAAATTCAGGACAAAGGATCCATCACGATCGATGGTTGTGGTGGTACGATTCACAATAAAGAACAAGGCGAAGCGGCTTTCCTCATTTCCAAAGGTATAGCCTGGGAAAAAGACAAATAATTTTCCAGGTTCTCCAAGCGTTGGATGTTCCTTGATAAATTTCTCAGACGCTTCCAGGACTTCGTTGTCCTGGTCTTTATACTGGTCGGCTCTGACAAATGTGAGCGGTTCTTTTTTACTGCTGGTTGACTGGCTGGTCTTTTCTTCTTTTTTCGGACCAGTAAATGATACTTTGACGCAGCCTGTCAACAGAAGCAAACTTGTCATTAAAACGATAATTTTTTTCATCTTGTCTCCTTTAAGTTGGTTAGAAAAAGAGGCTGGATACTCCCAGTCTCTCCTATAGCAAATCCTCGATCAGGTCATCGACCTCATCTTTTTCTGCTTTTGGTGTGATCTCTGTTACGATGATGCCTGCTACCGCACGCTCCACCAAAGCTTCCACATCCATGCGTTGCTCATATTGCTCCGCATTTTTGAGTTTCGGATTCGTCTTTGGACGATCCGGTGCAAAGATGGTACAACAATCTTCGAATGGCTGGATAGAGATTTCAAAGGTATCAATCTCTTGGGCAATATCGATGATTTCCAACTTGTCCATGGTCACCACCGGACGGATAACCGGCGTATTGGTCACGGCATTGATGGCCTGCATACTCTCTAAGGTTTGGCTAGCCACTTGTCCCAAGCTTTCACCATTAATAATGACCAAACCACCGCGAACCTCGCGAATACGGTCTGTAATACGCATCATAAAGCGACGGGTCAAAGTCATGAGGTAAGCTTCTGGCGCTTTTGCCTTGATTTCCTCTTGGATCTCTGTGAATGGCACCTCGATAAATTGGATATTGCCCCCAAACTTGGTCAACTTCCGTGTTAAATCATGGGCTTTTTTAAGAGCTCCTGGGCTGGTATAAGGTGGGCTAGCAAAATGGACGGCCTCGATATCTACTCCACGCTTCAAGGCTAGGTAACCAGCTACTGGAGAGTCGATCCCACCAGAAAGCATGAGCATGCCCTTGCCAGACGTACCAACAGGAAGGCCTCCTGCTCCTTTAATGGTTTCATAAGAGATATAGGCTGCTTCTTCTCGAATTTCAACTTGCAAGTTGATATCTGGTTTTTTCATCTGAGCTTGAATCGTTGGGATCGCTTCAAAGACCGCACCTCCCAAGGTTTGATTAAGCTCGCGACTATCGAGTTCAAAGGTATGGTCACTGCGTTTACTTGAGATTTTAAAGGTCAAGCCTTCCTTGTAAATCTCCTTCATGATCTCTTGCACTGCCGCTTTTAAGGCCGGAACAGATTTTTCAATCTTGTAAACGGGTGAAAAATTTTGGATTCCAAAAACCTGTTTGAGGGATTCTGCTACTGGTTCATAATCCGTCCCATGTAGATAAGCATGCGCTCGATCACGGTCTGCTGTCACTTTGACAGCTGGATAGATAGATAAAACATCTTGGATATTATTGCGAAGTTTATTGATGAAACGCATGCGGTTCTTTCCTTTAGTAGAAAGCTCTCCATAGCGAATCATAATTTCTGAATAGGTTAAGGTCATGTTGATTTCCTTCTAAAATTAACGTACTTTTCGTGTTTGCTCGTAAATCAGTTTGAACTTGGTCAAGAATTGCTCGACTTGGCTCATGTCATTCTCAAGGTCAAGACTCAAGCGAACAGCAGTCTGTGCGATACTCTTGTCCACTCCCATGGCAATCAAGGTTCCAGCTGGCTTACCTGCTTTGGACGAACAGGCACTAGTGGTCGAGATGTAAATATCAAACTCTTCAAAGGCATGGACCACTACTTCTCCACGAACTCCCTTGATCCCGAAAGTCAAGATGTGAGGCGCAAAGTGATCCTCACCAGAAAAGATAGTGACATCTGGATAGTTGGCCAATTCTTTGCGGATGACTTCTTTCATCTGCTGGGTTTTGCTGGCAAAAGCTTCTTGGTTTTCCATGGCTAAGCGTAGGGCTTTTGCTGTTGCTGCGATTCCTGCCACGTTCTCAGTTGTCGAGCGCATTTCTTTTTCTTGACCACCTCCGGTTAAGAGAGGGGTGATCTTTTTGCCTTCTTTAATGTAGACAAATCCGACTCCGCGAAGTCCATGGAATTTGTGACTAGAGAAGGTCGCAAAGTCCACGCGCTCTGGTAGATAAACTTCTGTTGCTACCTTTGCCAAGGATTGCACAGCATCGACATGGAAACTAATCGTTGGACGATCTTCCAGGAGAGCTGCGATTTCATGGATGGGCTGGATGGAACCAATCTCATTGTTGACGGCCATGACAGAGACCAAGGTCGTATCCGGACGGAGAAGACTAGCCAAGGCATCCACCTTGACAAAGCCACGCGCATCCACTGGAGCGTAATCCACTTCGAATCCCTGCGTCTTTAGCCAAGCAGCTGACTCCTTGATAGCGGGATGCTCGATGTCAGAGACAATGATATGCTTGCCATAAGGAGCTTTCTCAAAGGCGACACCCTTTAGGATCCAGTTGTCCCCTTCTGTCCCACCAGACGTGAAGTAAATTTCCTCAGCTTTCTTGCCAATTAGCTCCGCAATTTGTTTCCGAGAAGCTTCCAAAATACGAGTAGCTTGACTACCTAGATTGTGCAAACTAGAAGGGTTGCCCCAGATCCGAGTCGCTACTTCTGTATAAGTCGCAAGGGCTTCTGGATAGGGTTTAGTCGTTGCTGAATTGTCAAAATAGATCATGTCCTACGCATCCATCACTTTCTTTTTACGTAACTTCTATTTTATCATTTCTAACCGCTTGGGACAAGGATTTGATAAAGAGAGATGCGGCAAAATCACTCTATAAAATTCAGTTCTTTTTAGACATTTTTCAGAAAATGACTTATAATAGGAAAGTGTTAAAAAACAATTTTTGATAGAAAGAGAATGAACATGTCACAATATTCAAGAAGTAACAAAAACCAAAAACCTGAGGAAAAAGTTGATACAAGACCATCTCGCGGTGAGAAAGTCAAACAAGGTTTGTCCGTATTTCAAACGGTTGTAGCTACGATTGCCAGTCTCCTAGGGATTATCGTCACTTCCTTTACCATCATGAGTCTGCTCAATAAAGACAATCAAAAAACAGAAGACAAACCATCTAGTAGCACCAGCGTCGTCGTGGTCCACGATAAGGGATCTGACTCAAGCGCTACTAATACAGATGCTAACACCAATACACAAACCAATTCAAGCAATACAGAAACAAGTTCACAAAAAGAAACCGATAGCTCATCTGCTACTGAATCTAGCTCGTCTGCCGCACAAGACCAAGGCTCCACAGCAACAGACAGTGGCGCAGATACAGCATCATCTGGAACCAACTAAAAAATCAGTAAGGACAACCTTACTGATTTTTTTTATCTTTCGATTCCAGCTTTTTCTGATTTTTATAGAAAGCATCTATCTCGTTGTCATACTCCCATTTGAGCTTTGAACGCTCTTCCTGGAATTGATCCAATCATTCATATGGAAACTTTTTGGGTCTATATCTGTAAGCTGATTCTGCTAATGAAGCATATAGATTATCAAAACTTTTTAAATTCCAATTAGTCAAATAATCTCCCCCCAATTCTAATGTCGGATCCTATATACATCTCATCTAAATTTAATGTATTGTCCTCATTAATTGGGATATCTACTCCCCAACTCGATTCTTCAATATGATTTATACCTCCATAAACACTCATGTAATATTCAGGAGTTGTCAGTCCACCATCACCCCACTGCGTCTGATCCCAATCAATCTGAACGGATTCAACTTTTGAATTTTGTGCTTTGACTAAATCAATAACCTTCTGTTCGTGTTCTTTTAGATAGTCCAGTTGTTCTTTTTTTATGTCTTCATCTGGTTTTTGTACGACTTTCTTTGAAGATGAGGTCGTTATCTTCTGTTCGGGGCTTTTGGTCAGGGTCATGATTTTTCCTCCAAGAAAAACCAGTCCTAGGATCGGTAACAAAATGATCAAAAGTAGTTCCATTTGTCTCTTCATAAATCCTCCTTACAGGCTTTGAATCTTCCAGTTCTTACTCAATATAATCACCCTTAATACTAATATTATAGCCCATACTGAAAGTCATCTTTTGATCAGAATCAAATACAACATCCACCCTCCATCCTGAATCTTCTAGCTGATTGACTGTACCAAAAATTTCTATGACCTCATCTCCACCTTGTGGTGTCCCATTTCCACCCTCAATCCATTGCGTTTCGTCCCAATAAATTTGAACAGATTCAATCTTTGAACTCTTCGATTTCACAAAATTGACTATTTCTTGCTCGTGCTCTTTGAGATAAGCGAGCCGTTTTTGTTTGATCACTTCTATATCTTCTTTGGAGGAGGAAGTGGTGACAGTTTGTGCTTGTTTCTTATGCGCTTTTTGCTTTACAGTACAACCTCCAATACTTGTGAAAATAAGCATTAAAGCTAATAACTTAAGTGTACATTTCATTTTATTTTTCATTTTCCTCCTAACACTAATACTTCTATTTACTTAGGAAAAAATTTTCCAGCCACCATTTTCCTCGATATAGATATCATTAAGCATGCCCATTTTTTTGATAGTTGGTATGCTATTTTGATCTTCTAAGTAAAAATCAACGGAGAATTTTGTGTTTTTTAATTGATTAATTTTACCAGAAATAGATAAATTGTATCCACCACCCTGAGGCGTTCCATTCCCAGACTCTTCAATTACCATACTATTCCAATCAATCTGGACGGATTCGATTTTCGGACTTTGAGCTTTCACAAAATCAACAATTTCTTTTTCATGTTCTTTCAAATAGGCTAGCTGTTTTTGTTTAATGGTTTCTTTGTCCTCTTTTGTAGTTGAAGAGGTGACAGTTTGCGCTTGTTTCGTTTGCTCTTTTGATTTTATAGTGCATCCTTCGATACTAAATAAAGCAATTATCGATGTTACTGTTAGCAAAATAATTTTAGTATGTTTCTTCATAATTTATCCTTAAATTTCAACATAGATCAAAAGAACTACTACTCCAATATTTCTTCACCGATGGTTATATGGTTAAATATGGAAATTTTTTTCAAATCGATTGAATCATCATCATTAATCGGCATAGAGGCACTCCATCCTGAATCTTCAATATGATTCACTGTTCCATAAACTTCAATAGAATAATCAGGAAACAAGAAACCTCCATCACTCCATCTCACATCAGTCCAATCAATCTGAACTGACTCAATTTTTGAATTTTGAGCCCTCACATAATCAACGATTTCTTGCTCGTGTTCCTTGAGAAATGCGATTTGCTCTTTTTTTATTTCTTCTTCTGATTTTTGTACGACTTTCTTTGAGGATGAAGCCGTTACCTTCTGTTCGGGTCTTTTGGTCAGATTCATGATTTTTCCTCCTAGAAAAACCAGTCCTAGGATCGGTAACAGAATAATCAAAAAAAGTTCCAGTCGTCTTTTCATTTTTTCTTCTCCAATCCTTCCTTTCATGACTGAATGGGCCAGTCACTTTCCTTACTATTATAGCATCTTTCATTTGAATCTCAATCTAACTCACTAGTTAGAGACTATATGCAGCAATCAAAAAGGAACCCTGAGGTTCCTTTTGTGTTATTTTCGATACATCTTGACCTGAAGGTAAAGATCGTTATAGACTCCAAGCAATTTCTTGCCTAATTGTTGATAGACTTCCAAATGGTCCAGCGTTTCATCGCTTGGATAGAAGGATTGGTCATCTTGGATTTCTTTTGGCAACATGGCTTTGGCTTTTTTATTTGGCGTTGAGTAGCCGACATAAAGAGCATTTTTCAAAGCATTTTTAGGACGAAGCATGAAGTTAATAAAGGCATATGCTGCTTCTTTATTTTTCACGGTTTTTGGAATGACAATGTTATCAAACCAAAGGTTGCTGGCTTCAGTTGGGACGACATAGCGAAGATCCTTATTGGCTTCGAGCATTTGGCTGGCTTCTCCTGAGAAGGTAACCCCAATAGCCGCATTGTTTTGGATCATATAGCCTTTCATCTCATCAGCAACCAAAGCTTTGATGTTTGGCGTCAAGGTGTAGAGTTTATCTACTGCCTCTTGCAATTTCTTTGGATCCTTTTCATTGAGGCTATAGCCCAAGGTATTGAGACCAATTCCCATGACCTCACGCGCACCATCGTACATCATGATGTCATTTCTGTACTCTTCACGCCAGAGATCTGACCAATGTTCAGGAGCATTTTTGACCATCTTGGTATTGTAGATAATCCCCAAGGTACCCCAGAAGTAAGGGACTGAATATTGGTTGCCCGGATCAAACGATTGGTTCAAGAGTTTTGGATCGATATTTTCCATCCCTTTGATCTTGGATTGGTCCAACTTTTCAACCAGATGCTCATCCATCATCTTAGCAATCATGTATTCACTAGGAATCGCAATATCGTAAGTGGTTCCACCTTGCTTGATCTTGGTGTACATGGCTTCGTTGGAATCAAAGGTATCATATTGCACCTGAATCCCTGTCTCTTTTGTAAATTCCTTGAGCAATTCCGGATCGATATAATCTCCCCAGTTGTAGATGACCAGCTTGTCACTATTCTTGGTATTCATGCTCGCTTCGATCTGGTGGCTAATTCCCCAGAGGACCAGAATGACAAGGACAATCCCAGTTAGGAATGAATAAAGTTTTTTCATGCTGCTTCCTCCTTTTCACGGGTGATAAAGTAATAACCGATGACCAAGAGCACACTAAAGAGAAAGACAAGGGCGGACAAGGCATTGATACTGAGGGAAATCCCTTGACGCGCACGTGAGTAGATCTCTACAGACAAGGTTGTAAAGCCATTTCCGGTTACAAAGAAGGTCACGGCAAAGTCATCAAGCGAATAGGTAAAGGCCATAAAGTAGCCCGCAATAATGGCTGGTGTCAGATACGGCAACATGATCTCTTTGAGCATTTGCACTTGGGTAGCTCCTAAGTCATAGGCCGCATTGACCATATCCCGGTTCATTTCCTTGAGTCGTGGCAAGACCATCAAGACCACAATAGGAATCGAGAAGGCCACGTGGCTAGCCAGAACAGATAGGAAACCTAGCTGGTACTTCACCGTCGTAAAGAGAATCAAGAAGCTGGCCCCGATCATAACGTCTGGCGCTACCATGAGAATGTTGTTGATGGAGAGCAAAGGACCTTCTAACTTCTTCTTCGATTGGTAAATATAAATGGCTCCAAAGGTTCCAATCACTGTCGCAATCAAGGCTGACAAAAAGGCCAAGAGGAAGGTCTCTGATAAGATCAGCATCAGGCGACTATCTGCGAACAATTCATTGAAATGCTCAAGCGTGAAGCCTGTGAAGGCATTCATATCTCCCCCTTTATTGAAGGCATAAAAGATCAAATAAAAGATAGGAAGATAGAGGATCAGAAAGACGAAACCTAGATAGAAATGAGATACTTTTTTCATCGTTCTCTCCTTTCTCTAGTTGCCCACATGGTAAAGAGCATAGCAAGGATCAGAACAACTCCGATGGTAGAACCCATTCCCCAGTTTTGTGTTGTCAGGAAGTGCTGTTCAATCGCAGTCCCTAAGGTAATGACGCGATTTCCACCGATCATCCGTGTCAACATGAAGAGACTCAGACTAGGAATAAAGACAGACTGCACACCTGAGCGGACTCCATTCATGGACAAGGGGAAGACCACATGACGGAAGGTATCCCAACGATTGGCTCCCAAATCATAGCTGGCATTAATCAAGTTTGGATCTAAGTCATCTAAGACATTAAAGATCGGCAAAATCATGAAAGGCAACTCGATGTAGCTGGCTACAAAGATAAAGGAGAAATCGGTAAAGAGGATCTGCTGGGGAGCGACTCCGAGAAAGCTTAAAAAGCTATTGATGGAGCCGTTTTGACCAAAGATTCCGATAAAGGCATAGGCCTTGAGCAAGAGATTGACCCAGGTTGGCAAGACGATCAACATCAACCACAACTGCCGGTGTTTGAGCAGCGTCAAAAAGTAAGCAGTCGGGTAGGAGATCAAGAGCGTCACCAGGGTGACGATTCCGGCATAAAGGACCGAATTAAAGCTCATCTTTAAATAGGTCAAATTTTGCGAAGTAAAGAACTCTTTGTAGTTTTCAAGTGAAAACTGCCCTTCAACGTTAAAAAACGATTGAAAGATGATCATGACTACAGGAGCCAAGACAAAGAGAAAAATCCACAAGAAATAGGGGAGGATAAATAGATTAGAGGTTGTTTTCTTCATCTCTTTCCTCCTCAATGGCATTAATCAAACCAGCTTCTTGCTCTTCCACTTCAACGTACTCTTCGATCCGCGCATCGAATTCTTCTTCGGTTTCGTTGAGACGCATAACGTGGATATCTTCTGGTTCAAAGTCTAGCCCGATGACTTCTCCCACGATGGCTTTCCGAGTGGAGTGGATCATCCACTCATTTCCCAAATCATCATAAGCGATGATCTCATAATGCACACCACGGAAGAGCTGGGTGTCCACCTTCACTTGGAGCTTGCCTTCTTCAGGAAGAGTGATTTGCAAGTCTTCAGGACGAATGACGACTTCAACTGGTTCGTTTGGACGCATTCCCCCATCGACGGCTTCAAAGCGTTTGCCATTGAACTCAACCAAGTAGTCCTCGATCATACGCCCATCTAGAATGTTGGACTCCCCGATAAAGGTGGCTACAAAGTGGTTGATCGGTTCATCATAGATATCTACTGGTGTACCAGATTGGACGATCTCTCCTTCATTCATGACAAAGATCCAGTCACTCATGGCGAGGGCTTCTTCTTGGTCATGGGTAACAAAGACAAAGGTAATCCCCAAGCGTTGTTGCAATTCTCGCAACTCATACTGCATGTCTGTCCGAAGTTTCAAGTCAAGTGCAGACAAGGGCTCATCTAAAAGAACCACTCGTGGTTCATTGATAATAGCCCGTGCAATAGCTACCCGCTGGCGTTGACCACCCGATAATTTTTGGATCGAGCGTTTTTCAAATCCTGCTAACTGGACCATTTTCAATACTTCTGAAACCCGACGTTCGATCTCAGCCTGGTCCAGCTTTTTCAAACGAAGGGGGAAAGCCACATTTTCAAAGACCGTCATATGCGGAAACAGGGCATAGGACTGAAAGACGGTGTGGACATCCCGCTTGTTGGTAGGGACATCATTGATCCGTTCCCCATCAAGGTAGACATCTCCAGAGCTAGCATCTAAAAGACCGGCAATAATATTAAGGATAGTTGATTTTCCTGATCCAGATGCACCGAGCAGGGTATAGAACTTCCCTTCTTCCAATTCAAAATTGATATCCTTTAGGACAACGGTTCCGCTATCTTCAAAGACCTTTGTAACATTTTTAAACTCAATAATTGGTTTTTTCAATTCACATAAATTCCTTCTTTACTACGATTACCAAACTGCTTTTCAAACGAAAATGCAGCGGCTGACAGGAAAAACTGTCAAGCCACCAATACCTCTCGGGGACTTACTAGACTGCCCCACCTATTTACGGTATCGATAGGCACTCACCCCCTCTCCGACTGATGCTATCGATTATTCACAATCAATTGTTCTTCAATACTTAAGCTTTTAGGCTTGGCCGATTATGCGAACTTCTGGTTCTAAACGGACGCCTGAGTGAGCTTCTACTGCCTCAATGACATGGGCGATCAAATCTTCATAGTCCTTAGCCGTTCCATTATCGACATTGACCATAAAGCCGGCATGTTTTTCAGAAACTTCCACACCACCGATTCGATAGCCCTTTAGACCTGCTTCACTGATTAATTGACCTGCAAAATGGCCAACAGGACGCTTAAAGACAGATCCACAAGAAGGGTATTCAAGGGGTTGTTTCAACTGACGAAGATGGGTCAACCGATCCATCTCCTGCTTGATCACCTCGTGATTGCCTGGTGACAAAGCAAATTTGGCAGAGATGACGACAGCACCTGTCTCTTGAATCTTAGAATGACGGTAGCCAAAAGCTAGTTCACTCGCTGACAGAGTTTCGATCTCTCCGTCTTTGGTCAAGACCTTACAGGATACTAGGACATGAGCGATTTCTCCCCCATAGGCTCCCGCATTCATAAAGACAGCACCACCGACACTGCCTGGAATGCCATTAGCAAACTCGAAGCCTTTCAAACTATGGTGCAATGCCACATGAGTGGTGTCGATGAGTTTAGCTCCTGCCTCTGCTTCGATCACATAGCCGTCCACACTGATGTCACGCAAGCGATCAAACATAATGACAAATCCCGGAATGCCCCCATCACGGACAATGATATTGGACGCATTGCCCAGGACCATCCATGGAATTTGCTCTTGGTTGGCAAATTGGACGATGCGTTTTAATTCGTATTGGTTGCGAGGGAAGGCTAAAAATTCAGCATTCCCACCGACCTTTGTAAAGGTATAATGTTTTAAAGGTTCTTGAAAACGGATATCAATCCCTTCAAGAATTTGATTCATTTTTTCATTCATCTTTCTGTCTGTTCTCTCTCTATAAAAATACAAACTATTATACCAAATTTTTGACTATTTTTCGACCCTAAAAAACAAAAGAAGACCTATAATATTCAGGCCTTCCTTTTACCATTTATTATGCAATTTTACGTGCGATGGTACGATTCTTTTGTCCATCCAGAGCTGATTTGACCGAAATCCAAGCACCACCAAGAGTAAAGACAGCTAGCAAGCCTAGATTCAAGTAAAATTTATCTGGGACGTCCCCTGAAAATGTCGCTTCATTGAGAAGCGTCCAGGACATATCAAATGGCAAATCCAGTTCACTCATAAGCGCCAAAGTATAATCTAATTGGTTGACCAAAAAGACGGTCAAGACCATCAAAATAGCTGAAACTACCACACCTTTTTTAGTCAATTTCTTACCAAGAATCTCATAACCTTTGATAGTACAATAACCGAGGGCAGCCCCTGCTAAAACAGATACATAGCCAAGACGCGCTACCAAGAGGGCAACTGCTCCACCGATGATTACACCGATCACAGCCCCTACAATCCCTAAAAGGAAGTTTTCTTCCCGCGCTTCATAAGCCTCAACTGTATCTTGCACTTCGGCTTGGTAGGCTCTAAAGGTTTCATCGTCGATTAAAAAGATCGCATCTCCAATTTGATACAGACCGATTGGCCCTTCCTCACCCGTTTGCGCATTCACTTGCACAAATTGGTGGTTGAGCAAGAAATCAACAATATCTTGGATAGCTGTCCATAAGGTTTCGACAGCCTTCCCTTTGGTCATTCCACCTTTGACTACGATCGAGGTCAAGTAACCATCAGAAGAGATGGCATTAATGGCTTTTGATTGTTCTTTTAATTCATTCCAAAGAATTTCACTATCTTCGATCAAGTCTCCTTCGGAACCTTGTTTCACACTGAGTGAAATGGTAAATACATTCTTGGTTTGAGCGCCTTCAATGACTAACAAGAAGCCTTCACGCTCTCCATACATCACACGGGCTTCGCCATCAAATTGCAGCCCAAGATCGGTAGCAATACTATATAAATATTCTGGTTTCATGTTTCCCCCTAAACTTTCGGGAAAGCTTGAGCTTTTCCCCGTACAGTTCCCATTCTACCATAGGAGAAGCAAAAAGGACATATACATTCGTATACATCCTTCTTTCATTTGTGTTACATTGAGGTTTATTTCTCAACACGAACGCCAAAAGTGTCGATTTTAAGTTGGAAAATCTGACCTTCTAGCCCGAGTTTTTCAAGAGCTGCGACAAAGGCTGCTGTATGCTCTGGCGCTAAGAGGTTCATGATCGTTGGGCCTGCTCCCGACAGATAGGTGGCATAAGCATCGTGTTGATGCGCAACTTCTTTTACCTGAGGGAATTCTTTGACCAAGGATTGACGGTAGCGCTCGTGGAAATGATCTAACTCAATGGAGCGACCAGCCGTCACCAAATCTCCCTTGAGGAGAGCTGCGATGGCCACATTGGCTACACTACTAGCTGCAACAGCTTCCTTATAAGACCATTCTTTCGGTAGGACATTGCGGCTATCACTGGTCTTCAATTGGTAGCTGGGAACAAAGGCTACCAGATCACAAGTTGGGAAGTCAGCTGTCACATATTGGACATCTTCACCGATGTAACTGGCAACGACCAAGTTCCCAAAAATAGCTGGGGCTACGTTATCAGGATGCCCTTCGATCTCGGTCGCGATGCGTAATTTCTCAGCATCTGATAGCTGGAGATTGGCTAATTGATTGGCCAATTCAATCCCTGCTACAATGACAGAACTAGAAGAACCAAGACCACGCGCCAAAGGCACTTCACTGGTCATCTTGATATGATGTGGTTGAATAGCTGGGGCAATCGACAGGGCTGTTGAGAGCAAGAGGTTTTTCTCGTCTGTCGGAATCCCTGCTCCTAGATCATGCTCAATCAACCAAGCATCTGATGGTTCAAGCACTTCAATGGTCAAATAACGAGTAACGGCAATCCCAACAGAATCAAATCCGGGCCCTACATTGGCACTGGTTGCTGGAACAATAATCTTCATGCTTATTCTCCCAAGACCTTAAAGGTATTCAAGAGTTCGAAATTCGGCTCTGAATCCAGTTTTTCAACCAAGTTCTTGAATTGGGTTTGATTGACTTGGTGGGTGATGATGACCACACTTGCATAGTGACCATCAGAGTCTTCTTGAAGGATTTGTTTGAAGGAAGCTCCTTCTGCATTAAAGATCTCCGCGAGACGCAAGATTTGACCAGTCGCATCTGGTGCCTTAATTGAGAAGTAATAATTGTTCTTCACATCTTCAGGCTTAGCCAATTGAAGAGGACGACTGTATTCATTGAAGGCTTTACCAATCGTTCCTTCTTTTAGACGACGGACAATACGAACTATGTCGGCAACGACACTAGTCGCAGTTGGTTTTTGACCAGCACCTGGTCCATAGTACATAGACTCACCAATCCCGATGGATTCCACATAGACCGCATTCATGACATCGTTCACACCAGCGAGTGGGTGTTGTTTTGGAAGGAAGGTTGGTGTCACCTCTGCTGCAATCCCTGATTGCGTTTCAACGATCGAGCCGACCAGTTTGATCACATAACCAAGGCTTTGAGCGACAGAGACATCTTGTGGAGTGATCTGGCTGATCCCTTTGTGACCTACTTGGTCAAATTGGATGTTCATCCCAAAGGCAAATTGACTCAAAATCACCATCTTGTAGGCGGCATCGATCCCTTCGACGTCATTGGTTGGGTCACTTTCAGCGTAACCCAGGCGTTGCGCTTCTGCTAAAGCATCTTCATAAGTCCAGCCTTCTTCCACCATTTTAGTCATCATGAAGTTGGAGGTTCCATTGACCACACCGAGTACTTTGGTCACCTTGTCAGAAGCCAAGGAATTCACCAAGGTGCGAAGGATTGGAATCCCACCTGCTACGGCAGCTTCATAATAAAGAGCTACTTGGTGTTTTTGAGCAACCTCTAACAATTCACTTCCATGAACAGCTAGAAGGTCTTTGTTAGCAGAGACCACATGCTTACCTGCTTCCAGCGCACGGGTGATAAAGGTTTTCGCTGGCTCGATACGACCCATCAATTCGACCACGATGGCAATGTCCTTGTCTTCAATGATCTCATCAACATTGGTCACAAAGTTGTAGTCATGACCAGCAGCTTGCAATTTTTCCTTTTCCGCATCATCTCGAACCAAGACCTTAGCGATCTCGATTTCATCTTGAGCTGCCTGGGTGATTTTTTCACGGTTTTCTTTTAATAAAAATGGTACGCCACTTGCAACAGTACCAAATCCTAGTAAGGCAATCTTAACAGACATCCTATTGACTCCTTGAATTTTCTATAGTAGCTCCATTATAACAAAAACTTGAGCGTTTGACAGCCAATTGCCTTAAAAATTCTGAATTTTCATGACAGGATCTGCCTGTAGCAAGTTCTGGAAAAGAACATAGAATTTGTGGTACAATAAAGAAAATAATGAAAACGGTGACACTATGAGTAAACGAAGAGTACCTAAAAAAATCAAAACCCTACTTGGAATCAATGCCTTCCTACTGGTCTGTATCTTTATTTGTAGCTTTCTTCTGATCAAGCGCATCACTCAACCCAGTGACGGAAATGCAAGTGGCACTGCTGTGACACGTTCTCTCGAGGAGGATAGCTCCTCTATCGAGTGGACCCGAGTGAAAAAGCCGGTCAAACTGCCCATCCTCATGTACCACTCCGTGCACAATATGGCTGAGTCCGAAGCTGCCAATGCCAATCTGATTGTCGATCCAGAAACCTTTGAGAGCCAACTAAAGGCCCTGAAAAAAGCGGGTTACTACACATTGACACCTGAGGAGGCTTATCGCATCCTCGCAAAGAACGAAGTGCCCAAAGGAAAGAAATATGTCTGGCTGACCTTTGATGATGGCGTTGAGGATTTCTATACCATCGTCTATCCGCTTCTTAAGAAATACAAGATGACGGCCACCAACAATATCATCACAGACTTTACCCAAAAGGAAAAAGAAAATGTCCTGACCTTTGACCAAATCAAAGAGATGAAACATGCTGGCTTAACCTTTGAAAGCCATACGGTCAATCATCCAGACCTAGCCAATTCCAGCCTTGAGACTCAAAAGAATGAGCTCGTCGCTTCTAAACGCCTGCTAGATAAGGTGCTGGATCAAAATACCAGCGTTATCGTCTACCCATCTGGTAGCTACAGCCAGGTCACGATCGACCAAGCCAAGAAAGCTGACTACAAACTAGGCCTCACCACTAAAAATGGACTCGCCAGCTCCGCTGATGGCCTCTATTCCCTCAAACGAGTTCGGATCCTTCCAACCACTACAGGAGAGGATCTCCTAGCCATGATCCAAGAATAAAGAAAGAGAGTGGGACAGAAATCGGTAATTCGTTAGAATTCGATTTCGTCGTCCCACCTCCGCACAGTTGAGTAGGGCTGTAAAAGCTGATGAAATCAGCGTAGTAGAGCCCACTCAACCACTGCGTCTTGCTCGACAATCCAAAAATAATTGAGAGGCTAGGACTTTTGTCCCAGCCTCTTTTGTTAGAGTTCCTTTTCTAGTTCATTTAGAAAGGTGATTAAAAATTGATGGCGACTTTCTGCCATTTGTTTAGCAGTCTCCGTGTTCATTTCATCTTTTAAGAGGAGCAACTTGTCGTGGAAATGTTGGACGGTATCAGTAAGGGGTCTCTCTTTGTGGCCACCATAGGAAAAAGTTCGCGCAATTCCTACAGCTCCTATCGCATCCAGGCGGTCTGCATCCTGGACAATCTTCCCTTCTAAGGTTTCTGGATGTTTACCGCGATTTTTGCTGAAAGAAACAGCATTGATAACCCGACAAATCTGGTCGATTTGGTCTTGAGGAATACCGATCTCTTCCAGAAACATGCGAGCATTCGCATTATTCTCTGTCTGAAACAATTTATCATCATCAGCATCGTGAAGAAGAGCTGACAAGCCCACTATCTCCAGATCACATGGACCTTCTGCTTGTGCGATTCTCATAGCATTGGTATAGACGCGGAGGGTATGCTCTACATCATGGCCATCCGCTCGATCAGCAAATAAGGTTTTCACATACTGCTTAGCAGCTTGGATTCGTTCTTCGATCATCTTTCTTGTCCTTTGTACAATCTGTGCTCAGTTTTATCTATTCATATGAGCTAGTTATGGAGAGGGGCAGTTTACTTTAAAACCACCTCTCGGTGGTGTTTACTTCTTCTTTTGTGGAAAGAGGGGCAGACCAAGTGTCGCGATCTTCTCAGCGGGGATCTTCATGCCATCCTTGATCCATTTGGAGATGACAGAGACGATGGCTGAGCTCCAGAAGGAATTGAGGTAGCTGCCAGCGCCATTCGAGGAGCTGCCATTTCGTTTTTCTAAAAAATCATAGACTGCCTTGGTCAAGAGCCGCTCGAAATTATAATCAATGGCTAGACTGATGATCTTGGCTTCTTTCTTGACTTCCTTAAAGAGGTAGACCCAAACTTGGTAGAGGTCTGTCTTGAGGTTATAGCCATCTAAAGACTTGGTAATCTTTGCGATACTAGATTGAAAGATGGACTCTAGAATCTCTTCTTTGGAGTCATAATTACGGTAAAAGGCTGCGCGAGAGACACCCGCACGCTGAACCAGCTCAGAGATGGTGATCTTTTTCAGATCTTTTTTCTCCAACAATTGCAGGAGAGAGATTTCGATGGATTCTCGTGTAATCGCATTGTTTTCTCGGTTAAATCGTTTGAGATTTTCCAAGGATTTCTCGGATATTTTTCTTTCTGCCATAACATTTACTTTCTATCTGTCTCACCTGATGATATCTGCTTGGATAGCATTGTACTTCATGATATAATTGTAAAAGAAGACATACTACTTGTCAATGTACATTTTTATACAATTATGAGGTATGAACTGATGAAATGGAAAATTATTGCGGATTCAGGCTGTGACTACCGCTCTTTGGACAATCTGGCACCGGATACGGAGTTTGTCAGTGTCCCATTGACCATCCAAGTGGGAGAAACTATCTACACAGATGATGTCCAACTCAATATCGATCAGATGATGGAAGAGATGTATGCGACTACGACTGCTTCTAAGTCTGCCTGTCCGAGTCCCGATGATTATATGAAGTCCTTTGAAGGAGCTGAAAATATCGTCGTTGTGACCATCACTGGAACCCTTTCAGGTAGCTACAATAGTGCTGAGGTGGCCAAGAAGATTTATCTAGAAGAGCATCCGAATACCAATATCCACGTCATTAATAGCTTGTCAGCTGGGGGTGAGGTGGACCTGATCGTTCGCAAGCTCAATCAGTTGGTCGCTGAAGGCCTTGATTTTGATCAAGTGGTCGATGTGATCACCACCTATCAGTCTAAGACGAAGTTGCTCTTTGTTTTGGCCAAGGTCGATAATCTGGTCAAAAATGGACGTCTCAGCAAATTGATCGGGACTGTTGTCGGGCTCCTCAATATCCGTATGGTCGGGGAAGCTAGTAAGACGGGTACCCTTGAGTTGCTTCAAAAAGCACGGGGCCAAAAGAAAGCGATCAAGGCTGCTTTTGATGAATTGATCAAGGCGGGTTATGCTGGCGGCCACATCACCATCGCCCACCGCAACAATGAAAAATTTATCGAGCAGTTCTCTGAATTGGTCCGTGAAAAATTTACCCGTGCAAACATCGAAGTCCTCCCTACTTCCGGACTATGTAGTTTCTATGCCGAAGAAGGCGGGCTCCTCATGGGCTATGAAATTTAAGTTTCCACTAAAAAAGAGGCTAGGACAAAAGTCCTAGCCTCTTCTTGTTTTTGGATTGTCGAGCAAGACGCAGTGGTTGAGTGGGCTTTACTACGCTGATTTCATCAGCTTTACAGCCCTACTCAACTGTTCGGAGGTGGGACGACGAAATCGAATTCTAAGGAATTACCGATTTCTGTCCCACTCTCTCTTTTTATTCTCCGATCTCTTGGTAGAGAGTGCGGATTTTTTTGCGGTAGATGGTGTAGCTGATTGCTGCTCCGATTAACAGGATGATACTATAAAGGATCACAGCAAGTAGGGTGCTGACGGAATGATAGGTCCAAATAAAGCTGACAATAATCAAAAGAAACATCACAAAGAGAAAGACAATCAAGAGAATAGACTGAAGGACTGCATTCCCACGATGACGGGTCATTAACTCCGTGATATTGGTCCAATTGGTGCTAAAGTTCTGAAAATCTTTGACATAGTCTCGAATGCAGATCGGAATGGTTGTTACAACCCAGATCAATAACATAGCTAGGATAGCCAAGGGATGGACGCCAAAATAGAGACAAACGCCAACTAGAAGTATGACAGGAAGGATGGATTGCACCAGATAGAGCAACCAAAACTTCATGAAGAGATAGCGTTTAAAATCAATAGGGAGCGATCTCAAGTATTCAAAGTTTTCGCGCTCTAGCGAAATACCGATACTGGTCAAGCCTCCAAAACTATTGAAAACACCGATCAAGATGGCAACAAGGGTCAGTGGCACCAGATACTGGGGCGTCAGGTAAGGACTGAGGCCTCCTATATTTTTCGATGCTCCTGCTGCTCCACTGAGGAGGAAAATATATGGCAGAATACTCATCATCAAGAGGACTTGCACCATAAGTGTTCCATCGCTCAAGAGTCTACGATGATACTGAATGACAAACTGTCTAAAGGAGTCTTTCTGGCCCACATGGATGGCTTTCACGCGCTCTTTAACGGTTTGGTTGGTCGCAACTGCAAGGGCCGCATCATAGAACTGCGGTATCACGATTTTGCGAACCAGGCCGATCAAGACCAAAAGGACCAGGATCCAGCCCATGAGACCAAGGATCGCTTCTCCATCAAAAGGATGGAGGATGAACTGATGAAAGGCCGTAAAAGGTGGAAATAGAATGGGAATATCTGCGCCCCCTGTCACTTCTACCCGATGGGTCTGGACTAGATTCAGATAGAGATAAGCTCCTAGACTCAGAAGAGAACCAATTCCGACCATGATGTTGGAGACCAGGGTCGTGTGTTTTTTGAAAAATAGGGTCTTAGTGATCAGATGGGATAGGATGATCGTCGCTAAAAAGAGAACGCCTAAGAGAATTAAGGCACAAAAGAGGCCAAGCAGGATCCCTAACGGATTGAAGCCGCCTGCTTGGACAGGCAGGATCAAAAAATAGCTGACCAAGGGAAGGATAGCCATGAGAAGGGTCAGGATGACCGAGATACTCTTTCCAGCAATGACTTCCGCATCTGAGAAGGCATAGGGCCGGTAAAACTGGAGGTCCTTGCTTTCATAAAAGACATTGTAAAAGCTCATAAATCCTTGGGAAATGGTCATCAAGGAAAAGAGGGCCACCATATTGACAAAGAAGGCTGGTTGATGGACAAAATCATAGATGCTAAAAAGCAAGCCAAATATGACGAAATAGACCAATCCTAATAAGAGGTAGTTGAGCACTGATTTACGGGCGACATCGAGTTTGACGTCCGGTTTTTTGGCCTGTTTGGTACGTAATTTTGCGATCTGGGCCGGCTGACTAGCATAGATCATATTAACATTGACCAGTTGCTGGATAATCTTAAGACGCATGATCGCCACCTTCTTCCTTCCGACCCGCTAGGCTGAGATAGATACTTTCCAGACTTTGTTCGGGGTGCTGTCCCTTCAATTCCTCGATCGTCCCATAGAAAATGAGATTTCCTTTTTTGAGAATAGCGATTTTATCACAGAGTTGTTCGGCCACTTCTAAGACGTGGGTAGAGAAAATAACCGTCTTGCCCCGATCCGCATGCTGGCGCATCATTTGTTTTAAATCGTAAGAAGCCTGTGGATCCAAACCGGTCATCGGTTCGTCCAAAACCCAGATATCTGGATCTGACAAGAGGGCTGCAATGACGAAGACCTTCTGACGCATCCCATGTGAAAAGGATTCAATCACTTCATAGCGGTGGCTCTGAAAATCAAAGATCCTAAGAAGCTCCTCTAAACGTTGGTCACAGTCTTTCTGACTCATATCATAAGAGGTCGCAACCAACTCCCAGAATTCATTGGCTGTGAGACGCAAGAAAAGATCTGGCGAATCTGCCACATAACCGATCTTCTTTTTGATCGCCAACCGATGGCTATAGAGGTCCTGACCATCCACTTCAATGGATCCAGTGGTTGGGGTGATGACACTGACCAGGCTCTTAATCGTCGTTGACTTTCCAGCTCCGTTGTGGCCAATCAGGCCGACAATTTGCCCATCCTCGATTGTCAGATCCAAGTGGTTGAGGGCAATGTGCCCATCGTAATCTTTGGTAACTCCGTGAAATGTAATCATGCTAACTCCCTTTTTGATCCTCACAGGGACCGTTTTTACTTATTCTGTTGATAAGCGATCATCGAAATGGTAGAGCAATTCTAGTAGATAGTTTGGAATGGTTTCCAAGAAGTCTTCTTTGTAGACCCGCTCTCCTCGCTTGTGCAATTCTTTGCCCCAAGGGCCTAGATTGACCGCTTGAACCTGAATTTGGGCAATTTTTTCCAGATCCAGATCATAGACCTGAGCTGGTGTGGCTAGGCTATCTAGGACGACTTGATAAGAAGCCACATCCTTTTCCAAGGCACAATAACTGGTGTCGTTAATCCCCATAAAGTATTCTTCGACTTTTAAGAGGTAACCTCTTGTGTCCAGATACTCGCGGTAATCAGTGATGAGGGACACGATATTGAAATCGGTATTGTCTAAAAAGCGGCAATTCATAGAAGGATAATATGGGGGCGCAAAACCGATGACCACCATAGGATCCTTATCTCCGAGAAACTCAAGGAGTCGCTGGATTTGCTGAATCGCAAGGCTCTGGTAGCTGGTCCCATTACGAAAATCTTGCTCCGCTTTTTTATTAGAAGCTTCTCTAAAGGCTTCATAACCCTCTAAGGCTTGGCAACGTTCCTCTAGTTCTTGATAGGTGATGACTCTTGGCTTTGCAATAACATGTTCTTGGCCAGCCTGATCCTGCAAGTGCTCATACTTCTTGTAAAAGGTGTCCAAGGCCTCCTGACTAAGCTCATAGATACGTTGCAAGAGCTCTTGCGGTGTTTTCTTCAAATGCAATACACTGAAATAACCAGCCGCATAGAGCACGGTCGATACATCGTACTGCTCCTTCAAATCTCTGAGATAGGACCAAGAAGGAAGGGGAGACGTTTCTCCCAAGGCTTGATCTGCCAGATCGGGATGAAGATCTAGCTGGCTTGCGATGGCTACTAAGAGGGACAAGGCATTGATCCCTTTAAGGGGCTCCTTCATATGGGACAAGACGCCTTGCGCCACAACGACTGGCATGAGTTTGCCGACTGTGCCAATGTGAAGGACCTTTTCTTTTCCTACTTCCGATTCAAAGGGTTCTGAATCCACTGCTAATACATAATTCAGATCAAACTTTTCCTGCAAATCTGTGAGGAGGCCCAAGGCTCCACGCATCCCACGTGAATAAGATTCCTCGTCTCCAACAGAGAGATAGAGCAGATTGACCTGGCCTCCTGAGGGATCTGCCGCATAGGCTTCCAGAACCCCCAATTGAAGGGCTAGGGCTGCTTTCATATCGCAAGACCCTCTGCCAAATTTCCAATCCCCAGAAGCTAAATCTTCCTGCATATCTTGCCGCCTATCCAGTGTTTTCAAGGCTTCTGCTACTTGATCAGAATCGAGCGCGATTTCTGCCAAATTTCCATAGTCTTCTAGATCGACTGTATCATGGTGATGGAAAAGGATTACTGTTTTTTTCTTGCCCTTATCAACCAAGGCCCAATTGACCGATCGATGCAAGTGATCCTGTGGCACCTGATAGCGTCCAAAATAGTCCGGATGTTCCTTGAAATAGGGGATCTGTCCAATCCGTTGATCCAGGTAGGCTTCGATTCCTTGTTCGGTCTCAGTATTGGTGAAGCTTGGAATCGCCAAGGCTTCGGTAAAAATCGTTTCGATGCTCTCTCTATTGGTGGTTTTCACTTTCTCTCCATCCTTCTTTTCTATTATTCATCTTTGTGAGCTTTGCCAAGTGACAAGAGGCTGGTGAGCATGAGTCCTAGGAAGCCAAAGAGGGTCCAAGGGCTTGTTGCTTGACCTGTTTTTGGAAGGCTTGGTTGGCTTGTCACTTCTATCTTATCTTTATCAGCTCTTTGAGCCAATTCTTGTGCAGTTTCTTCTTTTTGTTCCTTACGGAAGTCCATCAGATCCCGACCGTGGCTTGGTTTTTGAGGAATTTCAGAAATAGCTGGATTGGTTGGAGTCATTAGATTACTTGGAACAATTGGTTTTTCTGCTTGATCTACTGGACTTGGGTCTTGTTCAGGATCTACTTTTGGTTGAATGGTTGCAATTGGCAAGATCCGATCTGCCAATGACGCATACTCTGTATCTTTTTCACTTGGTTGATAACGGAACAAGAGAGACCGACTGTCTTCAACGATTGGAATCGTTGCAGAAATAGAATCTGTCTTGAAGGTCACTTCATAAGGATCTGCAAAATAAATATAATCCGGATCATAGGTGTGCAAACTCAAAACCAGTCGATGGCCTTTTTTCACTGTATAGAGATTTGGTTGCAGATACATGGTGTAATCATGATATTCATTTTCTTTCAGATCAATAGAATGACTAGAACTTGCTGAGTCATAGCGAGATGCTGGATTGGCCAGATTCATCCAACCACGCGCAATCACCACACTCTTAACCTTGTGGGTCTTGTAACGTTTGAGAGGTAAGGTTTCAAGGTTGCTACCATTCCAGTAGCCTGTCTCGTCGATCGTTTCCTTGTCCAATGTGCGTGTGCTGTAACCGTCTTTGTCATAGGTGATTTCTTCTTTGACCACATCAAAGTCTTCGTCTGAGACATCCATCAAGGTCGCACTGACATGGGCATGGTTTTTGTCTCCCTTGACAAAAGCAGCGCTAAAATGCACAGGAATATGCCCTTTGATGGTGACATCTTGGTCGACAGGTGCTGCATAGGAAGCCGCTACTTCTGAGGAATGGAAGGCCGCATCTTGGTTACGTGTAGTCCAGTTATTTCCCGTACCATAGTAATCACCGGTTACTGTCACATCCTCCCGTTTTGAGTAGATTCGAGCAGAGATGGCATTATTGGTATCCCATTTATCAAAACGACGCCATTTACTTGGATCTAGATTGTCCTGAGCTGTTACTTGTGGAAGGTTTTCAATCCCATTTTCAATACCGTAGAGGTAATGGCTATACCAGAGATTCATCAGGTCATTAAAGGCTTGGCCTGCGACTTCTGTCCCTGACCAACGAGTAGATGGATAGATGTGATTGCCCTGGTGGAGCAAGACCTTGGGATCAATCCCCGCCTTTTTATAGGCTTCTAACATGAGTTCAAAATGTTTGGGTTTGACATTGTCATCATTGAGCCCTTGGATAATGAGAGGGGCCGCTTTCAGATTGGCTGCATTGAGCGTGTAGTCGCGTTTAGCATATTCTTCGTTGTAATTATGACCATCCTTGTGTTGGAGCTCATTGAGCTTGGTGATATAGGCTGCATAATAATCCTTGATCTTGTCCCAATCTTCCTTATCAAGGATTCGGCCTGAGGTATAGACAGATAGCCAAGATAGGTCATTGGAAGCTCCGGTATCAAGAGGAGATCCTTGGCTGTTGAAATGGTCATACCAACTAGCAATCCCTGCAGCTGGCACAATGGTCTTGAGGCCTTCTACCCCAGTAGAAGCTACACCAAATGTTGTCGTACCTGCCCAAGACAAACCAGTCATGGCGACGTTTCCGTTGGACCAGTCCGCCTTGACTTCCTGGTTGCTAGTCTTATCTGAGTAAGCTTTGCGTTTGCCATTGAGCCACTCAACAATATTTTTATAAGCTGCGACTTCAAGGTCAGAGCCGGTCGTATTGATCCCGTCTGATCCTTTTGAGCCCAAACCACTGCTGGTCACCACTGCATAACCACGAACTAAGAAATAATTGTACCAGTTGAGATTTTCGTAATCATAATGCGTATAATCTTCAGAGCTTTCACGCGGATTGACGTAGTACCAATCTTTTGGATCAGTCGCTTTGGCTACTTCTTCTGTCGTAACAGTCTTGGTTGCTTGGCGTTTGGCAGGTTTTTCATAGAGCTTGGCCATATCGAAGTTTCCACCTTCTTTGAGACCAATTCCCTCTAAGGTACGCTCTTCTGTCGTTCCTGTTACATAAGGGCTGGCTTCAAAGATGGTCGCAGCTTTATAGTCCCCATTGACAGCAGCTTTTGGCACCTGCACAAAGGTCTTGACCAAGTCAGGCTTGCCGTCTCCATCCGTATCATAATCGGTTTCCACATAGACAATATAGCGGACGATGTCACTCTTGTCATAGGAGTAATGCTCCGGATCGTCTCCTGGCGTAAATGGGAAAATAGGTTGTGCTTTGCCATTCAAAAAGAGAGGTGACTTCTTGTCTGCGCGGTAAGCGGCACGAAGCTGTTTGGCTACATCAACCATTGAAGTGAGATTAGTAACTGGAGCAGATCCCTCCACTCCTTCCTTGACCATCCCTAGGCTCTTGGCAAAAGCTAATCGGTCTTTATCAGTAGATCCGACTTGATTTTCCTTGGTTGAAGCCCAGTTCAATAGTTGATTGACTGCTTCCGTCACTGTGACTTCTTTTTCACGATCCTGGTCGGTTACAGTTGCACCAGTAATTTCAGCCAAGTCTCCTTGGGTTACTTTTGGAGTTTCGCTCACCTCTTGACTACGAACAGAAGGCGTCGCAGGCACAGGGCTTGGCTGATTGGCTAGAGTGGGCTCAACAGTTGGGGCGCTCACTACCGCTGGACTTGACGCAGGTTCTTCATGTAGCTCAGTCGTCTGAGTGGTTGGTCGGTTAGATTCTGAAACCTCTTCCACTTTTGCAGGCTGTACGGTTTCTTTGTTGTCTCCTTGTGTTGAGGTCACTGTTTCAGTAACTTCAGGACTTGCCGTAGAAGGAGTCACCGTCTCCTCAGTAGTTGTGCTACTTACTTGGTCTGCTTGCACATGCTGGGCGAGTACAGCAGGACTAATCAGTAAACCTGCAACGAGTAGAGAAACAAGAGTTGTTTTTTTCATAAAATGGTCTCCTTTCACCATTTTCAAAGTCAGTCCTAGCGGAACCCGACTCTATTATGTTATATTCTCACTTCATTTCTTTCATGTATGCGATTTCTTTTCTAGAAATGGCTTGCTTCCAGCGCAAAAGTTTGTCGCATCCAACTATTTTTGGTAAAATAGGGACATTCACATGAAAGAAGAAATAAAAATGGAAAATCAAACCTTAATGCAATATTTTGAGTGGTATTTGCCCGCTGATGGGAACCACTGGACGCGTCTTGCTGAAGATGCGCAACACTTAGCAGACTTGGGTATTCGTAAAGTCTGGATGCCGCCTGCTTTTAAAGCTACTTCTAACAATGACGTTGGGTACGGAGTCTATGACCTCTTTGATTTGGGCGAGTTCGATCAAAAAGGAACGGTTCGCACCAAATATGGTTTCAAAGACGATTATCTTCAAGCCATTCAAGCCCTCAAAGATGCTGGGATTCAACCAATGGCCGATGTCGTTCTCAACCATAAGGCTGCTGCCGATGGCTTAGAGGAATTTGAGGTCGTCGAGGTCGATCCCATGGATCGAAACAAGGTTCTCACTGAGCCCTTCACCATTCAAGGATGGACTAAATTCACCTTTGATGGCCGAAATGGCACCTATAATGACTTCCACTGGCATTGGTACCATTTCACCGGTACGGACTACGATGCTTCACGTAATAAAAGTGGGATCTACCAAATCCAAGGGGACAACAAAGGTTGGGCCCATGGAGATCTGGTTGACAAGGAAAACGGAAACTACGATTACCTCATGTACGCCGATATCGATTTCAAACATCCCGAAGTTGTAGAAAATCTCGACCAATGGGCTGAATGGTTTATCGAAACGACAGGGGTTGAGGGCTTCCGTCTGGATGCCGTCAAGCACATCGACTCCTTCTTTATGAAGAATTTCATCCACAATATCACTAAAAAATATGGAGAAGATTTCTACGTCTTTGGTGAATTTTGGAATGGCGACACAGAAACCAACGATGAGTACTTGGAAAGCATTGACTACTTGTATGACTTGATCGATGTGGCCCTCCACCAAAATCTCTTCAGAGCTAGTCAAGAGGGTGAAAATTTCGACCTTCGAACTATTTTCGATGGAACACTAGCGCTGAATCATCCTGAAGAGGCCGTGACCTTTGTGGACAACCATGATACCCAACGAGGGCAAGCCTTGGAATCTACCATTGAAGAATGGTTCAAGCCTGCAGCCTATGCCTTGATCTTACTTCGTGAAGCTGGTTTGCCTTGTGTCTTCTATGGAGACTACTACGGTATCGAGGGCAAGTTTGCGCAAGAAAGTTTCCAAGAGGTCCTCGATCGTCTCTTATGGGTTCGTAAAGATCTGGCCTATGGGGAACAGACGGACTACTTCGATGATCCTAATTGCATCGGTTGGACACGTTCAGGTACAGAAGAATCAGCACCAATCGCCTGCTTGGTTTCGAATAACCAAGCTACTACAAAAGTCATGGAGATCGGCTCATCCTACGCAGGCCTCACCTACTATGATGTCCTTGAAAATTGTAGCGAAACTGTCCAAGTCCAAGAAGACGGTACTGCTGAATTCCCAGTGGCAGAACGCTCCGTCAGTGTCTGGGTAGCCCAAGATACAGAGGGCCAATAACCAATAAATGTAATTTTCTCCTAGGATCTACATCTTCCTAGGAGAATTTTTTCCTGTAAAAATTTTATAGGAAATACAGCTTCATTTTAGCACTATAAGAAAGCGCTGTCAATGGGTATCGCGTCTATTTGAAAGAAATAAAGAGCATCAAAAAAAGCTGGAAAAAATTATCCAGCCTTCGATGTTTGATAGAAATAACTGTATGACGCAGTGGTTGATTGGTATCTTCGTTCGCTTATTAAGCTCCGAAGATAACCTAATCAACTTTGCGGGGGTGGGAAAACGAACTCTTTTTAACTAGTCGGAGTTCTTTCCCACTCCCTTCTTTTTAGCTCAATTCTGCAATGATTTCTTTCAATTGGGCTTTCGTATGAACTCCAGCCACTTGTTTGACAACTTGCCCATCTTTTTTAAAGAGAAGAGTTGGAATCGACATGATACCGAATTGACGCGCTGTATTTGGATTTTCATCGACATCCATCTTACAGATTTTCAAATCATCTTCATGTACTTCTTCTGCCAACTGATCCAAGATTGGAGCTTGCATGCGGCATGGACCACACCAAGTTGCCCAAAAGTCAATCAAGACAAGGCCTTGGCTGGTTTCTTGTTCAAAAGTTGCATCTGTGATTACGTGTGCCATATTTCCTCCTTTTTCAGTAGTGACTACTGATTCTGCATTTCTACTTTTATTTTACACTAAATGATGCCATTTTAGAAATATTTGCTACGGGGACCCCTTAGGCATCTTCTTTCTTCTTGCGCCAAAAGATGAGGCTAGAAGCTGTCAGGGTAAACAGACCTAAGAGACCCAGAGCATGTTCTTTGCTACCTGTTTGTGGAAGCGTATGGTCCTCATGCCCTCCTTCTACTGCAGGAGTTGGAGCTTGAGGATCTTCTGCCAATCCTGATGAAACAAATTGAGGGCCATAGGATACAGCTAGAGCAAGGTGAGGGTGCTCTTGGGCAGCTGATGCGGTCTTCATCTCAACGACCTTCTCAGGAAAATCTTGGCTTGGTTGGACAAGATGTTCTGGGGTTGGAAGCGTATATTCTTCCTTGTAGTGCACTTCTGGTGCTACTAGAGCAGCTCCTCCAACTTCTGGCAGGTTTGCATAGTCTGTATCGCTTGCACTTGGTAGATAGCTTGCCTTTTGGGCGCGGGTCTTTTCGACAATTGGAATCGCAGCCTGGATAGAATCTGTCTTGAAGGTCACTTCATAAGGGTGCTCCACCGTTAGGTCAGACGGGTCATAGGTGTTAAAGACTAGAGCTAACTTGTGACCTTTCTTAACTGTATAGAGATTTGGTTGGAGATAGACCGTATAATCATGGTATTCCCCAACTTTTGGCTCGATGCTTGCGCGAGAGCTTGCTGAATCGTAGCCAGACTCAGGATTGGCAAGGTTGATCCAGCCTTTTGCGATCACCTTGTACTTGGTCTTGATGGTTTCGTATTCGGCTACAGATAGATTGCTTAAATTGCTTCCCATCCAGAAAGCGTCTGCTGTTTTATCTTGCTTGACGCTGCCATTTCCTACGACATCAAAGTCCTCATCTGCTACGTCTACCAAGAGGGCATTGAGTTGGAAATTCTTTCCTTGACCTTTGGTAAGAGCTGCTTTGAAATGAACGGGAATGTGTCCCTTGATCGTAGTGTCCTCAGTGACATCAGAAACAAAGGTCAGATTGGCCTTAGAAGAGGCTTTGCTGACTGTTTCATTACGGTTAGCGATCTCAACACCCGCAGCCGCATAGTCACTTGAAATGGTTTCTTCCAAGCGTTTCGACTGAGCATTCAAGAAGAGACGTGGACTGCTCTTCCAGTTATCATAGCTGGTCCACTTACTTGGATCATAGTTGTTTTGAGCTAGAACCGCTGGCAAGCTTTCGACGTGATTGTCCACGCCATATAGGTAGTGGGTCAACCAGGTATTGAGCAAATCATAAAAATCTTGACCATTGGCAGTGATGCCGTACCCACGGGACATAGCAGCTGGATAGACGTGGTCTCCTTGGTGGAGATAGAGCTTGACATCTTGGCCCGCTTTCTTGAGGGCATCGTACATAAGTTCAAAATGCTTGGTCTTGACATTGTCATCATTCAAGCCATGGACGATCAGGGCGCTAGTCTTGAGTTTTTCAGGATGCAGGGTATAATCCCGCTCCTTCCAGACATCGCTGTAATTGCGTTCATGCGCATTTTGATCCTTGTTGAGCTGGTTGATATAGTTGGCATAATTTTGCCAAATACCAGCCCAGTCTTTTTCATCTAGAATCCGAGTACCGACATAGAGGGACAACCAAGATAAATCACTATATGGTGGGTTCCCATAAGCTGTTCCTTGACTGTTGAAATAATCATACCAAGAAGCGATCCCAGCAGCTGGAACGATGGTCTTTAGGCCTTCTATGCCTGTCGCTGCCACACCAAAGGTTGTGGTGCCAGCCCAGGATAGACCGGTCATTGCGACATTGCCACTTGCCCAGTCTGCCTTGATTTCGATATTGCTGGTCTTATCGGTGTAGGCTTTGCGTTTACCATTGACCCATTCGATGATATTCTTGAAGGCATTGATTTCGAGGTCAGACCCTGTCGTGTTAAATCCTTCGGATCCCTTGGTCCCAAGTCCAGCGCTTGAGATAAAGGCATAGCCTCTGACCAAGAAATAGTCGTACCAGTTGAGATCTTCGTAGTCATAGATATACTCGTAGGGACTGTAGTAGTACCAATCCGATGCCTTTGCTTTTTTGGCTGCTTCTACTGTTGTCTCACTGCTTACTGGCTGTCTCTTTGCAGGTTGGCTGTGCAGTTTCTTCATGTCGTAGCTACCGTCTGTCGGAAGCCCCAGACTTTCAAGGGTCACGTAGTTTTCGTCTAGTGTTCCTGCTACGTAAGGACGCGCTTCCAGAATGGTCGCCGCCTTAAAGTCACCTTGCGCGACTGCTTTTGGTAATTGAACAATGGCTTTGACCAAGTCTGGCTTGCCATCTGCATCGGTGTCGTAGTCCGTTTCGAC
The DNA here is from genome assembly GCF_034134805.1 of Streptococcus sp. S5. Classification (NCBI taxonomy): domain Bacteria; kingdom Bacillati; phylum Bacillota; class Bacilli; order Lactobacillales; family Streptococcaceae; genus Streptococcus; species Streptococcus lingualis. The sequence continues at coordinate 1,001,156 of NZ_CP139419.1, read as the reverse complement.
ATAGACTGGGAAGCGCACAATTTGGCTGTCCTCATATTTGTAGTCTTCGTCTGTTTTTTCTCCCGTCGTATAAGAGAAAATCGGCTGGGCACGACCATTTAAAAAGAGAGGGCTTTTCTTTTCAGCCCGGTAGGCATCATAGAGTTTCTTAGCTGTTTCGTACATCTTGGCCAATTCTGGCTGACTGACCTTACGAGTCAGATCTTCTGATGTTTCAATCAAACCTAAACTCTTGGCAAAGCGTTCCCGATCTGCTTGGCTTTGGCCTAATTGGCTTGGATCCGTTGCTGCCCATTGAAGCAAGCCATTAACAGCATCTTGCACTGTCAACTCTTTAGTAGCCTGATCACTTGCAAGTGTCGAACCTGTGACTTTTGCCAAATCCTGACTTGTTGCCGGTGCTTCTGAAGGAGGAGCAGATTGAGGCCCAGCTTCCCTGTTTGTTGCTGCTGGAGTTGCTACTGGGACCGTAGGCTCACTTTGTCTTGTGTGTTCTTCTGTAGCAGGGGCTACTTGATTTGCAACTGCCGTCCGATCCAGCGATGCCTCATTCGAGCTTGCAGCTTCTTCACTAGTGGCAGTACTTGTGTCACTTGTTGTCGGTCTTGCTTCGGAAGCTGGAGCATGGACCACTTCTGTCGATGGGGCTAGCTCTTCTGTCTGCTCATCTGCTGCTGCTACTTGATGCAAGACCATCGGTGCGATCAATAAACTTGATGCGACAATGGAAACCATTGTTTTCTTTTTCATGTCAGTCTCCTTACTTTTTTGTAATCAACACTCCTATTATACTATGTAAGCGTTTTTAGATCAAATAGATATTCAAATGATCCAAAAAAAACCGAGGCATCAGCCTCGGTTATCGATTCTTATTTGACGTGTTTCTTAAGATCTTCTTGTGCTTTTTTGTTTGACTCTGCTTGTTCTTTTTGCCATTTTTCAAGGGCTTTGTTGTAGTCAGCAGTTGTCACAGCTTTATCTTGGAGTTTCATTCCTTTGTAGATCACGTGGTCTTTTCCTTTACCACCAGTCCATGCAAATGGAGCTGAGAATGGTTCGATACGTGTCAAGAATGGACGTCCAGTTGATGAAGAAGTTGGCATAACAAGGGCGCTATCTGTCAACCAAGCTTGTGCTGCCGCATATTTTTCATAGCGTTTGTTGACGTCTTGTGTTTCTGCACCAGCATCTTTGATCATCTTTTCAAAGTCGTACAGACCAACTTTTTTAGCTGCTTCATTGTTTTCACTTGGGTCAAATCCAAGGAAAGTCTTAGTATTTTCACCAGATGAAGCTTTCAAGATATCCATGTAAGTTGATGGGTCTTGGTAGTCAGGGCTCCATCCAACATTATCAGAGAGATCCCAGTCTTCGCCGGCCGCATTTGGCGCAAAGAGGGTCACATTTTGAAGGTCTTCTTTCGAAAGCATTTGGATATCGATGACGATATTTTCTTTACCAAGTGCTTCTTCAACAGATTGTTTGAAGGATTGTACCCGTTGAACTCTTGATGGTGTGGTTTGGTCTACAGGCATATCGATGTGAATTGGGAATTTCACACCTTCTGCTTCCAAGGCAGTCTTCGCTTTTGCAAACTCTTCCTTCGCTTTCTTCGCATCGAAGAGACCGTTTTGACCATCGTCTAGTTTAGTAGATTTCCACTCATCTCCGTAGGTATCCAATTGAGTTTTCACCATTTCACCAAAGGTCTTGCCATTAGCTTGGACAAATGTTGGTGGAATGTAGAGGTTACGGATGATCTTACTTGCTCCGTCTTTTCCGTTCAATTGAGCAGCATACGCTTCACGGTTGAAGGCAAAGCTGATCGCTTGACGGAAGTCCTTGTTCAAGAGAGCTTTCTTAGTAGATTGTTTTTCTTCATCGGTCTTCTTAGCAGTGTGTTTGTAAGATTGACGGTCGATGTTGGTACCAATGACATAAGAAGCAGCGTCTTGAGGAGTGTAGGTGATTTCGTCTTTAAATTCTTTGGCTTGCTCTGAGTAACCAGATCCAGTTGGGAAGAGTTTGGCCAAGCTAAGAGCATTTTCACCGAATGATTTAGCCAATTTACTTTGGTCTTGTCCATCGTAGAATTCCAATTTCACATCTGAGATGTAGACCTTGTCTTTATCCCAGTAGTTTTCATTCTTGGTCATTTCGATAGAAGATTTTGAAGTAAAGCTCTTCAAGATGTAAGGACCATTGTAAAGAAGGGAGCTGGTGTCACTTGCTTGAGCGAATTTATCCCCTTTTGATTTCACGAATTTTTCGTTGACTGGGAAAGTAATCCCAAGAGTCAATTTAGAGTTCCAGTAAGATTCTGGTTGGTTCAAAGTGATTTGAAGGGTATGATCATCAACTGCTTTTACTCCTACAGCTGAGAAATCTTTATTTTTACCGCTGACGTAGTCATTCAAGCCTTTGATAGAATCTTGGATGATGTAGAGCATTTCTGATTTGTTATCAGCCGCATATTTGATCCCTGTGACGAAATCTTTAGCAGTGACATCCGCATACTCTTCGCCTTCTGAATCATACCATTTAGCATCATCACGAAGTTTATAAGTATAAGTCAAGCCATCTTGCGAAACTGTCCAATCTTTTGCAAGAGATGGAATCAAGTTACCGTATTTGTCATTTTCAAACAAGCCATCAATCAAGTTTCCTGTGATATCGTGGGTTGCTGCTTTACCAGATGTGATATAGTTTAGGTTTTCTGGCTCAGTCTCATAGACATATGAGAATTTTTGACCGTTGCTTGAGCTAGATGATTTAGAACCACCCGAACAAGCTACTAGGATACCTGCTGAAAGGAGGGCAACTCCCGCAAGTGCAATGACATTTCTTTTTTTCATGTAAAACTCCTTAAGAAATTTTAAGTTTATTTTAAGATTATACCACAAAGATTTTCAGAAGAAAAGGAATTTTCAGAAAATTTTAGTTTATGAAAAAACTACTCCGGAGAGTAGTTATTAATTTAAGTTTAAAACTTATTTGAGACTTTCCTTAGGTGAGTACGGACGTCAGCGAACTTCTACGAAGTTCCATGACTTAGTTTTGAACCTAAAGTTTCAAAACTCCCGAGTGCTTGAAATGATTCTATTTCAAGCACTTTTCTCACGGCGGAAAGTCTCAGTTTTGATTCGAAAAACTATAAGGACTGGATATTTTATAAAAAGACTTCTTATGTTATTTTCTAAGAAAAAACTAGTTCACAAAAGTAGTTCCATTTTTTACTCTACTAAGTCGCTCTTGAGGTAGGCATCGACCATGCGCTCTGTTGCGACTACAGAATCCAAGTGAGTCCGCTCATATGAGTGGCTAGATTCGATCCCTGCCCCGAGAAGAGCGTGTTTCACTTCTGCTCCTGCGCTCATGGCTGCAGAGGCATCTGATCCGTAGAAAGGATAGATATCCAACTTATAAGGGATTTCTTGGGCTTTTGCCAAGGCTACCAAATGCTGACGGAATTCGTAGTGATACGGTCCTGAAGCATCTTTGACACAGATGGATACCGTGTATTCATCCGTCGCTTGGTCATCTCCCATAGCCCCCATATCCACTGCCAAGTACTCTACCACTTCAGACGGGATACTAGAATTAGCTCCATGCCCCACTTCTTCAAAGACTGAAAAGGCAAAGGTAGTCGTTACTGGCAATTGAATATTCTCTTCCTTGTAGACGCGCAGAAGATTCAAGAGAATCGCTGCACTCACCTTGTCATCCAAGTGACGAGATTTGATAAAGCCGGTGTCTGTCACAATGGTCCGTGGATCAAAGCTGACAAAATCACCTACTTCAATGCCAAGGGCACGGGTTTCTTTTTCGTTGGTCACTTTTTCATCCAGACGGACTTCCATATTATCCTGGGTCCGCTCGACAGTTCCCGCATCCTTGTAGACGTGGCAAGAAGTCTGATGGACCAAAATTGTCCCCGAATGGGTCTTTCCTGTATTAGCTACATGGACTGTACAATTTTCCCCTTCAATCATATTCCAAGGGAAACCACCGATACGGTCTAGCTTGAGGCGGCCATCTGCTTTCACAGCGCGGACAATAGCCCCCAAGGTATCCACATGGGCTGTGACATAGCGTTGCTTGTCTGTGATTACACCAGGCACGGTCACATTCACGCCTCCCTTAGCAGTCCGAGTTACCTCATACCCAAAGCCTTCAATGGTTTTGACCAAATAGTCTGCGATCTCCCGTGTAAAACCGGTCGGTGAAGGAATGGCTGTCAATTCCTGCAAATAAGTCACTGTCTGATTCATAATGCCTCCAAATGTGTTTTTCTTTATTCTAGCATGAAATAGGTGGAATAGCTAGAGGAGAGGTTACAGAGTGGAGTTTTTCAACATCAATCCTCTAAAGTCACTGGAAAAATATCTTCCCCTCTTTTCATTCTTTCTTCCATTTCTTTCCACTCAATCACTAATTTATATAGTTCATCAGTTGAAATAAAGCAAGGTTCACCTAAAAGTTCTTCCTCAAATTGGAAGTAAACTTCTGTTATTTCTTTTCCAACTTCGATCCCCAATAAATTTCCATCAAAAGCGTACTCTTCCATATTTCCAGAAATGACATTCTCCAAAGCTTCGCGAACATCCGGATAAAAATCATGAACTTCCGTCATCATAAAGGTTGTTAAAATTTTATAATTTTCTCTGTTATATAGGACGGTGAGTGCTATTTTGTCGTCGACACTCTTGAATAATTTATATTGTCTTTTTAACATTTGTTCTAACCTATTTCTAATCCTCAAGAATTGAAAAATTATATTTGTTTTTGTATCTCTGATTAAAGCGGACAATTACTTTCATAGGGTCTTTTTTTGTTAATCCATTATCAAAAGTTATACTTTTCGTTAACTCTTCCCGAAATTTTTGTATTCCAGATGCTATTTCAGCTACTAATCTTGAAGTATCAATTTTAAAAGTGGCAATACCCTTATCTTCCATAAAGAGTATTGAATCGAAAAATAATATTGAAATATACAAATCCGTAGCTGAACTCTTTGTCAATTTAATTAAAGAGTTCTCTAATAATAATTGAATGTTTTTGACATCACTTTGATTATAAAAATATTCAAACAGTACCTGATTTATATCTGTAGGAAAAACGTCTGGAACAAAAGTTGGAGGTTCAATTCGATACTTTTGTCTTCCGCGAAGTATATCTTCAACGTTTCCTTCTTTTACTATAATTTTTACTTCTTCCTTCAATTTAGTTTATTCTTCTTCCTTCTTCTCTCCATATTTAGGATCAATTATATTAAATAAGCGAATTTGTTCCTCTTGAAAAAACCTATCATAAAGTTCAATGTCCCCACTAGCTTTATTCCAAGCATCCTGTGAGGCTATTATTCTATCCCTTCTGAGATACTTCTGGAAAAGTTTGTCCTCTTGACTTCCCAAAAATACCTCAAAAATGGTCCTCACTGCTTTTTAATTCGTCTTTTTGTTCCCCTTGTAATTCAGGCTGAATATTTCGTTTCATGAAGGGATAATTGATATTGTGAGTGCTCTGTTGGATTTTCACTAAAGAATTCTTATAGGCGAGAATTAAAGCAAGAGCTTACTAATACTTAATTTGTAAACTCTTATTTGTTTCAATTCCAACATAGATATAAAGAGTTATTTTAATCTTTGCTAGCTAGAATTTCAGCCCCTTCGGGTAATATTTTTTCCAGTTCAGACTTTGTGAATAAACCTTGTGCTTTAGGATTTCCTCTTAAAGCTTCTGGAAATTGCCTCAAGAAATTTTTATTAGCTTCTTCTTGTGTCACGTTCGGTGGCCAACGATCGTTCTTAATCTTCCAAGATATTTCGAGTAGCGATCTCTCTCCACTTTCTAATAAGGCAAACAGCTCATTTGGTAATTCATAAACTACACGCTGAGGGGCAATTCCTCCCTCCTCAGTGACGTAATAAAAATGATTACCATCTCTCCAGATATGCTGACCGTAACCTTTTACTTCTTCAAACTGGATAACTTCTTCCCATTGTAGTCTTGTTGGTTTCATTTTATACCTCTTTTACTTAAGTGGCGATACATAATCATCTGGAAGTTTGCCTCTCCAGTCAATCCACATTTGCTCAGCAATAGGAATTAATCTTTTAAGCTCTTCCTGAGTAAATAATTCTCTAGTTTCAGGTATATCAATTAATGATGTGGGACTCTCTTCTATGAATCGTTTCTCACTAGCTTTCTTTTCTTCTTCCGTCGGTGGCCAACAGTCATTCTGAACTTTCCAGGAAACTTCATGTAGTGTTCTCTCTCCACTCTCTAATAGAGCAAATAATTCTTGTGGGAGTTCATAGATTACTAACCAAGAAGCTACGGTGCCTTCTTCTAAAACAAAATAATATTTGTCCTCATTTTTCCAAATGGATTTTCCATATCCTTCAATTTCCTCAAATTGGGTAACATCTCCCCATTCAAGTTTTGTTGGTTTCATTTTATACTTTCCTTACTTAAGCGGCGATACATAATCATCTGGAAGTTTACCTTCAGATTCGGTCCACTGTTTCTCAGCAATCGGAATCAACTCTTAGATTCATTATCAAATCAATTAATTTATTTTCCATCAATTTTCTTTTTTTAACTCTTTCTCTAATTGTTTTAAGACTACTAAAATTTCGCTTTTATAATCCATTGTTTCATCTACAAATCTTCTTGCTAAACTAAAAAAACTAATATCGCCGAGATTTTCTCCTCTTCCTATACTCTTAGTTAAGTTAAATATATCCTGTATAATTCCCGGGTGTAACTTCTGACTTGGATATTCTAAGTCAATTAAATCTTGTAATTTGTCTGTATATTTCTTATATTTATTTTTCATAATTCAAAACCTTAACTTGGTACAATTCATATATCAACTATCCAGTCTAATGGCCATGGATTTGGTAATAAAACTTGATCAGCTTCTCTGTATATTTTCTAATCATATGCTACCGTATTCTATTAAATGGTTGATAGTGATCTTCAATAAACCAAATTGAACCATCATCACCAATGACTATTCGTTCAGGGAATAGAGATTTATCTTTTTAATAAGGATGAACATCCAATTTGTTACCATAAAACAGCTCCATAAAAATTTTCCCATTTTTTAATTTTCCACTATGTAAACTTGAAAACTCTTGACCTTACTGCCAACAACATGTTTTTCAACATCACTTTCCCACCAAGGAAGAACATCTTCTTCCAAAATTTCTAAAAATAAGACTTTAGAAGATAAGTCATCTTTTAAGAAACTATCATAATTTTCAAAAATAAAGCTGTATTCTTCAGCTTTTATCCATGAGAGGTCCGTTAGCCAATCCGTAATAGACGACCAATTATTCGCATCGGGAAGGCCGACAATTTTTTCAAAAAAATGAAATAGCTCTTCTTTGTTTTGGATCTGCTTCCCATCAAAAATTGCTACAAAGCCACTGAAAGGCAATCGATCTTTCAATTCAAGTTTTGTAATGTAATGAATTCTATTTTTCACGATTTCATACCTCTCACTATCTCTTTCTCGAAATGGTAGTTTTTTATTGACATCGAATTCTTTGATAATTACCAGAAAACTATCTGTCCCACTACTTTCTCTACTCAATCGCTAATTTATACAGTTCTTCAGTTGAAATAAAACAAGAGTTTTCTAATACTTTTCTATCAAATTGGAAGTAAACTGCATTCTCTTATTCCGTTACATGACATAGAAAAAAGTAACTATCACAATCAATAATATATAGAGAGTACCAAAAATAATGATATGTAATCGTAAGATTCTGTCATGACCTGGATACCTTTCAACGAAGCCTTGTTTAGGTTTTTGGGGATTGTACCATACCGTCATTTTAGAACCAATTGGAAATATACTTTTTAAATTTAATACATGATAGGGACTTCTGATAAATTTTGTATCAAATACGTCAGCTTTCGCTTTTTTCGATGTTGTTGTTTCAAAAGTTGAATAAGAGAAACGTTTTTGATATCTTTCTCCATCTACCACATATTCAACAACTGGTAAGGCAGCTAAATCCGAACCATTTAAATAACTATGTTTAACCACTTCTCCAATAACTTGCATAGTTGCATATTTCTGGATATTCTTCTCCTTTTTGTAGAACAAAAAATATATTAAAAGAAGGAAGCTAAAAAAAGCTGTGAAGAGCAATATTATTTGAATATATAGGGCTTTCGTCATTTTACAACCGCCTTACTATTTAAAATATATGAATAGAAATTAGTTTAAGAATTTTCTTCATTCCTTTGCCAATCATTCTTTAAACTCACTTTTCCTTAAATCCTATTCTACCAAAATATGCCCATGAATTCATACTAAAACAAAAAAGAGCAGCGAACTGAGCTGCTCTCCATTTGGTTTATTTTTCTACCATTCCGCCTTTGATAAGACTGTCTTTCGTTACTGAATAACTGACTGTTTTGTCATCTAGGGGATTAAATCCTGGTACGATTTCTTTTAATTTATTAAAATCGATTTTTGTGTAATCAATGGTATTGCGGATATAAAAGATTCCGTCTTTGTATTCTGATGTTAGTTCAAATCCATGTCCCATCAAATCTTTGAATTTTTCTTGACTCTTAGCGACGGCTTCTTTCATGGTTTCAAGAGGGTTCTCACCAGGCACTTTTGAGACGTCGTAATCATCAACTTTTTCTTGTACTAACAAGGTATCTCCCTTGTAATACAAGGTGATAGTTGACTTACCTGCTTCATCACTCGTTTCGAGAACAGTTTTTTGTGCACCTGCTAGTGCATCTTCTTTTTTGCTTTCATCAGTTGATGACCCTTTTGTCTTTTCTTTAGCGGATGATTTGCTTGTTGCTTTACTTGTCGCCTTAGTAGACGATGGACTAGTAGATTTTGTAGTCTCTTTTTGTGCGCAACCAGCTAAAAGAAGACCCGCTGTCAAGAAGACGGCTAACATTTTTGTGGTTTTATTCATTTTGAATACCTCACTTTTTTATGATGGTTAAGGAAATGACTGACGTCTGAAACGAGTCATTAGCAAGATCAACTGTCGTTTTAGATGTTATTAAAAAAGTCTCAAAAATGATGTCCGCAGTCCCTCCTTATCGATCATTGTAGCCATCTGGGTGGCTGGAATGCCAAGCCCAGGCTGTTTGGATAATGGTTTCGATATTGTCAAATTTTGGTTGCCAGCCGAGGATGGCACGCGCCTTCTCAGATGATGCAATCAAGGTATCTGGATCTCCTGGTCTGCGATCAGCCAGCTCAAGTGGGATCGGATGTCCCGTCACCTTGCGAGCTGCTTCAACGATTTGAAGATTGGAGAATCCAGTCGATGAGCCCAGATTAAAGGCAGTCGATGGATTGCCATTACGCAGATACTCCACTGCTAAAAGATGGGCATCTGCCAAATCAAATGGATGGACGTAGTCCCGAACATTGGTCCCATCTGGTGTCTTGTAGTCGTCCCCAAAAATGGAGATCTTCTCGCGTTTGCCTTGGGCCACTTGCAAGACGATCGGCAAGAGATGGGTCTCTGGTCCATGGTCTTCTCCGATGGATCCATCTGGCTTAGCACCCGCTACATTAAAGTAACGAAGGGGCACATACTTGATGCCGTAGGCTTGATCGGCCCAGCGCATGATGGTTTCCATCATGAGCTTACTTTCGCCATAGGGATTAATCGGTTTTTGTGGAGTGGTTTCAAGAATCGGAATTTCTTCTGGAATACCGTAGGTAGCAGCAGTTGAAGAAAAGACGATGTAGTGCACCCCACATTCATGCATGACTTCCAAGAGTTTGACCATGCCAGCTGTATTATTGTCAAAATATTTCAATGGATCTGCCATAGACTCAGCGACTAGTGAGTAAGCTGCAAAGTGGATGACCGCATCGATATCTCCATGTTCCTTAAAAACAGTGCGCATAAAGTCTTGATCTGCTAGGTCTCCTTGGTAAAAGACAGCATCTGGATGTACCGCTGCACGGTGGCCTGTGACCAGACTATCGACCACGACGACTTTTTCCTGTCCTTCATTGACCAAACGGTCCACCATGTGGGAACCGATATAACCAGCTCCTCCGAGTACGAGTATTGCCATTTGTTTTCCTTTCGCTTCTTGTCTTCTCTCTTATTGTACCAAATTTCTGCCACTTCTCCACACTTAAAGTGTCGCAACAAAGCGTCTAAAGGCAGCTTGTCCTTCTGCTGTTCGCTTGTAGACTCCGGCATCTTCGAGCACGCGCGCAAAGATCTGACCGACTGATTCACGGACAAGGGATTCTGCCTCTGCTTCGTTTGTGATAGCTGGGTGAGTGGCTTTCAAATCATCTGCCCAAGCCTGGTGGTAGGTTGCCACTGTGCTCTCACGTCCAAGCAAATAGTCTTGAACCTGCTTGAGCTCTTCCTTGAGGCGAGGTGGCAAAATGGCCAGGCCCATGACTTCGATCAGGCCGATATTTTCTTTTTTAATGTGTTGCACATCTGCATGTGGGTGATAGATCCCATCTGGATGCTCTGGTGAGGTTTGGTTGTCACGGAGCACCAAGTCCAGTTCATAATGCCCATCACGTATCCGTGCAATGGGGGTAATGGTATGGTGGGGCTGACCATCGGATACCGCTAAAACTTGAGCTGCTGGATCCGAGTAGCCTCGCCAGGCTGTTAGGATATGGTCTGCCAGGGCAATCAATTGCGCCTTGTCATCTGATTGCAGACGAAGCACGGACATGGGCCAGTTGACAATTCCTACCGATACAGCCTCAAATCCCTCAACGCTAAAGCTTTCCTCAACAGGAGCTAGCTCCATAGGGAAGGTGTGGCGTCCGCCTTGGTAATGGTCATGAGTCAGGATGGATCCCCCTACAATGGGCAGGTCTGCATTGGACCCTGCAAAATAGCCTGAAAAAGTCTCGACAATAGTCAAGAGTCGCTCAAAGGTCTTGCGGCTAATGGCCATGGGAACATGCTGGCTATCGAGGAAAATGCAGTGTTCATTGAAGTAGGCATAAGGGGAATACTGGAAACCCCAATCATGACCGTCCATATCAAAGCGGATGATCCGGTGATTGGCCCGGGCTGGATGGTCTAGGCGACCTTGATAGCCTTCATTTTCAAAGCATAATTGGCAGGCTGGATAATGACTGGCTTTAGCAAGTTTGGCCGCTGCAATGTCTTTAGGATCTTTTTCAGGTTTTGACAGATTGATGGTGATTTCAAGAGAACCATAGGGAGTTTGTGTCTCAAAGGCAATGTTTTGCGCAATCGCATTGACCTTGATGTAATCATTGCGCTTAGAGAGGGCATAGAAATCAGCAATCGCGTCTTCCTTGGACTGACGGTAGGTCTCCCAAAAGCGATGGTTGACTTGACTAGGACTAGGGGTAATCCAATCCATCAACTCCGCACCCAAGCTGTCCTTGGCGGCCATACTGTCCTGGATCTTGCTATTCGCAACCGCAATCTCCACCAACTGATCTTTGAGTGCAATCAAGTCTTCTTTTTTGGCTGGGGCATCTAGCCCTTCTTCTCCAACGCGACTCATGACGCGATTTTTTAGATAAATCCGATCCATCTCTTCGTAGTCACTCGCCGCAATGACGGCCGTGACAAATGCATCTAATACCTGTTCTGTCATCCTATCTCCTTTTTAATCGAGTACCCGTGTTCCTGCCGCAACCTCTGCAATATAGAAGCTTGGCGCATAGCCAACGACTTCTTCATAGCGTTTGCCAACAGCTTTTTTAAAGGCTTCAACCTTATCTTTGTTTACGAGGGCAATGGCACAACCACCAAAGCCTGCTCCAGTCATACGAGCGCCCAAGACACCTTCTTGTTCCCAGGCTGTATGCACCAAGGTATCCAATTCTAGACCAGTCACTTCGTAGTCATGCTCCAAGGATACGTGGGAAGCATTCATGAGACGGCCAAAGCCTTCCAAATCCCCTGCTTCAAGGGCCTTGCGTGCTTGGAGGGTCCGTTGGTTTTCAAGAACTGCATGACGAGCCCGTTTGATGCGATTTTCATCCTTGATCAAGTAGCTGTAGGCATCAAAAGCCCAGAGATCCAATTCCCCTAAGGTTTGGATATCCAATTTTTCTTGGAGTTCAGAAACGGCGGTTTCACATTCTGAACGACGTTCATTGTATTTTGAATCCGCTAATTCCCGGCGTTTGTTGGTATTCATGATGACTACGACATTGTCTTTGAGGTCCAGCGGTACCAAATCATACTCTAGGGTGTTGGTATCGAGGTAAATAGCCCGTTGATCAGCTCCCATACCGATGGCAAATTGGTCCATGATCCCAGAGTTAACTCCGATGAAGTAATTTTCGGTTTGTTTCCCGATCTTGACCAGATCTAGACGATCTAAGTGAAGATCATATAGTTTCTCAGCGATGACGCCAATTAAGAGCTCAAGAGAAGCTGAAGAAGAAAGACCGGATCCATTTGGAATATTGCCGTAGACATAGACGTCCATACCGCTATCAATGACATGACCAGCTTCTTGCAAGAAGTGGAGCACGCCTTTTGGATAGTTGGTCCAGTTGTGCTCTTTTTCAAAGTGGAGATTTTCAAGTGGAACTTCAATGATCCCCTTGTCTTCAAAGTTTCCTGAGAAGAAACGCAAGACCTTATCCTCACGCTTTCTTGCCGCTCCGTAGGTACCGAGTGTGATAGCCGCTGGGAAAACATGGCCTCCGTTATAGTCCGTGTGTTCACCAATCAGATTAATCCGTCCTGGTGAAAAGAAGGTATGGTCAGCCTTTTCCCCAAAGACAGCCTGGAATTTTGCTTGTAAATCTTGAGATGTGATTGTTGTCGTCATGAGAAACTCCTTTAGTTTTGTAAACGTTTTTATACTTGTATTATATCTGATCAGAAGTAAAACTTCAAGTGTTTTTAGTAAAATTTTATTAATTTTTTATTTTGTGTCCGAAAAGGCTATAACAAAGGGTTTTCCTCCGATTACAACTTCTATTCCACTCTTGCTATTTCGAGTTAATTTTAGTAAAAGTTTACCAAAAATCTCAATTGGGAAATCACCCAATTGAGATTCTTAATCCTTTAGTGTTTCTTTCTTGGATAGACAAAAGATCCAAGGAAGGTTAAGAGGCTGATGCCCATGAGGGAGAGGAGGTTCCCTGTTTGACCGGTTTTTGGCAATACCGATGATGCAGGACTTCCTGAAACACTTGCAGGAGCCTGATCAGTGGCTTGTTTCACAGCGATCGGAGTAACTTGTGGACCATCAAGAGTGCTAGCTTTTTCTTGCTTGCTAACAAGGACCTGTGTTCCTGTGTTACCAACCTCTACTGGTTGTGTCTGATGGGTTGGTTCTTGGACTGGTGAAGTTGGATCTTGGACTTCTGGTGTTGGCAATGGAGCAGGTGCTGGATAGAAAAGACCATGACCAATGCGGTAGGCATACTCTGTTTCCGACATTTTTCCGTCTACAATTTTTGGAATATCAACCGGTAAGGTACCTAGATGTTCCTTGCCATTGAAGATGACTTCCACTCCTGCAGGAATATTAGGACCAAATGCATTGTCTGGTTTGAGGGATTCCGTTGGATCCATTCCCTTATTTCCATAGACTGCTAAAATGGCTTTGGCTGCGGGATAGTTGGCTACATCATAAGGTTTAGAGATAGAAAGGACAGCTGCCTTCTTATGGTTGGTATTGGCATAATTGACGATTTCTGTTGGAATCTTGGTCCGCCAGAAATCTTTATCCAGTTGCCCTTCATAACCGATCTCTGAAATCACTACGATATGGGTGGCTTTTTCAAGGTCTTCTTTTAGACTATCAAGGGTGGATTCCTTAGTGAAGTTCTTGGCCACAAAGGAGGTATCTTTTGGAAGCACTCCATCCGCGATTAAGCGACGCATGCCCAAATTTAGTCCTGGGACTTCATTTTCAAAAGCTCCGAGTAGTAAGACATGGTCCCCTGTTTGCACCTTAAATGGCAAGGTATTGTCTTCATTTTTTACAACCGTCACCGCTGCTGCTGCAATCTTGCGTTCCAAGTCACGGTTGAGGGTAGATCCAACTGCTTCTTCTGCTTTTTCAGCTGTCCGAGCACTTGGATCAAAATTCAGGACCCCACGTTTTTCTTTGAGGGTCAGAATCCGGCGAACCGAATCATTTAAGCGTTCTTCTGAGATGTCACCGGTTTGGACCGCATCTACCACTGCATTGACAATGGTATCAATCTTGGTCAAATCGGCTTTGCTGCGAAGGGTCGTTGGCATCAAGACCAGATCAACTCCGGCTTTTATGGCCATCTTCACGGCTTCCACCTCACCGAAGTTCTTAGCAATAGCATCCATTCCCATGGCATCGGAGACAATCACGCCCTTATAGCCGTATTTCTTCCGTACCAAGCCCGTTAAAATATCATCAGATAGAGTCGCTGGAACATAGATTTTCTCACCTGTTTCTTTTGACACGACCTGATCTTTTTCAATTTGAGGGTATTGGATATGAGCCGTCATCAAGAGGTCTACCCCTTCATCCATAGCTTTTTTGAATGGAAGGAGTTCCAATTTTTCAAGCTCAGCAAGAGATTTATCCACCAAGGGGAGACCTGTATGTGAATCGACCGCTGTATCTCCATGACCTGGGAAATGCTTGGCCGCTACAGCGACATTGTAGTCCTGAATGCCTTTCATCATCGGAATACCCAAGTAGGCAACCCGATTTGGGTCAGATGAGAAGGAACGAAGCCCAATCACAGGGTTTTGAGGATTGTTATTGGTATCTAGAACCGGAGCAAAATCCACATTCAAGCCTAGTGCAGAAAGTTCACGTCCGATGATTTGACCGGCTTCTTTCGCTAGTTTGGGATCATTGGTAGCCCCAATGGCCATATTGCCAGGAAGGGCTGTCCCTGTCCCCAAGCGGTAGACGATGCCCCCTTCTTGGTCGATGGCTAATAAGAGCGGAATTTTCCCATTGTTGGCCTTGTTTTCATTCGCTGCCTTTTGCATATCTTGCGTCAGAGCCAGGGTCTGCTTGGTTTCTTTAACGTTTTCAGCAAAAAGAATGACGCCTCCAAAATCATACTTGTCTATCGCATCTGCTACTTCAGCATTGACCTTGGTAAGATCTTGTGGTGACTCCTGACCTGCCTCCTGCCACTTACGGAAGTCCGGCATGATCATTTGGGTGACCTTTTGCTTGAGAGGCATGTCTTCAAGTAGTTTTTCCACTTGAGGAGATGCCGTCTCCGTTGTTGTTTCCGTTGGGGAAGCTGCCGGGACTGCTTCACGATCAGTCACAGTTGACGGTTCTGCTACCCCTTCCTGATTTTCTGTGGAGGTTTCTGGAGCTGGAGAAGCCACAACCTCTTCGACTGTTGCTGCCGGTTCATTGGCTTGATCCGGTGTTTGAACTGTGTCTGCCTTTGCTGTTTGGACCGATAATAGAGCAAAAGCCGTTAATAGGGCCGCAGATGGATAAATGATTTTTTTCATAAAGCGACCTCCTTTCTTCATGGATATTGTACCATTGTTTTATAGTTTTGTAAACGGTTGCAATACCTGAAATAAAAAATAGGATAAGCGCTTTTTCACTTATCCTTTAGTTCATTCCTATTTTTTTAAAACACAATGTCTTGACCATTTTCTGTCACTTGGTAAGTCCCGTCAGCAAGATTGATTCGGGCTGTTGCTGTGACGGTCTGGTCTTTGTTTTGGCGCGTAATGACAATGGTATGTTCATCTGGTGTTTCCACCTCAATGCTTCCTTCTAAGTCAAAAGCTTGCGAGTTGTTCCGGAAACTAAAGAGCTTGAGAAGGGATTTCACAACTGGACGCTCTACTTCTTGAGCAATTTCTTCATTGCTGTAGTAATGACGGTTGATATTGCGTCCTTCCTTGGTGTTTTCTAAGAGTTCCAAATCATTCTTCCCAGCTAGGAATCCAACATAATACACTTGTGGAATGCCCGGCGCAAAGGCTTGAATCAAGCGGGCTAGGAAGTACTTGCGATCGTCATCTCCAAGTGCTGAATAGTAGGTCGAATTGATTTGGTAGATGTCCAAGTTGTTGTACTCTGCTGTTGAATACTTGCGTTTCACATTTGCTCCTACCTTGTAGAGCTCATTTGATGCATAGTCAATTTCTTCATCTGTCAAGATATCCTTGACATCAACTACCCCAATCCCGTCATGTGTGTCAAGTGTCGTGAATTGCTTCATGGGACTCATCTTCAACCACTTGGCAAGGCGATCCACTTTTGAGCTATAGAGGCTATAGAGGGTCACCATTGGAAGCGCGAAGTCATAGACATAATAATCGTGGTCAGCAATCTTAAACTGAATGGAATAGTGCTCATGAATCTCTGGAAGAAGCTCAGCACCGTAGCCTGCCGCCATATCGCGCACCTTATCCAACAAATCCCAAATGTCTGGCTCCACGAAGAAATCATTGGTGTCCAATTTCTTCACCGCATAGGCAAAGGCGTCCAAACGAATGAGGTCACAGCCATTGCTTGCCAGGTGTTCGATGGTCTTGCGAATAAAATCCATGGTCACTTCCTTGGTCACGTCTAGGTCAATCTGCTCTTCCCCAAAGGTATTCCAGAGATGCTCAGTCGTCCCATCCGCAAAAGTGATGGCTTGTTTAGGAGCCCGGTCTTTGCGCTTATAAATCAAATCTACATCTGCTTGAGTTGGGCGATTCTCTGGCCAGAACTTGTCCCAGTTGAGAAAGAGATCCTTGTAGGCACTTTGGTCATGCTTTTCTTGGTAGTCCTTGTAGTATTTAGATTGACGAGAAATGTGATTGATCATAAAGTCAAACATAAGATAGTACTTGTCGCCCAAGCGTTTGACATCTTCCCAATCTCCAAAGGCTGGATCCACTTGGTCATAGTCCACAGGCGCAAAGCCTCGGTCACCAGTTGATGGGAAAAATGGCAAGAGGTGAACCCCACCTACTGCATCCCCAAAGTGCTTCTCTAGATTTTCATAGAGATCCTTAAGGTTATTTCCTAAGCTATCTGAGTAAGTAATTAACATGGTTTTGTTTTGAATTGGCATAATGGTTTCCTTTTCTTTTTTGAAAGCCAAGTCTTAAGAGACCTGGCTTTCTTGAGTTTTTCTATTTTAGAATTGCTTCCTAGGATACGATTTAAATCAGCAAGCTGAATCGTCCCTTTGTATCTAGAATTGAACACGCCCTAAGCTCTGTGTGAAAAAGATGAATCTTCCAAGAAGCCAAGGCTTCTTATTCAGATTCCCTATTTTCACTGTGAGCTTTTGACGGGCTTTGTATCTTATTTCTTATTTCACTGCGCCGTTGCTCATTCCTGCGATGATATGGCGTTGGAAGAAGAGATAGACAATGGTGATACTGATAATGCCGACCACGTAAGAGGCAAAGCTTGGTCCGTAGTCGTTGAAATATTGGCCTGCATAGTTGTATTGGAACAAAGGCAGGGTCCACATTTTGGAATCGCGGTTCAAGACAAGGAGTGGCAACATGAAGTCATTCCAGAACCAAAGGGCATTGATGATCATGGTTGTCGCATGCATCGGTTTCATCATTGGGAAGATGATACGGAAATAGGTTGTGAATTTATTAGCCCCATCGATTTCTGCTGCTTCATCCAAACTTTCTGGAATCGAGATTTTGATATAGCCGACATAGAGGAAGAGGGTCTGTGGAATCGCATAGGTCAAGTAGAGCAAGATCAAACCAAAGGTGTTAGCCAAACCGAGTTTACTCATCATAACCGTAATCGGAATCATGATGACTTGGAAAGGTACGAAAATCCCAAGGATCAAGAGGGTGTACATGATGGTAAAGGCTTTTCTCTTACTCATATTACGTGCGATGGAGTAGGCTGCCATGGGGATAAAGATCATTACTGCAAGTAAAGACAAGACAGTGATGACGACAGAGTTCCAATAATAGCCTCCGATTCCATCAGCCAAGAGTCGACTAAAGTTGTCCCATGTGAAGTTCGTCGGGAATCCAAAGAAATTATCTACAATATCTTTGGTGGGTTTGAAGGAACTAAAGAGGGTGGCAAGGAGCGGCACTAAAATCAGAACCGATCCTAGAATCAATAGAATGTATTTGCCAATCAAGGCTTTTCTTTCATCTTGTTTCATCGTGCTTCTCCTCTTAAATTTCAAATTTCTTAGATACTCTCAATTGGATGATCGAAATCACTACAATCAAGAAGAACAAGATTACGGCAATGGCATTGGCATAACCGAATTGGTTATTTTTAAAGGCATAGTTATAAACCAAGAGTCCAAGTGAGGTTGTGGCATTGTTTGGACCACCACCAGTCATGGCAAAGACTTGGTCAAAGGCGGTAAGCCCACCTTTTAGGGCTAGGATAAAGACCATAGAGACACTTGGTAGTAAGTAAGGCAATTCAACATTCCAGAAGACTTGCTTGCTCGTCGCACCATCGATTCTTGCTGCTTCTGTAATTTCAGATGGGATAGATTGCAGACCAGCTAGGAAGATAATGATGGGCATAGCTACTCCTTGCCAAAGAAGGACAAAGACAGCCGCGAAGATCGCTCCCCACTTAGTCCCTAAAAGACTGGTTTGAAGAAACTCGATATGAAGGGCATTCCCAATTGCTGGAAGACCGTAGTTGAAGACTTGTTTGAAAATCAGAGCCACTGTCAAACCAGACAAAACTGCTGGGAAGAAGAACCAAGCACGGAAGAAGGTTTGGCCTTTGATTTTAGAGTTCAAGACACGCGCAATGAAGATCCCAAGGGCAATCTCACCAACTACCATAGCAATCGTGATGATCGCAGTAAAGCCAATAGCATTCATGAATTTTGGATCCATAAAGAGGAGCTTAAAGTTGTTCAAGCCAACAAACTTGTAGTTATAGGTCAAACCTGTCCAGTTGGTAAAACTGTAAAAGGCTCCTTGGAACATTGGCACATAGAAGAAAATTGCTTGTAATAAGAGGGGAATGACCACAAAAGCCCATGCCCAATATTTTTGTAATACTTTTTTCATTGTCTCTCTACTCCTAATCCACATCCGCTTTCATCGGGTTAAAGAAGGCATTCAAATCATTGACCATTCCTTGTTTATCACCTGTCAAGACATAGTTCATCGTCAAGGTATGGAAGTCTGCTTCACTGGTCCAGTATTGTTGCAACCACACCAAGTGACGATCCGTAAAGGCATATTTGGTCATCCCAGCAAGCGGTGAATCCTCTCCTGCTTGTTTGACCCCTTCGATCGCTGTTGGAGATCCGTCCACATCATAGTACTTTTGCATGACTTCTGGACGGGTCATGTATTCCACAAAGGCATTGGCTTCTTTTGGATGTTTGGTAGTAGCGGAGATAGACCATGCTAAGTCTCCCGCACCAACGGTTAAGCTTTGTCCTTTTTCTTTCCCTGGAATCATGAAGGTCCCAATCTTAAATTTCGGTTTTTGTTCATTGATCGCTGTTATAGCCCAAGACCCATTTGGTGTCATGAGGACATCTCCACGCGCGAAGGCTCCGATAACGTCTGTATAACCTGCCCCTTCCCAGTTCTTTTGCTTCGAACCTTTAATGCGAAGAATATCCATGACCTTGATGTCATCCTTCATAATCGGATCAGACAATTTAATGGAATTTGGCTGTGAATAACGAAGGTATTGATTGGCTTCTTTACCCCCACCTGCTGCTGTCGCAAAGGCCAATTGATTATACCCATTGAGCGTCCAAGCATCTGCACCTGCAATTCCAAATGGTGTTTGTCCTTTGGCAACGATGTCTTTTACTAACTGTTCGAACTCATCCCAAGTTTCAGGAACCTTCAAGCCCAATTCTTCGAATTTATCTTTGTTGTAGTAGATTCCGTAAGCATTGGCTGTGAAAGGAACGTTGTAGACTTTTCCGTTCACGGCATATTTTTCAGCGTAGCCGTTTTTCACGCGTTTGAGATAATCTTTATTGCTTAAATCTTCGAAGACACCCGCTTTCGCCCATTCTTGCAATTCGATCGACTGTGGGTAAATATTGACTACATCTGGCACATCCCCTGCGAGAACACGTGTTTTCAATACTTCACCACCATTTGGTACATTGACAACTTTGACCTTGACCTTTGGGTTTTCCTTTTCAAAATCACGCGCGATTTCTTCCAAGGTTTTGGTCATTTCTTTTTTCTGGTTGAAATACTCGATGGTCACTGTGCCATCTGCAGATTTTCCATCGTTGGAGCAAGCACCGAGCCCAAACAAGGCTAGGCCTGTTGTCGCAAGAAGTCCGATTTTTTTATACCATTTCATTTGGCTGTCTCCTTTTATTTTTTGACAAAAACATATTGTTTGCTGAGGAAATCTCCCTGAGGAAGAACGACGGTTAAGCCAGCATACATGAGCTCGGCTCCTGAATAGACTTGATCCGTCCCTTCTAAGCGATAGAGCGCATCTTCTTCCAACCCTTTGAGTTTCAGGGTCGGCTCGATCTCCTCAACCGTTGATAAGACCCGTACATAGGTTACAACCGTGCGGCCTTGATAAGTGAACTGGACGGCTGCTTGATTGCTACCATGGCTTGGATTGATCAAGCGGTAGTGTTTTCCGAATTGAACAAGTGGTCGAATCGTTTTGTAATGAGCGACTTGAGCTGCGATCCGATCCAACTCTTCTTGCGGAAGACTGGTTAGATCTAATTCATAGCCTAGATTTCCCATCATTGCTACATGACCACGTGTTTCAAGTGGTGTCATCCGTCCCATCTGGTGATTTGGCACCGCTGATACGTGAGCCCCCATAGAAATGGTAGGATAGAGGTAGCTAGAACCGTACTGGATCGGAAGTCTGGCAATGGCATCCGTATTGTCACTCGCCCAGACCTGAGGGAAGTAACGCATCATACCTAGGTCATTGCGGCCACCACCTCCGGAGCAGGACTCAAAGAGGATGTTGTCGTACTTCTCTGTTAAGTATGAAACCACTTCATAGAGACCCAAGATATAAGCATGGGATTGCATCTTGGTTTCAAGGTAGGTTTTCCCATTTCCAAGTTTGGTGATATTGCGGTTCATATCCCATTTGATGTAGTCGATCTCATGGTTTCCAAGTAAGTCATCCAAGACCTGCTTGATATAAGAAACCACTTCTTTATTGGAGAAATCGAGCACCAGTTGATTCCGTGAATAGGTGTGTTCGTAACCTGGGACTTGAATAGCCCAGTCCGGATGAGCCCGATAGAGGTCACTATCAACAGATATCATTTCTGGCTCCACCCAAAGGCCAAATTGAAGCCCCTTGTCGTGGATGCCCTGGATCAATTCTGCTAGACTTCCTCCTAATTTTTCTTCATTGACAGTCCAGTCACCAAGGGCCCGATTGTCATCATAGCGATTGCCAAACCAGCCATCATCCAGAACGAAAAGCTCGATTCCCACTTTTTGAGCCTCATCTGCCAGCTCCAATAATTTTTCTTTCTTGAAATCAAAGTAGGTTGCTTCCCAGTTGTTGATAAGAATTGGACGTTCTTTATGGGCAAACTGGCTAGGAATGATATGGTCTTGGACAAATGCTTGGCTCTCTTGACTGAGACCGGTCAATCCCTCATGTGAGTAGCTGATCATGGCTACTGGAGTATCAAAGCTCTGATTAGGCGCTAACTCCCAGGAAAAGTTTTCTGGATTGATTCCCAATCCAACCCGAACTTCATTGAGTTGATTCTTTTGAACAAATCCTTCAAAATTTCCACTGTAGAGCAGTTGGAAGGCAAGGGCAGAACCGGCATCTTCCGTCACTTCATGCTCAGCAAGAATCAGGGCTGGGGTCTGCGCGTGTCCAGAAGCACCACGGTTGGAGCTGATGGAGAAGATTCCTTGCTCTACTTGCTGGCGGCGGACTGTTTTTTCTCTCGCATAGGCCCCTTGAAGGGTGATGATATCATAGTCACCTGCTGGGACATCGGCCAACACATTGAGGGCCTTGTGGATCACGACGGTTTCATCACTCCAGTTTTCAATCTTTAAAAAGCTGGTGATGGTTGCCCGATCTTCGTAGGCTGTGTAATAGAGGGTCAAACGCAGGGCCGCTTGATCATCTTCAAAGACCAAGACCAAGGTTTCGGCCTGATCTACTGAATGAGGGTTCGGAAGACCGGTCGCCTCAACACTGCCAGAGTAGATATTGGCTCCGACATAGAGGAAATCCGTCACCTCTGTAACGCCGTGCTGGATCTTGATCGACGGCTTTCGAAAATCTCCTAGTCCGTGCTGTCCCAAGACCTGTCGCTGGGTATCTAGACTAAAAGTTCGATTGTCAGGTGTTGGATTTCCAGCGAAAGCATGGTCCTTCTCATGCACGGTATTGGAAAAATGATAAGACGGAATCGGACGTCCCAGATGCTTAAGCATCAGGTAGCCATCTCGATTTTCAAGGATCAGGCTCAGTCCCTTACTTTCTACATAGAACAAATTCTGTTCAATACGAATTGCCATATCTTCCTCCATTGGACTCGAAAAATATCACTATGTATTTTTAAATTCAGTTCCAATATTTTTCTTTTTTTACATGTCTTTATTTTACTTGATGTAAACGCTTCCGAAAATAGAATTTTGTTGCACTTATATGGTAAAATGTTAGGTAGGAGGTTCAACCATGTCAGTCTTTTCTGAATACCAAACCGATACCATTGACCTAGCCCTTGA
This sequence comes from Streptococcus sp. S5, assembly GCF_034134805.1. Taxonomy (NCBI): domain Bacteria; kingdom Bacillati; phylum Bacillota; class Bacilli; order Lactobacillales; family Streptococcaceae; genus Streptococcus; species Streptococcus lingualis. The sequence continues at coordinate 978,507 of NZ_CP139419.1, read as the reverse complement.
TTTTTATGGCTACGAAGATTGTCCGAAGAATTATGAATTTGGTCCTAGCGTCCGAGATAATTTTGTCCTGCATTTTGTTACCAAGGGAAAGGGAGTCTTTCACTTTGAAAAAAAAGAAATCCACCTAGAGGCCGGGGATCTCTTTCTTCTTCCAAAAAATAAGGTGACCTACTACCAGGCAGACTCAGAAGAACCTTGGTCCTACTACTGGATTGGCATCAGTGGCACCAAGGTAAGTGATTTCATGCGCTTTTCAACCCTACAAGAAAAAGGCTTTTTAAAGAAAACAGAGGTGGACACAGAGCGGATTGGCCTGTTCATGGAGCAACTCATCCACAAGGCAGAGGCTTCAAAAATGACCTCGCACTACCAACTCCACCTTCTCTCTCAGATCTATGAACTGCTATTTCTTATCAGTGAAGTGGCTCCCGATATCCATCGAAGCCATCCATCTCCCACCTATCAGCTCTATCTGACCTGCAAGCATGTGATTGAGACGCATTACAATAAAGAGCATCTAAGTATTCAAGAGATCGCTGATGACCTCAATGTCCATCGGTCTTACCTGACAACTGTTTTTAAGGAGTTTCACCAGATCTCTCCCAAAGAATTCCTGCACTCGGTCCGCATGCAACGTGCCCAGCAGTTACTGACCAACACAGACGAAAGCGTCAAGATTGTAGCTTACTCGGTTGGCTTTTCAGATCCCCTCTATTTTTCAAAGGCCTTTAAGGCCTATAGCCAACTGACTCCTAGCCAATATCGTAGCAAACATAAAATTTAGTAAAAATTTATTTCTTTTTACTAGTTTTTAGAGTATACTGGAAGTAGAAATCAATAAAGGATGAACTATGGCAACGATTAAAGACATTGCGGAAAAAGCAGGCGTTTCTCAGGCAACGGTCTCTCGTGTTCTCAACCAGGATGCGACCTTATCGGTCAGTGAAGACACGCGCAGTCGGATTCTTCGCATCGCTGAGGACCTGCATTACCAAAAGAAAAGCCGCAAAACAGCGCCTCAACCAGTCGAAGACTCTCATAAAATCGTCATCTTTGAATGGTACACGCGTGAAGAAGAATTAGATGACCTCTACTACTATGCCATTCGGATGGGGTTAGAAAAACAAGCCCAGGAATTAGGCTATGAGATCTTTCGTATCTTCAACAAGGACGATTGGTCCTTTATTCAAGAGGCAGACGGTATCATCGCTCTTGGGAAATTCAGTCCCAAGACCATTCGAGATCTAGAAAGTTACGGCAAACCCCTGATTTTTGTCGATAGCAATACCCTCTATTTAGGGCATTCCTGTGTGACGACCGATCTAGAAGATTCTGTTATCACGGCTCTCGAGTATTTCCTTGATCATGGCCACAAGGAGATCGGGCTTTTGGTTGGTCAGGAAGAAACCGCCGATGCGACACCACTACAGATGGATCCCCGTCAACGGACCTTTCAACAGTTTCTCACGGAAAAAGGACTTTATGAGGAGCGCTTTGTTTCTGTTGGTCAATTCTCGACCGAGTCGGGTTATCAGATGATGGAGCAACTGATTCAAGCATTGGGCGACAACTTGCCAACTGCCTTTTTTATGGCTAGTGATGCCTTGGCTGTCGGAGCCCTTCGCTCTCTTCAGGAGCACCAAATCGCAGTTCCTGATCGCGTCAGTCTCATTTCCTTCAATGATACATCGATTGCTAAGTATGTCTTTCCTGCTCTCTCTACAGTGACCGTCTACACAGAAGAAATGGGCAAGCAAGCCATCCAGATGTTGCGACAAACCTTTCAAGGGAGTCAATCAAGTGTTCCCTATATGGTCAAATTAGCCACCAAACTGACGATTCGTGACAGCAGTCGCTAGGAGGTCCTATGAAAACACATGAAATCCTCTTTCAAACCCTTTCTCAGGCAGATGATTATGTCAACGGGGAGCAACTGGCAAAAGAACTAGGTGTTTCTCGCACCTCTATCTGGAAGGCCATCCAACGTCTAGAAAAAGATGGAGTCGTCATCGAATCCCTCAAAAAGAAGGGCTACAAGCTGGTCTCAGGCGATATTCTGCTTCCTGAAGTGATCGCAAAAAATACCCAATTGACCGTGTCCTTGAATGAAGACTGTAGTTCCACCCAATTGGATGCCAAATTAGGCATAGAAAGCCATCAAGAAGGCAAGGCGCTCTACCTGGCCAATTCGCAGGCCGCTGGAAAGGGCCGCTTTGGTCGTGACTACTACTGCCCCGATCAGGGCGGTATCTACATGTCCCTTCATCTCAAGCCTCAACTGCCACCTGCGGAGCTCCCCCCATATACCCTCATGGTCGCTGGGGCTATCTACAAGGCTATTAAAAACCTGACCCTGATCGATATCGATATCAAGTGGGTCAATGATATTTACTACCGCCATAAAAAAATTGGGGGAATCCTCACCGAAGCTATCACGTCCATCGAGACTGGTCTCGTCACGGATGTTATTATCGGAGTCGGTCTCAATTTAGCTATCCCTACTTTTCCAGAAGCGCTAGAAAGCAAGGCGGGGTCTTTATTTGAAGGACCTTGTCCCATCACCCGCAATGACCTCATCAGTGAGATCTGGAAGGAATTCTTCCAAACGGATGTCGATGAACTGGTCTACCTCTATAAAGAGCGCTCCCTGGTCCTAGGACGAACCGTTACTTTTGAGCAGAACCAACAGACCTATCAGGGCCTCGCCAAAGATATCTCTGATACCGGCCAACTCTTGGTCCAATTAGACAATCAAGAAGAAATCTGGCTCAATAGCGGAGAAATCTCCTTGACGAAATGGTGAAAATAAGTATAGAAAAAGCCACCCGAGGGTGGGTTTTTTGATCTATTTTGAAAGCTCCTTCTACCCAAAAACTACGGAACTTCATTCTTTTTAAGATATCCATAACTAGTTACGGCTTTAACTCTTGCTCCATTTTTTTACAAAGCGATTTAATTCTGTTTGCACTTTTTCTAGGAGCTCTGTTTGCTGAGAATCACTGACTCCAACTCGGTTAGTGGTCCCATCTTTCTCCGTATGGAAATAACTAGCATGTAGTAATACCCACTCTTTATCTAATGAAAAGGCTACATCTATTTTTTCACCCTCAATGATCGTTGAAGAGGTAATCAAGATTTTATTGTCATCTGGACTAGGAACTCGTACCATCCATTTCCAGTTGGTCTATGCCACCCACACGTCTGATCTCCGCGTCTGAAGGAATCCCATAGCCAGCTTCTCTAATGGTATTGGCATTACGACGATCAAGTATTCTTGCCAGCAATTCAATTTTATTTTTAGATGAAAAATTTGGAGCTGGTTGTTCATCCGGAACAAAGAGATGCCAAGCTACTAACACAGTCATTCATAATAATAGAAAGATCAATCCCTTTTTTATCACAGATATCCTCCTCTCCTCACGTCTTTTCTAGCTCCGCTTCGATGTATGTCTAGTATAGAACAAACCACAGCGAGGGTGGTTCGTTATTATCATAATTAAAAACACCCCAAAAGTTAGAAATATCCAACTTTTGAGGTTTTAATCAATTAAGGCTCATTATTGATAACAGAACCATCAATACCAAATGTATAAGAAACACCATCAATAACTAACGTTTTATTTGATGCAAATGCACCACCATCGTTAGGATCCGCATAATATTTTCTTCCATTTAATTCTAGCCACCCCGTCTTTAAATCACAATTAGCTGGGTCAAAATAATAAGTTTTTCCATCTTGAAACGTAACCTGACCAGCAAATGCCTTACCAAATTCGTCAAAGCAATACGTTTTCCCATCTATAGTTTGCCAACCTGACACTTGTGCTCCACTTTCTGGGTCGTAATAATACCACTCTAGACCACGCTGTCCTTGTTTAGATATCCAGCCCGTTTTCATATCGGAATTAACTGGATCGAAATAATAACTTTTATCACCTATCTTTTGGAAACCTTTTAACGCATGATGGAGAAAGTAATACCATTTCCCATCTATATTTCTCCAACCGGTAGCTTTTTCTCCACTTACAGGGTCGTAATAATTCCATTCCGTACCAGTATATCCTGGATTAGATATCCAACCAGTTTTCATATCACCATTAACTGGATCAAAATAATAAAGTTTTCCATCTAAATTTTGTTCACCCATACGTGCCCCATCTGTCGTAAGGTAATACCATTTCCCATCTATGTTTTGCCATCCAAGTTTTTTATCCCCATTCACTGGATCAAAATAAGACCAGTTTTTGTATATATCCCCATTAACATACCTACCCTCACGTAGATACCAGCCGGTCATCATATAACCTCTTTCATCAAATTTATACCACTTCCCGTTAATCTGAGCTTCTGTATCTTTATAATAGGAACCATAATATGTTTGATACCACCAACCAACATTATCTCGATGCCAATCAGCCTTTACTTGAGATACTGGAGTTAAAAGTAATATACCTAATACAATACCTAGCAAAAACTTAGTTGCTTTTTTCATTTTTATTTCCTCCTTATATTTTGTATACGCTTTCATTGTAACATGTTTATTTCTCTAAATCAAATGATGTATGGATATAGAGAGGTCGCTGTCAACGAATTCAATTATAAAGCACTCTCTTTTTATTTATCCTTTTAAAGGCTATCAGTATCCACTTTTAGATAAAATTATATAAGATATTATCTAAAAGTAATTAAAGAAATAACCTGCTCTATTATTAAATTTTTAGCAACTGACTTTATCAATGATTATAAATGAAGCTTATTAACTACCTAATAACTCACTCTGGTTATATTATAAAATTCTTTATCATCATAGTTAAAAACACCTTGACAGTTAGAAAAAAATCTAACTTTCAAGGTGCTGATCAATTAAGGTACATTGTTAATAAGAGTACCTCCATAATCGAATGTGTATGAAACACCGTCTATTATTAAAGTTTTATTTGATGCAAATGCACCACCATCATTTGGATCTGCATAATATTTATATTTACCTAACTCTAACCATCCTATTTTCAATTCACAAGTATCTGAATCAAAATAATATTGTTTTCCTTCTATATATATACGACCACTGGATGCCCCATACTCACCAAAGTAATACCTTTTCCCATCTATGTCTTGCCAACCTGATAGCTGTTCCCCACTTTCTAGGTCGTAATAATATTTTCTTGTAGCAGAGGCCTTTTCTCTGGTTACCCAACCCGTTTGCATATCGCAGTTAACCGGGTCGAAATAATAATTTTTTCCATCTAAATTCTGGGAACCTTTTAACGCACTATGTTGAAAGTAATACCATTTACCGTCTATATTTTGCCAACCCTTTACTAATGCTCCACTTACGGGGTCATAATAATACCAATTTGTATCTGAATTCTCTTGTTTGGAAATCCAACCAGTTTTCATATCAGCATTAACTGGGTCAAAATAATAATGTTTTCCATCTATATATTGTTTACCCATAAGTGCCCCATCTCTAGTAAGGTAATACCACTTTCCATCTATATTTTGCCAGCCAATCTTTTGATCACCATTTACTGGATCAAAATAAGACCAGTTTTTTATTATCCCCCACCTACTATCATTACGCTCCCATATTAGCTGCCAGCCGGTCATCATATAACCTCTGTCATCAAATTTATACCACTTCCCGTTTATTTTAGCTTCAGTGTTTTTATAATAAGAACCATTATTTAGTGAATACCACCAACCAACATTATCTTGATGCCAATCAGCCTTAGCTTGAGATACTGGAATTAAAAGCAATATTCCTAATACTCCACCTAGCAAAAACTTAGTTGTTTTTTTCATTTTCATGTCCTCCTTATATTTTTGTATACGCTTTCATTGTAGCATGTTTATTTCTCTAAATCAAATGATGTGTGGCTATAAGGAGAGCTAAATTTAAGGACAAACTAAAAGAATCCTCACATTTTTCTTATAACAACAGAGTCACTTACTCCTCTACTTATTTTCTTCCAAAACATTGCCAATGTCCATTTAATGTCAAATACAATGTGACTCATCTATCAATTGTTTATTTATCGATTGCGAAATCCCCTAAAACCAGTAATTTGAAAAATAACAAAATTTTAAAAATCTTAAATTAAGTCTTGAATATTCATCAGAGCAAACTCTTAACTTTCCGGAAAACGTTTCTTTTTTTAGAAAAATATAATTTCATTATTTATCATTCAATAATTTTTGATTCCTTCATACTTTACCAAACACCAGCCTCCTATTATCCCCCCACTTGTGGTATGATGGTAGAGTATGTTTAGGTGCCGAGCTACTCGAGCACCTCCGTGCTAAAAGGAGAACGAATATGAAAATCGCATGGAATGAAATTAAATACCAACCCAAGAAGTTTATCCTGATTGAACTCCTCATTACCATCCTCATGTTTATGGTGGTATTCTTGTCCGGTCTGACAAATGGACTGGGCCGGTCGGTATCGGCCCAAATCGATAACTATGGGTCGCTGCACTACATCCTTTCGACGGATTCAGAAGGGATTATCCCCTTTTCAACTATTAAGGTGAAGGATTTAGATGAGGTCCAAAAGATAGAGGGGATGGACTATTCGGGCTTGTCCATCCAGCGAGCAACCGTCTCAAAATCAGAGGATTCCAATACTCTGGATATCACCTACTTCGCGACCGATCACAACGAAGAAGAAATCCTCAATCCAATCATAGAAGATACCGACCTCAAGATCTCCGACTTAAAGAAAAACGAGGTCATTTTGGACAGTTCTTTCAAAGAGGATGAAGGGATCCAAGTCGGCGATCAAGTGATCGATAAAACCTCTAAGCAAAAACTCAAGGTCGTGGCCTTCGCGAAAAATGCCAAATACGGCTATAGCGAGATTGGTTTCATCAGCTCGGATACCTACACAGGCATGCGGCAAAAAACAGATCCAAGCTATCAATGGCAAGCCCAAACCCTTGTGACCAAGAAGAGCATCACTTCTAGCGATCTATCCAGTAACTTAATGGTGGCTGATAAGAAGCAAGTGATCGATAAAATCCCTGGCTACAAGGCTCAAAACCTGACGCTACGGATGATCACGTGGGTGCTGCTACTCGCTTCCTCTGCTATCCTTGGGGTCTTCTTCTATATCCTGACCCTGCAGAAGTTGAAACAGTTCGGCGTCTTGAAGGCCATTGGCATGTCCATGAGCCAGATTACCTATGTCCAACTATCCCAGCTCACCATCATCTCCCTCATCGGAGTACTGCTTGGTCTTGGCCTGGCAACCATGATGGTGCCATTTTTACCCAATAGCGTCCCTTCCTTTATGACCCTGAAAGACAACCTCACCATTTCAGTTAGCTTTATCCTGACCTCTATTTTGTGTGGTGCCTTGTCCCTTGTCAAAATCAAAAAAGTAGATCCAATCGAAGTCATTGGTGGAAATGGAGAATAAGATGGCCATTATCGCATTAGAAAATATCAGAAAATCCTACGCCGATGGCAACCAGATGCACCATGTCCTCAACCAGCTGAATTTAAGCGTCGAATCCAACGAATTTGTCGCGATCTTGGGCCCTTCAGGATCTGGTAAATCCACTCTCTTAGCTATCGCTGGTTTACTCTTATCAGCGGACGAGGGGCGGATTTCTATCGCTGGCCAAGACTTAACCGGCCTCAACCAAGGCCAGTGGACGCAAAAACGGCTGGAATTGCTCGGCTTTATCTTTCAAGATCACCAGCTCCTCTCCTATATGAAAATCGGTGACCAGTTAGAACTGGTGGCCAAATTGAAGGGGGAAAAGGACAAGAAAAAACGCCATGAGGAAGTCAAGGCTTTTTTGGCAGATCTGGACATCGAAGCTTGTTACCACCAATACCCGAATCAGATGTCCGGTGGGCAAAAACAACGGGCAGCCATTGCTCGCGCCTTCATCGGAAATCCGCAGGTCATTTTAGCCGATGAACCAACGGCTAGCCTAGACCCAGATCGAGGGCAAGAAATCGCCCAATTGATCCGAAAAGAAGTCAAATCCAAAAACAAGAGCGCCATCATGGTGACCCATGACCGCTCCATCCTGACCTATGTGGATACCATTTATGAATTAAAACATGGCCAATTGCTAAAGGTAGAAAAGGTTGATTAAATACAAGAGAGTGGGACAGAAATCGGTAATTCGTTAGAATTCGATTTCGTCGTCCCACCTCCGCACAGTTGAGTAGGGCAGTAAAAGCTGATGAAATCAGCGTAGTAGAGCCCACTCAACCACTGCGTCTTGCTCGACAATCCAAAAACAATAAAGAGGCTAGGACTTTTGTCCCAGCCTCATAATTTTGAGAAATATTAGTAAAATCCATTTGATGTCGAGAAAGAGAATGACAAACAAGTGATTGTCTTGTCTGAAGAGACGAAAGAACGGATAACGGGTGATTTGTTTGAGGGACTTTATCGGAAACGACAGATTGGATTTGGCAAACTCTTCAAGACTATCAAGAAAGAATTAGACTTAGATGATGTCGAAGATGGTAATCTTGTTCAGACTGGAGAGGATAGTCAAGAAGTATCGCGAGGTCAGGAAATTGTAGCCGTTTGGAATTGGCAGAGAAAGAATTATTTTTTACAGTAACTAAGAAATATGTTAGTCAGTTTTATTATTAGGTGTATTTAATTTGCTGTAGTAATTGACAATTACGGCTGATAAGCATCCAAAAAAAATAAGTCCATATACAGTTAAAAAGACGCTAGTAATACGTCCGATTAGAGTAGTAGCTAGTATATCTCCGTAACCTACTGTTGTTGATGTGACAAAAGCATACCATAGTCCATCCCAGTAATTACTTATTTGAGGTTCAACTAATAAAAGTATTCCTCCTGAAATAAAAATAAAACTTACAAAACTTATCAAAAATTGATTAAATCCTGTAACTTTTATAATATGAAATAGAGTATTTAAACGTTTCATTTGGTTCTCCTTTGTTATAGTGTTAATGAAAATTATAGCATAAAAAAGTGTCTAAATATGTATTTTAGACACTTTTTATATTAATTTTTATTATGTTTTCTTGATAGTAAGCCTCTATCGTTACAAGCTCGTTTGTGGTAAGATGAGTATAGGTCATTTATGTTAGTTCCTTTCAGACAAATGTGGTGTTTATCTGAGCCTAACATAGGCTTTTTCTGTCTAGCTTAATTTTACAAATTGGGTTATTTATTCTTCATAAGATTTGAAGGGTTGATCTTTTTTAGGGTATCGTGTCGGTGTGATTGACAGTCCCATCTTGTCTTTTTCGTGTAGCAATTCAATGACTAGGGAAACCATGATCAGTACCATGATGAGTGAAAATGGAAAGGCTACGATAATCAGCGTATTTTGCAAGGCTACTAAGCCCCCTGAAAGAAGTAAGACGATGGCAATAGTCGCAAGGAGTACGCCCCAGAAGATTTTAAGGTTATTCTTTGGTTTGAGATTCCCATCATCAGAGAGCATAGCTAGCACATAGGTCGCAGAGTCTGCTGACGTGATAAAGAAGGTAATGATCAAGATGATGGCAACAACGGAGGCAATAAAACCAAATGGCAGTTGACTGAAGGTTGCAAACAAGGTCTGCTCACTTGGAAACTGTGTTAAATCTACATTTCCAAGTGATTGAACATGCGTTGAAAGTGTTCCAAAGGTAGAAAACCATAAAAAGCTTAATACAGTCGGTGCTAATAAGACGATGGATAGAAATTGTCTGATACTACGTCCTTTAGAAATTCTGGCAATAAAAACTCCCACGAATGGTGACCAAGAAATCCACCAAGCCCAATAGAAAATCGTCCAAGTATTGATCCAGTCACGATTGTATTGACCAAAGGAACCAGCACTGAAACTCATACGGAAGAAATTGGAAATATACAGTCCGATACTATCGGTCAAGGTATTAAAAATCTGGACTGTGGGACCGATGATTATGGTGATGGCGAGTAGTCCAACCGCTAAAATAAGATTGGTGTTTGATAAGATTTTTACCCCTTTTCCAAGACCAGAAAGGGCTGAAATGGTAAAGAGGATGGTTGTGATAATTATGATAATAACTTGCACAAGGGCATTGTTTGGAATACCAAAGAGGTAGTTGAGTCCCCCATTGATTTGGGCTGCCCCAAAACCAAGAGTGGTTGCCACCCCGATAACAGTAGCGACCACTGTAATCGTATCTACGATCTTACCAAGGCTACCGTTTGTTTTTTTACCAAACAAGGGCTTTAAGGTAACCGATAAAAGATATTTCTCTTTTTTTCGGAAACCAAAGTAGGCAAGGGCCAGGGCGATTAAAGCATATATTGCCCAGGCATGGATGCCCCAGTGAAAGAAAGTGTAACGGAAAGCATCGGCTAAGGCTTCCTGCGACCCTGGGGTAGCTCGTACCGTTGAAATGGCATAATGGGATAAGGGCTCTGCGGCACCGTAGAAGACAAGGCCGATTCCCATTCCAGCAGAAAATATCATGGCAATCCAAGAGATAGTAGAGTGTTCAGGCACCGAATTGGGTTCCCCCAGTTTGATTTGCCCAACGGGACTAACCAGGAAAAAGCCACAAAGTAGAACGATTGACGTGACCAGTAATAAGTAAAACCAGCCAAGTTTATCTGAAATAACTTCCCTTAGTTGTTCTGACCAAACTTGGTAGCCGTCAGGCATAACAATACCAAGAAGGACCAGGATAGCCAGTAGCACAAAAGAGGTTTTTAAGACCGGCGTTAAATTTTTAGTTGACATAAAATCTCCTTTCATTCTCTACCATTATATCAAAAATGATAATAACTTAAAAATGAGGGGAGATTAGATAACACCCAGCTAGTTATAATTTTTAGTTGATTAACTAGAGACGTTTAAGAACCTAAATTGTCAAATTAAGTTAGACTTTTCAAGTAACTCAGAAAAACTTGGTAGGGTGATTGATAATTCAATGATTTCCTAGGAATTCTATTTCTTGAGAGTGGGACAGAAATCGGTAATTCGTTAGAATTCGATTTCGTCGTCCCACCTCCGCACAGTTGAGTAGGGCTGTAAAAGCTGATGAAATCAGCGTAGTAGAGCCCACTCAACCACTGCGTCTTGCTCAACAATCCAAAAATAATTGAGAGGCTAGGACTTTTGTCCCAGCCTCTTTTTATTCTTGTGGATCTTTGGGCAGTTCCATACGGAAGCGCAAGCCCATAGCCGTTTTATCAAATTGGTAGGCCAGCTCTTCATGGTCTAGCAAGTGTTGGACCACAAAGAGTCCCAAGCCGCCTTCCTTCTTCTGACGGCTAGCGGTCATTGGCATTTCAGCGGTCTCTACCATTTCCTGGCTGGTATTTTCAATCGCCAAGTGCGTCCCTTCCTCTTCGAGACGGAGCTGGATCTCTCCACCGGCATCCGAATGTTTGACGGCATTACTGATAACATTTGAGAGAACCAATTTTAGAATCGCTGGGTCCATATAGACGGCTTTGTCAGGGATTTGATTGTCAATCATGAGCGAGCGAGATTGAGCCAAGACCTTGTACTGGTCGAGGATCCGCTCTACGACCTGATCCAACTGGATCCATTCCTTGTCTCCGGCCAATTCTTGGACAGAGGACAGGGACAGGATTTCTAGGACGATCTGGTTCATCTCATCGACGATATCGAGGGAGACCGACAGATAGCGGTCCCGGTCCTTGTAGCGGCCGATCTTATCCCGCATATTTTCTAGGATAATCTTCAAGCTGGCCAGAGGCGTCTTGAGCTCATGCGAGGCCCCACGTAGAAATTCGACCTTCATCTGCTCCAATTTCAGATTTTCCTGTTTCTGCTGCTCTAGATTGTCGATCACTTCTAGGAGATGATGATAGAGGTCGTTGATCTGTTGCTTGAGGACGCCGATCTCATCCTGCGAATGAATGGGAAGACTGGCCGTCCGATCCAAACGCTTCATCCGCTTGGTCATCTGCTTGATCTCCAGGATCGGAGCAGAAATCATGCGGGCATAGAGATAGGAGGCAAGGAGTGACAGAACAAAGGAAGCCAGAAGACTATAGGGAAGAAAGCCCAGACTGATGTCCCGCGCTTCCTTTTGGGAATCGACAGTTGCTAAGAATTGCAAGGTCAAGTCCTTCCCCTCTTTAGTCTGGATCTTTCGCTCCTCAATGACCAGGGAATTGTTCTGGCTATCCGGGTTCAGGAGCAAGTCATCCTTGACCTCTAGGGCATTTTGTTTTTCCTTGCCCTTGATCGAGACCTTGATATCATTGGTCTTGGAATAAAGATCAATGACCGACTCAATGGTTCCTTCTTCCTGGCCTTGAAAACTCTTAGCCAAGGCCTGGGATTTCTTCAAAATCGTCTGGCGCTGGGACTCGATATAGGTCGACGGGAAAATAAAGTAAACCGAAGCGTGTAGAAGGATTACTAAGCCACTAAAAAGGGCAAAGGTGATCAGAAAGATCTTTGCAAAGATACTCCGTTTGGTCATGGTCTCTCCAATTTATAGCCGACATTGCGTACCGTAACGATACAGTCCAGCTCTAGTTTTTTTCGTAGTTCCTTGATATAGACATCGATCACCCGATCAAAAGGAATCTCCTCTGTCTCCTTCCAGACGGCATCGAGGATCTGAGAGCGGGTCCGGGCCTTGCCTTCATGCTGGAGCAGGTATTCCAAGATTTCCAACTCCTTGGCATTCATGGAGATGGCTTGCCCAGCAAGACTGGCTGTGTAGCTCTCAAAATCCACCCATGCCTCTCCATAGGTGAAGACTCGGGAAGGCTGAAGCTTTTTAAAAATAGCTTCGATACGGACCTTCAAGAGGGACAAGGAGAAGGGTTTTTCCAGGTAGCCGTCCGCCAACTCTCCAAAGGCCGTCAACTTATAGTCTTCATCATGGAAGGCCGTCAGCATGAGGACAGGAACCGAGCTGGTCTTCCGGATAGTCTTGAGCACTTCCAAGCCATTGAGGATAGGGAGCTGGATATCCAGCAAAACTAGATCCGGCGCCTCTCTGTGAAAGAGGTCCAGGGCCTCCTGCCCATCACCTGCTTCAAAGACCTCATAGCCACATTCCATGAGATAGTCGCTCATCCCTTCGCGAATCAGGACTTCATCTTCTACGATTAGTATCTTCATACACTTTCCTTTTATCTAAGAAACTTCTTCTACCTCCTATTATACCCTATTTCTATTTTAGGAAACAATCTCTTATTCGACATCCACCAAGAGATCTTTTGGTTTCTTATGCAAGAGCCATTGCGAAGAAAGGATGGATACGAGAATCAAGAGGAGGCCACCAACCAAGACAATCACCAACAATTGGCTCGGTTGGATGTCCATATGGAGGTCTGTAAGGGTCTTGCTGAAGCTTTCTGCTTCAGCTCCTCCACCAAGGTTGGCTGCAGAGGATTCTTGAGCCATTTGTTTGGCAATGCCACTGGTTACGTTCTTAAGCACCGTATCTCCGACTCCTTTGGCAAGAAGTCCTGCGACTCCATAGGAGAGGAGGAAGGCTGGGATGGAGATCATGACTAATTCTGCCACGAATTGTCCCGCAATCTGTACCTTGGAGAGTCCCAAAGCCAGCAAAATCCCCACTTCTCTGCGACGGGCATTGAGCCACAAGACGAGGAGAAGGGTGAGAAGCAAGCTAGCAAAGACGAGGCTACCGATAAACAAGTAGTCCGCCACTTGGAACATGCTGCTGATCGATTTTTGCAAGGCCGGGTAGTTGGAAGAGCTCTTAACCAAGTCATAGAGGTTCCAGTCAATGTCGAGTGCTTTGATTTTTTCGATCAAGGCATCCAGGTCCTGATCCCCCTTGGCAAAGAAGGTCGCATCCTCATAGGTAGCTGTTTGAACAGTATTGCCATAGAGCTTGGCAGCTGTATCTAGGTCAGAAATGAGCGTATCTTCATACAACTCTTGGGCGTAAGTTAGAGGAGCTTGGTTCTTCCCTGAGAACAGACCCTTAATGGTCACTTCGACGGTTTCATTGGCCCCTTTTTCATTGTCAGCATCGTAGAGATTGGACTTGAGACGCACCTTATCGCCCACCTTAAGACCATTCTTTTTCGCCAAATCTTCGTGCATGAGGATTTGGTTTTTGTCCTTATCTGTCAGGTGATCCCCTTGGACCAGTTTGTAGGCCCCAGAGACAAACTTATCTTCTTTAGAAGAATCATTGACCCCCGTCACCATCAAGGTATTCTTAAAGTATTTAGCCCGCTCTGGAGATTGATTCTGCAGGGTTTCTTCAGTCTCAATGATCTCGTGGTCTAGGATATCTGCGATGGCATTGATCCGCTTGATAGAGGAGGTGATCCCCTCTACCTGGCTAATTTTCTCGATATCTTCTCCTCTGAGATTCCCAGCTCCCCGAGGGGTTCCCGGATTGGTCCGTCTGTTGATCTGCATGGAGAAGCTATTGGTGATGGATCCCAGGCTTTCCGATGAAGCTTTTTGGGTCGCTCCCTTCATGGAGAGTCCAATCAAGCTCAAGGTCCCCATGAGGAGAATGATGGCAAAGAGCAAGAGAGACTTGGGCCATTTACGTGTGATATAAGCAAAAGCATTTCGCAACATAGCATTCCCTCCTTACTTGCTCTTCTCAACGAGGCTACGGCGACTCAATTCCAAGACCACATCGGAGGCCTCTGCCACTTCCTTACTGTGGGTAACGACAATGACACATTTTTGGCGTTCCTTGGCCAACTTCTTCAAAATGGCAATGATGTCACCGGCTGTCTGTTCGTCAAGGTTTCCTGTCGGCTCATCTGCCAGGATAACAGGTGCTTCTGAAACGAGCGCACGCGCAATGGCCACCCGCTGTTGCTGCCCTCCGGATAGTTGAAGGACATTGCGTTTGATTTGGGTTTCATCCAGCCCCAATTCCAAGAGAATCTCTTTCCCAGCTTGTTTGTTGACCAGGCGGACATTTTCAAGTGGCGTCAAATAATCGATTAGATTGTAATTCTGAAAGACCAGGGAGACATGGTGCTTGCGGTGGTAGCTAGACCCTTTGGTCTGGATGTCCTCCCCATCAAAGAGAACCTGCCCCTTCTTGGGATTGTCCAGACCAGCCAAGAGGGAGAGGAGGGTCGATTTCCCTGCTCCAGACTGACCGATAATGCTGTAAAATGTCCCATTTGCGAACTGATAGTTCACGTCTGAGAAGATCTCTTCTTGGTAGCTTTGGTAACTATAGGATACATGTTTGAGTTCTAACATAGGTGTCATTTCTCCTTAACTCATTTTTGTTAATATTTCTTTTGGACTCTTGCGCCAGATCATGCTGGTAGTTACACCCAGCGACAGAAGGATCAAGCACAAGAGGCTAGCATAGGCGATTCCTAAGGAAAGGCCTTGAGGGATTTGGTTGAGTAATTCTAGGGTCTGCTGTTGACCGGTCTGTCCGACAAACTGCTCTAAGAAACGATGGCTGACCATCCGCCCGATGAGAAAGGCTGGGATCACCGCTAGTAAGGATACCAGCACCACTTCCAAGAGGAACTGTCTAAAGATCCGGCCCTTGCTCTTCCCAATGGATAAGAGCACCCCGATTTCATGGATCCGCTCCCGTGTCCAGAGACTGAGTAAGAACGATAGGGCACCGGCTCCTGTCACCAGGAGGACGATCATCATGATCCGTACCAGGCCTTCCAGGGTCTGAGAGGATTCTTTCATCTGGTCAAAGGCCTTGCGATCTTCGACCACGCGCAGAGACTGCCAATCCAGATCCAAGCTTTTGACTTGCTTCAAGAGGGCATCGATTTTCTCAGGATCTTTGACGCCAAAGGTGACCTGGGTCACTTCTTGCTGACTGAGACCAAGAAGCTTAGTCGCATCCTCATAAGGGAGGTAGACTTGATTCTCACTCAGATCAGAGGTCATTCCTGTGAATTTTTCCTGTTTCTTACCCGAAAAGATCCCAACGATTTTAAAGGTTTGCTCTTTGCCAGGAGTCTCTCCCATCTGAAAGCTGGATAAGGTCAAGGAATCTCCGACCTTTAGCTTGTTCTTCTTAGCCAACTCTTCGTGGATCAAGATCTGGCCGCGAGCCTTGTCAGATAAGTGCTTGCCTTGCACCAGTTGGAAACTGCTACTCCGGAAATCTAGGTGCTGGTCTGTCTTCTGGGTGAAGACAGCGCCTAGCGCTTGCTTGGCTTCCTGACCCAGATCATTCCGTTCTACCAATTGCTGCCCAGTCACCGCTTCTTTACCAAGAATGCGAACGGGACTTTCATATTGAGGAACCATGGCTCCCACCCCAGCTAGCTGCTGCACCTTTTCAGCTTCCTTCAGAGCAAAGGGCCTATCCCCCTGCTTACTGGTCAGGGCAAAGCTGGTCCCAGCCGACTGTTTGATATGGTCCTCCAACCTTTCTCCCACTTGCATCAGTGAAAAACAGAAATACAAGCAAGAAAGGATCAAGAGGAGAATCAGAAAGAGGACCAGATTCCTCGTTCTTTTTCGAGAAATATAGGCGATTGCCTGTTGTAAGAGCATGATCTTACCCTCCATTTCAAAGCCCACGACAATACAATGTGGACGCTTTCATCATTTGTTGCTTTCATTATAGAGGAGAAATGTGAAATGTTTATGAAATAGAAAAAGTTTCCTAGGTTTTCTAGGAAACTTTATTCGATTTAAATAATATTCTGTAAAACATACGTCCCACTTGCTTGACCTTATTTTTCAAAGATTTCTTCTTCTTGGATCCTTGAAAAGATCTGATCGGTCAGTCGGACATTCAAGAAGCTCCAAAGAGCGAAACCACCAAAGGTAAAGAGATAAATAGCTGTCAGTAACCGTTCAGGACTACTAAGACTGATATAAACTACTGCCAGATTGAAGAAAATAAGAAAGATGGTTTGAATTGGATTTAAAAGAGCAATGAGGAAACTATTTAGACAGACCTTTCTTGTAGGATCTTCAAAGAGGCCGATATAAGGGAAGATCAAGGTCATCCCTCCACATAGAAGGACGATAAAGGGAAGCAAGATCCAAATCCCATACTCACTTAAAAAGGCCATATTTGAAAAAAGACAGTAATCCAGATAAAGTAGCACTGATAAGCCTAGACAAGTCAGCCAAATCATCGTCGCTTGCTTGAAATTAGCGCGAAAGAGACGGAAAAAATGAAAGACGAGATCCGTATCTTCCCCTTTCAACAAGCGGTGACACATGGTTGCTAAAGCCGTAAGCGATGGACCGATCGTGAAAATCGGAAGGCAGCAAACGATAAACAAGGTGTTCAAGATAATGATGTCTGTCAACCGGGTCAAGGTCTTGACCAAGCGTCCATCCAATGAAAATAATTTTTGCATCTTCTTCTCCTTGTTCTTCATCTCAATTTCTGCTACTTCCTCCAAGGAAGCACTCAGGGGCTTTAGGCCCCTGAGTTACTTACTTGAATCCATTTAGACTCCTGTTACTTCACTTCTTTTTGGTAACGATCATAGGCATCCTGTTGAATCTTCATAAAGTCATCAATGCCCATCTTCTTCAATGTTGCTTTGTAATCGTCCCAATCCTTTTCGACGCCCCCTTCGACTACCCATTTAGAAGCTTGTTGGGTAACATAGGAGTTGATATCGACATAAATAGAGGACAATTTGTTCAATTCTTCTTGAGAGTAGATGACATTTGGATATGCTGGCAAAGCGTATTGTTTCAATTCTTTGTCCATCTTCAATTTGAGGCCATCACCTTGCGTTTGGTCGATGTCGACATGACTATTGATATCATCTGACACATATTTTGGTCCAAAGTCACGAAGGGAATTGATCCAAGCCCATTCATCGGCAGATTTACCATCTTTTGGAGCCAAAACCTTGTACTTGGCACCATCTTTTTCAGTCGCAATGCCAAAGGATCCATAGAAGTTTTGAATGCTGGCATCATCCGTGTAGAATTTATCCAACCATTTGAGCAATTTTGCAGGGTCCTTGCACTTATTCGTGATCAAGATTTCATTGCGTCCATAGTTCAAATGATCTGGGTCAGAAATGACATATTGTTTGCCATCTGGGCCTTTCAATGCTGGCAGAGGAGCATATTCGCTGGCATGTTGGCCGAAGGTTGCATCTGCTGTCCAACCACTTGACACACCGACACGCGCCACTCCCTTGTCCATCCGTTTGGCAACAGACATAGAGGTATCTTCTGTAAAGAGTTCAGGGTCGATCAAGCCTTTCTTGTAAGCTTCATGCATCGCCGCTATCCCTTGTTTATAACTTTCTTCCGTCCGGAGGTAGACCGGTTTGCCATCTTTGACGGACATTTCATAGGTATTATCTCCACCCAGACGGTTGTTGAATGGCAAGATATAAGAGAAGGTCGGATCAAAGTTACCAGAGCCAAATGGAATTTCATCATTGACATCGCCATTGCCATTAGCATCCTTGTCCTTGAAGGCTTGTAAAACAGTCACCAAGTCGTCATAGGTTTCCGGCATCTTCAAGCCAAGGTTGTCCAACCATTTCTTATTAATAAAGAGCTGGTTGCCGACGATTGGCCGCATTGGCAATTTCTTAGGTAGGCTGTAAATATGACCATCTGGGTTGGTCACCATGGCTTTTAATTTCGGTTCTTTTTCAAAGGCCTTGTTCAAGTTAGGCATATTGTCCTTTATCAAATCTTCCAATGGAATGAACATGTTTTGGTTCTGAGCGATTTCAGAATCCGTGAAGGCATTGGATCCCAAGAATGCGTCTGGTAAATCTCCACTGGCTACAAGGACAGATTTCTTATCCGACCAGTCTGCAGCCACCATGGTATCCCATTTGATCTTGATACCTGATTCCTTGGCTGAATCATCTAGAAAACCTTTGTGATAGTCTTCCCCCCAATCCGACCAACGAACGGTCGTGATCTTGAAGGTATTTCCATCATTCTTGTCATTGCTTGATTTATTTGTGGAAGCTCCACAAGCCGTCAAGCCAGCTAAAGCAGCTGCTCCAAGGAGCAGATAGGCAAATTTCCTGTTTTTCATGATCTTCTCCTATTCTTTCAAGGCACCTATCATGACACCTTGATTAAAGTATTTTTGGACGAATGGATACAGCATCATAATCGGTGCTGTTGAGATAACGATGGCTGCATATTTCATCATATCAGCCTTAATACGGAGGTCAGAAGCTACCTCCCCTGTTGCTTGCGATTGCAACATTTGATTACTAATTAAGAGACGGCGTAGGATCAATTGCAGGGGTTGAAGATTTTCATTGGTCAAATAAATCAAGGCATTGAACCAAGAATTCCAGATCCCTACTGCTGTCCAAAGTCCAATAACGGCAATAATAGCCTTGGACAAGGGGAGCACGATCTTTCTAAAGTAATAAATGGTTCCGCACCCATCGATCTGGGCGGCTTCCCACATCCCTTCTGGAATACTATTGTTAAAGAAAGTCCGAGCTACAACGATATTGTAAGGAGATACTGCAAACGGTACAACCATTACCCAGAAGGTGTCGACCAATCCCATTTGTTTCACTGTCAAATAAATGGGAATCAAGCCCCCAGAGACAAACATGGGAACGATAAAGAAGACACTGACCCATTTCTTAGCAAAGAGGTCCTTTCGCGACAAGGCGTAACCGGCCGGGATATTAATGACCAGAGCAACGATGGTTCCTACAACCGTGTAGAGGATGGTATTGAGATAGCTCTTTAGAAACAAAGGCTGCTCAATCAAGCGTTGATAGCCATCTAGTCGCCATTCCCTCGGAATAAACCAAACCTTACCAGTTGCCACATCAGATGGATTACTGAAGGAGGCAATAATGACAAACCACAAAGGGTAGACAATCAACAGAATCAAGCAAATCGCTAGACCATAGATAAAAACATCAAAGAGGATTTCCGACTTGGTCTTTCTCGCATGTTGAAACAATTTCACAATTTCTCCTCCTTTCTAGAACAATCCTGTCTTGGTATAGCGTTTCGCAAACCAGTTGACCGACAGTAAGATGATCAAGTTAACCAAGGTATTAAAGAGACCGATCGCTGTCGAGTAACTATATTGAAAATTAATCATCCCCACTTTGTAGACATAGGTCGAAATGATTTCACTTCCTGCCAGATTGAGCGGATTTTGCAAGAGCAAGACCTTTTCAAAACCAACACTGAGTAGGCTTCCTGCTCTGAGAATCAAGAGAATCATCGCCGTTGGTAACAGTAAGGGTAAGTCAATATGACGGATTTTTTGCAATCGACTCGCCCCGTCCATAGTCGCTGCCTCATAAAAGGTTGGATCAATGGCCGATAGAGCGGCTAGATAGATGATACTATCCCAACCGATATGTTGCCAGACATCACTCCAGACATAGACACCTGCAAAGCTACCCGGTTTGGATAAGAGGGCAGGCATCTTTAAGCCGACCAATTTGAGGACATTGGCTAACAGTCCACTACTTGGAGAGAGAAAGAGAATAATCATCCCACACATGACCATGGTCGAGATAAAATGAGGCAGATAAGTCGTTACTTGAAAGATTTTTTTGAACTTGCCCACACGAATCTGGTTGCAAATAATGGCTAGAACAATCGGCAAGGGAAAACCAACCAGAATACTGTAAATAGAAATTTTCAAGGTATTCTTCATGGTTGTCGCAAATTGGAAGGATGAGAAGAACTGGTTAAAATACTTGAGACCAGCCCAAGGACTTCCAAATATCCCAGTAGCGGGAGAGTAATCTTTAAAAGCGATGACTAGACCCGCCATAGGGATATAAGCAAATAAAATCAATAAAATAATCGATGGCAGGAGCAGCACATATAAAGGAATATTTTTCTTCAATTTGCTCTGCTTCGCATTTACTTCGCTTTTCATAAGGCCCTCCTTTTCTTTCTCCTCTATTTTATAGGAATCCTTTCCATCTTTATAGAACTTTTTCGTTCATCTTCATTCACTTTTCCGTTTTCTCCACACAAAAACATGCACTTTCCCGATTTTTTTTACTTTACTATCGGTTTTGTTCATGAATCCGTTTTCAAATAGTGCTATAATATATGTGAGGTGCTCATTATGAAAGCTATTCACAAAAGTATACGAGATCACTCGATTCAATTTTTTTCGCGCCTACTCTTTCTCCTCTTAGTCGTCAATACCTTGATCAACCTTTTGATTGGTGGGATTAGCCGAAATTTTATTAAACACCAAAATATGCTCCATTTAGAGGACTCGATTCATATCTATGCGGATTCCTTAAATACAGAGCTTCACTCCGTTGAGCGTTTTATGTACAGTACCATTAGCCACAATGACTATTTGACAGAACTCAATACCCCGCTTGATTTCACGGATTTTCATGAAAATCTAAAAAAATTGCGGATCGATTTTACGGAGTTTCAGTACCAGATGGATAGCCCCATTACCTTTTTCATAGAGACAAGAGATATCCCCCATTTTTTCAATGCCTCCAGTCTTCAACTATCTTACCTAGATTATGTACAATTGAAAGATCATCTTAAAACCTATGACAAAGAAACAGACAAGACCAGTCAAAAATGGCAACGAATCAGCCTGAACCAGCATGATTATCTCTTGAAATCCCTTCATTACAAGGGCAAGGCTATCTATGCCATCATTTCTACCCAGGATATTTTAAAACCCTTGCAAAAGCTCAATATCGGGAAAAAAGGGCGCTTATCCATCGATCGTCCCAACCAGATCCATGCTACAGATTCCGTCATTCAAGCCGGTAGCAATCAAACCCACCTGCCTTTTGATCTTTATGTGACCGTTGATTACGGAGACGTTTTCCGTACAAATATCGTACTGGAAACCCTTCTCTCCTTGGTCCCTTTGATCATCGCCGTTCTCTCCACCATTCTGATTCTTTATATTCGTCAACGGATGATCCAGCCGATGAAACGACTCACCCAGCGTCTTTCTCAGCTAGATGCTGCTTCTACCAAGCTAGATGTAATCGAAGACCAAGGGATCTTAGAGATCGATCAGGCCAATCACAAGCTCAATCAGGTTCTGATCCATATGAAAGACCTCCAAATTCGAGCCTACCACGCGCAACTCAATCTCAAAAAAGTCGAACTCAATTACCTCAAAAATCAAGTCCGACCCCATTTTTACCTAAACATGCTCTCCATGATTCACAGCATGCTCCAAACTAAGGACTATAAGGAAATCGAGGAGTTGACCAAGGTGACTTCCAACTACTTGCGCCACCTCTTTCAAGCCAATCAAGATTTCAATCGCTTAGCAGATGAAATCCAACATATCCGAAATTACCTAGAAATCCAGAAAATCCGCTATGGGGACAGCATCCACTTTGACCTGGACTGGGATCCTGGTCTGAAAGATGCGGCTATTCCCCCTCTGCTGTTACAAACCTTTGTGGAAAATGCCATCAAACACGGCTTTTCTTTCCAAGATTCCTTCCACATCCAGCTTTCTATTCATGAAGAAGCAAACCAACACCTTGCCATTTGCCTTCAGGATAATGGTCCTGGTTTTAGCTCCGCTATCTTACAAGATCTAGCAGAGAAAAAATCCTTAGTCACAGAAGATGGCCACCACATTGGTTTGACCAATGCACAGGAACGACTAGATCTCCTCTATCCAGATCACTACGTGCTTCAATTTTCAAATGGAACCCAAGGAGGGGCCCGCATCCAACTGAGCCTTCCTTATGAACCCTACAAAGGAGACACACATGAATATCCTACTCGTTGACGATGATCGTTTTATCATTAAAGCCCTACAGGAAACCATCCATTGGGAAGCCTTGGGCATTGAGCAGGTATATACCGCCTCCAGTCTGAGCCAAGCCCAAGCCATCATTCAAAGTCACCCGATTGCCCTCATGATCAGTGATATCGAGATGCCACAAGGCAGTGGGCTAGATCTCCTAGCCTGGGTCCGGTCAGAAAAATATGACATTCAAACGATCTTCCTTACCAATTATGCTGATTTCAATTATGCCCAAAAAGCCATTGAACTCCAAAGTTTTGAATACTACCTCAAACCGATTGACCCCGACCGCTTAGAATTTATCATTCAAAAAGCCCTCAATAAGATCAAGCGCCACAAGAGTGCAGCCCAATTAGCTCAGCAAGGACAAAAAGAAGCTGAATTTTGGCATGACTACTTGCGAAAACCGCGTCCATCTCAAGCAGAACAGCTCCTTCAAGAAGTGACAAAACGGGGTTATAGCCCCAAACCACATGAAGACTACCTCTTAGTCCTCATCACTCTCCACTTAGTTGAAGAAGACTTTCACCCCAGCGTCCCTTCTTGGCGCTTGCAGCTCCGCCATTGTATCAAGGAGCTCTCCCTAGATTTTCCAGTCCACTACTGCGCCCTCAGTAAAATCGAAAGCCAGACCGATCGCTACCTCTGCCTCTTCAAAAAGAATCAGACTACAGAGTGTGCAGACTTCCTAAAGGCCATCCAGCAGAAGATCCAGCAAGACTTAGACCGATCCTCTATCCTTCTCTATTCAGATGCTATTTCCCTTGAGACGCTCTTGATGAAGGCTCTGCAACTTTGCCAATACAGTGACGAACAAGTCTTCCATTGGGACAGTATCCACTCCTATGCTTCTTTGGCTACACAACCTCAAAAGCCTGCTCATCGGACATCGCTCACTTTTACAAATCAGCTAGAGACGGAACAGCTCCTCCAAATCATCCATAGCTTAGAGACTCAAGATCGCATCCCGCTCTCAGCTCTGAGTGAACTCCAGCTAGACTGGACCCAGCAAATTGGGATTTATCTGGATAAGAACGGCATTCTCGCCCACAAGTTATTTCAAAACAAACACCATCAATTTCTCTTCGAACGACG
Source organism: Streptococcus sp. S5 (assembly GCF_034134805.1). NCBI lineage: Bacteria > Bacillati > Bacillota > Bacilli > Lactobacillales > Streptococcaceae > Streptococcus > Streptococcus lingualis. The sequence continues at coordinate 954,735 of NZ_CP139419.1, read as the reverse complement.
TTTTCATGCCATCGAAGCTTTTGAAGCCTATATTGGGGATTACTGGAGCTCTGCTCGCCATTATGTGATCGATCTAGAACACCAATCCAATCTCATCCAGCGGATCACTGACTACATCGATCACCATTACAAGGAGGATATCAGTCGCACCAAGCTGGCAGAAATGGTTTTTCTTAGTCCAGATCATCTAGCGCGTGTGTTTAAGCGCGACACCGGCGAAACCTTGGTGAAATACATCACCGATAAACGGATGGCCGCCGCAAAAGAGATGCTATCGCAAAGCGATACCCCCATTTACCAAGTCGCCCTCCAGGTGGGCTATGACAACTACTCCTACTTTACAAAGGCTTTTAAACAAAAGGTCGGCCTCTCCCCAGGAGATTACCGCAAACAATGCCAAGAAGCCTTTTAAAACAAGAAAAAACCTTTGAAAAAGGATTTCTTTTCAAAGGTTTTATTTTCTTTTCTTTCTGATTTCTTTTTCAATGGCACTAGCAATCTTCTCCACCATATAGGCCGTCTGGAGATTGCGCAAGATCAAGAGGGCCCAAAAGCATGCAAAGAGTATTTGACCCGCCATGGTCGCTTCATTGAAAAAGTATGTCTCCATAGCAGTAAAGACTGCTATCACTGCAAATTGTTTTCTATTCATAAAATTATTTTACCATGATTCAGTAAAAAATTCATGTATTAATCGTCTTGCAGGGTGATTTTATCGGATAAAAAGTGAAATTCCTCAGGGATGACACTTTCCTCTTCTTCCACCACTTCCGCTTTTTGACCACGCGCCTTAGCCGAAAACTCTGCCCGGATTTGGGTCCATTCTTCCATCGAAACCGCTAAAATCTCTGGTGAGAAGCCCGCAGCATTGCTGAGGATATTTCCAAACATGGTATTGAGGTTGTCCCGCTTCATGGTCTGTTCAGCATTAAAGGCAGACTCAAAGGCTAAAATAGCGTGATTTTCATTGGCAGCGACCGGCTGGGATCCGATTAAGAGGGCCTTATCCGCACCTGCCAAGCTCTCGATAATTTCCCCCCAAGCGTTCTGAAGACGGATCAAGTTGGTCCGTGCCAACTCTGGATTTTCAACCGCCTCTTGTAAAATGGCGTTGACCTTGTTTCGATCTGCACGGTAGCCCTTGCTCGACTTGGTTGGACGAGCTACTGTCGGTTTTGAAGCAGGAAGACTGCTACCTGATTGCGCTAACTGTTGCTTGAGTTGAGCGACTTCCTTTTTCAAGTCTTCCAGCTGAGCTAGCACATTAGAAGGAACCTCCACAGTAGCTGAATTAGAAACTTGGCCCGTACTTTCAGCCAATTTAATGGTCATCATTTCAGTGTAGATGCGCGGTTGCAAACTATTTTTGATATCCGCTAGACTGGTTGTCGCCTGGTCAATCAGGGCAAAGAGACGAGCTTGATCGGCTGCAAGGTTGGCCGCGAATAAATCACTAGCATGGGTATTTTCTCCACCTGTTTGGACAATCAAAAGATCCCGTAAGTATTGAAGTAAGTCCGTAACAAAACGGGTCATATTCTTGCCATTATCAAAGATAATCGCGAGCTGGTCGAGCGCCGCTGTCGCATCATGAGCCAGGATGGCAGCTACGTACTGATCGAGCGCAGCTAGACTGATAGAGCCTGTAATTTCTTCAGCGATTGCTGTCGTCAACTCACTACCCGCAGTCAGACTCAGGGCTTGGTCCAAAATGGACAAGGCATCCCGCATCCCACCTTCAGCGCGTCGAGCAATAATCTGGACAGCATCTGCTTCATAGGCAATGCCTTCTGTAGCTAGGATGCTTTCCAAATGGTGAACGATATCCGGTAGTTTGATGGATTTGAACTCAAAGCGTTGCACCCGTGACAGAATGGTCGCAGGTATCTTGTGTAACTCTGTTGTTGCGAGGATAAAGACCACATTTTCTGTCGGCTCTTCTAGCGTCTTTAACAAGGCGTTAAAGGCCCCTGTTGAGAGCATGTGGACCTCATCGATAATGTAGACCTTGTGCTTGGCTAGACTCGGAGCATAGGTGGATTTATCGCGAATATCGCGAATCTCATCGACCCCATTGTTAGAGGCCGCATCGATCTCAATGACATCTTCTAGGCTCCCATTGGTAATGGATTCACAGATATAGCAGTCGTTACAAGGCTCCCCATTGACTTGATTAGGACAGTTCATAGCCTTAGCAAAGATCTTGGCCACACTGGTTTTCCCAGTACCACGAGGACCAGAAAAGAGATAGGCATGGCTGATCTTCTCCTGCTCGACGGCCTGTCTCAAAGTCCGTGCCACCACTTGCTGGCCGACCAATTGGCCAAAGGTCTGGCTCCGGTATTTCCGATATAAAGCTTGATACATTAGTTCTTAACCCCAAACATCTTAAAGTCCCAGTTTGTCTTATCGATCAAGAGAGCGACAAACTTTTCTAAATACTCCTGATCCAGCTGATCATAGTCAGAGACACACTCCGAATCTAGATCTAAAACTCCAAGGAGCTGACCGTCCTTGACCATAGGCACCACAATTTCACTCATGGCCCTGCTATCACAAGAAATATAGTTGGCATGCTGGCGCACATCTTCAACAATCATGGTTTCCTGCTTTTGAGCTGCTTCTCCACAGACACCCTTTCCAAGAGCGATATGGACACAAGAAACACCTCCCTGAAAAGGTCCCAGGATCAATTCCGTTTGGTCATACAAATAAAAACCCGCAAAGACCGAACGAGGTAGGGCTTGATTTAAAAGAGCACTGGCATTGGACAGATTAGCCAAGGCATTGCTTTCTCCCATTAAGAGAGCGTCTAACTGAGCCAGCAAGAGCTGGTATTGTGATTCTTTTTCCGAATGTTTCATACCTTCCATTATACCAAATCTTTGCCTAAAAATTAAGCTTCAAACAGCGAAAGAAAAGAGAGTGGGACAGAAATCGGTAATTCGTTAGAATTCGATTTCGTCGTCCCACCTCCGCACAGTTGAGTAGGGCTGTAAAAGCTGATGAAATCAGCGTAGTAGAACCCACTCAACCACTGCGTCTTGCTCGACAATCCAAAAACAATTGAGAGGCTAGGACTTTTGTCCCAGCCTCTGGAATATAGATAAACTAATTTTTAGTAAAATAACTTAAGCGATTCTGCAAAAAGATAAAACCGAGGTCTTATTAATTTAAATTGATCAAGAATATACTAAACTTTCCGCTGTTAGAAAAGTGCCTGAAGCTTAACTGCTTCAGGCACACGGAATTATTGAGAGTAAAACAGTTTGGGAAACTGTTTTAGCCTGAGCCCAGAAATTGAAGAGCGAAGGGGCTCAATATGAATTGAACACGGGCTGCGGATTGTGTCAAAAAGATAAGTTCTCCTAGAATCGAAAGATTCTGCGTCAAACTTCCTATTTTGACTTTATCCGCAGACACCCTTTGTATCTTGATTTAGTCATGGAACTTCTTCGAAGAAGTTCGCTGACGTCCGCACTCACCTAAGGAAAGTTTTTTATGATACCTTTATCTATTCATGTCGCCGATTGAAGTGAAAGACTTCAAAATACTGAATGGCACGGTAGATTAAAAAGATCGTCAAGATGATGGACACCAGCCAGATGGTCTCTAATCCATAAAACTGGATCAAATAAGTCGAAAAAATGGCCCCACAGACGAAACTCCCGATCAAGCAGGTCATAAAGATGGCTTCCCAGAGGAATTTCATCTCCCTGTCTCTAACAAAATTTCCATAAGCTACCATGGTTTTCTTGAGATTTCCGGTCATAAAAGAGTGGTTGTAGGCATAGCTACCTACTTCTCCAAATGAGGTCGCTACGATTCCCAAACTCAGGCCAAAAAAAGGCACGATGAAGACATTTTTTACCGATGCTGGCAAAAATCCCGTCACCAAGGTTGTGAGGATAAAGGGTACCAAGGTACTGAGGCGCCAAACTGAGTTGTCAATCAAGCGACGCAAAACCGTCATCAAAAAGATTCCCAACATAAAGGCCAGCATGGTTGCCAACTTTACTTCCACATCCGAGATCTGCTGGCCAATCAAACCGACCGATAGAAAGACCACATTTCCTGTCTGACCAGCCGCCAAGGTTCCACCCCGACAGATAAAGGTATAGGCATCTGAAAAACCAGCACACATGGTCAATAAACAAGCGAACGCCTTGGTCCGCGAATGAAACTCCCTTTTCATTTCCATTCTCCCTAGGAAAAAGAGGGAGTGGTACAGAATGTTAAAAAACATTTCTCATACCACCCCCGAAACATTGATTGAGAACTCTTTCGAGCTTTTAGGCGAATGAAGAGTCCAATCAACTACTGCGATATTCAATTATTGCATCTAATAGCTAAGGATTGGAGATCGATTACCCTCACTCCAACTTTCTATTTCCCTTCACGCGCCTCGTTGAGGATTTTCTCAATCTTGGTTGTGATCAAATCAATCGCAACCGTATTGGTCACGCCCTCAGGAATGATCACATCCGCATAGCGCTTGGTTGGCTCGATGAACTGGTGGTACATCGGTTTTACCACACCAAGGTATTGCTCAATGACGCTATCAAGACTCCGGCCACGCTCCTCCATATCGCGCTTGATCCGGCGAATGATCCGTACATCATCATCCGTGTCAACGAAAATCTTGATGTCCATCAAGTCCCGAAGGCGCTTGTCTTCAAGAACTAAGATCCCTTCCACGATGAAGACATCCTGTGGTTCCTGACGATAGGTCTTGCTGCTGCGCGTATGTTCCGCATAGTCATAGGTTGGGAGATCCACTGGACGACCTGCCAAGAGTTCATTGATCTGCGCAATCATCAAATCCGTATCAAAGGCAAAAGGATGGTCATAGTTGGTCTTGATCCGCTCCTCAAAGGTCAAATGACTCTGGTCCTTGTAATAAGAATCATGCTCAATCATGGCAATCTTTTCATTCGGGAAATTGGCCAAAATGGCACGAGACACACTGGTTTTTCCACCACCAGAGCCACCAGTAACACCAATAATAATAGGTCTATTTTGCATTTTCTACTCCATTACCTCTAGTCGTCTGAGAAACAATAGACATCTCAGACACATCTTATCCATTTTACCATATTTTTGCCTAGACATGAATAGTTTTTCAGTAAGAAGTTTGGAAACAAAAAGGACCTTGCGGTCCTTTGATTATTTCACTTTTTCTAATTTTGCGGCAAATTCATTACCACCACGTAAGACGAGTATATTTTTTCCACCGTTGACAGGTACGAAACAATAATTTGAATTAGCTTGTATATAGACTTCCTTAGCGCTCTTCACTTGATAGCCTTCTGATTTCACCGCTTCTTGAATGACTTCAAATGTGTGTTCAATCTCTTCTTTAGAAGTCGTGTCTCCATCATACTTTTCTTGATCAGCTAGAGAATAGAATGCGTAAGCCTTGTTATCGTAATACTTATCACTTATAATTCCATGATCTGAAATCTGAACAGTTGTATTATCTCCTTCTGTCACATTCTTCCATTTTCCAACCATGGCCTTTGGTGTTTCAACCTTGTGATAGACCAAATTATCTTCAAAGTTTCCTTCGTATGATTTATAAGTTTTCAAGTCGAATAAATCATTTCTTAAAATAATATTGCTTCCGTCTTTTTGGAGCAAGTTATAGCGTGTGTTCCCACCAGACTTAATAACAACAATTTCTGTCGTTTTCAGATTAAATTTCTTATCGACATCCGCAAGTGAATGCAAGTCTGTTGCATTTAACAAAGAAAGTGCTGTATTAAATTCTTTTTTCGCTTCATTGCCCTTGAGAACCTTTTTGATGGTCTCGCCACCATTAACTCTTTGTTTCTTTCCATTTAATTCATAGGTGACCGGACTTGAATCCGTATTTCGCAACCAAACACCATCTACACTTGGTCCACCTGAAAAGAAAAAGAACCAAGCAAGAGCAATCACTGCGACAAGTCCCGCAATTGCGGCCCCAATTTGGGTTTGTTTATTGAAAGAAAATGTCAATTTTTTCGGTCTTGGAACAGGTTGTAAGGTTTTCGCCGATGGCTGCGGTTGGACAAAAGCTTTCTGCTCTTGTGAAAGAGGTGCGCTAGATGCAACAGGTACTTCCTGAGCAGGAGCCTGTGCTTCAGCTACCGAAGCTGGTGCCTCAGTTGTTGGAGTCGGCGCTTCTTTTCGCTCTACGACAAACTCCCCTTTTTCACGCGCTTCTTGAAATTCTTGCATACTTGGCTTGCGACCATTGACCGCTTCAAAGTATTCAACCCAATCTTTTTGATTCATCATATCCCCCTTTTTGATTCATTATAAAAACTAACCATATTATACCATAAATCCATGGTTAATTTTGTGATTTTCAGAAAATAAAAGAAAAGGACCTTACGGTCCTTCTAATTTATTTCACTTTTTCCAATTTTTCAACTAAATGATAGTCTTCTGTGAAAACAAGGACTGTCTTCCCTCCATTTACAGGGACATAATAAAAATCAGATCCTAGTTGCTTGTACACGTCTTTCATACTAGTTAGCTGGTAATATTGAGAATCGACCGCATCTTGAAGATCTTTATAGACCTCTTTCACTTTGTCAGCTGTCTTTTCTTGATCAAACTTAGTTGAAGGCATCTTTTGGAGCTCTTCTAGACTATAAAAAGCCGTACCTTCGCTACTATCATATTCACTATAAGTAAGAATACCACGATCATTTAATTCAAGATAATTGGTTTCATCATCATAAGAACGCTCAATTTTCCATTTCCCAACTAGCACTTTAGGAATTTCTGTCTTGTGAAAAATAGCATTCTTTTTAAAGCTTTCTGAATGATCACTATAGGTAACCAAATCCATCAAGTCATTGGCCAAAATTACATTGGTTCCATTGCTTTGGAGTAGATTATAAACAAGCCCATGCTCGTCTTTAATGATGACAACTTCCCTCGTGTGGAGGTCAAATTTTCTATCAACATCTGCTAAGGTTTTCAGCTTGGAGTAGTTTAATTGGTTTAAAGCTTTCTGAAACTCTTGTTTTGCTTCATTTCCTTTATAAACTTTCTCAATCTTATACTTACCATACGATCGTGACTCTTCTTGATTTAATTCATAAACCACTGCTGTTGAATCAGCAGGACCAACCCAAATTCCTTCTAAACTTGGAGTCGGTTGGAAGAAAAAGAAGTAAGCCAGTACAATAACAGCTAGTATTCCTACACCTGATAAAGCCCATTTTGTCTGTTTATTCCATTTCACACTAAAACGTTTGATAGCTGGAGTCTCAGGACTTGACTCCACTTGTGACGGCATTTGAACCTGCTCACTATTCTCTCGTGAGGCGACCGCTGATGGAACTGGTGCTTCAGGAACGGTCTCTTTTCGTTCCACTACAAACTCGCCATTCGCTCGTGCATTTTGAAACTCTTGCAGACTCGGCTTCCGGTTATGGAGTGCTTCAAAATAGTCAACCCAATCTTTTTGATTCATCTATTCCTCCTAATCGATAAATATTTTCAAACTGATCCTATTATACCATAGATGAAAGGGTAATCACTTATTTTCAGAAAATAAAAGAAAAAGTCCAAGCAATTTTCCGCTTGGACTTTCTTCATTATTATTTCAAAACTTTTTGTGTTTTCGCGTAGTTGGCTTCGACAGCTTCTTTTTCAGCTTTCCACCAGTCTCGGTTGTCTGTGTACCACTTGATGGTGTCTTCCAAACCTGCTTCGAAGTTTGTGAATTGTGGTTCCCAACCTAATTCTTCACGCAATTTTGTTGAATCGATGGCGTAACGCAAATCGTGACCAGCACGGTCTGTTACACGGTCGTAGGCGTCTTTTGGTTGACCCATTTTTTCAAGGATCAATTCAAGCACTTCCTTGTTGTTCTTTTCACCGTCAGCACCGATCAGGTAAGTTTCACCGATACGGCCTTTAGTGAGGATAGCCCAAACACCAGTTGAGTGGTCGTTGGTGTGGATCCAGTCACGGACGTTCTTCCCTTCACCGTAAAGTTTTGGCTTGATGCCAGACAAGATATTGGTGATTTGACGTGGGATGAATTTTTCGATGTGTTGGTATGGCCCGTAGTTGTTTGAACAGTTTGAAATCGTTGCTTTGACACCAAAGGAACGTACCCAAGCTTTCACAATCAAGTCTGAAGCAGCCTTGGTTGATGAATAAGGTGATGATGGGTTGTATTTGGTTTCAGCAGTGAATTTTTCACCAGGCCCTTCCCCATGTCCAGGAAGATCTTCGCGCAATGGAAGGTCTCCATACACTTCGTCTGTTGACACGTGGTGGAAACGAATGTCGTATTTACGAGCAGCTTCCAAGAGTGTATAAGTTCCAACAAAGTTTGTGTAGATAAATGGAGATGGGTCTTTGAGGGAGTTGTCATTGTGGCTTTCAGCCGCATAGTGAACAATCGCATCAGCCTTGGCAGCCAATTTGTCAACTAATTCAGCATCAGCGATGTCCCCCACAACCAACTCGACACGATCTCCAAGGATTTCTTCGATATTGGCACGGTTACCAGCGTAAGTGAGTTTGTCAAGGACAGTCACATGCACGTCTGGATGGTTGTTGTAGACATAGTGTACGAAGTTTGAACCGATGAAACCAGCTCCACCGGTTACGATGATATGTTTATATTCTGACATTTTTTCTCCAAATAGTTTTTAGTTTTGATTTTTCCTTTAGCTAGTGGGGGATGCCAGCAACCCTTCGGTTTCATGGCTCAATCGGAAGCCGAAGTCTCCGGATTTCCCTACAAGATTCCCTACGGCAATCTTGTTTCCACTAGGGCAGGAACAATCCTACCAGGCTCCTTGCAGTCGCGATACTGCTCTGCAAGGTTCATTCTTACAAATCTTCTGCTTTTAGGGGTTTGACATCTTTGAGCAATGGGTGGTTCTTGTCTGCTTCTGAAACTTCTGCTTCTTCCAAGTTTTCCCATTGAATGTCTAGGCTTGGGTCTGCGTAGTTGACAAAAGCATATTTTGGCTTGAGCTCCAATGCCCAGTAGTCATTGACCAAATAGCTGTAGGCCACTTTGTCAGACAAGACTTGGAAGCCATTGGCTACGCCACGAGGTACGAAGATCCCTTTAGAGGCGTCAATCACAGTTTGGTAGGTGTTCCCAAAGCTATCGCCTTCACGAAGGTCTACCCAAGTTCCAAGAACCTTACCTTCATCTGCTACAGAGATGTACTTGTCCCATGGCTCTGCATGCAAGCCACGCAAAACATTCTTACGAGAGAATGAAATATTGTTTTGCAACTTGCCTTCTGCAAAGAAGCTTTCAGGGAATCCAAGGGGAAGCATTTTCTCTTTTTGGAAGTTTTCTTTAAACCAACCACGGTTATCCCCGCGCACTGGAATATCAAACTCCATCAAGCCTGGGATGGCTTCAATTTTGCGGGCTGCTAATTCTTTATCAAAAAATTGTTCCGTCATTATGCTTCTCCAATCAAACGGAGCAAGTATTGTCCGTATTCGTTTTTCTTCAATGATTGCGCTAATTCATGGACTTGTTCTTTAGTGATATAACCCATGCGATAGGCAATTTCCTCAAGGTTAGCCACTTGGACATTTTGCAAGCGTTGAACAGTTTCGATATATTGAGATGCTTGCAAGAGACTTTCGTGAGTTCCAGTATCCAACCATGCAAAGCCACGGCCCATGAGCTCAACAGAGAGATCTCCACGCTCCAAATAGGCCTTGTTAACATCAGTGATTTCAAGCTCGCCACGAGGGCTTGGTTTGATGTTTTTGGCAATTTCTACCACATCATTGTCATAGAAGTAAAGTCCGGTCACTGCAAAGTTGGATTTTGGATGTTCTGGTTTTTCCTCGATAGAGATAGCATTCATATCCGCGTCAAACTCTACCACACCAAAGCGTTCAGGATCTTTAACTTGGTAACCAAAGACAGTCGCTCCTTTTTCCTTCGCTTCTGCCCGTTGCAACATCTTGGTTAAGCCATTTCCGTGGAAGATATTATCCCCAAGGATGAGGGCAACGTGGTCGTCACCAATAAAGTCTTCTCCGATGATGAAGGCTTGCGCCAAACCATCAGGACTTGGTTGCTCTGCATAAGAGAGAGAAATTCCTAGCTCAGAACCATCTCCAAGAAGCTCTTCAAAACGAGGTAAGTCTTGAGGAGTCGAGATAATCAGGATATCTTTGATCCCAGCCAACATAAGGGTTGACAGCGGATAGTAGATCATTGGTTTGTCATAAATGGGCATCAATTGTTTAGAAGCCGCACGTGTCAATGGATACAAGCGAGTTCCTGAGCCCCCTGCTAAAATAATACCTTTCATAATGTTAGGCCTTTCTACGTAGTCATTACCCTTATTTTATCATGTTTATATAAAAAAGTCACCTTGCATTTATGTTACAAGGTGATGACAGGATATGAGAGTTGTAGAATTGTTAGCATTGGTCTTACTCATGATTCAAATAGATTACTGCTCCTTGACTGAGCCGTCTGAAAATCTTACCTTGTAGTAGAGCCCACTCAACCACTGCGTCTTGCTCGACAATCCAAAGAAAATTGAGAGGCTAGGACTTCTGTCCCAGCCTACTTCTTCACATATTGTTCAACTGGATAATCCGCTGGATCTAAGCGCAGGTTTCCTCCTGCTACGAGTTGGGCTAGATGCCAACCAATGAGGGGACCAGTTGTGAGTCCGGACGAACCTAGTCCACTAGCGACATAGAGGCCTGCTTGATCAGGAACAGTTCCCCAGAATGGTGAAAAGTCACTGGTGTAGGCACGAGTTCCCACGCGCTCCCCGATAACTTCCGCTTGAGCGAGTTCTGGATAATAGGTCAAGGCCTCTGTTTCCATCTGATTTAGAAGAACTTGATCCACCGTCAGGTCAAAGCCCATCTCATTTTCATGGGTGGCTCCCATACTGATCTTGCCCTGCTGAAATGGAATGATATCCAGCTCTCCTTCAGGCATGACCACAGGATAATCATCAGTATCTAGGTCTAACTGATAATCCCTCAACTGTCCTTTTTGCGGACGGACATCGACTTGGTAGCCAAGTGGATCGAGGATTTGCCCCAGCCAGGCCCCTGTTGCTAGGATGACTTGGTCATAGTTTTCACCAGCAATCTGATAGCTATGATCCGAGACTGATAGAGCAACCTCTTCCTTGATCACTCGTGCCCCACTGGCTTTAAGAAGGGTTTCCGTCAAAAGTGCTCCCTCCACATGAGCTCCACCTGAGGCATAAAGGAGCTTCTCAAAGCCTTGTAGTCCTGGGAATTGCTGGGCTACTTCTTCCTTAGTCAAAATCGCCAAGTCCCCGATTAAGGGAGATTCTTCTCGTCGACTCAGCCCCAACTGATAGAGATCGTCTAATTTTTCCTCATTTTTCTTGAGGAGATAGACGCCAGTCTGCTGATAAAAATCTGTTTTAATTCCGTCCTTGGCCAGGTCTTCTACCAATTCTTGGTAAAAGTCTGCTCCAAGACGAGCCAGGCGATACCAAGCCTTATTCCGCCGTTTGGAAAACCAGGGACTGATAATGCCAGCAGCCGCCTTAGTTGCTTGGCCGACTCCATGGTCATAGACGGTCACATCCACTTGTGCTTCTTTGGATAAATAATAGGCTGCAGTGGATCCCACGATCCCTGCACCAATAATGGCAACTTTCATCATGACCCCTTAGATATGGTAAAAAGGATTGGTGCTGGCTTGACTGCCAATCACTTCAATCTCCCAGGCTTCCTCAGCCTTCCACTGATTGAGCTTTTCTACTAATTTTGACACAAAAAGAACTTCGATATGGTGTCCTGGATCCAAGGCTAAGAGGCCATCGCTCAGCATGTCCTGAGCCGTGTGATAGTAGATATCTCCGGTGATATAGACCTCTGCTCCCTTGGAGAGAGCATCCTTGTAAAAGGACTGGCCACTTCCTCCACAGATAGCGACACGCTCAATAACCCGATCCAAATCCGCCTGATCATAACTGACTATGCGCAAAGCATCTAAGCCAAAGGTTTCTTTGACCTTGTCAGCCAACTGGCCAAAGGTTTGGGCGGGTACCCGACCAATCCGGCCGATTCCGATTCCTTCTCCTGTCATGCTGAGGGGCTCTGCATCTTCAATGTCCAAGAGCTGGCAGAACCAATCGTTGAGCCCATCTGGAACAATGTCAATATTGGTATGGCTGACATAGACTGCGATATCGTGCTTGATCAAGTCGATATAGATCTGATTTTGAGCCCGATCGGCTACCAAATCCTTGATGGGACGGAAAATGGGCGCATGCTTGACGATGATCAAGTCCACCCCATGGGCGATAGCTTCCGCCACCGTCTGCTCGCGGATATCTAAGGCCACCATGACCTTATGGATGTCTTTTTGCAGCGTACCGACCTGTAGCCCACGGACATCTCCGTCCATGGAAAGTTCCTGAGGACAGTAGGCTTCATAGCGTTTGATGACTTCACTTGCTAACATGTAGAACCTCCTTGATGTGAGCGATTCGCTCTTCTAACGATGCTCTGGCAGATTGATTCTCAACTGGGACCTGCCCCAAGGCAAAGGCTAATTTCTCTACTTCCTTGGACCACTTTTGGACAAAGGCTGGAGCTTGTTCCCGCATCAAATAGGGACCAAAACGCAGTTCCTTGGCTGTCAACTCCTGAGAACCCTGTTCGACCACGAGGATCTCATAGAACTTCTCATTTTCTTCCAAGATAGCTTCATCGACGATACGGAAATTATGGTCGACTAACCAAGCCCGCAGTTCATCCTCTCGATTATTGGGCTGCAGAACCAAGCGATAGACATTGGCTAATTTCTCAAGACCTGCCGCTAAGATATCTGCAATCAAGCGTCCGCCCATGCCGGCAATAGTGATACAGGAAATGCCATCTGTTGGTTCAAAGGCAGCCAAACCATTGGCCAAGCGGACTTCAATCTTGTCCTCTAAGCCATTATCGGCGACATTTTGCAGGGCAGACTGATAGGGCCCCTCTACCACTTCCCCAGCAATGGCAGCCTCAATCTTGCCTTCTTGTAAGAGGGAGATTGGTAGATAAGCATGGTCACTCCCTACATCTAGAAGACGAGCTCCTTCTGGGACGAAGCTAGCCACCAAGTCCAAGCGATTTGATAATTTTGTAAATTCCATGTGATACTTTCTAAACTTTTATTCCACCCTTAAGTATACCATGTTTACACCATTAAAAAAAGGCGCAACGGCGCCTTGTCTATTATGGAAAGGTATTACTTTAGACTTTCCTTAGGTGAGTCCGGACGTCAGCGAACTTCTTCAAAGTTCCATGACTAAGTTTTGAGTCTAATGTCTCAAAACTTCCGGGCACATGAAACTTATATGTTTCATGTGCTATACTCACGGCGGAAACTCTCGCTATCATCCTCAACAAGCCGATATTAGACTTTAGTCAATTTCCTTATAGTCTACTTCCAAGCCACGTTTCACAGCTGGGCGATTGGCGATTTTCTCTGTCCATGCTTGCAGATGCTTGTATTCCTTCACATTTAGGAAAATCCCTGCACGGTCCCAGATCTTGTCTTGGGCTAGACGGCCATACCAAGACCAGATGGCGATATCTGCAATGGTATAGTCATCCCCTGCGATATAAGGTTTGGTGGCCAGCTCCTTGTCCAGTAAGTCCAATTGACGTTTGGCTTCCATGGCAAAGCGGTTGATGGCATACTCGATTTTCTCAGGCGCATAGTGGAAGAAATGACCAAAGCCTCCCCCTAGGAAAGGTGCCGCACCCGTCTGCCAGAAGAGCCAGTTGAGCACTTCTGTCCGTTTAGCCAGATCAGTCGGGATTAATTGGCCAAATTTCTCTGCTAGATACAGGAGGATATTGGCCGATTCAAAGACACGAATGGCTTGATCGCCTGATTGATCCAACATGGCTGGAATTTTCGAGTTTGGGTTGATGGCTACAAAGTCACTACCAAACTGATCTCCCTCACCAATCTTGATCCGATAAGCGTCATAGCCTGCATCCACTCCCAGCTCTTTCAATTCCTCCAGCATAATGGTAGCCTTGATCCCATTGGGTGTTGGAAGGGTATAGAGTTGGAAAGGCTGGTCCCCTTTTGGAAGAGTTTGTTCAAAGCGGGCACCTGCTGTTGGTTGGTTCAAGCCACCCCAGGCTCCTCCCATTTGACTCGGTACTTCCCATACTTCTGGTAATTGATAGTCTGACATCTCATTTCTCCTTTTTTCTAAGCTACTCTTAGCATATCAAATATCGGGCTCCCTTTCAAAGATCTGCTACGCGAAGGCTACTTGACTTTTTTTGTCAAAATGATAGTATAGAAAAAATACAATTTTAAGGAGAAAACCATGTCCACGATCGATTTTCATAGTTTGGCAAAGACAGAACTTCACTGTCACTTAGACGGTTCCTTGTCGCTTCCAATCATTCGCCAGCTGGCCGCTATGGCCAATATTGACCTACCCGCTAGCGATGAGGAGCTCAAGCACCATGTCACTGCGCCTGCCCACTGTGAGAATCTTTTGGACTATTTGGAGGCCTTTGACTACATTCGGCCCCTCCTTCAAACCAAGGAAGCCTTGACCCTTGCTGCTTACGATGTGGCCAAGCAAGCTGCTCTCGAAAACGTCGTCTACATCGAAGTCCGCTTCGCACCAGAATTGTCCATGGACCAAGGACTCACCGTCCCAGAAACTATCGATGCTGTCTGCGATGGTCTACGCCAAGCCCAGGAGGAATTTGGCATTGTTGCAAAAGCCTTGGTCTGTGGCATGCGCCAATCAGATCAAGAACTCACATCTCGTATCCTTGCCGAAGCAAACCAAGTCAGGGATCAGGAATTTGTCGGGTTTGACTTTGCTGGGGATGAGCACAACTACTCTCCAGAAGATATTCGACCTTTAATCGAGCAAGTCAAAAGTTACCATCGGCCGATGACGCTTCACGCAGGTGAGTGTCATTGCCCACACTTTGTAGCCCAATCGATTGCTTTTGGCATCAAACGCAATGGCCACGTGACGGCTCTATCTCATGAACCAGCCCTACTCCAGTCTTTTGTTGAAAATGAAGTCACCGGTGAACTCTGCTTAACCAGTAACTTACAGACAAAAGCAGCACCGACTTTAGAAGATTTCCCTTATCTGAAGATGAAGGCAGCTGGTGCTCGGATCAGTATCAATACCGATAACCGGACTGTATCTGATACCGACCTCACCAAGGAATACGCCCTCTACCATCAGCATTTCCAAACCAAGGAAACTGACTTTTACCAGCACAATGTCGATGCCATCCAGGCTTCCTTTGCCAGTGACGAGGAAAAACAAGAACTCCTTAGAAGACTAAAAAAAGCCTACGCAGACCATCTATAAATGCAAAAACTAGCACTTTTATAAAGTGCTAGTCTTTTTCTATTTTGATACGGATTCATACACGGCCATATCCTGTGGAGTCAATAAGCCAGTGTAAAAGTCATCAACATTGATCGCAGCATACTTAGTTAGGCTCTCATAGGTTTGAATGGTATGAACATAGACCCGTTTTCCAAGTTTATGTACCTGTTCGATAAACTTAGGAGTTAAGCGAGAATCGTCGATAGGGACGGTCACCGCCTCGATTTCCTTGTGCTTGGCGATAAAATCCAGCACTTCTTCTCCACTATCTGGTGAGGCGTAGAGCGTATAGATCACGTGCTTGAAAGGATAAATAGATTCGATTTCTCCGAACATCTCTTGATGATAAATTTGTGGAATCACACGATCCAATAGTTCTTTGTCTCGCTTGTTTGCTTCTGAAACAAGTTCTTTAAATTGTGTAATCCTATCTTCCTTAGAGATTTCCATCGATTTGATATCTGTCACCAACACCATATCTCGATTAATTATCATTTGATCAAACACATCTCCTATTAACATGGTCGTAAAGCGACTTGGTGTTTCTGGGGAACCATAACCCTGAAATTTCTTCCATTCCTTAGAAGAAGGTGCGACATCATCTTTGTTTCCAAAATGGTGCCAATCATGAACTGCAGCTAATTTCTTGTCACTAGTCAAATTAAAATCCATTTCAAACAAGCGATGGCCGAGATTGTAATTTTGCCGTAAAGCCTCTAAGGAATTGGTATACTTCGTATTGTACTCCTTCTCCCGGACCGTCCCTCCAGCGTGGGCTATTAGTCTTGGAGAAACCCTTAGCCAATCTTTCTTATTAACCTTGGTGTACTGCACGAAACCATATTGGTTAGACAGCTGGCCATTGGTCAAACGTTCAAGTGTTTCCTTATCCACATAGGTTTTCTTCCAGAAAGTTGTCTCTTGATGGGCTTTAAAGCGATAATGATTTTTATCAAATACCTTTGTTTTTGCGTTCCACTGGATGTCAATGATTACATTGGCATCTTTTTTACGAAATCCTGTCTTCGTTTTGGTATAGCCAGCCTCTAGTAGAGTCTCTTCTACTGGGTACAGGCCCGATGTTAATAGGTTGGTCCGTACGTAGTAAAAGCTGATCATGCCAAACAATAAAAACAATCCGACCACTAACATAGTCGGATAGAGCCATCTAAATCGTCTGCGTCTGTTTTTATCTCCCCATTTCAATTGATCAATCGTCTCCTCTTAATCCTTCCACAAATCCATGGCCTTCAAGAAATCATCTGAAACTGTCACATTGCGTGGATTAGCCTGTTCACGCTCTTGCAGTTTCGCTTCTACTTGGGCCAGGCTGTTGATGCCTTCACTGCGCCAGTTGCGTAAAATGGCTTGGATATATTTCCAGTGAGGCTTGCCGTTAAAGACAGCTTCTCGTAATGCTGCCTTGATCACATCTGGATCTGTCTGATCCTCGCGTACTGTCTTAGTCAGGTCTTCAATCTCAAAAGGTGTCAAGAGTCGTCCCAGTTCTTGTTGGAAGGTTTCCACCAAGTCCTTGATGACATTTCCCTTAGCAGGCGCGCTTTGTGCCTTCCCTTGTGATTGTGCTTCTAAAATCTCATCCAAGCGCTCCAAGGCAATGGTCGCATCAAAGATGGCTTCAATCTCACCATTGAGCTCAATGGTCCGGTATTGAAGGAGTCCCTTGGTAGTCAAATTGGACATAATCCGATTGACCTCTGTCACCGTTTTTCCCAGATGACTAGCAATCTGATTGGGAGTTAAAGCCTCTTGGCCGGTCGTATTTTGAAGGAAGAAAAACTGCCAAACCAAGTAGTCATCTGCTTGGTCAAACAATTCATGATAATGAAAAAGCAAGGCACTTGGAAGAACCAAGTTGCCATACTTAAATGCTTGTGAATATGTCATAATTCCCCTTTATAGGTAACCATAAAATGAAATATCTTTTTCCAGTTCTTCCAAGCGGTAAGGTGTTTCTTGATAAACCGCATAGTTGATCCAATTACTGAAGAAGGTCGTCGCAGCTAGATTCCAACGAATGCGAGGCTCTGTATTAGCGTCATCGCCATCAAAGTAATTCTTGGGAACGTCCGGATCCAAGCCCGCCTTGACATCTCGGTGATATTCTTTTGCCAGCGTATCGCGATCATATTCCAGATGGCCAAAGCTATACACCTCACGCATATCTGGACTAGCAATGATGGAAAGGCCAACTTCATTTCCTTGCGCGATCACTTGAAGATTGCTCTTTTCAAGGACTTCCTTCAAAGGAATATCTGTATAACGAGAATGAGGGGCAAGGAAGCGATCGTCAAAGCCTCTCATGAGCAGACTTTCGGGACGCACCACTGCTTGGTCATAGATACCCGATAGCTTGTCACAGAGCTCTACTTTTTGAATCCCGTAACGGTGGTAAAGGCCAGCCTGGGCTCCCCAACAAAGGTGTAAGGTAGAAAAAACATGACGCTTAGACCATTCAAAGACCTGGGTTAATTCTTCCCAGTAGTCTACTTCTTCAAAGTCCATCTTTTCGACAGGCGCTCCTGTCACAATCAAGCCGTCATAGTAATTATCCTTAATATCCTCAAAGGTCTTGTAGAAACTCTCCAAATGCTCTGCCGCTGTATTCTTGGATTCATGGCTGGCCATGTAGAGGAAATCTACATTGATCTGCAAGGGCGTGTTGGCAAGAAGCCGTAAGAGCTGGGTTTCTGTCGCAACCTTGGTCGGCATCAGATTAAGAATGAGAACATTCATCGGCCGAATATCCTGGTGAGTCGCCCGAACATCATCCATGACAAAAATATTTTCTGAACGAAGGATATCGACTGCTGGTAATTTTTTATCTAGAGTAATTGGCATAAAAAGCTCCCATCTTACAAGTTCTTAACTAACATTATATGATAGGAGCTTATAGTTTTCAATTATGGTTTTTCTGTAGCCAGTTATAGTATTAGACTATATTAGTAATGCATCAAGACTTTGTAGTCGTAATCGCCGATCGCTTCGCGACCTTTCAAATCATCCAACTCGATCAAGAAGGCACACCCTGCAACAACTCCACCGAGTTTTTCGATCATTTCGATGGTTGCTTTCACCGTACCACCAGTCGCCAAAAGGTCATCAACGATAAGGACGCGTTGACCTGGTTTGATGGCATCTGCGTGCATGCAGAGGGTATCCACACCGTATTCTTTTTCGTAGTCAGCAGAAATGACTTCACGTGGCAATTTACCAGGTTTACGAACAGGCGCAAAACCAATACCGAGCTCGAAAGCGACCGGACATCCAACGATAAACCCACGCGCTTCAGGACCAACGATCATGTCGATTTTCTTATCCGTCGCGTATTGAACGATTTCACGAATCGCATAACTATAAGCATTGCCATCTGCCATCAAAGGGCTGATATCACGGAAGGTAATTCCTTCTTGTGGATAGTTTTCAATGCTTGCAATGTAATCTTTTAAATTCATGGTTAACTTTCTTTCATAAAAAATTTTTTACATTCCATTATATCATGAATTCTACTAACTTGCATCATTTTTTGCCAAATCATTTTCCCAAGCTCCCGCGTCAAAAGCAAAAATCCCACATCCGAAAAATGATGTGGGATTGAGTTCCAAAAAAACTTACTATTCTTCTATCAATTTGTTGTATTCAATTTTCATATCCCCCAAGTTTTTCAGGGAATAACGGGAACTTCCATTCTTAAACCAGGCACCAAGAATGTATTGTTCAGCGACCTTCTTACTTTGCTTTTTCAACCAAGTGCGGTCTTTGCCATAGGTGGCAAGGTGATCAAGAAGTTGCTGGTCCTCGTAGCTTGTCTCATTAATTGTCAAATAGAGGTCGCTTTGGTAAAAAATCTTTTTAGAGGCGTTATATTCAAATATCAAATTTACTGATGTATTTTCATCTAATTTGTATTTGTACATATAGAACCAATCCGCATTGCCTCTAAACATAGTAACAGCTAGATGCTCCTTTCCACCAACGATTTCATCTGAATAAGGATAAGTTTGAAATCCCTCGTCCTCCTTCCAGATGCGATCACTTCCAATCGTTTCTGTATAAGGTTTAAACATCACATAGCGCATCAAGCTACCATTTTCAGAGTAAGCGATCTCCTCCATGGGGTTTTTGAGGCTCAGGTAGATTCCCAGCCAATAAAGGCAAAAAAGTAAGATGGGAATCAACCAAACAAATAATTTAAATTTTTGCTTCATTATTCATCTTTCTTATATTGCATTTCTTCTTTTTCCAAACTTTCAATGAATAGGTAGGATGAATTATACTTTTCATGTTCCTTCAGATATTCCATTGATTGTTCTTCCGATGGTGTTTCATAAAGAACTGCATCACTTGTTTCTGCAATTATTTTTCCAGAGATCTCATCTGGTACTAAACTAGTAAAAATAGTTGATTTAACTTCCTCCAAGTCAACATTTTGTTTAAATTCTTTCTCTCTTAAATTTGGAGAGCTTTGCAGATCACTCATGTAACCATTCATCGCTTGCGTATAAGATTGAGTATTCGAAGTCATACGTTTTACAATATTAACAGAATCTAAGTCTGCAAGATAATCATCAATTCCAATAATTGGCTCCTTATCGGTCGCATTTCTAGTAGTATCACCTTCCCAGCCTGATAAGTCTTTAACATTTTTTCTTCCACCATAAATATCAGCTAAAACAAACCATCTAGGATTTAGATGTGTGGCCATTGTGATAGACTGATGAGTAAAGTCAGCTTTTTGATACATACTTTTTGCAACATCATAAACTTCTTCAGACGATATATTATTATTTGTATAATCTTTCACAACCTCTTCACTGTATTTTTTTAAGTTATCTTTATTATACAATCCAATTTTTTCATCTGTCCCAGATACTATATGTTGTACATTTAACATATCGTAAAGATGTTTTGACTCCTCTTTACTTAATCCTAGTTCATCCATAATTTCATCAAAGCTCTTCTCGAAATGCATAACACCATAAGTTGTTAACTCTTCATAGTAAAAATAATCAACTAAAGAACCCGCAGTTTCATCCCACTTAAATCCCGTATATGAGGCGCTTCCAATAATCCTAAGAAGTATGTAATCTTTTTCCTCTTGAGACTTATCTGGGAATTTTTTATCAATGCCATCTCTGACTTTTATGATTTCCCTTGCCGTCTGCTCGTTAAATCCATACTGCACCATCAGGTTCTGTGCAAACATGGCATCTTCTAGGGACAGATCTTGTAAACTTGGGGAATCGCTTACTATTTCCTGAGCCTTTAATTCATCAACCCAAGTCATATCTAGACCATCTGTATAGTAATTACCATTAGCATCAACAATCACTTGACTTAACCGACTTGCTCCTTGAATAGCAAGTTGAAGAACAGTTAAACTGTCTGAGAAAAATGATGCGACTTGAGATACAAACAATTCCAACTCATTAATTTTCTTTGTCACACTCTGAATTTCTGACTCTAGATTATTTTTTGAGTCAGTTAATTGACGAGAAGTCTCACGATGGGTATCGGAATTAAAAGGATATTTTAATTTATTAAAAAAGCTCTCATGCTCAGCAATCTGTTCATTAACAACTGTTAACATGTCTTCTTTACTTTTTTTGAGAGCTTTTAATTCTTCTAAATCAAGATTTCCATATTGAGATACAGGTTCATTTGCTGTTTTATATGAATTCAACTCGATCTGAATATCATCCACTGCTTCCTTGATTTTCGTAATTGCAGGGATAATAATATCGGTAAAAAGTCCTTTACCCGCAGTATACGCAGCTCCCTGTAATTTACCTGATTCCAAAGAACTTACCAAATAAGCGCAACCACTTGATAATCTTTCTGTAATTTCATTTGCGACTTCTATATTGTTTGATAGTGCATCAATTAATGTACTAGATTCTGAAGAACTATATTTCACACCCAAGGCAATCGATTCCTTTCTGATATTAATTTATCTCTTTGTTCATCCGTATTTCGACGGATCGATTGACTCCATTTTTCTATGTCATCAAAATGGATTTGCACATATTCGGACATTTGACGACGCAGTTCTTGATTATTTTCTAACTCCTGAATTCTAAATTGTGTTGACATATCCGATTCTGTTAGTAATGAGTCCACATCAGAAGACAGCTGTTCAAATTGCTCAGCTAAATAAAGAACTCTGTTTTCATGGCGCTTCTGTAATAATTTAAAATCATCTTCCTTTTCTTCAAGTTCTATAATTTTTCGAGTCAAAGTAGAGCGCTCTTTTTCGCTCTTATCTATTTTTTTATTTAATGATTCCATCTTTGAGATTCCTCTATATCTCTCTTTTCAATTACAGCAGCAATTTGAGGGAACTTGTTGGCTTGAATTAGAACTGCTTGACTAAATTCGCTAATAGCCTGAAGAACTGAATTTGTTACCTCCTTTCCATTTTCCATTCCTGTAATTTCTTGGGTGTAAGAAAATGAAACTTGCTGATTTTGCACATTACTGGTATCAACTGAAACCAGCTCACTAATTGCATCTGCAGCTGAAATAGCATTTGATTGTATTAAGACCATTTAATTCCTCCAAATAATTATTTATTAAGAGATCACTCTTAGTTTTCCATTGAGTTAGAAGTATTATAACATGCTTTTATAATTAAAAAAAGCTTAGTTAGTAGTATCTAAGCCTCATTGTAACTGATCTCCTATTATATTTATATACACTAAAATATCCCACATCTGAAAAAGATGCGGGATAATAATTGTTAGAAGAGCCTTTTACTGTCCTTCTATTAATTTGTTGTACTCAATTTTCATATCACCCAGCTTTTTCAAGGAATAACGAGAACTTCCATTCTTAAACCAAGTACCCAGGATGTATTGTTCGGCGACCTTCTTGCTTTGGTTTTTCAACCAAGTACGGTCTTTGCCATAGGTGGCAAGTTGCTCAAGGAGTTGTTGGCCCTCGTAGGTAGTATCTTCTTTAGAAAGGTAGACCTCTTTCTGGAAAAACAACTTTTTGGATGAGTTGTATTTAAATATAAAACCAAGTGTCACACCTTTTTCCAATTGAAGATCATACATATAGGTCCAGTTGGGCGTTCTCCTAAACATCATCACGGACAGTTCTTCGTTAGCATCGACAATTCCTTTAGAATAGGGGTAGGTCTGAAAATCCTCGTTTTCTTTCCAAATATCATCGTTCCCTATCGTTTCTGTATAGGGCTTAAACATCACATAGCGCATCAGCCCACCATTTTCAGAGTAAACGATCTCTTCCATAGGGTTTTTGAGGCTCAGGTAGATTCCCAGCCAATAAAGGCCAAAAAGTAAGATGGGTGTGAACCAGAGGAAGTGTTTTAGGTGTTTTTTCATGTGGCCTGTCCTGTCAGATAATCATAGATTTCGCGAACTGTTCCAAGAGCCATTAATTCCTGTTCTTTCACCGTTTGTTTGAGTTTTTGGTAGATAGTGCTTTCTGTGATTTCCCGTTTTTTTGCTGCTTTATTGACCTTCATGATCCCATTTTCAATGGTCACAAAGCCCAGCTCTTGGAAGATCTGGATCATTTTGACCAAGAGGATCTGCTGGATCTTGAGATAGGCTGCTAGATCTTTGAGTTTGTAGCGGACATCGAACTCTGGGTACTGATAGATGGTCTTATAGAGCTTGGCATACTGGTCCCTGCTACCATATCCTGTCAGATAGTAGGCTTTGGCGATCTCATTTTTGAAATAGACAGCCTGGAAATCATGCTCTTGGAAGATTTGCCGTAGTTGCTCTATATCCTCAGGGATATTTCCAACTACAACAGCGGATGCGCCTGTCAGATCTGGCAGTTCTTGGGTAAAATCCAGAACGGGAACACCTGCAGGGAGGCTGGCATTTTTAGAGCGGATATTGAAGAGCTGCA
Organism: Streptococcus sp. S5; assembly: GCF_034134805.1. Classification (NCBI taxonomy): domain Bacteria; kingdom Bacillati; phylum Bacillota; class Bacilli; order Lactobacillales; family Streptococcaceae; genus Streptococcus; species Streptococcus lingualis. Next base: position 931,447 of record NZ_CP139419.1, on the reverse strand, counting down.
CACCGTCCACACGCGCATCAACCAGCATGAGCTGGAGAGTCGTTTGACCATTCCATTGGTTGACCGACAACTGCACAGCTAGCTCTAGGTCTTGCGCCTGTGCAAACTCTGCCTCTAAGCTTCCCAAACCAAAGGCCACCACCTCAAAGGTCGCATCTTCTTGAGAAATTTTGAGTTTCAAATGGGTATTGCCGGCTCCCATCGAGCGCGCCCCTTCTACCTTGAAATTACGGACCAGAAAGACCGGCTTTTTATTGTCCATGCCAAATGGACTCAGGCGATCAAAGCTTTTCAAGGTCTCAAGCGTTAGTTCTGTTAGATGTAGTTCCTCGTCGATGGCTAAGCTGGACTTGCTGCTGAGATCAATTTCTTGTTCTGCAATGTAATCCGTAAGAGCCTGAGACAAGGCAGGAAGTTGGTCCACCTCCAGCGTCATCCCTGCTGCTCCGGCATGTCCTCCAAAGGCGACAAAGAGCGACCGGTAGGGATCGAGGGCTTCAAAGATATTGACCGACTCAGGACTCCGAGCGCTCCCCTTAGCTCGTCCATCTTCGATGCTTAAAACAACGACCGGCTGATGAAGCTCTTCCAACAAACGACCAGCGACAATACCAAGGACCCCTGGATTCCAGCCTTCTTTGGCCAAGACCTGGGCTGACAAACTTGGATCCACCATGGTTTTAGCTTCGTCATAGATAGCTTGGACAATTTCTTTACGTTCTTCATTCTTCTGATGAATCATGAGGGCAATCTCGTGCGCCTCTTCATCGTCAAATCCTGTCAGTAGTTCGATAGCTGGATTAGGGTCATCAAGGCGGCCAAGAGCATTGAGACGAGGAGCAATCTGAAAACCAACCGTTTCTTCATTGACATCCTCCGGACGAATCCCTGCGATCTCCAAGAGCTCCTGCAAGCCCATGCGCTGGGTATGTTGGAGAACACCCAGACCGTATTTGACCAAGATCCGATTCTCGTCCGTCAGACTGACCATGTCTGCAATAGTCCCAATGGCTACCAAGTCTAAGAGATCGACTGGTACTTCCTCAAGGAGGGCACAAGCCAACTTAAAGGCCACACCACATCCTGCTAGATAATGGAAGGGATAATCCGCATCAGGATGCTCCGGATGAATGATCGCATAAGCATCAGGCAAAACCTCTGGCATAGAGTGGTGGTCGGTCACGATAACATCAACCCCCATCGCTTGGGCCATGGCAATGGCTTGATTGCCCGCTACCCCATTGTCCACCGTGACAATCAGGGAAATGCCTTGTTGCTCGATAAAGTATTTGTAGACACTCTCATTGGGACCATAGCCGTCTGTGAAGCGGTTGGGTAGGTAGACTTGCACCTCTGCTCCCATCTGCTCCAAGGTTTCCTTCATAATGGAGGCTGAGGTCATCCCGTCCGCATCATAGTCTCCGTAGATGAGGATCTGCTCATAATCTTCGATAGCCCGTCGGATGCGCCCCACTGCCTTGTCCATATCATGGAGCAAATAAGGGTCATGTAGCTTCTCCAACTTGGGTTCTAAAAAGTCTTCTAAATCCTCTTTGGTTTGAATGCCACGCTCATACAGCAAGGTTGCTACGGACGCTTCCAGGCCTGCTTTTTTGGCAAGGGCTAAAAAGGCCTCATCTGCACTTGGCGAAGCTAACTGCCAATCGTATTTTGAAGTGATCATCTAGCTTTTGGTCTCCTCTTTTTCTTATCTGAATATTATATCATGAAAGGTTAAAATGGCGGGAAATAAAGGGTTAGGTAATAGTTGGAACAAAATGAACAATATCCTCTATTTTTGTTGCATTTAGCTTGACTTATCACACTAAAAGAATATAATAAGTATGATAATAATCTTTTAAAAATGTAATGGGATGATTATTCTGTTAAGTTTGCACTGCTTATTATCATTTTATATTATGAAGCGTAAATTTCTTCCGTTTTTCTATCGAATCATTGTTTTTAGAAAGTTTGTTTCAGGTCCAACCAATCCTCTAGTATGGACAGACTAAAGATAGGATATTGAGGTATGCTCCCATATTTTCTCTATAGAGGTAAGGTCCTTCTTCTCTAAATACATGTTCAAATAAAGCAACTGATTGTATGGAGCAAAGATCAGGAGTTTTTCAGTTTTAGGAGATATCACTATATAGAAAAACTTTACGAAATTTATGCAAAAGAAAGGAAATGAGGCCAATTGAAATTTCTATATAAAAAGATAGTTGCATTTGTAGCTATCATCGCCGTGGTAGCCTTAGGCTTGTCTGTGATCAAACCTGTTAGCGCGGCTACTGTTTCACCAACTGTTACCAATTTAAAGGCTCAGGCAAGTGGACAAAAAGTTACCTTTTCATTTGACTGGGATTTAACTGGGAAGTCAGTTAAAGAAGGCGATACGTTTACCATTGATGCTCCAGAAGGTGTCAATATCACTGAAGTTGCAACTCAATCACTCCAAGCAAATGGAGCTGAAGTCGCAACCATTTCGATGACAAACAAAAAGATTACTTTTACTTTTAAAAAAGCAATCGAATCCATGAACCAAAACGTTAAAGGGGGCTTCTCATACAAAGCAGAATGGGACAACACTCCTGGAAATCCCGGCAACAAGACTGCCACTTCTAAGGTTGGTTCCGAATCCGTTGTCATCACACGTCCTGATGGTCCTGGAGTATTTGAATCTGTGTTGAACAAGTACAACCTTACTGGTGACTTTGTAGCTAAGCAATTCAAACTTGACGCTTCTGAAAACTATGCCTGGATGAATGTTGGAGATGACTACTATCTGACAAAATGGTTCATCCGTATCAACGGAGATGGTAAGAAACAAGCCATCACAAACCCTGTTGTGTCAGATAAAATCCAAGCTCCAGCAGTCGATTACTCAAAAATCACTTTTGCTCCTGCTGCTAACCACGCTGCAAATGAATTCTTTGTGGGAACTTACTTGAAACCTTCCTTTACTTTGAGAAAAGGTGGACAAGTGGTTGCTTCTGGTTGGGACTTCTGGAAACATGTGAAATTCGATGCTGACGGCAATGGATTTACCGTGAATTTATCAGATGTCAGTGATGTCTTTAAAACAGCATCAAGCGATGAATTGATCGTTGAATACCAAACATTAATTCCTAAGACAACCATTCGCGTTGACAACAATGCAACCTTGACAGCTGATGAAATTACAACACCTCAAACTGACCCAGCATTCTGGAACAACAATGAGTTGAAATTCTGGGTATCTGGTGACAAGACTGTTACAGTTCAAAAAGAATGGGTTGGCGATAGCGAATCTGATCGTAAAGACATTACTGTTCAATTATTGGCCAATGGTCAAAAATTAGATGGAATGACTAAAACATTAACAAAAGATTCTGGTTGGTCTGCTGAATTTTCTAAATTACCAGGGATTAAAGATGGAAAACCTATTGTTTATACGGTAGAAGAAACGAATACACCTGATGGTTATACTTCAAAAGTTGAACCAATCAATGAATCGAATGTTATTAAAGTTGTAAACACTTCAAACAAACCAAAAGTTACTGAAACTACTGCAAATCTTGTTGTTAAGAAAGCTTTCGAAGTAGCCGGTGATCAGGAACATACACAACTTCCGATTACAGAAGGTCAATTCGAATTTGTCTTGAAAGACGAAAACAACAAAGTAGTCGAAACTGCCAAGAACCAAGCAGACGGCACTGTTAAATTTAAGTCACTGACCTTCAATAAGGAAGGTAGCTATACATACGCTATCACTGAAAACAAGGGTACTGATGCTACTATCAACTATAGTACTCAAGCCGTTAAAGCTACTGTTGATGTGAAAAAAGAAAACGACAAACTCGTCGCTACTGTCACTTACTCAGGTGGAGATGGTGAACAAAAAAATACGATCACCAATACTCAAAACAAACCAAAAGTTTCAAATGCTAAGGTGACCTTAAAACTTAAAAAAGCATTTGAAGGTGGCGAACTCAAGGGTGATGACTTTGAGTTTGTTGCGAAAGATTCAAACGATCAAGTTGTTGGTACAGCTAAGAACAACAAAGATGGTTCGATAACTTTTGATAACATCACTGTAGACAAAGCAGGGACATTCAACTATACCATCACTGAAACAAAAGGTAGTGACAAGACCATTACCTACAGTGATAAAACCATCACGGCTACAGTTGTAGTGGTTGAAAAAGACAAGGCCTTGGTTGTAGAACAAATCAGCTACTCTGATGGTCAAACTGAGACAAATACGTTCACCAACAAAAAAGAAGCTCCTAAAACAGAAAGTGTAACAGCTACACTTCAAGTGAAAAAGCTCCTTAAAGAAGGTGAAACAACCTTACCGTTGACAAACGATCAATTTGAATTTGTCTTGAAAGAAGGAAACAATACCCTTGAAACGGCTAAAAACAAAGCAAATGGTACTGTAAGCTTTAAAGAACTTTCTTATACTGAAGAAGGAACACATACATACACCATTACCGAAAACAAAGGTACGGATGCTTCTATCAACTATAGCACACAAACCATCACTGCTACAGTTGATGTGAAGAAAGCAAACGATAAACTCGTCGCTACTGTGACTTACTCAGGTGGAGATACTGAGAATGGTGATATGTTTACAAATACGAAGACACCTCCAACTCCTGTTCCTCCAACAGTGAAACCAACGACAGCTCAATTCAAGGCTAAAAAAGTATTGGCGATCAATGGTTCGAGCGATCGTACATTGAAAGCCAATGAGTTTACTTTCCTTCTCAAGGATCAAGCTGGTACGCTCGTTGACACCAAGACAAATGGTGAGAATGGGGATATTCTCTTCAATCCAGTAAGCTTTAATGAAGCTGGTACGTTCACCTACACAATTGTTGAACAAAAACCAGCTACACCAGAATCAGCTATTACCTATGATGAAATGGTTCATACTGTAACAGTAACTGTTACAAAAGACGAAAATGGACAATTGAATGCGGATGTGCAATACGACGGTAAAAAGGATACTCCTACTTTCACCAACACGTACACACCTCCAACACCTCCAACTCCAAGTGAAAAACAAATTACCACAAGCAAGATTTTAGAAGGTCGTGACCTTCAAGGTGGTGAATTTAGCTTTAACCTCTTGGACGAAAATGGAACTGTTCTTCAAACAAAACAAAATGCTGCAGATGGTACAGTGACATTTGATGCGATCGCCTACACGGAAGCGATGATTGGTACTCATAAATATACCATTAAAGAAGTCCTACCAGCTGATCAGGCAAATATCCAATATGACGAAGGTCAAGTGGATGTCACAGTGACCGTCACAAAAGATGAAGCATCAAACGCTATCCAAGCAGTTGTTTCATACGGTGCGAAGAAAACCTTTATCAATAAGGTCATCCCACCAACTCCACCAACAGTGAATAATCCTGAATTGAAACTTTACACCCTTAGAGTTCGTAAGGTAGATGAAAAGGGTGATTACCTTGCCGGTGCGGTATTTGGACTCTTTGAAGCGGATGGTGTGACACCTGTTGCAAATCCTTATGGTCAAGGCCAAGCACAAGCGATTTCTGGTCAAGACGGACTTGCAAGCTTCGTTGGATTTGAAGCTAAAGAGTATGTCATCAAAGAGCTCTCAGCTCCAAGTGGTTACCAACTTTCAGATACAACCATCAAGGTCTCTGCAAGCGACTTTGCTTCTGCAACAAACCTTGTCGTTGATAAAGGAAACGTGGTGAATAAACTTCTTCCACCTCCACCATCAACAGATATTCCAAATATACCAACACCAAGTAATAGCAAACCTAAAACTCCATCACCAAATGGAGATAAGCCTAAGCCTAGTGACAAACCTAAATCTAGTGAAACTCCTAAATCTAGTGACAAGCCTAAAGAAGGTAAACGATCTCTTCCTTCAACAGGAACTGCAGATCATTTAGGACTTCTTGTAACTGGTTTGACATTCGTCGCTACAGCTATTGCTTCTATGACACTTAAGAAGAAGGAAGACTTCTAAGCAACATGAAAGATCTAGTCAAACACGACTAGATCTTTTTTTGTATCTGCTTCTCTTATTCTGGTTTGTTTTGATCTTCATAAAAAAACAACTTTCCCATCTTTAACCTTGAATGAGTAACTAGTGGAATCGGCGTAACAGCCTTTGGAATAGTAGAAATCATAGGCACCATCCGGTAGTTTGCTAGCGTCTAATTTTTTGGCTGCTGCTTTTAAGTCTTGTTCCTTAACGGATACACCATCCTTTATATAAATAGTCATACGGATTAACTCTTGATCGATTAAGGTCTGAAAAGGGATTTGATAGTAACCAGCAAAGTCCTTTTTCCCTTCTTTGAGATTTTGACTTGCGATACTATCTAGAATTTGCTCCTTCTCATCACGGTTGGAGTTAGATAAAAAACCAAAGAAACTAATATGAAGACCTAGAGATTGCTTCTTTAATTGTCCCTCAATTTTCTTCTCCTTCTTTTGGACAGATTGCTGCTTCAAGTACGCTTCCTTATACTCTGGAAGATGGTCACTAGTTGTATCTGTCCAATCATTATGAAACACCGTATCCGTTTCTAATGTCACTGTTTGTCCATCATAGGTTTTCTCAGAGTAGGTATAAGACACATGATAAGTTGGGATTTCCAAAGCAGTCCAATCCAGTTTGTTTATGGTCACATCCCCATGCAGACCAACCTTAGCAAGCTCACTGCTGACTACTTCCTTCGCCTTTTTATAATCACTCGGTTTCATGATCTTGCAACTGGAAAGAAGAAAAAAACAAAGAATAAGTGGAATTCCTGCGAATAGTTTGAAATAGTTGGGCTTCATAGCCTGACCTCCTTGCGAAATTCAACCTAATCGATTAATTTTTTACAGCAGTCATATCTGAACAACCTATGAACCGATTGAAAATTCTAATGATAATTGAGAAGTTCCTATTATATGACATGACTATTTTTGAACGACCCATTTTGCATCACCATAAACAACCGTAAATGGTCCATCCCCATCTGTTAAATAATTAATTTTATATTTACCCGACTCTCCTGCCTCAAGGACTGTTGGCTGTTTGTAATTTAAAGTATTATTCAACATATAAGCAGATTTGCCATGGCCATCATAGAGATCTACATTTGTATAATCCGGAGTATTTTCAATACTGAGAGGTGTTGTATTCGATATGGTGAATTCGACGATCAATCGATGTTGTTTTTTCCTTGTATCGATACGGTCTTGATCATCCTGAACATCCAAATTTGGATCGTCTGTTACACTATTCAGTGTAACTTCTAAGCCATTAGCAAATACAACTGGCTCTCCAATTGCATAACTTTTAACAGGATTTTTGGGATTAAAATTCTTTAATTTTTCTTTTATCTTTTGTCCGTCATTATTATTTCCAGATGGGATGGTCCAAAAGATATTATTCTCATCTTGCTTACCATACTGATTATCCCCCTTCATTTGTTGAGGGATTTGTAAGAGAATAGCCAAGTTTTTTAAATCAATTCGAACATCACCTTGATTTGTCACTTCCATTTCAACCGTGAATTCCGTAGGCGAAGTTTTACTATAAGCATAACCGGATAATGAGGTTGCCTCGAAATTTTTGTTAACTAACTGTTGTAAAACTGTTGAAAGCATGATATAGGAAATATGATCATCTCGATTTATTTCTTTTTCAGCATACCTTTGATGGAATTCATCGAGCCAATCATAGAAGGCTTGATTGAAATCTGACTCATTAGGATTTTTATAATATTTATTCCCTCTCGGTAAAAGCTCTGGGAAGTACGTTGGTACCTGAATGCGAATAAATACTTTGTTTCCCTTAACTGCATAGCCCTTTAATTCATATTTTTTTCCAAAGCTCAATGCATTCGTCATGAGCTTCAAATACATGGGACCATATATTTTGAGGGGGTACTTCTCACCAAGATATTCCACATAAGTATTTGGATCAAAAGTACTACTGTTTTTTTCAATTTTAGGGATAATATAATCGTTCCAGAGTCGAGTATACATATCCTCTTGATTTTTTGCCCCATTGGCCTTGATTACTGTGTCTATTCCCCTTGGATCTACATAGATTCCTTCAACGACCTGCAAAGCTTTTTGAACTCTTCCTTCCTCAGATAGAGAGACTTCATTCGGTTGCTGTCCATATATTGAAATACCATCGCTATCATCTGACCTCATATATTGTGGAAGTTTTTCAAACGTTATGTATCTGATACTGTTCTTTGCATCCCAATCAAATGTTGCTGCAGGTCCTGTCTTGTCAAAATGAATGTTTTTTCGATCGATTTTCTTCTGTACTTCTTTATTCGAAGAACCTTGTTTTTCTACAGTTCCTTGTTTGCAGGCACTCAAACATACTGGTATAAGTACCGAACATAAGAAAAGGCCCCATTTTATTTTCTTCTTCATTCCATCTCCTCCTAATCTCATCCTCATTTTACCATCAATCACCCCTTTTGTCAGTCAAATAGATAAGAGGCTGGGACAAAAGTCCTAGCCTCTCAATTGTTTTTGGATTGTCGAGCAAGACGCAGTGGTTGAGTGGGCTCTACTACGCTGATTTCATCAGCTTTTACACCCCTACTCAACTGTGAGGAGGTGGGACGACGAAATCGAATTCTAACGAATTACCGATTTCTGTCCCACTCTCTTTATTTCATATAGATCATCCCTGTACAGGCTTGCTCTGAAAGTTCAACAAAGCCCAGGGATTGGTAAAAGGCTAGATTTTTCTCGCTACGTTCAGTGACTAGGAGCCGTTGATAGACAGTGGGGAAGGTCGCTAAAGCCTCTTCTAAGAGTTTCCTTCCGATGCCTTGGCGCTGGTGATCTGGTCGTACCAAAAGGTCCTGCACCAAAAGGACAGAGTGGCCATCTCCTACTAAGCGGATATAGGCGACGAGCTCTTTCTCATCATAGACAGCCAACTGCCAGAGACTGGCTTTGACAGCCTTTTCTAGCATAGCTGGGTTGTTGGTATAATTGGTCCAGCCAACCGAGCCGTAGAGTGCGAGTAGGTCTGTCATCGCTGGAATTTCTTTTTTATAATGTAACATCTTAACTCCTTTTTAATCTATAGTGCTGGAAAAAGGCGATATCCCGGTAAGGGGACTCTTGGCAAACAGCTAGCTCCATCTTGAGCATAGACTCTCGCCAGCCTTCTTGGCCCTTGAAGTGGTTGTCCTGCAAGGCATAAAAGACACGGATTCCTTGGTAGTCCTGAACTTCGAGGGCTAGATCGTCTACTGCTCTATCTAGATCATAGGCCTGAGCCAAGCCCATGGAGTGAGTTTCCAAGTCCTGACCTGCTAGGAGATCAAGCGCCTTCTGAGTATCATTTTCAAAGACCACCGTCTGCAGAACGCGGCCAACCTCATTGTGCTTGACGATAGAGAGCAGGCCTCCTGGTTTCAAAAGACGGGTGAATGCCTTGAGAACCACCTTGCGATCCTCTACATACTCCAAGACATTGTGACAGAGGATGACATCAAAACTAGCATCTTCAAAGCTCTCTATCTGGTCCAGACTTCCGACGAGTTGCTGGTAAGGATGACCCTGGACCCGCAAGGCTACCATTTCCTCATTAGGCTCCACAGCAAGGACTTCATTGTCTTGTGCCAGGTGGTTGGCCACGAGACCGAAGCCACTGCCAAAATCAAGCACTCGCTTGCCTTTGATGTCTTTCAATTGTTCAAAAAGGATATCATAATAGATCTGTCCCCAGGGTTGCTGGAGGTTTTCTAAATAGGCTTGAATATTCGCCGCCATCTATCTCCTCCTATTTGAAATTGAACATCTTGCAGGCTAGCTTGTCTGAGATGCGAGGGAAAAGGGTATAGAGCTTGTGGGTCAGGTTCAAGAGCCAAGGAAGATTGAGCTCGCGTTTTGCTTTTCCAAAGTTCTTCACGATTTTCTTGGCCACAAAGTCCGGTTCCAAAATATAGCGATCCACAGCTTTGACATAGCTTCCGTCAGGGTCTGCCTGATCAAAGAAAGTGGTCCGGATGGGGCCTGGATTGACCGTCGTCACATGAATACCAAAGGGCATCAGTTCTAACCGCAAGGAATTGGAGAAGCCGATGGCTGCAAACTTAGTAGCTGAATAAAGGCTGGATTTGGCTGTTGCGACGAGACCCGCCATGCTGACGATGTTGACGATGTGCCCCTTGCCTGCTTCCTTCATGCGGGCACCCATCAAGCGTGAAAACTGCATGAGGGCAAAGGTATTGACCTCAAACATCTCCTGCACCTGCTGGTCAGAAATGCGATCAAAGGCCTCAAAAATCCCATAGCCTGCGTTGTTGACCAAGATATCAATCTGCCCGTAGCGCTGATAGAGCTCTTCTACCAAATCTTGGACGGCTGAGGAATCAGTGATATCGATCCCGATGCATTCAGCTTGGGGATGACTGGCATAGAGCTTTTCCAGTTTTTCTTGATTTCTACCTAGGAGAATCAGCCGATCTTCAGGGAGGAGCTTGACCATTTCTTGGGCCAAGCCTCCACTTGCTCCTGTTATGAGAATAGTTCGCATCTTAGATCTCCACTTCTTCCAAATCTTTGACGACATAGACATTTTCAAAAATGGTGGACGCATCCTTGCGCAATTGGCTGATGTCTTTTGATAAGAAGCGAGCACTGATGTGGTTTAAAAGAAGGCGCTTGGCTCCAGCTTCACGCGCCACTTCTGCTGCCTGCATATTGGTCGAGTGGCCGTGTTTACGAGCAATCTTCTCATCGCCCTTGCCATAGGTAGACTCATGGACCAAGACATCCGCATTGACCCCGAGGCGGACGCTGGCATCAGTCTTTCTGGTATCTCCAAGGATCGTGATAATCTTACCAGGCCGAGGGGCTGAAATATAATCCGCTGCAATGATCTTAGTCCCATCTTCCAGGGTGACATCTTGGCCATTTTTGACCTGACCAAAGAGCGGTCCAAAGGGAACACCCGCTGCCTTCAGCTTATCTGCGTCCAGCGTCCCTTCGAGGTCTTTTTGCATGATCCGGTAACCCACACAGAAAATGGTGTGGTCCAAAGCCTCCGCATAAACCGTGAATTTATCAGTTTCTAAAATCTTACCTAGAGAATGTTCATCGAATTCATGAAAATGGATGCGGTAAGGTAGCCGAGAGCCTGATACACGAAGACTAGTCATCACAAAGGATTTGATCCCTACTGGTCCATAGATATCCAGATCCGTCTGCTCTTCATTGGCCTGAAAGGCCCGACTAGAGAGGAAACCTGGCAAACCAAAAATATGGTCTCCGTGTAGGTGAGTGATAAAGATCTTGCTAACCTTTCGCGGACGAATGGTCGTTTCTAAAATTTGATTCTGTGTCGCTTCGCCACAATCAAAGAGCCAGACTTCATTAATCTCGTCCAGCAATTTGAGCGCTAGGCTCGATACATTACGGGCTTTTGAGGGTTGCCCAGCTCCCGTTCCTAAAAATTGAATGTCCATTGTCTACTTTCTATCTATATAAATCATGGCCGTCCGGTTCTCTGAACGGAAAGAAAGGTTGCCTGGGTAGGCTTGCGCTAGCTCGAGAAGCTCCTCTTGGTTATATCCTGACAGTTTCAAGCGTCCATCTTCCAAGGTCATCAAGTCAGTTAGGGCTGAGAGGGCTTCTGTTTTAGTGACCCCTTCTGGTTCAGCCTCTTGCAAGCAGATCTTGCCATCTTTTTCAAAGACCAAACAATGTGGAAAGATCTCTGCAATTTGGAATAAAATGGCAGGGGTGATATCCTCTGTTGGATGTTCAGCAAAGACACAGGCTAGCTCTTCATTTACGTAAGCCAAGCCATAAGACTTACCCGACAAGTTGAGGCGAATAAAGGGCTTTCGTTCATCAAAGGTTTGCTGAACTGTGAATAAGTCAAATGCCCGGCTCAGGTCCAAGAAATAATCCATTGCCTCCTTGGGGCTCTTCTTTTGGTAGAGCTCTGCAAAATAGGCGTTGATCACACTTGGGGGAGGCGTAATCACACGGAGACGCAATTCCTCAGGGATCGTGCTTAAAAGATTGGTCAGATAGACCCGATCGAGGCTGGTATAGCCTCCATATTTTATTGCTAAATCAACGTAATCCGTCATAAAATTCTTCCAACTTCCACTTATTTTTCTCTGCGATATAGCCTTGAATGACCTCGACATCCTCTTCAAATTCGCGCTGGTCAATGATCACAACCGTCTCTAGGTCATGGGTCCGATAGGATTTTGAAAAGGGAACGCGAATGGTAAAGGGAACAAAGAGTTCTCTCAATTTTTCTAGAAGCAAAGCCTGGAGATCTTCACGGGCTGTCTCAGAGCGCGCTGAAATCAGGCTAAAAGGTGTCTGGGTTGGTGTAAAGTCTGCAACTTTATCTGCTTTGTTGTAAAGCGTCAAGCGAGGGATCTCCAGCATATCCAGGTCCTTCATGATCGAAAGCACGGTCTTTTCATGCTCTTCATGATTAGGATCAGACGCATCGATGACATGGACCAGGAGGTCTACATTCTTACTTTCTTCCAAGGTCGACTTAAAGCTCGATACCAACTCTGTTGGTAGATCTTGGATAAAGCCAACCGTATCGGTCAGCGTCACTTGCAGATTGCCTGTTAGATGGATGCTCTTGGTTGTGGCGTCCAAGGTCGCAAAGAGTTCATCGGCTTCATACTGGCTCTTACTGGTCAACTGATTCATAATAGTCGACTTTCCTGCATTGGTATAGCCGATCAGACCAATCTTGAAGACAGGTGATTCCAAGCGTTTTTCACGAAGGGTTTCCCGGTTCTTTTCAACTGCCTTGAGCTGACGCTCGATATCGGTGATTTGATTGCGAACGCTCCGGCGGTTCAACTCCAACTGACTTTCCCCTGGTCCACGAGAACCAATTCCCCCAGCCTGACGGCTGAGCATGATCCCTTGACCGACAAGGCGTGGCAAAAGGTATTTGAGCTGGGCCAAGTGCACCTGCAACTTCCCTTCATGACTCCTAGCCCGCATGGCAAAGATATCTAAAATCAGCTGCATCCGGTCAATGACCTTGACCCCAAGGATTTCTTCTAAATTGACATTTTGACGGGGGGTTAGGCGGTTATTGACCACTACCGTCGTGATCTCATCTGCTTCGACCATTTGAGCGATTTCTTCGAGTTTTCCTGAGCCGACAAAGGTCTTGGTGTCGTATTTCTCCCGCTTTTGTGTATAGGAGCCCCGGACATCTCCACCGGCTGTTTTAGCCAGGCTCGCCAACTCCTCCATAGACATATCAAAATTGTCCATGCCTTGAAGTTCCACACCGACCAAAAGGATGCGTTCTTGTTTTTTTTCTGTTTCAATCATGCTGTAAAAACTCCTTTACATCTGCAAGAACCTGCTCCTTGAAGTGGGGGGCAGAAATGGCATAAAATTTTACTTCCATCCGATTTCGAAACCAGGTCAGCTGCCGTTTGGCAAAACGACGCGTATTGCGCTTGAGGATCTCACTGGCTTCCTCAAGGCTCTGTTCTCCCTTAAAGTAAGGAAAGAGTTCCTTGTAACCAATGCCTTTAGCTGCCTGAACTTCCGGATGGTCATCATAGAGCCACCGAGCTTCATCCAGCAAGCCCTCCTCTAGCATGCGATCTACTCGGCGATTGATGCGATCATAGATCAAGGACCGTTCATCATCTAGACAGATGAGATAGGGTTCATAATCGGTCTCTTCGTTTGCGAGGTCCTGCCCAAAATGCGCAATTTCAAGAGCCCGCATGGCCCGACGTCGATTGAGTTGAGGAATCACAAGTCCTTGCTCCGCCACTCTTTGGTACAAGTCTTCGTCCGACAGCAAGTCCAATTGAGCGCGATAGGCCAGAATCTCTTCATGAGGAACTTCACCACCTAGATGATAACCTTCGAGCAGACTTTGGATGTAAAGACCCGTCCCACCTGCAATGATAGGAAGCTTGCCTCGAGCTGTGATATCCTCAATCGCAGCCTTAGCTTCTCTTACAAAATCAAAAGCCGAGTAAGACTCGGTCACCTCCCGGACATCGATCAAATGATGGGGAGCTGCAGCTTGCTCTTCTGGTGTCGCCTTGGCTGTTCCAATATCCAGCTTGCGATAGACTTGTTGACTATCGCCACTGATAATTTCACCATTGAGAGCTTGTGCCAAATCGATCGCAAGAGCTGTTTTTCCAACAGCAGTCGGTCCCACAATCACAATTATCTTGGTTTTCATCGTTTTTCCTTGCAAAATTCACGTTTTTTCGTTACCATATATTATAACATAAATATTTAAAGTTCAGAAAAGGAGAAATTCTCATGGCTAAAGGATTTGGTAAAGGTTTTGTTACTGGTGTTGCTGGTACAGTTGCTGCTGTCGCAGGTGCAGTTTACACATTCAAGAAAAAAGTAATCGAACCAGAAGAACAAAAAGCAGCTTTCATCGAAGAAAACCGCAAAAAAGCAGCACGTCGCCGTGTCTCACACTAATCATTCAAAAAGCTCCGGAAAACCGGAGCTTTTTTTGCTGAAGAAAAAGTCCATTTTGGAAAATTTTCTTTTACTGGTAGGATTTGTTACGATATGCTAACACAAGTAATACTAAAAAAATTAGAATGATATATATTATGTTTGATTCAAACATATACTGAAACTTTCCGCCGTGAGAAAAGTGCTAGAAACACTTTTGTTTCTAGCACTCGGGAGTTTTGAAACTTTAGGTTCAAAACTAAGTCATGGAACTTCGTAGAAGTTCGCTGACGTCCGTACTCACCTGAGGAAAGTTTCTTTGTTGATGTTTATCTTCAATTTGAAAGCTCCGGAAAACCGGAGCTTTTTTGTGTGGTTCAAAGAAGTTTAGATTGAAATTTCACCGTTCTTTGATCATCTTCGTTGCGATCTCCAAGAGTTCCACTCCCATCTGAAAATGCTCGTCTAACAAATCATAGACGGCATCTTCGGACAAGACACCACAAGGAAGATCGGCTGGAAAGTCAGCCTGATTGGACAAGTCCAAGTCATCAAAATAGGCCTGACTACTATAATAATCGCGCAGTTGGATATAGCTATCTTGATGCTCTCTTAGCTGATCCACTGCTTTTTTGGTTTCTTCCAAAGTCTTGGCATAGTCATTCAAATAACCTTCCATTCTTTGGATCCGTTCGATGTTTTCCTGTGCAATTGCCATGATTTACTCCACTTTCACCACTTCTAGATGGGGGCCACCTAGAAGCACGAGATATTTTTCTACTTGCTCTTTGCCATAAGAACGACGAAGAGCTTCTGCATAGAGATCGAGCTGATCCCGGTAGCGTTCGACCAATTGACTAGGAACCTTGTAGTGATCCGTCTTATAATCAAAGAGCAAGATCCGGTCTT
Organism: Streptococcus sp. S5; assembly: GCF_034134805.1. Taxonomy (NCBI): domain Bacteria; kingdom Bacillati; phylum Bacillota; class Bacilli; order Lactobacillales; family Streptococcaceae; genus Streptococcus; species Streptococcus lingualis. The sequence goes on along the minus strand of NZ_CP139419.1, from coordinate 916,084 downwards.
CTAGCACCACGTAACCATCCAAGATCCCACGCACGACAAAGTCCTCACCACTAGCTGGATCTTTCTTCAGCATGGCAAAGGGAGCTTCGCGCCGGACTCGAGAGGCCTCTTTTTGAAGCAAGGTCCCCAAAGGCGTCTCATAGAAAGCAAGGATGGCCTCTAGCTTGATGCGGGCCTTGACCGCTGGCTCTGCTTGAACTTGCTCCAAGGCTTGATGCAGCGTATCCAGCGTGATTTCTTCTCCAAGAGGCACGCGCTGCATGAGTTCATGGACTGCACTACCTACCTGGGCTCCTGTCACAGCTTTTTCTTGCCCAAAAGTTGGAAGCTCAAACTTAGGCGCAACTAGCTTTGCATCCATGATCTGGACGCCATTGGCATCCATGACCGGCTCGTAGAATTTCTTGATCTGACTAGGTGTACGGACACTTGGTAAATGAATAGCCGGAGCATAGAGCTGATTGAGCCGATCAACATTTTCCAAGATATCCAAGGCCCGACGAATATCCTCTGACTGACGGATATCCTTGAGCTGATCGAAGCGGGAATCCTTCTCCTTCTCTAGTGGCTCAAGCTGGTCTGGTGTCAGGTCTTCGTCTGTCACAAAACGTGTGTCATAGGCCAGGGTATTCTTGGTAAACACATCTTGAATAGCAAAGAGCCAGTCCTGATAAGAGGTCCATTCTTTTCGTTTTTCCGGATCCAATTTGCCATTGCGACTAGTCCCCCAATCGGTATCACGCAGTTTGTCTTCACGGCCTTTTCCGACCAGATAGAGCTTGAGCTCAGCCCGTGTCATAGCGACATAAAGAAGACGCATCTGCTCCGAAATCGTGGCCAATTTTGTTTCTTCCACATTGCGTTGGTAGCAAGGCGTTTCGATCTGCAGGCGAATGGTTTCTGGAGCAGCAGGATTTTCTGTCTCAACTGGCAGATTCGCAACATATTTAAAGCCAATCCCTTTTTGACGACTGAGAATGATTGGCCCCGATTGATCCTTACGGTTAAAGGCCTTATCCATATTGAGTATAAAGACATACTTGAATTCCAGCCCCTTACTCTTATGGACGGTCATGAGCTGGACGGCATCTTTTGGCGCCGCAAGAGGGACGCTGGCCAAATCGTGTTCATTTTCGATCACCTTGTCAATCATGGCAATGAAGCGCGACAAGCCCTTAAAGCTGGCTTTTTCATAATCATTGGCCCGAAGCGTCAATGCATAGAGGTTGGCCTGGCGCTGGGCGCCATTTGGAAGGGCGCCGACATAGTCATAGTAATAGCGATCCTCATAGATTTTCCACAGCAAATCATAGAGCGAAGAGGTCTTGGCAGCAGCGCGCCAAGTAGATAACACTTTGAGGAAGTTCTCGATTTTAGCTAGGAGCTTGGCATCAATCAGATTTGCATGCTCTGCAGTCTTTTCAAGGGCTAACTGGACCTTGTGGTAGAAGGCCATTTGCTTTTTCTCTGGAAGGGTCTGCAAGGAAATCCGTGCCAATTCATCTTCATCAAAGTCAAACATGGGGGATTTCATAAGGGCCACTAAGGCATAATCATGCAAGGGATTGTTAATGGTCCGCAAGGTATCCAACATGACCATCACTTCCAGCGACTCAAGATAATGCGCCTGTCCGCTATCTGCCACAATCGGGATACGATACTGGTCAAAGGCTTCCAGAATCGCGTCATTTCGAGTTCGAGTCGCGGTCAAGAGAGTGATCTCTTTAAAGGGCACTTTTTCTACCCGATGAAGGCGTAAAATTTCTTTGATGACAAGGAGAATTTCTCCCTTGGAAACCGTCTCGAGTCCAGAAGCAGCTTCCTCGTCTTCGTTCTTTTCTTCCTGGTCTTGGGTGCCATCATAAAGCAAAAATTCTGCTCGATGTTGTGGCAAGGCCATCCGCTGCTTGTCGCTTCCTGCAACTAGATAGTGGGTTTGATTGTAGTCAATCTCGCCCACCTCTTCGTCCATCAAATGGCGAAAGACATCATTGGTCGCGTCCAATACCTCCACATGACTCCGGAAATTTTCCTTGAGGAGGATCAACCGCCCTTTCGCCCCTTCTTCTTGGAAGGCTTTAAATTTATCATTGAAAATCTGTGGATCTGCCTGACGGAAGCGGTAAATGGATTGCTTGATATCCCCCACCATAAAGCGATTGTGGCCATTTGACAGCAAATCCAACATCCGCTCTTGGGTGTGGTTGGTATCCTGGTACTCATCGACCATGACCTCATGATAGCGCTCTTGATAGGCTTGTCTCACCTCTGGGAATTGCTCTAAAATTTGAATGGCAAAATGACTGATATCCCCAAATTCATAAGCTTTTTCTTGGATTTTTCGTTCCAGATAAGCGTGAGAAAAGTCTCTGATAAAGTCCCGGAGCAAGGAGAGCATGGGGCCTTCTTCTTGGTGGTAGGCTTGTTGAAATTCCAGCTGATAGAGCTGATTTTCCAAGTCTCTGAGGCGGTTGATATGTATGGTTTTATCCTGGTTATAAGCCGTGACTAACTCTTTCAACTCTTCTTTTCGGGCTCTGTTGGTCAAGGCTCCCCCATTTGAAGCCCGACTAATCGCCACGACCGCCTTTAGGACAGAGGTCAATTGCTCTTTATTGGTGCGACCTGTCAGGCTTCCAATCTGATCGAGCACCTCTTCGACAGCTTCCAAATATTTGGCCTTGCCAAATGCTTGACCTTCATTGGACAAATGAAAGGCAAAAAAGCTCTCTGCCTCATAAAGGGCCTGCTGGATGCTCTCCATCAGAGTAGCTTCCACCTGGTCAAAATCGGTCTCTTCATAACCTTTTAGGAAATGCTCTTCCAGCCATTTCTCCGGATCACTGGTCGACTGAAGAAAGTCATAGATCTGGTAGATCTGTTCTTTAAACAAGGATAAATTTTTGCGCTGTCCCGTGAAATTCTTGACCATCTGGACAAAGGCCTCTTGATTTTCCCCCTGGTAATAGCGGTCAAAAACAGCTTGAAAGACTTCATTTTGTAAGAGGCGCTGCTCACTAGAATTTTGTAAAATGCGAAACTGAGGCGCCAACCCAAGCAAATAGCCATAGCGCGTTAGGACCTTTTGGGTAAAAGAGTCCATGGTTCCGATATCGCTGGTGGCGACATCTGCGATTTGACGGGCCAGGTGTTTCTTGAGCTCTGGGTCATCGCTCGCTTGCAGGGCTTTTCCAAGTTCACTTTCCAAACGCTCCTTGAGCTCTCCTGCTGCCTTGACCGTAAAGGTCGAGATAAAGAGCTCCTTAATCGAAATGCCACGCTGCATCTGATCCAGTATCCGCTGCACCATGACAAAGGTCTTTCCTGATCCCGCAGAGGCCGACACCAAGATATTGGTTCCTGAACTATAGATGGCATCGATCTGTTCTGGTGTCCGCTTTTGTTCTTTGGTAGAAGCTGCCTCTTGGGCCTGAAGGGCCTTGATTTCTTCTCTTGTCAAAAATGCTTGTTTGATCATTTGTTCAAGACCTCCTTCATCTTCTCGATCCAAGCGGCTTTCACTTTTTCACCGCGTATGCCTTTTTGGTCTAGTTTGGTCAAGAACCGTGCCTGACCTAGGTGACGATCGGCTTCAAATCCTGTGATAGATTTAAACTGCTCCACGAATGGTGCGATATTGCGCCCATTTTCACTATAGGGATTGATGGCAAATTGTCCCTTGAGAATCCCTTCTGCTGCTGTTTTATAGAGATAAGCGTTGTACAAGAGGAGCAAGTCCAGTTCTTCCTTACTCAGCATCATGGCCTTGTTTTTATCATAGGCCTCGCCCAGATAAGGCGCCTGATCTGCCATAAAGAGTCCCTTGTACTGTTGACTTTTCATGGTTTGGTTAATGGCATCCTCTACTGTCTTGCTCTTTTTCAGATCCACTACAGGATCTCCCATTTCCAAATACATGGCCCCGAAAATCCCCTGCTCCTCTTGGTATTCCTTCAAATCCTGAATCGCAGAAAGATAGGTCGGCAATTGAGAATTCAGGCCATTAAAGAACTTGTCATAGTGGAACTGCGTCAGACTGGACTTGTAGTCCACGACTCCGAGGGCTCCCCGATCCCTCAATTGATCAATGCGATCCACCTTGCCTCGTAGCTGCAGGAGACGGCCATCGGACAATGGATAAGAGGTGTGGGTACTTCCACCAAAGAGGGTCTCCTCACCGATGGTCTCGATACCATTTTGCTGGGCGAGGACACGCCCTGTTGTTTTCGCGGTATCAAGAAGCAAGTTGCGAATAAACTCGGTCTCTCCATTTTCTCCATACAATTGCTGGAACTCTGCTTCTTGGCTGGTTTCTCGAATCGCCTCGTTTAAACGCCGATCAAACGCTTGATCGGAGCTATCTTTTAAGACTTTTTCAAAGATCCGGTGCAAGAAATTCCCATGACTGCGGGCATCTGGCCGGATGGTTTCATCCTCTTGTAAGCCCAAGACATAGCGCAGATAAAAGGCATACTGGTGCTTGTAGTATTCATTCAAGGCAGAAGCGGATAAGGTCAAGGCTTTGCCCTCTGGATAGAGCGCTTGAAGCGTATCCGACTGAAGCTGACGGCTCTTTAATTCTGTTGAAATCTGAGGAATCTGGATGCCTTCAGCGGCTAATTTCTTGCGCAAGACCCGTACCGCCACACCCCAAAAGCTGGCTTCTTCAGGAGACAGCTCACTCGTGATCTCCTCTTGGTGGAGTTCGATCACGCGCGCTAAGAGGGCTCGGTAGGTCCCGATGTCATCACTCGAAGCTTGGGCTTGTTTGGTTGTCCACTCGATAGCAATGGGCTCCTTGGCCAATTCGACAAGGTAAGGAGAGACACTATCTTCCATTTCGTTGACCAAGCTAGGGGCCGATAGGACCAGTTGGTTGGTCGCCGCATTGAGAAGCGAAACTGCCACAAAGCGATTTTTCTTGAGATTTTCGCTGGTCACCACCTGGAGCTCTGCTCCTTCTTGGGTGGCCTCATTCAGTTGCTGGCGCTCTTCTTCACTGAGCAGAGAGGTGTTCTGAGCAATTTTTGGAAAACGCTCCTGGGTCAGCCCGATCGCGTAGACATAAGGCGCTGTCAAGGGTTCAATCAAGTCATAGGACTGAACGGTCACCACATCAACAGTAGCAGGAACTGTCCGGTATTGAGACAATTGCATCCCCGATAAGAGGAGAGCTAGAAAGTCATCCACTGTCAGCTCTTGGTCCTCAAAGACCACATTCAACTCTTCTAAGACATGGAGGAAGGCCTTCCAGACCTGGTCATAGCGCTCCTGCTCCTCCAAGGCTAGATCCTTGATCAAAGCTTGTAGATTCTGAGAAAGTTGAGCCTCTTGCAGAAACTCTGTAAAGGCGGTTAAGAGATGGGTCACCTTTTGTTTGCGCTGTGAAAAGAAAGGGACTAGAGGTTCTACGACGCGTTCTCGGAGAGTATTGAGCTCTTCCAAATTAAACTTGCTCCGACGATTGCTGGTAAAAGGCTTGTGAAATTTTGTAGCACCCTTTACTTCCGCAAAGCGAAGGTACTGCTCAAAAGCATCGACTTCTGCTTGCGTCAGATCACTATACAGACCCGTTTTCAACAGATTGATGACGTCTTCTGTCTGATAATTGAACTGCTTGATCCGCCCTAGCGATTCAATGACCTGAATCAAGGGATGGTGGACCATGGCCTCACTTCGTCCCAAGTAAAAGGGAATCTGATACTGATCAAAAATGGTCTTGAGTTGCAGTTGATAAGCTTCCACATCGCCTAACAAGACCCGAATATCCCGATAGCGGGCCCCATCATGAAGACGCTGACGGATGGATTTGGCAACAAATTCCAACTCTTCTTTTTGCGTATTGGTCTGCCAGAGTTGGATAGCTGTTCGATCTTGGTCCTCCAGCTCATTTTCCACTTGTGAAAAATCGTAGCGCGCTTCTAGCATGCGGGTAATGCGACTAAAAGAGTCTTCGATCGCTTGCCCACAATACTGATGCTGTACCTCAAAAGTCTTTGCCAGCTGGAGGAGAAAGTCAACACTGGCCTGGTAAAGATTGCCCTCTCTAAAACTTGCCCGATAGGCTTTTTCACTGGCATAGACCCCGATGACAATCTCCACTCCTTTTCGGTGAAGGAGATTAATCAAAGCCTCTTCTTCTGCAGAAAAACGCGTGAAGCCATCGACGACGATCGCCACATCCTGTAATTGCTCTTCCAGCTGCCCTTCTTCGACCTGATTGAGGAAAAAGGCCATCTTGGACTGGGATTCATACTGGTGCTGGACCAGCATCTCAGAGACCGCTTCAAAAATCGCCAAGAGGTCCTCTCTTTTTTCAGCTTCCTCGAGCAACTCCAAATCTGTAAAATCCATCTGGGCCGTCTGCAATTCATGACAGAGCTGGACCAGTTGCTGGATAAACTGTGGATCCTTACGCAGGGCCCCGTAAACTTTAAGATCCTGCTCCTTCATCTTGGAAAGAGCTTTAAAAAATAGCATGCCTAGACCGATGTCATCTAAAGGTTGCTCCTCAAAAACCTGATTCAGGATGAAATAACGGGCCATTTGCGCAAAGCGCGTGACGGTAATGGCAAAAGAAGCCTGACCTTCTAAATAGGATAAGACCTTGGCTTCTTTTTCAAAGGAAAGAGAGTTGGGCGCAATGTAAAACACACGCTTGCCATCTTCTACTAACCCTACGGCTTCTTGTGTCAGGACCTGGGTCAAGGGGGTCCGAACATCCGTATAGAGTAATTTCATCCGATCCGTTCTCCTTTTGACATTTTCTTGAGAGCTTGTTATCTTCTTATTATATCATTTTCACAGGAGGGACTAAAGCAAGAAGTCATGCTCCTCTTGGCCCAATATTAGGAGATTTGTGCTACAATAAAAGCTGAAGAGACAGAAAGGATACCACCTATGAACAGCATTTATGATTTTTCTTTAGAAAACCAGAATGGGGAAGAGATTCCACTTTCTCACTACCAAGGTAAGGTCCTCATCGTGGTCAATACAGCAACAGGCTGTGGCTTGACCCCGCAATACCAAGGACTGCAAGATCTCTACCTGCGCTACCAGGAAAAGGGGCTGGAAATCCTAGACATTCCCTGTAACCAATTCATGGGGCAGGCACCGGGAACTGCAGAAGAAATCAATAGCTTCTGTAGCCTCAACTACCAGACCACCTTCCCACGATTCGCTAAAGCCAAGGTCAATGGTAAAGAAGCCCTTCCTCTTTATGACTGGCTCAAAAGCCAAGCAGCTGGGCCACTGGGCAAACGCATCGAATGGAACTTCGCAAAATTTGTCATCGACCGACAAGGCCACGTCGCCCAACGCTTCTCCTCAAAAACAGAACCAGCTGCCATGGAAGACTTGATCCAAGAATTACTTGAGAAATAAGCAAAAAAAGCCTGAGCCAACGCTCAAGCTTTTTTTCTTTAATCAATTTCAAGTCCACCGGTGTACAAGCGGTAATAGGTGCCACGTTCTGCCATCAAGGAAGTATGGTTGCCTCGCTCGATGATACGTCCGTGGTCCATCACCATGATGACATCGGAATTGACAATCGTCGATAGACGATGGGCGATAACAAAGACAGTCCGACCTTCCATCAGGCGATCCATCCCTTCTTGCACCATCTTCTCTGTCCGTGAGTCAATCGAAGACGTCGCTTCGTCCAGGATCAAGACTGGCGCATTGGCAAGGGCTGCACGGGCAATGGCGATCAATTGTCGTTGACCATTTGAAAGGCCAGCTCCATCATCCGTCAAGACCGTTTCATAGCCCTGATCCAAATGCTTAACAAAGGAATCCACATTGGCAATCCGAGCTGCCTCAAGGATCTCCTCCCGCGTTGCATCGGCACGGCCATAAGCGATGTTTTCCGCAATCGTACCAGTGAATAAGTGGGTATCTTGAAGAACGATTCCGAGAGAACGACGAAGAGAATCTTTCTCGATCAATTTGATATCGATCCCATCATAAGTAATCATTCCGGATTGGATATCATAGAATCGGTTAATCAAGTTGGTGATGGTTGTCTTCCCTGCACCAGTCGCTCCGACAAAGGCCACTTTTTGACCCTTATCCGCATAGAGATTGATACCATGAAGAATTTGTTTCTTCCCATCATAAGAGAAATCAACATTATCAAAGACCACATTTCCGACCATCTTGACAAGCTGGTAATCTCCATTTGGACGAGGGTGTTTCCAAGCCCACTTGTTGGTTTTCTGATCAGTTTCAACCATTTCTCCATCGACCAGTTCATAATTGACCAGCGTCACTTTTCCAAGGTCGACCTCTTCTTCTTCATCCAAGAGATCAAAGACACGATCTCCACCAGCCAAAGCCATCAGGACAAAGTTCAATTGTTGAGAAACCTGAGCAATGGGACCTGTGAAGGAACGGTTCAATTGCAAGAAGGCCATGAGACCACCAATGGTTAAACCACCGATGCCGTTTAGCGCAAAGAGTCCACCGATCAAGGCTGTCAGAACAAAGGAAACATTTCCCAAGTTCCCAAGAATTGGCATGAGGACATTGGCGTAGCGATTGGCTTGGTAAGAGGATTCAAAAAGTTGGTCATTGATACGGTCAAAATCCTCAATGCTTTCAGTTTCATGCACAAAGGCCTTGACTACCTTTTGACCAGACATCATTTCTTCAATAAAGCCGTTTTCAATCCCCAAGTTCTTTTGTTGGGCCCCAAAGTAACGACCTGACTTGCTAGAGACATTCTTGATAACCATCGTCATGATAAAGACCATGACGAGGACAATCAAGAACAGCAGCGGACTAACGGTCAGCATGGTAATCGTTACCCCAAGGATGGTAATCGCTGAGGATAAGAGTTGAGGAATAGATTGTTCAATCGCTTGGCGAAGGGCATCAATATCATTGGTATAGATGGACATGATGTCCCCGTGTTGATGGGTATCAAAGTAACGAACTGGCAGTTTTTGCATACGGGCAAACAACTGATTTCGAAGACTTCTAAGCGAGTCTTGAGAGACCGTCGCCATAATCAAGGTAAAGCCATAGTTGGCAAGTACCCCGATCAAACAGATCAAACCAACCTGTGTCAAGAAGGACAAGAGCGGTCCAAAGTCATGGCTGTTGGACGAAAGCATAGGCTCCACATAGACGTCGACCAAAGACTGAATCGAAGCTGTCACATTGACCGTCGCAAGAGACGATAGAACGATCAAGATAGAGGAGATAATCAAGGACAACTTGTAGTTTTTCCAAAGGAAGTCGAGCAGGCGAAGGATTGAGCCTAGATTTGCTTTTTTCTTAGTTTTCATCTGCTTCTCCTTTCCCTTGTGTTTGCATTTCATATACTTCTTGGTAGATGGCATTGGTCGCAAGCAATTCCTCGTGACGACCGATGGCATCAATCTGACCATCATTCATCACGATGATGCGATCCGCATCTTGAATAGAGGAAATCCGTTGACCAATGATGATTTTAGTGGTCTCTTTTAAGCTAGTGGCCAACCCTTGACGAATCAAACTATCGGTCTTGGTATCAACCGCCGAAGTCGAATCATCCAAGATCAAGATCTTCGGATTCATAAGAAGGGCACGCGCAATACAGAGACGTTGGCGTTGACCACCAGAGACGTTGGATCCCCCACGCTCAATCATGGTATCATAACCCTCTTTGAAATCTTGAATAAATTCATCGGCTTGGGCAATCTTACAAGCTGCGATGATCTCTTCATCCGTCGCATCTTTCTTACCCCAGCGCATATTCTCTTTAATAGTACCAGAGAAAAGGACATTGGTTTGAAGAACCATCGCCACTTGCTTACGAAGGGAATCAAGGTCGTATTCTTTCACATCGTGACCTGCTACTGTCACTTGACCAGACTCGACATCATAGAGACGAGGAATCAACTGTACTAGGCTCGATTTCCCTGATCCTGTTCCTCCCAAGATGCCAACGACTTCCCCTGAACGAATGGAAAGATTAATGCCTTGCAAGACATGGGTCTTGTCGCCATTTTCATCAGTATAGGCAAAAGTCACATCCTCAAAGTTGATCGATCCATCGGCAACTTCTTTGATCCCATTTTCCGGAGAGACAATGGTCGCTTTGGTCGTCAAGACTTCATTGATCCGCTCGACCGAGGCCATGGAAATCGACAACATGACAAAGATCATCATAAACATCATGAGCGACATGAGAATGGTCATGGTGTAGCTAAACATAGAGGTCAAATTCCCAGTAGAGAGTTGGCCACCAACGATCAGATGTGCCCCAATCCAAGAGATCAAAAGGAAAGAAGCATACATGGAAAGCATCATAGCTGGGCTACTCAAGACAACGACACGGATAGCCTTCATAAACATGTTATAAATCCGGCGTGAAGCTTTTTTGAATTTAACGGTTTCATCTGCTTCCTTAACGTAGGACTTCACCACTCGCATATTGGTGATGTTTTCTTGAATGCTGTTGTTGAGATTGTCATAAGCTTCAAATACTTCTGTGAAGAGCGGATACACAATCTTCATGATGATGCTTAAGACAGCTGCCAAAAAGATGGTCACATAGACAAAGATCATGGCCATTTCCGGATTGATCAAGAAACAAGCCACAATGGCAAAGATCAAATTGAGCGGTGCCCGTACACAGATCCGGATCACCATTTGATAGGCATTTTGCACATTGGTCACGTCCGTCATCATCCGAGTGACTAACCCACCTGATGAGAACTGATCAATATTCTCAAATGAGAAGGTTTGAACCTTTTTGAAAATGGCCCGACGAAGGTTTTTAGCAAAACCAGCCGATGCATAGGCGCCATAACGGGCAGACTGCATCCCACAAAAGAGGGAGCAAAAGGCACAGACCAGCATGAGCCCACCGTAAAACAAAATATTGTTCATGTTTCTTTGTTGAACACCCTGGTCCAAAAGACTCGCCATGATAAAGGGAATCGAAATCTCAAACATGACTTCAAAGACCATGAACAAGGAAGCCAAAATCGAGGGCTTCTTAAATTCTTTGATCTCGGAAATTAAGGATCGAATCATTATTACCTCCAATGTTATTCATACTTTTTCCTGCGGTAGAAGCAAAGCTTCTTTCCATCGAAAATAGGTCAAAACACACAAAATTCCCTGAGGGAAAGACCCTAGGGATTACGCATTTTTTATAGTCTTCATTGTAACCTAAATTGCAAAAAAATGCAAGATTTTTAGACAGCATCCGTTTTTCTGTTTATCCAGTACAAAAGAGGCTGGGACAAAAGTCCCAGCCTCTCAATTATCTTTGGATTGTCGAGCAAGACGCAGTGGTTGAGTGGGCTCTACTACGCTGATTTCATCAGCTTTTACAGCCCTACTCAACTGTGCGGAGGTGGGACGACGAAATCGAATTCTAACGAATGACCGATTTCTGTCCCACTCTCTTTTCTATTTATTCTGCTAAGAGCACTTCTTTGATGGTTTGTTTTTGGAGTTTTCTGTTGGATAGATAAAAGAGGCTTTCATAAACCACCGCAAAACCAAGCAAGGTCCAAAAGCACACATTCCCATCAAAGTGATGCTCAATCTTTTCAGGAACCGTATCTTTGATCACACCGATCAAAATCTCCATGATACCGTATTGGTAAACCGTCCCAAGAACAAATCCTAGATAAGCCCAGAAACGATAGGGAGCGAGAATATGACTTTGGCATTCACGATCGGTGTAGCCAAAAGCCTTCATAAGAGCCAAGGTTTCGCGGCTTTCTGAGACCACAATCCCCAATGACAAAAAGAGAATCGAGAAAGAGAGGATTAAGCCAATCATGATCATCATGGTTTGGATGATATCATCTGTGTAATCCCTGAGGCCAAAGGACAATTGAACCATGGCCGCAAAACACATGGAGCCAAAGACCACAAAAAACAAGATCGATTTTCTCCCCCAAATCAGTGATGAGGACAGCTCTTTTAAGAAGCCATTCTCTTTCTTAGGAACCCTCTTTCTCCTTTTGACCTTGATAGGACTTGGGGACTTTTTCAATAATCGAAGAGCCGGGGTTTGGAGTTGTCTTCTAGCATAACCAATCGCGAGAACCATAAAGAAGGTCGTTGGTAGCATTACCAAAGCAAGCAAGAGCTGCCAGTGAAAATGAATGGTGATTTCTGGCAGAATCCCCTTCTCATTTCGAAAGTCATAAAAATGACCCATCATAAGAAAAGAAGCGAAATAGCCAAGAAGCGCTCCAGCTCCAAAACTAAGTCCAAAGGCCCAAAATCGTTTAGCCAACTGGCCATTGCTGTATCCCAAAGCCTTTAATATCCCTAATTGTTCCTTGTGGTCATCGACAAATTGTTTGATATAAAAACACATGAGAAGGATCGACGTCAAGGACAAGACGACCCCACTGACCATGGCCACCATCCAAGAAAGCGATACCTGGGCATCATAGTAGGTCTGAATCATGGGATTGGTTTTAGAAATCTCCAACTGCTCGATATCCAGGTAAAAATTCAAGAAGAGATTGGCCACAAAGACCGCACAGGCCCCAATGATACTGACGACAACTAATTTTCGAATATCTTTTACTGAAAACATGGCTTACCATCCAATCTCATAAGCAGTCTGAGGTTGATCATTGGTCACAACTTGGGTAATCTTGCCACTATTGACACGAATGATGGTTCTGGCCATATCCGCAATATTTTGGTTGTGCGTCACCATGATGAGGGTAAAGCCCAGCTTTTCCTTCAGTTCCCAGATATAGTCGAGAATCTTGCGCCCTGTTTCTTCATCGAGGGCACCCGTCGGCTCATCCAAGAAGAGAATCTCTGGCTTTTTGGCCAAGGCCCGAGCAATGGAGACTCTCTGCTGTTCCCCACCCGACAATTCACTCGGATACTTGTCCAGCTTATCGCCAAGCCCCAAATCCTCGATGATCTGCAAAAAATCATGATTGTTTGCCAGGTCAGCACCCATTTTTACATTTTGTCTGACCGTTAGATTAGGCAATAGATAATACTGCTGGAAAATAAAGGCAATCTTCTCCCGTCTAAAGGCCGTCAATTGAGCATCCGTGAGTTGCGATAAATCTTGTCCTTGAATGAGGATATGCCCCTCGTCTACCTTTTCTAATCCTGACAGCACATTTAAGAGAGTTGATTTCCCTGATCCAGAAGGACCGAGGATAACCACATCATCCTGGTCTTGAATCTGCAAGTCAATCCCCTTTAAAACCTTGGTTTGGCCGTAGCTTTTGTGCACATTTTTTAGTTGAATCATTTCTTTCCTACCATTTCTTTGATGAGAGATTGACAAACCTCTGTCAGTAATCCAATCACTTCTTCCATGCCGAACTGATAAATGCCAGAAGCAACCATTGAAGCCATCCCGTGCGAGTAGATAAATAGATGCTGGTACAAGCGACTAGCCTCCTCTACAGTCAAAGGATAGTCTGCGACAATCGAATCCAGAATCAATTGGTAACTATGATCCTTCATGGGAAGAAAATCTTGAAAGCGACGAATCGGCTCTTTGCTAGGATTTTGGAAAAGCAATTGAAAGAGTTGGGGTTCTTTTGAGGCGAAGAGGATATAAGCAACCCCGACAGATCGGAAAGGCTTTTCATCTTCTAAGGCCTTGCGAATATACTCCACCACCACCATCTCCGCAGCAACAATAACTTCTGCTTGTAACTCAGCCATATTGGCAAATTGCCCAAAAATGACTCTCGGTGTGGCTCCCAGTTTCTCCGCTAATGCTCGAGCTGTCAAACTAGCCATTCCCTCTTCTCTCACCAATTGTAAAGCTGTCCCAATGATAGCCTCTTTACTGAATTTAACCTTTGGTGGCATAAGACTCCTTTCGCGCAACATTCGTTGCGCAACACTTGTTGCATAAAGAATACCATAAAAAAGAAAGACTTGTCAAGAAAAATCTGAAAATCACAAAACAAAAAACCAGTCCACCGATAAGAGTGGAATCTGGTTTACTAACAAGATTCTAAGGCAAATCATTTCCCGCCGCCAAGTAGATTTGGTACCATTCCTTGCGTGTCAAAGTGACTGTTGCTGCTTTCCCTGCTTCAAGGACATGCTTGGGCTTGGTCGTTCCGATGACGGCCTGCATCTTACCTGGATAGCGAAGGACCCAAGCGAGGGCAATGGCTGTCGGAGTGACCTGGTATTTTTTCGCCAAGTCATTGAGCACGTGATTGAGGGCCGCAAACTCTTCCTTGCCGACAAAATTCCCCTTGAAATAGCCATGCTGGAGGACAGACCAAGCTTGAATCACCGTATCAGTTAAGCGACAATACTCAAAGACACTACCATCACGAACTGCTGCTTTTGGCCCCTCCATGTTGACATGAAAACCAGCTTCAAAGCTCGGTGTAAAGGCGGCACTCAACTGCAACTGGTTGACCTTGAGAGGTTGTTTGACAGCCGTTTTAAGCAATTCCATCATCATAGGATTTTGATTGGACACCCCAAAATGACGGACCTTGCCCGCTTGCTCCAACTGATCAAAAGCTTCCGCCACCTCTTCAGGCTCCATGAGGGCATCCGGTCGGTGAAGGAGGAGGCTATCCAAGCGCTCGATCTGCAGACGCTCGAGGATGCCATCGACGGAATCCAAAATATAATCTTTGGAAAAATCAAAATAGGTAAAGCCGTCCTTGCGAATCCCACACTTGGACTGGATCCACATCTGGTCCCGAAGATCCGTACGACGCTTGAGAACCTTACCCAGCAGGAGCTCACACTGGCCATCGCCATAGATATCCGCCAGATCAAAAGTGTTGATCCCAATTGACAAGGCTGCCTCCACCAAGGCCTCCACCTCATCTTCACTCAACTGACTGATCCGCATCATCCCAAGGACAATCGTGGACAGACGCTCATTTTCAGCAAACTCAATATAGTTCATGTCCGCCTCCTTTTCTGTAGTTCTATTGTAGTGAAAAGGCTTGCAAAAGTCAATGTGAAATCAAAAAGCCCTCAGCTGTAACTGAGAGCTTACTGGTTGAAGTGGAATTTCTTATTCTTCCTCGTCATCCAACTCCACTTCTCCATGAATTCGGATATACTCTTCACGCTTTCGATCCAATTCTTCCCAGAGTGGCTCATCAACAGCTTTCATTACTTCTATCTCTTTCAAGCTAATGTCAACCGCTTCATTGTAGGTCAAATGCAACAAATCTGCATGTTTTGTTTTAAATTCTTCAATACTCAGCCATGTTTCCTTGTCATCTTCGCTGATGTGACCGTCAATTGCAGTTGCCACTTCAATCGCCAGGATATAGAGAGCTCGCTTATCAACAGTTAGAATATCCTTATGAGTCGTGATGATTCGTAGATAGTCTCCTTTTTCTCGTCCATCGCTTTCATAGGAATCTTCAAAATTTAAATTTATATTTTCACGCTTAAAAGTCGCCCAAGGATCGTTGCCTACTCTAAAATCAGCCATACCCCAACGCTCATCATTTGAAGAAAATTTATCCAAACTAACACTAAAATAGAAGTCATCATCACGTGCATAAGAAAACTCAACCTGCACTCCCTTACGTTCCTTGAACCACATTTTCCAAGGATATTCCATACAGGCTTGATAGATGTTAGTTTCGTAGTTACCTTTAAGATACAGTTTCACTCGTCGTCCTCGTCATCCAACTCCACTTCTCCATGGATTCGGATGTATTCTTCATTTCTGCGGTCATCTTCTGCCCAAACCGGGTCTCTCACATCATCCATAAATGGAATTTCCTCCAGACTCAGCTTATTAGCCTGTTCATAACTCATCGAAAGAATAGCTTCATGCCGGTTTTTAAATTGCTCCACACTTAACCAGCTCTCTTTGTCATCTTCGCTGATTTGACCCTCAATGGCAGTCGCAATTTCTATCGCCATAATATAGAAAGCACGTTTATCAACGGTTAGGAGTTCAAGGTGCTTAGTAGCGATTCTTAAACATTCACCTTTCTCACGAAAGTCCGACATCATAGCATCTTCGTAGTCTAGCTCTATATCTTCATATTTATGGGATAAAAAATCATATTTTATCCCTTCCTTAATCTGAACATTACTCCATCTATTATCATGCATCCACTTATTTAATTTTAAGTGGATAGAAAGTTTCTCGATTGGTAAATCTAGATACCCTGCATACGACAAGTCAGGTTCTATTCCATCTTTTTCCCCAAACCACATTCTCTTTGCTAGTTTTAAGTAATCAAACGGGATTTCTTTTGTATAGTCACCTTTAATATAAATTCTCAATCTTCTTCCTCATCGTCATAAACACGTTCGCCATGGATTTTGATGTATTCCTCACGTTTTCGATCTAATTCTTCCCAGATGGGATCATCAATAGCATCAATCGTCTGAATTTCCTCCAGACTCATTTCATTCGCTTCATCAAAAGTTAGAGATAAGATATCTTGGTGCTTTTCCTTGAATTCCTCGACTGTTAGCCATGTTTTCTTATCATCTTCACTAATTTTCCCATCAATCGCAGTCGCAATTTCGAGTGCCATTATATACAAAGCTCGTTTATCAACTGTTAATACATCTAGATAATTCGAAGCGATTCTTAGATATTTTCCCTTTTCTCTACCGTCACTTTCATAACTTCCTGCATAATCCAAATCAATATTTTCATATATTTGGGAATTAATTGCACTGCCACCTTTAACCTTGACCTCTTTCCAACGAGAGCCACTTGCTCCCCACTTATCTAACCGTAAAGATAGATAGAAGTCATCTTGTAGCATCTCATCATCTCCGACATGTGAGAAACTTATTTTTTGACCTTTCCGTTCCTTGAACCACATTTTCCATGCAAGTTCTCTGTATCCAAAAGGCACTTTTCTATTATAATCACCTTTGATATAAATTCTCAATCTTCTTCCTCGTCGTCATAAACACGTTCACCATGGATTTTGATGTATTCCTCACGAAGTCGTTCTTCTTCATCCCACAAAGGATCTTCTACAGGTTTCAAACTTTTCAGTTCCTCCACACTGATTTCAGTTGCTTGATCGTAGGTTAGGGATAATATATCCTTGTGCAACTCCTTAAAAGTCTCTACATCTATCCAAGTCTGTTTGCCGTCCGAACTAATTTTTCCATCAATTGCACCAGCAACCTCGACTGCCATAATATACATCGCACGTTTATCAACTGTTAAAACATCTGTATGAGAAGTTGCGATACGTAAATAATCCCCACGTTCTCTCCACTCTGTAATGAAAGTTTTTTCAAATTCAAGGGATATATTTTCATATTTATAGGAATTCCACGGATTGTTTAAATCATAAGAGGGGATACTATCCCATCTTGAGTCACAAAAACGCCATTTATCAAAGCTTACTACAAAGTAAAAATCGTCTTGCAACATCTCATCATCACCAACGTTTGAGTATGTAATAGGATGACCCTGCCATTCCTTAAACCACATTTTCCAGAGCAACTCTCTTGTCGTAAAGGTTATTTTTTTCTTAAAATCACTTTTGATATAGAGTCTCATTCGTCTTCCTCGTCGTCATAAACACGTTCGCCATGGATTTTGATGTATTCTTCTCGAAGCCGCTCCTCCTCTTCCCATAGAGGATCTCTTACCGGTACCATTGTCTTTAATTCTTCCAAACTGACTTCAACAGCTTCATCATAAGTCAGTGAAAGAACATCCTTGTGATATTCCTTAAATTCTTCTACACTTAGCCAACTTTGCTTGCCGTCTTCGCTAATTTGACCATCAATGGCAGATGCTACTTCAGTTGCCATAATGTATAAAGCACGTTTGTCAACCGTCAAAATATCTACATGAGTTGAGGCAATTCGAAGAAACTCCCCCTTTTCGCGGTCATCGGAAATAAAAGCATGTTCAAATTCAAGTTCAATATCTTCATATTGCAAGGACAACCAAGGATTGCTCGGAATTATAAAAGGAGCCTTATCCCATCTTTCGTCAACTGAAGCCCATTTGCGCAACTCTGCTCCGAAATAAAAATCATCTTGCAGCATCTCATCATCACCAACGTTGGAGTAACTTATTTTCTTGCCATTTCGTTCTTTAAACCACATCTTCCAAACAAGTTCTCTTGTCGTAAAGGTTATTTTTTTCTTAAAATCACTTTTGATGTATAGTCTCATAAATCTGAGATATCGCCTCCATGTGCTAGTATATATTCTTTTCGACGATTGGCTTCTTCCTCCCAAAGAGGGTCGTCTACCACATCCATCGTTTGAATTTCAGTCAAACTTAGTTCATTTGCTTCTTCAAAAGTTAGAGATAGAATAACCTCGCGCTTTTTCCTAAACTCCTCGACTGTTAGCCATGTCTTCTTATTATCCTCGCTAATTTGCCCATCAATCACCTTTGCAATCTCAAGCGCCATAATGTACATGGCTCGTTTATCAACTGTTAAAACTTCCAGATGCTTGGTTAAAATGCGGAGATAGTTCCCTTTTTCATTGAAGTCTGTAGCGAATGCATCTTCAAACTCTAGGTCAATACATTCGTCAAGATGTGAAAAGAGTCTTCGTACTCCTTCCTTTAGGGGGATATTAGACCATCTCTTATCGGCAGTGCCTTTCCTCAGGGATAAATTTAAGGAAAAATCGTCTTGCAATGCATCATTGTCCCCAGCATTTGAGTAAGAAATTTGCTCATCTTCTGGAAACCACATTTTACCAGCTAGTTCCAAATAGCCATAAGGTACTCTTTTTGTATAATCGCCTTTGATATAGAGTCTCATTCGTCCTTTTCTCTATTCTCTTTATTCCCCTCCATCATATCATAATTTAATAAAAAATACATGTTAGCCTGTAGGAATATCGTTTTAAATAGCCCACTGATAAATTTCAATGCATGCTAAAAGCCCCCAGCTGTAACTGAGGGCTTATCTAATTAGCGATAGCTAAGAGCACGTTTGATGGTCTTCCATGGTCCGAGATCATCGGTCTGAAGGATCAGGCTCGCATAGATACGGGCAATGAGAACTGTTCCCACGATGGTAAAGAGAACCGCAATTCCTAAAGAACCCCAAGATTCAAGACCAGTCGCATAGCCATTGATGGTACGGAAAGGCATAAAGAAGGTTGAGAAGAAAGGAATGTAGGAACCGATCTTCAATAAGAAGACGTCACCGGCACTTCCCAAGGTGGTTACCCCAAGGAAGCTAAAGATAACTAACATCATCAGTGGCGAAATCGCTTTTCCTGAATCTTCTGGTCGTGCAACTGTGGAACCTAAGAAGGCAGAGAGCACCACATACATAAAGATCCCAAGGATAATGAAGAAGACGGTATTGAGCGAGATTGCTTCTGCTAGGTGTTGGGTAATTGGAGAGTTTGGAGCGAGAAAATCCTTGACAACAGGGATATCTGCTCTAAAGATCCAAACCGCTACTAAACCAATCACATAGACAAAAATATGGGTAAAGATCACTCCGAAGAGTCCGAGCATGCGTGCGAAGAAATAGTCGGTTGCTTTGATACTAGAGAAAACCACTTCCATGATCTTGGTTCCCTTTTCACTGGCCACTTCTTGGGCTGTGATACTAGAGTAGAAGATCAAAATCATATAAAGCAACATTCCCAAACCACCTGCAACCATGGTTTGCACCATTTTCAAGCCTTCTTTTTTCTCGTCAATTTTTTCTTTCAGAGAAACCTGTTGAGACAAGGCTGTCAGTTGCTCTTTGCTTAGATTAGCACGGGCCATATTGATCCCCTGTTGGACTTGGCTTAATTTCGCAGCGACAAGGGTTTTCAAATCTGTTTTCATGGCTTGGTCGCCCACATAAGTGGCTTCTAGCTGGCCATCTTTTTCATCGACCGTTAGGTAAGCAGCTGCTTTCTCATCCTTGATGGCTTTTTTAGCTGCAGCTTCATCCTTGTAGTCCAAGGTCAAGCCATCAGTTCCTTTGAGACTTTCTTTGACAGCTGGAACTTCTGTCACCAAGGCCACCTGGTTTTTGGCATCTGTAGAAGAACCTGTCAGATAACCGATTCCAATGCTCAATCCTAAAAAGAGGAAGGGACCGAAGACCATGAAGAGGAAACTCCATGATTTCACTTGTCTGATATAGGTTTCTTTCATTACGACAAACATCTGTTTCATACTTCTACTCCTGATTCAAGTTTAAAGATCTCATCAATAGTTGGGGCTTGGTGGTCAAAGGTTGCTAGGTAGTGGCCCTTGGTCAAGCGGTCAAATAATTCTGGACCAGCTGATGCATCATCCAAGATCAGCTTCCAAGTCCCTTGCTTGGTCATGCTGACCTTGGTCACGTGTGGCAGAGCTTCTAGCTCTTCTTTGCTAAAGTCGTTAGAAACAAAGAGACGAGTCTTGCCATAGCTATTACGGACCTCTTGGACTGGCCCCGAAAGGACAACCGAACCATCACGGATCATTAGGATATCATCACACAACTCTTCGACATTGGTCATGACGTGGTCAGAAAAGATAATGGTTGCCCCACGCTCTTTTTCTTCAAAGATGACCTGCTTGAGCACTTCTGTATTGACCGGATCCAAGCCGCTAAAGGGTTCATCTAAAATGATCAATTTAGGCTCATGGATCAAGGTGATGATCAATTGAACCTTCTGTTGGTTCCCTTTTGAGAGACTCTTGATTTTATCGGTCAATTTTCCTTTTACTTGGAGTTTTTCCATCCAGGTCGGTAATTTTTCCTTGACCTCAGCAGTGCTCATTCCTTTTAAGGCAGCCAAATAGCGGACCTGCTCAAAAATCGTGAGTTTTGGCATGAGACTGCGCTCTTCCGGCAAATAGCCAATTTCTTTGTAGGTTTCTTGCGTAATCGCTTTGCCATCTAGGCGGATCTCACCGCTGTAGTCCAAAAAGCGCAGGATGCTGTGGAAAATGGTGGTTTTTCCGGCCCCATTTTTCCCAACCAAACCAAGGATATGCCCTTGTTGAGCTGTCAGATCCACTCCAAAGAGGACCTGCTTATTTCCAAAGCTTTTTTCTAAATGTCTAATTTCTAACATGGATGACTCCTTTACTCTTTATAATAACGTTTGGTAATCTTGTATTGTGAGACCAAGATATAGAGATAAATCAGTGATACCACTACTAATGCTAACAAGATATCTGTATGGAAAGCAATGCCAACTAAGAATATCGCAATTAAGGAAATCGGTAAGATATAATTGCTTAACTTAATGATAATTTCATAGTTTTCCTCGTAGCTAATCTGCTTTTCTGCTTCATCCATCATACTCATCATAAATTCACGCACTTCCTTGGCATTGGCATTGCGGGGAATCGGTTTTCCATAAATCAGATGGAAGGTCTTGCGAAAGAAGATATCCGATAGGAAAAATAGGGCAATCAAGACAAGAAAGAGATAGAGCATGGTAAAGTCTCCAAAGATAAAAGCCATGTCCCCAGCGCCAGGTCTATCTAAGTCGACCAATTGACTATAAAAAATGACGAATAAAAAGTAGGGCAAGATCATGATGCCTTTAAAAATGGTCGCTAAGCCATATAGTTTTTTCTTTTGAATGTCATAGTGATAGGCTTCATCATCGTCTTCTATTTGGAGCATCTTTTGATGGACTTTTCTCGCGCACATCAGTAAGGTTATCGTGAGTATAAATGCGACTAAGAATAAAACTGCTGAGCCCAAAAGGAGTACTTCTTTACTAAAGAAGGATTGGATTTCTAGGGGCTTTTCGTATCCAAACATTTCTGTCAAAAATCCGATAACTCCTCCGATCAAGCCGGAAACTGTAATGATACCTACATTTCTCCAAAAACGGTAACGAGGGGTTCGTTCTTGTTGTTGCTTTTTCATTGTTATTCCTCTTCCTCCACTAGACTAAAGACATTTTCCACAGGTTCCTTGAAAATCTGGGCGATGGTGATGGCAATGATAACCGAAGGGGTGTATTCACCCCGCTCCAAGAGACTGATAGACTGGCGCGAGACCCCTGCTAGCTTGGCTAGTTCTGATTGGTTGAGCCCATCACGCGCCCTCAGCTCTTTCAATCGATTTTTTAAGATCATGGCTTTCGCCTCCTATAGCTGAACATCTTGAATATCTTCGATGCGAACTAATTTGGTTTCTCTTTGTTGTTTATTATTCACACGAGTCAGTTTGACCCAATCTTCATCAATATCCAAAATTTCATACTCGGCTCCAAAACCATCTACAGTAACAGTGACCGTTTGGCCTTTCAATTCTTCTAGAAGTCTAGACATGTCTTGATTTCCTTTCACTTGTTTTTCTAATCGTCTAATGCGTTTGTTCAACCTTTTTATCTTCTTTTCTGAGCTTGCATAAATGATAACCAGAAAAGGGATAAATAGAATCCATATGGCTCCCATAAGAAAACCTCTCCTTCTTTCAACTAAAAACATTGTAACACTTCTTTTTCTTTTTGACAAGTATTTTTGTCAAAAAAATAAAAATATTTGTCAAAAATAGCAGGATGGTTGACATAGATATTTTGAGGTAAGAAATAAAAGGCCCGCATTTGCGCACCTTTTGACGATCCTTTTCTCCCTGCTATGAATCTGAAAAGATTTCAATAGTAAGAAATATAACTTTGGTTACTACAAGATAATCTTACACGTGTTTAATCTCGATGAAGTCTAAACTAGTAGGACTGGGCTAGCTCAGATCATTTTCATCATCCTTGTTCCCTGCATCTTCCACAAGCCACAGCAAAGTAATGATCAACTCATCAGCTTAAAAAACTTATCCACCACTCATATCTAGGAGGTTTTCATGTCAACCATTATCATTGCCATCATTTTATTTGGGCTCGCCTTTCTAGGATTTCGCTATTATCTCAAGGGAAAAGGATCCTGCGGAGACTGCGAGTGTTCCTGTCCCATCAAAGACGAGATGCATCAATCGCATCGGCATTAGTAAAGAATGGGTGTGTACCAGAAATCAGAAAAGCAAAAAACCATTGGTCAATTGAACCAATGGTTTTTATTTACTCATTACTCTTGAATCGCATTCATATCCAATTGATGAGGTGGCTTTATTTCCTGTACCTTATTAAAATCACGGTATCCAAACTCAAAATGGTCCTCATTAGTAATACTTTGGTCTTTTTTAGAATCCTTTATTTTCGTATAAATAACAATTCTTGCTTCGCTTGGAGTCACTTCAACTTTAGTTTCTGACTTTTCCTTCTTAGCGACAAGCTCGATTTCTAGTTTGATTGATTGAATATCATTATTTTCATTTGAGTACAACTTACTTTCAATCATCGTCTGGATTAACTCATTGAATAAAGGAATATTCTTTTTAGCATCACCTTTATATTTTAGATATAGATAACCATTATCTTCAGTCATACTAAATTTATCCTTATAAGCCTCGTAGAGTTTCAGATAAACATCACTTCTACCAATCTCAGGTTCTTTGTAATCAGTTGCTTTTTTCCATTTCCATTTCCAAGGTCCCTTTTGAAAAAGATCCTGTGAATACTCTCCCAAGTATACCGTCCCTCTCCCAGGTGAATAAACGACATATTCACTTGGAACTACAAATGGTTTTCCAATTCTAAGTTCATTTTCTTTGACTTTTTCAGGATCCTCCTCGTCATTCTTTCCTGTAGCGTATATTTCACGCAATGTCAGAGTATCAAATTGAATTTTACCTTCACGATACACAATTTCATTGCGGGATTGGTCTGCTGGCTTAGAAATAGAACCCGCAATATACTTTCTATAGAATCCACTAGAATATTCTGTACTCTTTGCTTCTCGCAAACTCTGGATATATTGGTCTACTACAGAGCTTGCTTCTCCCTCATTTGTTTTTGATGGCCCCTGTTGTGGATGCTTACTTGCTACAGCTCTTGCTTGCTCTTCCTTTAGACTTGAAGTTGTTTTCTGTTGACAGGCAACAAGGGGCAAGCAAAGAGCTATCGCACATATCATCAGAAATTTTTTTCTTTTATTTTGCATGATTATGATCCTTTTTCATTGTTTAAATCGAAATGTTCAGTATTTTGTTCAAAATCTTCAGGTTCTTCTACCCTCACACCAGTGTTTTGGTTAGAATAGGTGATCTTACTCGTTAAATCCATGGTTTTCTTTGCAGTTTCGCCATGAGAGGTATATGTGATTGATAAGGGTTTAAAACTATCCTTAGAAACTGAAAGAGCAACCTTGAAATATCCTTTTACCTTTGTGTCGGCAAACCCATAAAAAGCTGTAGTTCCTCCTAGGAAAATTGGTCTACTGATACTAATCATATTTTTTACATCATCTGTTTGATAATAAAGTACATAAGCATCCTTTTTTTCCGTAACCGTCATTTTCTTTTTATTCTTTTGATAGTATCGAATTGCATCTTGGAAGATTCCTATACCTGCATCATATTCACGAATACTATATCCAGTCCTCCATATTGAATCACCTGCTTTTTTATAAAAGGGAACCGAAGATTGCCAATATATTTCTTGTGTACCCTCTGCTGAAGTATAAATTCCACGGACATAATCCGGCCTCAATTCAAATGAACCATCAAAGCTTGTCTTAACAGTGGCATTTTTCTCCTCTCCCTCTTCCGGCTCATTTACAACCTTTACTACTTCATCTTCCATATGGATTTTGCCATTTTTCAAGTGTTCAAAAGCTTCCAGCCCCTTGTCAATGATTTGTTCTTGACTTAGTTCCTTTGAATCTTCTTTCTTTCGACTTGCCTCCTGACATCCGATTAGGCTAGCCACTGCTAACAAACCAACAAGTGATAGGATAGGTTTTCTCATATTTAGCATCCCCATTCTCCTTCCTTTTTTCAGTAAATCTACTAAATGTTTATTCTTCTATTATAAACCATCCTATAACATTTGTAAATCTTTTCACAAACTTGTAAGAAGATTGTAATTTTTAAAATACAAAACAAAAACAGCTGAGAACATGTCTCAACTGTCTTGAACTACATCTTAACGCACTTCTGCATTGACTTTTTCTTCAAGTGATGCTTGGATTTTTTCCATATAGCGTGCGACTTCTTCATCTGTCAGGCTATCTTCTGGATTTTGGAAGGTCAAACTGTAGGCCATAGACTTCATGCCGACTCCTAGTTTTTCACCGGAGAAGACGTCAAAGAGTTTGATAGCTGTCAAACGTTTCACACCTGCAGCTTGAATGGCATCAACTACCTCTTGGTGAGTCACTTCTGCTTTGAGGAGAAGGGCGATATCACGACTCACGGCTGGGAATTTGGTGATTTCCACAAAGGCTGTGGCTGGTTGAAGAGCTGCTTCAATAGCAGATAAGTTCAATTCTGCCACATAGGTTTCTGGGATATCATAAGCCTTAGCTGTTACAGGGTGGACTTGTCCCAAGACCCCAATCACCTGGTCACCAAGTGAGAGCAAGGCTGTACGTCCTGGGTGGAGACTCTTGATTTCCTGTGTTGCTGTATAAGTCACTTCAAGACCTAAACGAGCAAAGAGGGCTTCCAAGATTCCCTTAGCATAGAAGAAGTCAACTGGAACAGCTGGAGTTTGGAAGTCTTTTTCAGCAACTAAGCCAGTCAAAGCAAAGGCAAAGCTATTGATTTCGTTTGGCAAGTCTTCTTTTGGATTGCCTGTCTGTTCAAAGACTTTTCCGATCTCATAGAGGGCCAAATCTTTGTTCTTACGAGCGACATTATAAGCTACAGTATCCAAGATTCCTGAGATCATATTTTGACGGAGAACAGAACGGTCCACAGTCATTGGCCACATGAGCTCCGTTAAGTTGCTTGGTGCAGTCGTGAACTCCACTGCTTTTTCAGGAGTTGTCAGTGCATAAGTAATGATTTCAGTCAATCCAGCCCCTTCAGCGATAGTCCGAACTTGGCGACGCAATTTTTGAGTCGCTGTCAATTCACCTGCTGTCCCGTCATCTTTTGGAAGGGTTGCTGGTAATTTGTCATAACCATAAATTCGAGCAATTTCTTCAAAGAGGTCCGCTTCGATAGTGATGTCCCAACGGCGACGAGGAACGCTGACTGTGAAGCTTTCTGCATTTCCAGAAAGGCCAAAACCAAGACGACGGAAGACATCTTCGACATCCGCATAGGAAAGCTCTGTTCCAAGGACACGGTTCACGTCTGCAAGAGTGGAAGAAACTTCCACATCTGAAGTATCCAACTGACCTGCTGAAACAATGCCCTTACGCACGGTCGCACCAGCAAGCTCTGCAATCATGCTTGCTGCCGCATCAAGGGCTTCATTAACGGTTGCCACGTTGATCCCTTTTTCAAAGCGAGAAGATGATTCAGAACGAAGGTTGAGGCGACCGCTTGTCTTACGGATCGATTTGCCATTGAAGACAGCTGCTTCAAGGACGACACGAGTAGATTTCTCAGAGATTTCTGTAGCCTCTCCCCCCATGACACCTGCAAGGGCTACTGGTTTGTCAGCAACCGTAATCACGAGGTCACTTGTTTCCAACTCACGCTCTTCCCCGTCCAAGGTCACTAATTTCTCACCTGCACGCGCTTCACGCACACAGATGTCGTTTCCTTCAAAGGTATCCAAATCAAAGGCATGCATAGGCTGACCAAAGTAAAGCAGAATATAGTTGGTCACGTCAACCACATTATTGATGGGACGGATGCCTTCGTTCATGAGGAGGTTTTGCAACCATTGTGGACTTGGTGCGATGGTTACATTGTCCAAGATACGAGCTGCATAATAAGGCGCCTTGTCTGTGTCAATGCTGATAGAAAGAGCATCCGCTGCAACTTGGTCTGTTTCGGTCAAGGTAAAGTCTTTGAAGTTGACTGCCTTGTCATAGATGGCTGCTACTTCGTGAGCTACCCCACGCATCGAAAGAGCATCTGCACGGTTTGGAGTGATAGAAAGCTCGATGATTTCATCATCCAAGTCTAGATAAGAGAAAACTTCATCCCCTGGAACAGCATCTTCTGGCAAGATTTGGATCCCATCTGCAAATTCTTTCGATACAACGGAGTCAGAAATGCCCAATTCACCAAGTGAGCAGATCATTCCGAGAGATTCCAACCCACGGATTTTCCCTTTTTTGATCTTGTAGTTGTCCGCGATGCGAGCACCTGGAAGAGCCACCATGACCTTGATGCCTGCACGCACATTTGGTGCTCCACAGACGATTTGACGGGCTTCTTCTTCACCCACATTAACTTGGCAGACATGAAGGTGTGTCTCTGGCACATCTTCACAAGACAAGACTTCTCCGACGACAATTTTTGAGAGACCATCAGCAGGCGATTCCACACCTTCTACTTCGATCCCTGTAGTTGACATTTTTTCAGCCAATTCTTCTGATGGCACATCCACGTCCACCAATTGTTTTAACCATTTATATGATACTAACATTATTCTGATCGTAAGATCCCACTAGGTGAGATCTTCTCAATTCCTTTCTCTCAATTTGGACCCACAATTAAGCTTGCGGATTCTCCTTCAAATGCTTGCGCAGCAACCAATCGGTATCCACAGCTTCCCCTGTGATAAAGTGGTGCTCGCTAAACCGTTCAAATCCGAATTGTTTGTAAAAGTTTTGGGCCTTAAAATTTCGTTCCCAGACACCCAGCCAGACCCAGTCAAATCCATGTTTTTGAGCCTCTTTTAAGGCAAAGGTAAACATTTCCTTGCCATAGCCCTTGCCATGATGTTCTTTTTTGACATAGATGCGCTGGATTTCAAAAGCATTGTCCATTTCTACTGGCTCCGTTTGTGCCTTGCCCCAGTTAAACTTGAGGAAACCACAAATTTCCTGATGGCGATCAAGGACAAAATAGGTCTCTGATTCCGGGTCTGCTAGGTCCTTTTGGATTTGCTCTAGCGATAAAACCGTCTGGTAGTAATCTTCCATATCGGCATCAGAGTTGTAGGGACCAAAGGTATCCCCATAGGTTTCCACCTCTAATTCCCTTAAAATATGAAAATCTTTCGCCTTAACTTTTACTAACATAATTATTTAAATTGTTCTGAAAAACGGATATCCCCTTGATAGAAGCCACGGATATCATTGATTCCGTAACGAAGCATGGCCACACGCTCTTGACCAAGTCCAAAGGCAAATCCTGAATAGATTGTTGGATCAATACCACTCATCTCAAGGACGCGTGGGTGAACCATACCGGCTCCCATGATTTCAATCCAACCAGTTTTCTTACATACGTTACATCCAGCTCCACCACACTTGAAGCAAGAAACGTCCACTTCAACCGATGGCTCAGTGAATGGGAAGTAAGAAGGACGCAAACGGATTTGACGTTCTGCACCAAACATCTTTTGCACGATCAATTGAAGCGTTCCTTGAAGATCGGCCATAGAAATGCTTTTCCCAACGACCAAGCCTTCGATTTGATGGAATTGGTGGCTGTGGGTCGCATCATCCGTATCCCGACGGAAAACCCGCCCTGGAGAGATCATCTTCAATGGTCCCTTGCTAAAGTCATGCGCATCCATCGCCCGCGCCTGTACAGGTGAGGTATGGGTCCGAAGCAAGATTTCTTCTGTGATATAGAAGGTATCCTGCATATCCCGCGCTGGGTGATCTTTAGGCAGATTCATCCGTTCAAAGTTATAAAAGTCTTGCTCCACTTCAAAGCCGTCTACGACTTGATAGCCCATCCCGATAAAGATATCTTCGATTTCTTCACTAGTTTGGGTCAAAATATGACGGTAACCACTAGCAACTGGACGACCTGGAAGGGTCACATCGATACTTTCACTAGCTAGTTTAGCTTGGACTTTCTTTTCTTCCAAGAGTTTGGCTGATTCTTCAAAGGCAGCCGTCAAGACATCGCGAGCTTCATTGACGTGTTTCCCAATAACTGGACGCATTTCAGCAGAGACATCTTTCATCCCTTTGAGGATCTCAGTCAGAGATCCTTTTTTCCCAAGGACAGAGACCCGTAGTTCTTGCATCTCTTTTTTATTTTCAGCAGAGATCTGCTTCAAGGCTGCCAGCGTTTCTTCTCGAAGCGCTTTTAGTTGTTCTTCAATCGTTGACATATTTCCTCCATCATGGTCCACCTACAGACATAGAAAAAAACCGCGTGCCTTCTCCTAATCGGAGCGTTGACACGCGGTACCATCCGTTTTTTATCTGTAAACCAGACCTTAATTTCTAAATCCTTGCGCAAGTGAATTCACCCAGCTTTCATGCAAAGAGCTTTCAGTCACGGCTCTTCTCCCTGTCGCACTTCCCTTGAGGTACTAGTCTTGCAGATTTCTATTCAATTACTATCTAGTTTATCAGATTTTTTGTTAAAAAACAAGTTAGATGAGACTAATTTCAATAGACAAAGGAACAAGAGGCAGTGCATTATTTATTTGCCTTGTCTGTTTCATCTGCTTTCCTTTTCAATAGAAGAAGAGTGGCTGCTTGGTTAAAACCATCACACCAGTTATACCATTTTGCTTCATACTCATCTTGAGGTAAGATACGATTTTTTAAATCCAAGACAGAGTCTATCTTTCTTTCCTCGCAAGCTTGCGCATAGAGAGCATACAAGTCATCGCCACCATCTCTATCAAACTCAGCAGAAATCGTATCTTGACCCGCCAACAAAGCCTGATAAGCCCTGTGATGCCCGTCTGTAATCAAGAAGCGATTTCCAAATGTAAGAATACTAATTGGATCCATATTGATGATTTCTGCCGACTGATCAAGCATCTGGATATCATGTAACTTCTTTTCTGATAAGTATAGTTGGGTCGGATGAAGGTCCGTTAGCTTGACTTTCATTTCTTTCTCCTCAAAGGTCCCGATTAAAAGACCTATCAAAGCCAAATTCTCCTGCTACTCTTGTGATTCGTTTCGTTTTTATTTAATGACTTGTCCAGCATCTTTCAAGACAGATTCTGGAATAGTAATGCCCAATTCATCTGCGACTTTTTTATTGATGACAGATTTTCCTTGGCTAAAGATTTCAACAGGTGTGTCTGCAGGTTTTTGACCTTTCAAGATCTTCGCAGCCATTTTACCAGTTGCTACCCCAAGATCATGTTGGTCGACAACGACTGAACCAAGGCCACCAGCTTCTACCATGGCTGTCGCACTTGGGAAGATTGGTTTTTTAGCATCTTTATTGGCTTCAACAACAGTTGAGAATGCTGATGCGATGGTATTGTCGATTGGAACCCAGATAGCATCCACTTTACCTGACATAACCGATACTGTTGAAGCAATTTCGTTTGTAGAAGGAACTGAATACGGAACCACCTTGTAGCCTGCTTTTTCAGCCAATTTTGTAAATTCTTCTACTTGAGATTTAGAATTGTCTTCACTGGTTGAGTAAAGAACCCCGATTGTTTTTACGTTTGGAGTCAACTCTTTGATCAATTTCAACTGTTGCTCAGTAGGATTGTGGTCAGATACCCCAGTGATATTGCCACCTGGTTTTTTCAAATCTTTGACCAAGTTTGCACCGACTGGATCGGTTACAGCACCCATGACAATTGGTTTGTCTTTGGTTGCACTAGCCAAACCTTGAGCAGATGGGGTTGCAATCCCAATCAAGACTTGATTATCTTTTTCTGCCAATTGCTTACTCATAGTTGCAACCTTGTTTTGGTCCCCTTCTGCATTGAGGAAATCAATGTCCACTTTGTCCTTGTCATAGCCTTCTTCAGCTAGACCATCTTGAATCCCCTTGTAGATCAAATCAAGCGAAGGGTGGCTGACCAACTGCAAGACCCCAACTTTTGCCTTTTCATTGCTAGTTGCTGCCTTGTTGTCCTTACCAGCTGTAGCTGAATAGATCGCTGTCCCAATGACTGCTGCTGCAATCAAACCAATAATTCCCATTAACCGTTTATTTTTCATTTTACTACCTCTTCTATTTTTTCATTTTCTTCTATTTTTCATCCTCTAAAGAATGCGACGCCATCGTTTCTTCATATCTTTTCTCCCTTCTCATCTAAAACAAAAAACACGCCCACACATAGCAAAAGCTATGTGAGGACGTGTCATCGCGGTGCCACCTCACTTATGGGAAAAGGATAGTCTCCCCCCATATCTCTGTCTTGTCTAGCAACAAGTTGCACGATAAGGTGTGCCAACCGAATTTTTATTGTTTCAAATTCATCTCATCATTAGTCCAATTTCATAAACTGCCGCTACCCACTCTCAGCAACCGTGGGCTCTCTTGAAACTTTCATTTACTACTTTTCTAATTTCTTACATTTTAAAGTTTTCTTTCAAAAAAGTCAATACTTTTTCAGTATTTTTTTGGAAACGTTCGCATTTTCTATATTACATCCCCTTGCTTCTTTCTGGGATTTCCGCTCTATTTTTGATATAATTTACTAGAATAACAGCTAGAATGATGAGGAATCCCATGTCTTTTGATGGATTTTTTTTACACCATATGGTGCAAGAATTGAAGGCCGAACTCTTAAGTGGTCGCATTCAAAAAATTAATCAACCTTTCGAGCAAGAATTGGTACTCCAAATCCGAGGCAATCGGAAAAACCAAAAACTCTTACTCTCTGCCCATTCTGTTTTCGGACGGATCCAACGGACCCAAACCAACTTTGAAAATCCTGCCTTTCCTAATACCTTTATTATGGTCATGCGTAAATATCTTCAAGGCGCTGTCATCGAAGGGATTGAGCAATTGGAGAACGACCGGATTCTCGAAATCCGTGTCTCCAATAAAAACGAAATTGGAGATGCCATTTCTGTCAGCTTAATGATCGAAATCATGGGCAAGCACAGTAATATTATTCTCCTAGACCGGACCAGCAATAAAATCATCGAGGCCATCAAACATGTCGGCTTCTCACAAAATAGCTACCGGACCATTCTTCCTGGATCAATCTATGTAGCCCCTCCGAAAACAGACGCGGTTAATCCTTTTACAATTGGAGATGAAGCCCTTTTTGCCCTTCTTCACAAAGAAGAGTTAAGCCCAAAGAACCTTCAAAAATGTTTCCAAGGTTTGGGGCGAGATACGTCTCAAGAATTGGCCAAGCGACTTGAGACGGATGAAAAATTAAAAACCTTCCGTGCCTTTTTCCAAGCTCCAACTGAGCCACGCCTAACGACCAAATCCTTCTCGGCTATTCCCTTTGAAGATGCCACTAGTCAAACCTTTGAGACACTTTCCGATCTGCTAGATGACTATTACCGAGACAAGGCTGAGCGCGATCGGGTGCAACAACAGGCCAGTGAGTTGATCCGCAAGGTCGAAAACGATCTTGAAAAGAACCGGAAAAAATTAGCCAAACAAGAGGCGGAGTTAGCGGCGACCGACAATGCGGAAGAATTCCGCCAAAAAGGAGAATTGCTGACAACCTTCCTCCATCAGGTACCAAACGACCAAGACCAAGTTGTCCTGGACAATTACTATACCAACGAGCCCATTACCATCCAACTCAACAAGGCCCTGACCCCCAATCAAAATGCCCAACGCTACTTTAAACGCTACCAGAAGTTAAAAGAAGCCGTCAAACATTTGACCATCCTCATTCAAGAAACCAAGGAAACCATTTCTTATCTTGAAACGGTTGAAACAGCCCTTTCTCAAGCGAGCCTAGCTGAGGTGGCAGAAATTCGAGAAGAGCTAATCCAGACCGGCTTTATCAAACGGCGCAATCGCGAAAAAATTCATAAACGGAAAAAACCTGAGAAATACCTAGCTAGTGATGGAAAAACCATCATTTTAGTGGGTCGCAATAATTTGCAAAACGATGAACTGACCTTTAAGATCGCTAAGAAAGATGAACTCTGGTTCCATGCCAAAGATATCCCGGGAAGCCACGTCGTCATTACAGGAAATCTAAATCCATCGGATGAAGTGAAGACCGATGCTGCAGAGTTGGCCGCCTACTATTCCAAGGCCCGTCTCTCAAACCTGGTCCAAGTAGATATGATCGAAGTCAAGAAACTCAATAAACCAACTGGTGGAAAGCCAGGTTTTGTCACCTACACCGGCCAAAAGACTCTGCGGGTCACCCCAGAAGAAGAAAAAATCAAAGCCATGAAACTAACAGACTGATTTCAAAAATAAAAGAGAGTGGGACAGAAATCGGTAATTCGTTAGAATTCGATTTCGTCGTCCCACCTCCGCACAGTTGAGTAGGGCTGTAAAAGCTGATGAAATCAGCGTAGTAGAGCCCACTCAACCACTGCGTCTTGCTCGACAATCCAAAAATAATTGAGAGGCTAGGACTTTTGTCCCAGCCTCTTTTTATTCTGCTTTATTAATGTCTTCTTTGACCTCATCAACATTGAATTTGGCAAAGAGGTACTGACGGTCTTGAACTGGGAAACGTTGATCCAGCTGATCGATGGCCCCCACCTCTACAATCCCTTCTGTGATGACAAAATCCATGACATGGCCACCAAAGGTGTGGTCATCTGAAATAAAGTGCAAATGATAACCAGCCACGCTCACGCCATGGAAAATTTCTGGTGTCCAAAAACCGACGATGGTTCCAGTAACATTTTCTCGTGTATACTCTGGCTGATGGGTGGCAACCTCTGCAAACTTCATCTCAGGTGTTGATTTTGGAATCATACGGACATGCATCTTGGCAAAGTCACCATGAATCTTAATGGAGCGGAAAAGATTTTCCCCATCATAATAAGACTCAATACGGGCTTCCAATTCCTCGTCTGTCATTTCAAAACGTTGGCGGAAAATCACTTCTGCTTGGTGAGGGACGACTGCTGCATAAGGAACCTTGGCATCCGGAGAAACTTCGACTATTTCAGGATGGTCCCCTGATCCCTTGGCCTGATATGCCTTACCATCTAAAACGATCAACTCTCCATCAATAGAATCAAGCGTCCCAACTCCGAGATCTCCGTGTTCCAAGAGTTCTCCAATCGTAAATGAACCCCCGTACAGACCCGCCATTAGGGCACCTAAGGTATTGTATTGAAAAAGTTTCACTGGTTCCATGTTTTTCTCTCCTCATTCTATCTTCTACCAGTATACCACAAACTATTCCGAATCTTCACGATATGGTTTTGATTAGAGGCTATCATAGAGGGTTTGCATCTGCACATCGTCTGGTACGATGGCCAAATACTGGTTAGCCACTTCACGCGCCTTCGTCACATCTCCAGCCTCACGCAACAAATAAACATAGGCTTCGAGGAATTCTGGGTTGTCCTTTAAATCCTCATAGAGCTCTTGGTAGGCTGAGACGGCCTCTTCTGTTTTCTCCAAGGCAGCCAAGGCACGGGCAATGTTCCACCGAGTGACAACTGTTTCGACTTCTTCATTTTGCCAAGCCAAGACTTGGTCAAAGCGTTCCTGTTCCAAATAAAGAGTGGTCAGGCGAAGAGCAATCTCTTCGAGATCATCTGCCACTTCTTTAGCCTCTAATAGATAAGCTTCTGCTTGCTCAGGCTGGTGGAGTTCATAGGAAAGCTGAGAAGCAAGGAGCTTCAATTGGGCATCAAATGGATTCTTCTGGATCCCTTGTTTAGCAATCTCAAGCGCTTTTTCACGGTCATTTTCAGCCTGTAAAGCCAAGGCATAACCGTACTCATAGCCCTCAAAATCAGGCGACAAGGTATCAATTTGTTTGTAGTAGATCAGGGCTTTTTGGAATTCTTCTTGGTCAGACAATAAGGTCGCTAATTCGTAAGCAATCTGGTCATCAAATTCAATCTCCAGAGCTTTCTCTAAGAAAGGAACAGCTGCTTCAAACTTACCAAGATTGGCATAGGCAAACCCAATTCGTTGATAGGTGGAAATTCCTGTTGCTTCTAAAATCTCCCGATTGTCTAACTGGGCATACTCTTGGATAGCCTCTTGGTAGCGTTCCAATTCCAGATCAATTTCAGCTAGCCCTAATTGAATGATCGGATCATCAGACAAATGAGCAGCTTCAACTAATTTTTCACGCGCCACATCTGCTAAGCTTTCCATCTGATAGAGATCCGCCTTAACCAAGAGACTGGCCACATACCAGTTTGATTCAGGTCCAATTTCTTCTAAATAAGCAAAGGCCTCTTCCGTTTGGCCTTCCTCTGCAAGGATGGTTGCCAAACTCAGATACACTTCTGGGTAGGTTTCTGCAATCTGTTCATAGATTTCTTTTGCCTGAGGGTAAAAACCGATACTTTCAAGATATTGACCTAAATCCAATAATTGTGCTTCACTATCTTCTAACAAAGCCTGTTGAAATTGAACTTCTGCCTCTTCTAGCTCTTGCCGATCGAGAGCCTCTACCATTTGTTGACTATGACTCACTGTGTGTTTCCTCTTCTATTTCATTGTGTTCTTCATACAAGCCACTGACGACCTTATACCATTCAAAGATAGCTCCGATCACCACCTTAGCAGATGCATAGACTGGAATTCCAAGGAAAACTCCCCAGATTCCAAACATAGATCCTGACGTCAAGAGCACAAATAAAATGGTAATCGGATGGATATTTAACTGGCTTCCCAAAACCAACGGTGATACAAAACGTCCTTCAATGGTTTGCTCCATTGCAAATACAATCAAGACCTTGATAAACATCTCTGGCCCTGCTACCAAGCCCAATACTAAGGCAGGTAACATGGCTAAGAAACTACCCAAGTATGGGATCAAATTCAAGATCCCTGCAGAGATCCCTAGTGTCACCGCATAGCGCAAGCCAATGATCTTAAAGAAGATGATGAACATAATGGCGACGACAATGGCTACCGTAATTTGCCCTCGAACGTAGTTGGAGAGTTGGGTATTGACATCTGAGAGAACCTGTTCAGCCGATTTACGAATCTTAGTCGGTAAAAAGCGAACAATGTGGCCCTTTAAATTTTTTCCATCTCGAAGAAGATAAAAGACAATAAAAGGCATGATGATCAAGGCAACAATAACTTGCGAAGCCACTCCGATCAAGTTGCTGACCCAATTGACAGCCCGCCCAGAGATCGAACTGGCCCAAGAAGTAATGTTTGCAGACAGTTCCTTAGTGATCTCATCTAACTGGGGTTTGATATCAGAGGAGACGCGATTATCTAGAAAATCATCGATGGTTGCATTGGCCTTTTCCAAATAAGTTGGCAGGTTATGAAAGAAACTCACCACTTGTCGTTGGACGGATGGAATCACTACAGCTAGACCCCAAATTAAAAGCACTGCAATCAAGAAAAAGACGAAGGAAATCGCAAAAATCCGCTTGAGTCCTTTTCTTTCAAGAAAGTCAACAATGGGGTTAAGCAGGTAATAGAGCAAACCAGAAATAATGACAGGCAGCATGACGGCTCCTGCAAACTCAAAAATAGGAATAAAAATAAAGGTGATTTTACTCAAAACCAAAAGGTTCAAGCCCAACAGCAAGGTAACTAAAAATACGGTAATGGCCTTGTTGTCTAAAAACCATCTAAAAAACCAGGACAAACTAAACTGTTTTTCTTTATTATCCACAGAGAACTCCTTTTCAATTCAATCTGTTTCTATTTTAGCATTTTTTAAGCTTGAAGTTACGAAAAAACTAGCAAAATAAGAAAGAAAGGCCCTCGCCTTTTTAACTAGCAATTGCCTTCCAATAGGACCTTTGATATAATAAACCTAACAAATCATACGAGGTGACCTATGTCTCAAACCATTTATTTCGGTACCTATACCAAAAAAGAATCCAAAGGAATTTACAAGGCACAATTTGATCCTGAAACAGGGACATTGAGCCAACTTGAACTAGTGGCAGCTGAGCCCAATCCAACCTATATCGCTTTTTCTGAAAAAGGCAACCTCTACAGTGTCGGAGCTGAAGAGGGAAAAGGAGGAATCGCAAGTTTTACAGCTGATTTTCAGCCGCTCAATCACGTTGTTGAAGAGGGAGCACCACTCTGCTATGTCTCTGTCGATGACAGGCGTCAACTGGTCTATGGAGCCAACTATCACAAAGGCCAAGTTCTCGTATATCAGCTAGAGGCAGATGAACGTTTGTCCTTTGTCGATCAAGACACCCACCAAGGAAGTGGTCCTCATGCCAATCAAGCAAGTCCACATACCCACTATGCAGACCTTACACCAGATCAGTACCTGATCACGTGTGACCTAGGAACAGACAGTTTGCATGTCTATGATGTCAGTGAGGAAGGAAACCTAACCCTGATCAATCAGTATCAAACAGCTCCAGGGGCAGGACCTCGTCACCTGGTCTTTCATCCTCACTATAAGACTGCCTATCTCATCAATGAATTAAATGCTACGATCGATGTACTCTTTTATGATGGTATGGGTGAATTCGAACACTTCCAAACTGTTTCCACACTTCCATCAGACTACGATGGTCAAAAATGGGCTTCTGCTATCAAGCTCTCAGCTGATGGAAAATTCCTCTATGCATCTAACCGTGCTCACAATTCCATCGCGGTCTTCAAAGTCGTGGCTGATGGTAGCCTAGAACTGATTGAAATTGTTCCAACTCAAGGGCTCAATCCACGTGATTTCACGCTTAGTCCTAATCAAAACTATTTGATCGCAGCCCATCAAGATTCACCTAATGCCACCGTCTTCAAGCGAGATTCTGCTAGCGGAAAATTGACCCTTCTATCCGACGACTTCTATGTTCCAGAGGCCGTTTGTACGGTTTTTCATTAAGTCGTTTTAGTTGTCAAACCTCTAAAAAAATGATTAAATAGATGAGAAAAAGGCGCGAGCCTGACTTCACAACTTATATTTTAGGAGATCCTAACATGAATCCATTGGACTTATTTAACCAAGTGAAAGAAATGATCGAAAAGAAAGATTTCGACGCTGCAAAGAAATTTGTTGATGACAACAAAGACAACCTCGGTGACTACCTTGAACAAGCCAAAGGGCTTGTATCTGGAAATGAAATGGTCAGCGGTGCCTTGGACAAAATCAAAGGCTTGTTCTAATAGAACTACTCCTCAACGCTTTAGTTGAGGAGTTTTTGTTTATACCAATCGCAAAAAAGATCCTTGAGAAAACTCAAGGATCTTTTTAGTCTAGTAAACTAGATTATTTCTTAAGGTTGTAGAATGATTTCAATCCACGGTATTCAGCTACTTCACCAAGTTGATCTTCGATGCGAAGCAATTGGTTGTATTTAGCGATACGGTCTGTACGTGAAAGTGAACCAGTCTTGATTTGTCCTGCGTTTGTTGCAACTGCGATGTCAGCGATTGTTGAATCTTCAGTTTCACCTGAACGGTGTGATACAACGGCAGTGTAACCAGCTTCTTTCGCCATTTCGATAGCATCGAATGTTTCAGTAAGAGTACCAATTTGGTTAACTTTGATAAGGATAGAGTTAGCACATTTTTCTTCGATACCACGTGAAAGGTAGTCAGTGTTTGTTACGAAGAAGTCGTCACCAACCAATTGAACTTTACCACCAAGACGTTCAGTAAGAGCTTTCCAACCGTCCCAGTCGTTTTCGTCCATACCATCTTCGATAGTGATGATTGGGTATTTGTTTACCAATTCTTCAAGGTAGTCGATTTGTTCAGCAGCAGTGCGGACAGCAGCTCCTTCACCTTCGAATTTAGTGTAATCGTAAACTTTGCGTTCTTTATCGTAGAATTCTGATGATGCACAGTCAAATCCGATAAATACGTCTTTACCTGGAACATAACCAGCAGCTTCGATAGCAGCGATGATAGTTTCTACACCATCTTCAGTTCCGTCGAAACGAGGAGCAAATCCACCTTCGTCACCAACGGCTGTTTCAAGACCACGACCTTTAAGGATTTTCTTAAGTGCGTGGAAGATTTCAGCACCCCAACGGAGAGCTTCTTTGAATGTAGGTGCACCAGCAGGTACGATCATGAATTCTTGGAAAGCGATTGGAGCATCTGAGTGAGATCCACCATTGATGATGTTCATCATTGGAGTTGGAAGAACTTTAGTGTTGAATCCACCAAGGTAGCTGTAAAGTGGGATTTCAAGGTAGTCAGCAGCAGCACGAGCTACAGCGATAGACACACCAAGGATTGCGTTTGCTCCCAATTTACCTTTGTTAGGAGTACCGTCAAGAGCGATCATAGCACGGTCGATAGCTTGTTGATCACGTACATCATAGCCGATGATTGCTTCAGCAATAATGTTGTTTACGTTGTCAACAGCCTTTTGAGTTCCAAGACCACCGTAACGAGATTTGTCACCGTCACGAAGTTCAACTGCTTCGTGTTCACCAGTAGAAGCTCCTGATGGAACCATACCACGTCCATGAGCACCTGATTCAGTATATACTTCTACTTCAAGTGTTGGGTTACCGCGTGAGTCTAGGACTTCGCGAGCGTAAACATCAGTAATAATTGACATTTCTTACTCTCCTTATTGAGTTATATTTTTTACTCCTCTATCATATCGTAATTAGGCTATTTTTTCAAGAAAAAACAAGGAAATCTACGAAAATTGAGAAGTTTTTAACAAGAAAACGGTTCCACTATCTTATTTTCTGCCATTTCCCCTCCTTATTTAATTTTTTAGCATTCTTCTACTCTTCTGCTACGCTTTATGCTATACTAAACTTATGACAGATATTAATAAAACGATTTTAGAAAAAGCTGCTGGTCCTACTCGATTCAATCCGGATGAGCAGCGTCGATTTTTGGAGACGTATGAGGAGCGGGTGATTGCTTCATGCACCTTGGAGGAGGCAAGGGACAAGATATACCTGGAGCAGTATTCGACAATCCTCACTGATATTTCAGATCGCTTTCATCCTGTTTTGGTCAAGATCTCCCCAGCTTTGGATGAAAACAGCCAGCTACAATATTTGAAAAAAACCAAGGACCTTGGCTTGGTGGCAAGCATCGTTTCGAATGACTGTCGTCATTCTCCCTTTGGTCTCATCATCCATACTGACCACCCATCTGGAATTTCACCAACAGACATGAATCTCCAGTATCCAAATTTATTTGAAAAGAAAGAAGAGACTGCCAGTCCAGAAAAGAAATCATTTTGGAAACGTCTCTTTAGCTAAAGAAAAACCAATGGAAGGGAACATCTCCTTTCCATTGGTTTTTTAGTTTGCTTTTATTTTTAAAAGGTTCCCAATATTTCGAGCACAGGAAATCAGATTCCTTTCAGCATGAGCGAGTGCATCTGCTACCTCACAAGGACCAGGTACGATAGAGAAGGCAGCTTCAATGTGATGACTAGGAAAAGCAGGCAAATCCTCCGCTAAGCTACCACAAATAGCTATCACTGGGATCTTCTCTGGTGTTCGTTTGGCCACCCCGACAGGTGCCTTCCCAGAAAGGGATTGGAGATCCATCCTACCTTCCCCAACCACGACCAGATCAGCTTTTTGTACTTTGTGATTAAAGTCAATCAAATCGAGACTTTTTTCAATTCCTGAGGAAATCTGTCCTCCTGCAAAAGCGACCAAGCCAGCAGCCATGCCACCTCCAGCTCCGGCGCTAGGCATAGACAAAATTCGTGCATCAGCTAGCTGGTAAAAATCCTGCATAGCCTGATCAACAGCTGGAAACAGAAGCGGATTCAATCCCTTTTGCCCACCAAAGATATAGGTCGCTCCTTGACTGCCACAGAGAGGATTGGTTACATCCGTTAAGACTTGGAGCTCGATGTCTTCTAAAGCTTTTGGAACCGCACTGGTATCTATTCTAGCCACACGACCGAGTGAAGCCCCGACAGGACGAAGCAGATGGCCTTGTTCATCATAGAAGGCTATCCCAAGTCCGGCTGCCATCCCAATCCCACCATCATTCGTTGCAGAACCGCCAATTCCCACACAGATTGTTTTAACTCCTTGGTCAACCAATTGCAAAATAAGTTCACCAATTCCTCGTGTTTCCAGTTCAAGAGGATTTCGTTTTTCAGCTGGAATCGAACCTAAACCGACAAGAGAAGCCATCTCAAAAAAGGCCATCTCATCTTTTTGGTAGTAAGACATTGAAACAGGCTGTCCAAATGGTCCGGTTACTTGCGTTTGGTACTCAGTTACATCTAGAACTCCAGCTAGGGTTTCCATGGTGCCTTCGCCACCATCCCCTATAGGAAGGAGGTCAAAAGTTACATCTGGTAGAGCCTCTTGAAATCCTTTTTTCAAGGCTTCTGCTACTTGTTTGGCAGATAAGGATTCTTTAAATGAATCCGGTGCTAGTAGGATATGCATGCTGTTTCCTTTCTATGCTGGTCTAGAATTTCAAGAACAAGGCTTAAATCCCTCTTCTCGATACAATATGGGGCTCGCTCAGCGACGATTGGCTTGGCCATAAAGGCAATCCCGATACCGGCTGTTTCAATCATCGGAAGGTCATTGGCACCATCACCCATCGCAATCGTCTGACTTCGTGGGACATGATTTTCTTTCGCCCATGTCATGAGAGACTCTTTTTTCCTTTCAGGAGTTAGAATTTCACTAAGGACTTTCCCTGTCAAATGGCCATCAGAAGACTCTAAACGATTTGCTAGGACTAGATCAATTCCTAAAGACCTCGCGATGGGGTCGATGACTTCATGAAATCCCCCGGAAACAAGACCAACCTTGTAACCTCTTTGATGCAGTTCCGTGATCAAGGTTTCAGCACCCGGCGTGACTTCCATCTGTTCCAAAATTTTCGGAAAGATAGAGGTCTCTAATCCCTTCAATAAAGCAACACGCGCCTCTAAAGATGCTGAAAAATCCAGCTCCCCTTTCATCGCTTGTGCTGTAATCTCTGCCACTTTTTCTCCCACGCCAGCTTCTTGAGCTAGTAGATCAATTCCTTCTTGTCTTATCAAGGTTCCATCTACATCCATAACGAGGAGACCGGTTACTTCTTTCATCGCTTTCCTTTCTTATTTCTCCCTTACTATACAAAAATAGGGTTTAAATTTCAAGTTTCAATGATCATTTGAAGATAAAAAAACGACCTCCTAAGAAGTCGTTTTTTTGTTATTAGAAGCGAATTTGCTCCCGAGTTTTTTCATACGAAGTAACAAAGCGATCGGTCACTCCAGCTTCTACCATCTCCAAAGCATCTGAGATGACTTTGAAGGAAGCCGCATAGTCATATTCTCTTTCGAAAATATAAAGGGATTCATCAAAAGCTGCTTGCACATGATCATCAAATGAACGGTAACGGTTTGAGTATTGCAACAACTGCTCCGTTAAAGTAGCATTTTGTACAATTCGATACGTCGCTTCTTCCAATTCATTCATATCATTTGTCAAAATATCTAACAAACGATTGGTTGATTCGATGTTGATTTTATCCCCTTCCAACTCATCCATCAAAGCCTCTGTATTGTTGCTTGCTGTGAAGAATAATTCCAAGAATTCTTGAGGGATTCCTGGCAAGTTTCGCTTGTCCATATAGCGTTTAATGGCATGCAAACGGTTGGCATAGATATTGACTTTTTGGCGAGCATTGGCATCGTCTTTTTCAATTTTTGAAAGGGAATCACTTAAGCTGATTTGCTCATCTTCGATTTCTTTCAAGCGAGCCTCAATAGCTTCTAACTCTTCTTCTACGATAGAATAAGCTTTTTGTGTTTCAGATGAATCTTTCAAGGCATCTTCTACCACATTTTCTTGTGAAGATAGCTCAGCTTCTAACTCTTTTAATTGTTGACTGAAAGCTTCATTCAAGACGAATGTTTTACCAAGGCGTTCCACTTCTGCTGCAAGGTTGCTATTGTTATCTTTTGCGTGTTTCAAATAGCCAGGCAGTTGTTTCACTAACTTCTTCACGACTTTTTGTGATTCGATTTCACGAGTAAAGATGTGATACAATGCATCGATTTCCTCTTGAATTTGCTCATTTTCGTAAATAGCATTGTCCAATTCAAGCGCGGATACATTTGCCATATTGTTCTTCAAGGAAGCATGCAACTGTTGGAAACGAGATTCAATATCTGTTTCAGTGAAGTGGTAGCCAGATTCCAAAAGCTTGCGGTAGCCACTTTCCAAATCCTCTAATTGGTCTGGAAGTTTTGACTGAAGAGCGGTGACAATTTCTGGCACTCGCTCAACAATTTGTTTTAAGGCCACAATATGATTCTCAGCTGTATCAAGGATTTCAGCTGCTTCAACAGGGTCACCTGAAGAATTCAAGGTGACAAATTGTGAAAACTCAGATTGAATATTTCCAATTTGCTTTTCAATTTCAGGAAGTGCACTGCCATAACGATCTGGATCTGAAGTGACTTCTTTTTGAAGTTCTTCAAACATATCTAAGGCATGAACCACACGTCCGCTATTTTTTTGTTCTTGCTCTTCAAGATCTGATAGGGCTTGGCGAATCGCTTTGATATCTTCGTCGATCAACTGGATCTGACTTTCGATATTGTCAATAGCTTGTTTAGCCTTCATGAAACGGAAAGAATTATTGTAGCCTTCCGCCTCAAACAGATTGTTTTCAATATCAGCAAATGAATTTAAGGATAAATCTACCCATTTTTGATTCCATTCACGAAATGCAATTTGACTTTGACCAATCAAATGCATGTTTTTTACGGCCTCAACTTCATCGTTGACCGGAAGGTTATATAACTTTTCTTTTCGTTCTTCCAGCGCTGCCAGTAAGGCCTCGTTTCGTTTTCTCAAAATGACTGCAACCACATATCCTACAATCAAGATAAGGGCGACAATAAAGATGAGAACAATTAGTCCACTAGACATATAAAAACTCCTTCATCGTATTACTTGAACGTAATCCTAGTAATTATACCATAAAATATCCATTAATGGGAAGCGTTCGTTGAATTTTATACATCGAGTGTACTATATTCAGCGTTTTCTTCGATAAATTCCCGACGTGGTTCCACGCGGTCCCCCATCAACATATCAAATATCTTATCTGCTTCCGCAGCATCGTCTACTGATACCCGTGCCATCAAGCGGTGTTCGGGGTTCATGGTTGTTTCCCATAATTGGTGATCATCCATTTCCCCAAGACCTTTGTAGCGTTGGATGGTTGGTTTTGAGCGACCTTCTGAATAGCGT
Source organism: Streptococcus sp. S5 (assembly GCF_034134805.1). Taxonomy (NCBI): domain Bacteria; kingdom Bacillati; phylum Bacillota; class Bacilli; order Lactobacillales; family Streptococcaceae; genus Streptococcus; species Streptococcus lingualis. The sequence continues at coordinate 872,265 of NZ_CP139419.1, read as the reverse complement.
TCCAAGGCTGCAGCTAATTCTGCTTCTTGGTTGGCACCAGGTTGGATATATTCTTTGATCTCGCTACCGACTTTGACCCCATAGATTGGTGGTTGCGCAATATAAACATATCCCGCTTCCAAGACTGGTTTCATATAGCGATAGATCAAGGTCAACAGAAGGGTTCGAATATGTGCGCCATCGACATCGGCATCAGTCATGATGACTAATTTTTGATAACGCGCTTTTGTGACATCAAATTCAGCACCAAATCCAGTTCCCATAGCAGTAAATAAACTACGGATCTCTTCATTGGCTAGAATTTTATCCATACTTGCTTTTTCAACGTTCAAGATCTTACCACGGATTGGGAGAATCGCTTGGAATTCCCGATTTCGACCAGATTTTGCAGATCCTCCGGCTGAATCCCCTTCGACGATAAAGAGTTCTGTTTCTTGTGGATTGTTTGAAGAACAATCTGCCAATTTACCAGGTAGGTTGGAAATCTCAAGCCCTGATTTCTTACGGGTCACCTCACGCGCTCGCTTAGCAGCCACCCGAGCTTTCGCCGCTAAAATCCCTTTTTCGACGATTTTCTTAGCAATTTGCGGATTTTCCAAAAGGAAATCAGAAAAGGCATCACTAAAGAGTCGATTGGTAATCTTAACAACTTCTGAATTTCCAAGTTTGGTCTTGGTTTGTCCTTCAAACTGTGGATTTGGATGTTTAACCGAGATCACTGCTGTTAAGCCTTCTCGAACATCTTCCCCAGTTAGATTGTCTTCGTTTTCTTTTAAGAGTTTATTTTTCTTAGCGTAATCATTGATCACACGAGTGAGAGCTGTACGGAAGCCCTGTTCATGCGTCCCACCTTCATGGGTATGAATGTTATTCGCAAAACTCATGACCGTCTCATGGTAGCCTGTGGTATATTGCATAGCCACTTCAACGGTAATATCATCCATTTCTCCATCTGTGTAGATGGGTTTTTCAAAGATGACATCTTTGTTCTCATTGATGTACTCGACGTAACTAGAGATCCCACCTTCGTAGTGGTAATGCTTTTCTTGCTCTAAGCCTTCTCGCTTATCCGTCAAAGAAATACGCAAGCCACGATTCAAAAAGGCTAATTCTTGAATCCGTTTATTTAATTTGTCAAAATCATACTCGGTGGTTTCTGTGAAGATTTCTGGGTCTGGAATAAAGTGGACGGTTGTCCCTGTCCGATCTGTCTCCCCGATGACTTTCAAATCATCCACAACGTGTCCACGTCGATACTCTTGGTAATGGATACTGCCATTTTTATATACGCGAACATCGAGGGATGTGGAGAGGGCATTCACAACGGATGATCCTACCCCGTGAAGACCACCAGAAACCTTGTAGCCGCCTCCGCCGAATTTTCCTCCTGCGTGAAGTACGGTAAAGACAGTTTCGACGGCAGGTCGACCTGTCTTTTCTTGGATATCCACTGGGATCCCACGACCATCATCGACAACCGTGATCGAATTATCTGCTTCAATGAAAACTTCAATATGGCTAGCAAAACCAGCTAAGGCTTCGTCAATCGAGTTATCCACGATTTCCCAGACCAGATGATGAAGACCTTCTTTTGAGGTAGATCCAATATACATCCCCGGACGCATCCGAACGGCCTCTAGTCCTTCCAAGACCTGAATCTGACTGGCATCATATTCTTGTGCTTGATTTTCTTGCTGTTTATCCTCTGTCATAATTTCCCTTTTCTATTCAAATATAAACTGGTGTAAGCGTGGCATGGAATCAAATAAATAGGTCGAAAGCCCTGCAGCCTTCCCAGCTTCTATATCGATCGGACGATCTCCGATGACCAGACCGTCTTGAATGCCATATTTTTCCTTCAAATAAAGCATAGAGGCTGGGTCTGGTTTTCGAGGAAAGCCCTCGTCTGCTGTTACAATCTCCGTAAAGTAGGGTGCAATGCCTGTCTGTTCAATAAGGGTCAAAACTTGGCGATCCCGATGAGATACCAAAAAATGGCGTCCTCCATGTACTTGGATCTCTTCTAGTAACTCTTTTGCTCCCTCAAATAAGACCGGCTCTTGCAAGCCCAAGGCTTCTTTTTTCTTGTATTCCGTACGAAAATTGGAAATATGAGGGGCAAAGGTTTGAATTGCATCCTGTGTTGAGATTTTTAATGCTGCATAAACAGAATCATGATCGGCTTGGATGTGAAAGTCCTTCAATGTCGCTACAAAGGCATTTGTGGACGTTTCGTAATTATCCAATAGCGTCCCACCAAGATCCCATATAAAATCATGATAATTCATAGTCAATATTATACCACAAATGGACAAAAAAAATAAGCTAAAACCCTCATTTAGGGGGGATTTTAGCCATTTTTTACGGTCATTTCATTTTAAATCATAGAGAAGTCATTTTCCGTCATAGAATGTAAACTTTCACCAGAAAATATGGTGTCCAAAAGAGCAATTTTAAGCATCTCCAAAGACATCTTGATAGAGCATTCCTTGACGAAGACTTTGGGCATCTCCTCCAAATTGCTCTACCAAGGCATAGGCTAAGGCTAGGGCTGTTGAAGGACCACGACTGGTGAGAAGATTACCATCTTTCACCACTGTTTCTTTCTGATAATGGCCATCTTGAATCTCTTCTTCAAAGCCATCGTAACACGTATAGTGTTTATCTTTTAAGAGACCTGCACGCGCCAAAACAATGGGGGCAGCACAAATTGCAGAGATGGTTTTTCCTTTGCCACTTTCTTCCTGAAGGGCTGTGATCAATTCTGCATTGTCCCTCAAATTCGCTGCTCCTGGCATCCCACCTGGTAAGAAGATTCCATCATAATCTGAAAGATCTCCACTCCAAAGGCGATCTACTTCCACTGTAATTTGGTGAGAACCTGTGACTGTTTCTTCCATGCCAATGAGGTCGCAGTCAATCCCAGCACGTCTCAAAACATCGACAATGGTCAAGGCTTCAATTTCTTCAAAACCGTTTGCTAAAATCGTTGCTACTTTTTTCATTTTCATTCCTTCTTTCTAACTATTGCGCCTTTTTAAGGACTACTTTTTTACGGATTGGAACCTCTTCTTCTGGTCCTTTCTTTTTACTACTATGATTATATATTGAGAGTACTAGGCCAATACCAATCAGATTACTAATAATAGAGGAACCTCCTTGTGAGATAAAGGGGAGAGGAATCCCCGTCAAGGGGAGAAGGCCCGTTACCGCTCCGACATTTTCAAAAATATGAAAGACCAGCATCATAATAAATCCAATGGAAATATAGGTATAAAATTGGTTGTTGGACTGGAGGGTGATTTTTAAAATACGGTAAATCAGGGTCACATATAAAATCAACAGCACCAGAGCTCCAACAAAGCCAAAGTCTTCTGCGACGACTGTAAAAATCATATCACTTTCCCTTACGGGAACCAATAAATTAGATACATTAAATCCTTGACCAAAGAGTCCACCACTGGCAATGGCTAGCTGTCCTTGCGCCTGCTGGTAGGTGGTTGTTTGTGCATAGTCAAAAGGATTTAACCAGGCTAAAATACGGTTCATTTGGTAGGTTGGCATCCCTACTTGCTGGTGCAGAAAAGCCCGACCCCCTTCTGATAGAAAGAGAAAGAGAAAGCCTGCTAACCCACCTGCCAGAAGCAAGATGACCGGCAAGATTATTTTCCAAGAAACTCCTGAAACGAGCACTAAGCCCGCAAAGATGGCCAAGAATACTAAGGCCGTTCCCAAGTCCTGCTGGAGGGCCAATAAGGCAAAGACCGGAATTGTATAGATGGTCAACTCTAGAATTAAAAACCAATCTTGTCGTAACAATCGCTCACGCCCCTTATTTCTTTGTAAAAATCGAACAATAGAACGTGACAGCATCAGGATGAAGGGAATCTTCATAAATTCTGAAGGCTGAAATAAGGTGATGTTTCCATAAGCTACCCAGTTTTTTGCACCTGTTGAAGCCACCAAGTTTGGATTATAAAAAACAAGAGGAAGAACCATCAAGGCCAAGCCTAGTAGGTAAAGAAAGGGAGTGATTTTCCAAAGAAATTTCGTACTAAAAATCGTCACAATCAGGCAAATGATACATCCCACACCAATCCAGGCTAATTGCTGCCCCAAAAAAGGCCACACCATTTGGGGATAATCATGAGAAACTGCCACATAAACGGATAAGATCCCTATTATAAGTAGGGTGAAGACAATTCCAATGATCGAATAATCCAGGTGGATCGTCCAAAAATGATGTTTCTTCATTCACGTTCCTTTCTGTGAGAATCATCAAATTAATTAATAGAACAACATCTGTAGAATCAAGCTAGATCCTGCCACACAGAACCAAGCAATCAAACCTACCAGAAGGGGGGCTGCTCCTGCCGCACGGAACTGTTTCCAAGAAACCTTGCTTCCGATTCCAACCAAGGCCATGGCCATAAAGAGGTGAGAAAGGTCATTTAGGTAAGGTAGGACCACTTTAGGTACCAGGCCAATAGAAGAAAGAATGGAAGCCACAATAAACCAGATAATAAACCAAGGAATAATTTTCTTTAACATTCCTTTGTTTCTTCCTTGTTGTTTACTCCGATACCATTTTAAACCGATCAAGCCCAAACAAACTGGTACAATCATCAGGGCGCGTGTTAACTTAACAATTGTAGCCATTTGCCCCGCTGCTTTACTGTAAGAAAATGCTGCTGCTACAACAGATGACGTATCGTTAATGGCTGTTCCTGACCAGAGGCCAAATTGGAAATTAGACATATGCCATAAATGCCCTAATACTGGAAAGATAAAGACAGCCAAAATGTTGAAGAAGAAAATAGTTGACATAGATAGGGCAATTTCCTCTTCGTCTGCTTCAATGATCGGCGCTGCTGCTGCAATAGCAGATCCACCACAAATAGCTGTACCAAACCCAATTAAGGTCCGTAGATGAGATTTCAGGTGGAAGACTCTCCCAAAAATAATAGCTGCAAGAAAGGCAACGGTTATCGTTGGCAGACTAATCTTTAAAGAAGACAAACCTGTAGAGGCAACTGTCGCAATGGGCAAGCTAAATCCCATGAAGATAATCGAATACTGCAACAATTTCTTACCGGACCAGTTCAAGCCTGGTCGTGAATTCTCCGGCAAATCCACAAATTCATTAAGGACAATTCCTAAAATTAAGGCAAAAACACTGGAGCCAATAATGGGAAAGAAAGTTCCCAACAACATAGCACAAAGTGCCAGTACAAATGCAATTGCAAGTCCAAATCCTTTATTTTTCATTTTCTCAATTCCTTTCAAAAAAGTCAGCTGCTTGCTCAACAAGCCGCTCTCTCACTGTCGTGTGAAGGGGCAACACTTGTTGCAAACCATCCAAAATTTGTTTTCCATATCGCTTGGTTACCACCCGCTGATCTAATAAAAGCACCAAAGATTCCTGATCTTGAAAACGGCTGGTTCTCCCAATAGCCTGTTTTAGCCTTAAAATCGCGACTGGAAGACTATAGTCGTAAAAGGGATTTTTCCCCTGTTCTCTGAGTTTTGTATTCAGCTTTTGAACCATATAATCTTTAGGATTGTCAAAAGGAAGGCGCGTGATGATTTGAATCACTTCTTTTTGTTGGGAGAAATCGACTCCCTCCCAGAAGCTTCCTGTTCCAAATAAAATGGAGCTTTCTCCTCGGTCAAATCGTCGCTTAATATTGGCTGCATCCCCATTTCGATACTGGGCCAAGTGAGGAAACTTCAATGCGTTTGACGTCTCCAGTAACAATTCTTTTGAAGTAAACAAAAGAAAAATTGGCTTTCGTAAAGGAAGGAGTTCACCGACGAGCTGACAAATCTCCCCTGCGTATTCCACTGAAGATAAAGAAACGACATCTGGAAAATCTATCGGCACCAATAATTCCTGGTGTTGTTTGACTGTTATTGGCACCCGGTAGATCTGCTGCTCTTTGTATCCCAAAAGGGCAGGTAAATGCACCTTTTTGCTGATCGCGATCGTCGCTGATACAAAGAGCACGGGCACTTCTTCAGGAACAAACTCCTTAAAGGATAGCAAGTCCTCAACTCCTCCGTGGAGACGAAGAATCTGGTGGCTTTCGACCACTTCCTTGTCCATCCAAAAGGTTTGGTAGCGCTCATCAAACAATTCCCTTAGATTCTCTAATGATTCGTTTTTTAATTCTGAGACATCCTGTCGAATTTTTGCCACTGTTTGATCTGATAAGATCGCTGTTTTTCCTTGTACAACTTCCTTAGAGCAGGCATTTAATTCAAATTGAATACTTTCCAGCAAACGCCGTTGCAGAAGATCTTTTTCCTCTTCGATGGCGTGTTGCAAGCTTAGAAGAAGAGATTGCAAGGTTTCTTCTCTCTGTGAAAACTGCTCCAAAGCAAAGAAGAGTTTTTGCGCTTCATCCACAACCAGAACAGATTCTTGAAGTAGACTCTTATCATCTTCTAGACGAGTTAACAGATAGGCATGATTGGTCAGAATTACCCGGCTGGTTTTCACTTTTTCCTGGCCGAGGCGCCAAAAATCTTCTTGATAAAAAAGCGAACGTTTCGACAATTGGCCATCGTGGCAAATGTCAGCTACAAAATGAAGATGACGATAGAGTTGACCAATTTCACTGAGCTCTCCCGTTTCCGTCATCGTCAGCCAAACCAACAGTTGCATTTTAAAGCGTCGGATCATCCCATTATCTGACTCACTCTGTAAGGCCTCATAAAATTTATCGAGTTGGATGTAATCCTTGGGACTTTTCAGGCTATGAAAGGGAATTTGGAAAAGATCTTGGATAGTCTTTCCTTCCTTCTTCATAATTTGATCCTGAAGAATTTTAGTCGGAACACTGACAAGAATGCGCTTGGATGTTTTCGCCAAAAGCGTTAATAGATAGGCATAGGTCTTCCCAATACCCGTTGGCGCTTCAATAAAACTCGGAAGTGGCTGTTGCAAACTGTCCTCGATATAGGCAACAAATTCTCTCTGCTCCGGATAAGCCTCCATTCCCAACAGCTGCATATTGAGTTCAAACTGTTCAGACAAATGACGACTTTCTAAAAACTGCTGTGGCTTTCGCAGATAGAGACCATGAACCTCTACTAAATGAGCTGGTAAAAAAAGGCTACTGTCTTCAAGCGCATCTTCTATTAAGAGTCGTGATTCATAAATCAAACAATCTGCCATCGAAAGAAGTTTTTCGATCAATCCCCTTGGTAAACTAGCAATTTTCTCTCTCAATTTCAACAGCAGCTGGGCTGTTGCCATAGCATCCGCTAAAGCGGAGTGAGCATGGTGTAACTCAATTTCCAGTTCAGCTGCAAGCGCTCCTAAATTGTAGCGTTCTAAAGTCGGATAGAAAATTTGAGACAATTCAACCGTATCAATCCGAGGAGTCGTTAGCTCAAATCCTTCCCAAAAGAGGGCTTCTGCTAATAAATTCGCATCAAATTTGACATTATGGGCCACAAAGACGGCATCTTCTATTAATTCAAAAATTTCTTTTGCCACTTGTGCAAACTCTGGTGCTTTTTTCAAGCGAGCATCTGTCAGGCCAGTCAATTGTTTGATATGCTCATCCAATCGTTCATGGGGATTCACATCCGTCTCATAGGATTGCATAATCCTCCCATCTTCGATGATGACAATCCCAACCTGAATGATCTTAGCATTGCTTCCAGCACTGGTCGCTTCCAGATCCACAATGGCATATTTCCGTTTCTGTCTTGTCATAATACTTAAAATTATATCACGTTTGAGCAAGCTCTGCAGATTTTTTTCTCCTTTCAGGCTGACTTCAATCCTGTTATTTTCCTTACAATTTGATACACTATTCTAGAAAGGAGTCCTTATGAAAATCTATCGTACTGTTAATCCTATAGCTTATGAAAACACCTACTACCTTGAAAATGATCACTCCCTCATTCTTGTCGATCCAGGTAGCGACTGGGCGACTATTCAAAAACAATTGGATCGCATCGGAAAACCAATCGTAGCAATTCTTTTAACCCATACGCATTATGATCACATTATGAGTCTTGAAAAGGTTCGTCAGACCTATCATTTCCCACCTGTTTATGTCCATCCAGCAGAAGCCAGTTGGTTGTCTTCTCCTGTCGATAATTTATCTGGTTTGGATCGTCATGCGGATTTAGAAGATGTTGTATGCAAGGAGGCCGACTTCCTTTATGACATTCGCTCCGATTACCAAATAGCTGATTTCCACTTTTATGTTCTGGAGACACCAGGCCACTCTGCAGGAGGGGTTTCCATCGTCTTTCCTCAGGATCACCTGGTTCTATCTGGTGATGCCCTTTTTCGCGAAACCATTGGACGGACCGATCTTCCAACAGGGAACGCGGCACAGTTGCTTAGCAGTATTAGAGAAGAACTCTTTTCCCTTCCATCTTCCTATACCGTCTATCCTGGTCATGGCCCTGAAACTTCTATTGGTCACGAGAAGATGTTCAATCCCTTCTTTAGACAATCTTAAAGAATCATGTATCCTCCTTCCTGTCCTAATAAAAGGATACAAAAAAAGCAAGTGCGAACTTGCTTTTTTATTATATCTTAAGAAAACGTCTCATGGAGATTGAAGAACCAATCGCCCCAATCAAAATTCCTAATCCAAAGAGGCCACCGACCATGATCGGTACCAAGAGATGAGGGCTATAGAGATACAAGTTTTGATCTGCCAAGTTATTGTTCATAGATGTATAGACAACATTATAAACATAAAAGACCAAAGCTGAAGGAACCAAGGCTCCCAAGAGACCGATCCAAGCACCTTCTAAAAGGAATGGTGCACGAATATAACCATTTTTTGCTCCTACCAGTCGCATAATCTTAATCTCACGACTACGTGAAATGATGGTAATCCGAATGGTATTTGAAATCAAGAAGACTGCGATGAAGATCAATAAAGCTACACCAATCAAGCCCCAGTTTCGGATGAAGGTTCCAAGAGCGAACAAACGTTGGGTATCGACCCCACCATCTTTTACCTCAGAAACTCCTTCAATTTTTTTGGCATCAGCCGAAACTTGCTTTACATATTTAGGAGCCGTTGTCTCTACATAATAAGCATCATAGAGAGGATTGGCATCTCCATCAAAAATCTTCCAGTTGTTCCCAGCCGTTTTGATCAGTTTATCATACTGTTCTTCCTTGCTAGAAAAATCAACCTTGTCGACATGCTTCATGGCTGTCAGAGCATCGTAGACCTTATGGTAGTTTTCATTGGTCACGGTTTGACCGTCTTTTTCAATCTGCTCGCTCTGATCTTGAATATCCTTGCGCATGTATACTACAACCCGCACACTGTTTTGAATATCATCTGAAAGCTTAATGGTATTGGCAATAACTGAAGCGAAAATAGCAACCAAGCTAAGGGTAATCATAACCGAGCTGACCGCTGCAATCGTCATCCAACCATTTCGTTTCAAGCTTTTAAGCGATTCGATTAAGTGTCGGAAAAATCTTCTAATCATCGTATCCGTACTCTCCTTCCGCTTCATCACGCACTACACGACCATTTTCAATCGCGATGACACGGTGACGTAAAGTATTTACAATCTGGCTATTGTGGGTCGCCATCAATACTGTGGTCCCTTGCAGATTAATCCGCTCCAAAAGATTCATGATTTCCCATGAATTATCTGGGTCCAAGTTCCCCGTTGGCTCATCCGCAATCAAGACTTTCGGATTGTTGACGATCGCACGAGCAATCGCAATCCGTTGTTGCTCTCCACCGGACAATTCATTCGGGAATGAGCGGACCTTGTGTTTCAATCCGACAAGATCCAAAACTTCCATAACACGCTTTTTAATATTGCGACGGCGCTCACCGATAACTTGCATTGCGTAGGCAATATTTTCATAAACGGTTTTCTTTGGAAGCAATTTATAATCTTGGAAGACCACTCCCACATTGCGTCGCAACATAGGAATATCGCGTTTTTTGATTTTATCCAAATCAAAATCAGCTACTTTCAAACTTCCTTTATCGTGTTTGACTTCACGGTATAAAAGTCGAATAAAGGTCGACTTCCCTGCACCAGAAGGTCCTACGATGTAGGCAAATTCTCCTGGTTCAATTTGGACAGAGACCCCGCGAAGGGCCGTCGTCCCGTTGTCATACTTTTTGACAACATCTTTCATTTCAATCATTGACATGTAATGAAATTCCTTTCATTCTTTTCTGGTTGATTCCCTCTAGGTTATTGGAGACGCCATTTAAGGTAGGCATCGATAAAGCCATCGATATCTCCATCCATCACCTTGTCCACCTGCGCTACTTCGTAGTTGGTCCGGTGATCCTTAACCATCGTGTAAGGGGTAAAAACATAGGAGCGGATTTGACTTCCCCAGGTGATTTCTTTTTTATCCCCTTTTAGAGAATCCACTTCTGCTGCTTTTTTCTCTTGCTCTAATTGGTAGAGTTTAGCTTGCAACATCTTCATCGCACGATCACGGTTCCCGTATTGGGTCCGATCCACGGTGGACGCCACTACAATCCCTGTCGGAATGTGGGTCAAGCGCACCCCTGTAGAGACCTTGTTGACGTTTTGTCCACCAGCTCCACCAGAGCGGAAGGTGTCCATCTTGATATCATCATCACGAACTTCGACTTCGATGGTATCGTCTAATTCGGGCATGACCTCAACAGATGTAAAGGAGGTATGACGACGTTTAGCGGAGTCAAATGGAGAGATCCGAACCAAACGGTGTACCCCCATTTCAGATTTCAGAAGACCGTATGCATGTGGCCCTTCAAAGGATAGGGTCACAGACTTGATTCCAGCCTCATCTCCAGCCTGATAGTCCAAGACTTCAACTTTAAAGCCGTGGGCATTCCCAAAACGAGTATACATCCGAAGAAGCATGTCGCCCCAGTCCTGAGCTTCTGTTCCTCCTGAACCTGGGTGGATTTCTAAGATGGCATTATTATTGTCATAGGGTTCAGACAATAGCAAGGTCATCTCATAGCTGGTCATACGTTTATCCAGCTCCTCCAACTTCTCGATCAATTCTTCCTTGACCGAATCATCTTCTGCCAAAAAGTCCAGTAAGATTTCTGACTCATCAAAGAGATCCACCATTTGATGGAAATTTTCATAGGTCTGCTTGAGTTCATTTAATTCTTGAGATGTCTTTTGCGCAGCAATGTTATCATCCCAAAAATCAGGTTCTGTCATTTTATTTTCTAAAATGGCAATTTCTTCTTCCAATGCCTCTAAGTCAAAGAGACCCCCTGAAAGAAGCTAATTTTTCACGATTTGCGTCAATTTTTTGACGAATTTCTGAAATGTCCATAAGTACCTCTTTCTATGTATCTAGTCTATTATATCATAACCTTCACTATTTGCCCACCTTCCAATATTGGATCTGCTGGTTGACAACTGCCAAGCCAGCTGATTTTCAGCATTTTTTCTATTCATTTGTAACCTAATTGTTAGAAAAAAAGATGCTCTTATGCTAGACTGGTAGCATGACAACAGTAGCTTTTATGTCCGATTTACATATTGATTCAAACAACTTCGGCAAAGAAGAATTAGAGACTCTGATCACTCTTTTCAAGGACAAAAAAATTCAACATCTCCATATTGCAGGAGATATTGCCAACGGCTTTGAAAAGACGTCACAGGAATTTTTAGACCAACTTCAATGTCACCTTCCAGTGACCTTTAGCCTAGGAAATCATGATATGCTGGGCCTATCAGAAGAAGCCATGAGACCTTTTGAATTTCAAAAAATCTCATTCTCCAATCATACGCTTCTTGCCTTTTCGGGCTGGTATGACTACAGCTTTGTTCCTACTATTTCTCCCCAAAAACATCTCCAAACCAAGAATCTGTTTTGGTTTGACAGACGCCTCCAACGAATGGGATCTGATCCAGCCATTACCCAACGTCTGTTGCAAGAACTGGAACAAGAGCTCATGCGTGTAGACCAACCCCTGATCATCGCCATGCACTTTGTTCCTCATAGTCAGTTTCTCCTGCGCCACCCTTATTTTGAACGCTTTAATGCTTTTCTAGGGAGCCAAGCCTTTCATGAGCTTTTTCGGCAATTCCCTGTCAAAGATGTCATATTTGGACACAGCCACCACAGAATTTCAGATAGGAAAATCGACAATATCACCTATCATGCCAGACCTTTAGGCTATGTCCGAGAATGGGAGCTTTGCAAACAATTTTTCGATGCTTTTCCTGAATATGATTTTCCAAAACGATACGATCCCTACAAACGCTATCGCAGAATCAAAGACCTCCCCGAATTTAAAGCATACAAGAAAAAACAGCTCGCTCATGAATTTTCTCAAACCATGACGATCCTTGAACTATAAAAAAAATTGGCTCCTTCGGAACCAATTTTTTTACTCTTCAGTATCCAAGAGATTTTTTGCAACGATTGCAGCCAGAACACCACCGACAATTGGAGCCAAGATAAAGATCCAAATTTGTTGAAGGGCTGCACCACCAACAAAGAGGGCAGGTGCCAAGCTACGAGCTGGGTTAACAGAAAGTCCTGTAATGTTCAAACCAACAAGAATAATTAAAGTCAAGCTCAAACCGATCACAAGACCAGCGATCTTGCCATTACCTTTGGTAGCTGAAGTCACTGTCATGATGACCAAAATAAAGATAAAGGAAGCAATTACTTCAAACAAGAATCCGCCAAATGGAGTCACACCCTTCGCTAGGGCATTTTCACCAAGACTAGCTGTTGACATACCTGAATTTGACAAGAGGAAGAGTACTGTTGCAGATGCGAGAACCGCACCCACTACTTGCGCTGCAATATAATTAACCAAGTCCTTTGAAGACAAGCGTTTGTTCACAAACATGGCAATCGAAACAGCCGGGTTCAAGTGGGCACCCGAAACAGTCCCAATTGAGTAAGCTGCTGCGACAATAGATAAACCGAATGCCAAGGCAATTCCTAAATGTCCCAGACCTTCTGTTCCATTTCCAAAAACAACTGCGCCAGTCCCGATAAAGACAAGCATAAATGTACCGATTACTTCAGCAAAAAACTTTTTCATAACTAAGTTTCCTTTCTTCAAACTGTTGACTAGTTTATCAAAAATCTACACGTACCTCAAGAAATATGCCCAGTCCATTTTGCCCGCAAAAAAAGCCATCCGGAGATGACTTCTTTTATATTTAAATGGCGTTTTTATCTTTTCCAAGTGCACGTTGAACGGCTTTAACAATCTCAACAAGAACAACAATCAAGAGCGAACCAATCATAACAGCTAACCATTGTGTCAAGCTTAAATGAGACACATGGAAGAGTTTGTTAAATCCAGGGATAATGATGGTCGCCATCAAGAGAACAAAGGCAACTGGAATCGACCAGTTAAAGGTCTTGTTCTTGAAGAGTCCCACTTTAAAGATGGATTGGTAAACCGATTTAACGTTAAAGGCATGGAGCAATTGGATCAAACCAAGAGTTGCAAAGGCCATGGTCAAAGCATCTGCATGGATTTCGGCACGAGTCGCATGTTCTGGAGAGAGTAAGGCCCAGCCATAAACACCAAGAACTAGCATGGTTTGGAAGATTCCTTGATAAAGAATGGCTCCAAAGACCCCACCGTCAAAGAAGTTAGATTTACGTCCACGAGGTTTGTGAGTCATGACACCGGGCTCAGCTGGTTCCACACCAAGAGCGATGGCTGGAAGAGTATCGGTTACCAAATTGATCCAGAGAAGATGCACTGGTTGCAACACATCCCAACCAAAGAGTGTTGCAAAGAAGATGGTGAAGACTTCAGCCATATTGGCGGACAAGAGATACTGAATAGATTTTTGGATATTGGAGAAGACCTTCCGTCCTTCTTCTACCGCTACGATAATAGTGGCGAAGTTATCATCGGCAAGGACCATGTCTGAAGCTCCCTTAGAAACTTCTGTACCTGTAATCCCCATACCGATACCGATGTCAGCTGTCTTAAGTGATGGTGCATCGTTGACCCCGTCACCAGTCATGGCAACAACTTTTCCTTCATTTTGCCAAGCTTTCACGATCCGAACCTTGTGTTCAGGTGATACACGAGCATAAACAGAATATTGCTTGAAGACCTTTTGGAATTCTTCGTCAGAGAGTTCATTCAACTCAGCTCCTGTAAAGACATGGTCTTCTGTATCATTTGGATCGATGATTCCCAGACGTTTAGCAATCGCTTCTGCTGTATCTTGGTGGTCACCCGTGATCATGATTGGACGGATACCCGCTTCCTTAGCAACACGAACCGCTTCAGCTGCTTCTGGACGCTCAGGGTCAATCATACCGACCAAACCAGAGAAGATCAAGTCAGACTCAACAATTTCAGATTCCAAGGTTGGAATTTCCTTGCTTGTCTTATAAGCCATCATCAAGACACGAAGGGCCTGTTTAGCCAAGTCTTTGTTGGTAGCAAGGATAGCTTTCTTATCTTCATCCGTAATAGGACGAACTTCCCCATTAACTTCAATACGCGTCACACGTTTGAGCAATTGGTCAGGAGCCCCCTTAACAGCGATAAAGTATGAACCGTCCGCTTCCTTATGGATAGTTGACATAAGCTTACGGTCTGAGTCAAATGGCAATTCTGCCACACGTGGCTCATCCTTCAGAATTTCGCGAACATCAAAATTGTGATCCAAACCAAACTGTACCAAAGCAGTCTCTGTTGGGTCCCCAATCAACTTGCCAGATGGATCTACCTTGGTATCATTGGCAAAGTTCATGATGCGAAGCGTATTGTTGCTTGTTCCAATTTCGGTTGCTGCACTTTGTAATTGACCGTTGGTATAGACTTTTTCAACCGTCATTTGGTTCATGGTCAAAGTACCTGTTTTATCAGATGCGATGATTTCTGTTGAACCAAGTGTTTCAACCGCTGGCAATTTACGAACAATCGAATTGCGTTTGGCAAGGGTTGTTGTTCCCAAAGAAAGAACGATGGTTACAATGGCAGGAAGTCCTTCTGGAATCGCCGCAACCGCAAGGGCAACAGCTACCATCAAGCCTTCCAATGGATGTTCCCCACGAACGAAGACACCAACTAAGAAAGTAATGACCGCAATCACAACAATTAAGTAAGTCAAGGCTTTAGATAATTGTTCCAAGCTTTGCTTCAATGGTGTTTCAGTCTCATCGGCATTAGCCAACATATCTGCAATCTTACCAACTTCTGTATACATACCAGTGTTTGTTACGACACCAATACCACGACCATAAGTTACATTTGAGTTTTGGTAACCCATATTAACGCGGTCCCCAATACCAGCATCTGCTTCAACAAGTCCTGTCACATCTTTTTCAACTGGCACAGACTCCCCTGTAAGAGCTGCTTCTTCAATTTTAAGAGAAGCTGCTTCAAACAAACGCATATCTGCAGGCACGACATCTCCCGCTTCAAGCAAGACGATATCTCCGGGTACCAATTCTTTTGAGTCAATCTCAATAACATGGCCATCACGACGAACACGAGCCATGGGGCTAGACATATTTTTCAGAGCTTCAATGGCTGCTTCTGCTTGCCCTTCTTGGTAAACCCCAAAGGCAGCATTCAAGACAACAACGGCCAAGATGATCATGGCATCCGTTAGACCGTCCATTCCTTCTGTAATCACAGAAAGTGCCGCTGCCACAAGCAAGATGATAATCATCAAATCCTTAAATTGATCAAGGAATTTAGCTAGTAGGCTACGTTTTTCACCCTCTTCCAACTCATTACGACCATAATTCGCTAAGCGTTCTTGAGCCTGGGCGGTTGACAAACCTTCGACAGATGAGTCCAAGTTCTTTAGGACTTCCTCAGAAGATTGCGTGTAAAACAAATCTTTATTTTGTTCTTTTGACAAAACAGTCTCCTCCTTTTTGGCCTCTTTTTACAAAAAAAGAGACCTGTTTTTTAAAAAAACAAGTCTCGCTGTTTAATATAGTGCCGGAAATAATTCGTAATGACGACACTATCGCGGAAAACCGCCAGCTACTCCCTTGAGTGGTTTTATTATACCATTTTTATAGAATAAAGCAAGCGGGATCTCTAATAATTTAATGAGGTCTATTCTTCCCATTCCACTAGTAATTGATAATTAGCAAATTCCTGTTCTCCATCGAGAGTTAACAAGCGATAAGAGACTTGCAAATGACCTGCTTCTAATTGAAAGAAATCTGTTGTAATCAAAAACTGCTGAATGCCCATCGGAGTTGGGATGATTGCCCCACCATCTTCATTTTTGTAGAAACGCATGATGGATTTAGGACTTGAGAAACGTGTCATGACCAATTCGTCATTGGAAAATTTCAAAGCAACCTTTTCATCTTCTTCATTGGTATACAAGAGATACTGAAAACCTGCTTTTTCCTTCCATTCACCTTGATAGTACTGATCAACGATTTCCATTTCTTCTCCAAATCGAATGGTATTTTGAATGCGAATCTGCATCTTTGTCTCCTTCTCTTCTTTTCTTGCCTTACTATTCTATCAAATTTTACGCATTTTGACTGCCCCTATTAGCCTCTATATCGCAAAATAGGCTTTTTTTTGCTATAATAGACCCATGAATGAAAAAGTCTTTCGCGATCCCGTGCATGATTACGTTCATGTGGATCATCCCATCATTTATCAATTAATTAATAGTAAAGAATTTCAACGACTACGCCGCATCAAACAACTGGGGACATCTGGTTTTACCTTCCACGGTGGGGAGCATAGTCGTTTTTCTCACTGTCTTGGCGCCTATGAAATTTCAAGACGCATTCTATCCATTTTTGAGGAGAAGTATGCAGAGCAATGGAATTCTGATGAAAACTTACTGACCATGACAGCCGCTCTTCTTCATGACATTGGACATGGTGCTTATTCTCATACCTTCGAAGGACTCTTTGGAACCGATCATGAAAAAATGACCCAGCTGATCATCACCAGCCCAGAGACGGAGGTCAATCAGATCCTCTTGCAAGTGGCTCCTGATTTCCCAAATCGTGTAGCCAGCGTCATTGATCATACCTATCCCAATAAACAAGTGGTGCAATTAATTTCTAGTCAGATTGATGTGGACCGAATGGATTATTTACTGCGGGATGCCTATTTTACGGGTGCTTCCTATGGAAAATTTGACTTGACCCGTATTTTGCGCGTCATTCGACCGATTGAAAATGGCATTGCCTTCCAACAAAATGGCATGCACGCTGTCGAGGATTACGTGGTCAGCCGTTACCAAATGTATATGCAGGTCTACTTCCACCCGGCTACTCGTGCCATGGAAGTCCTCCTTCAAAATCTTCTCAAACGAGCTAGAACCATTTATCCC
The DNA here is from genome assembly GCF_034134805.1 of Streptococcus sp. S5. Lineage (NCBI taxonomy): Bacteria > Bacillati > Bacillota > Bacilli > Lactobacillales > Streptococcaceae > Streptococcus > Streptococcus lingualis. The sequence continues at coordinate 854,964 of NZ_CP139419.1, read as the reverse complement.
GATCAGAAAGAGTATTTTCAACTGACTTCACCTCGCTTGATTCCATTTTTTGAAGAAGAGGTCACCATTCAAGACTACCTAAATCTAGATGACGGTGTGATGAATACCTATTTCCAAGTCTGGATGGATAGTCCGGATACCATCTTGTCTGATCTTGCTCAGCGCTATATTAATCGGAAAGTCTTTAAATCGATTCTATTTACAGAAGATAAACGAAAAGACTTAGCAATCCTTGAAAAACTGATTAAAGAGGTTGGGTTTAATCCAACCTACTACACCGCTATTCATCAAAATTTCGATCTGCCCTACGATATTTATCGACCAGAGCTTGAAAAACCGCGGACCCAGATCGAGATGATCCGAAAAGATGGGAGTCTCGCTGAATTGTCTCAGTTGTCTCCACTCGTCGCTGCTTTAGCAGGAACTCGCTATGGGGACAACCGCTTCTATTTCCCAAAAGAAATGCTGGAGGTTAATGGACTTTTCAGTAAGCAAGTAGAGGAATTCACTTCCTATATTACCAATGATTATTTTACAGGAGAGACGGATGTCCATTAAATTAGTTGCGATCGATATCGACGGTACACTTCTCAATTCAAAAAAAGAGATCACACCTTCTGTATTTGAAGCCATTCAAGATGCTAAAGCCGCAGGCGTTAAAATCGTTATCACAACCGGTCGCCCTATCGCAGGGGTCTCAAAACTTTTAAAAGAACTCCATTTGATGGATCCTGGAGACTATGTCATTACCTTTAATGGCGGTCTGGTGCAAAAAACTGCTACTGGAAAAGAACTCATCAAAGACCTTTTACATTATGAGGACTATCTCGATATCGAGTCTCTTGCTAACAAACTCCAAATCCACTCTCATGCTATTACTAAAGACGGCATCTATACCAGCAATCGAGATATCGGACGCTACACCATTCATGAATCTCAACTGGTCAACATGCCCCTTTATTACCGGACGCCTGAAGAAGTTCGTGAGAAAGAATTTGTCAAGGCCATGTATATCGATGAACCAGATATTCTAGATGCTGCGATTGCAAAAATCCCTAAAGAATTCAAGGATCGCTTCACTATGGTCACATCAGCCCCTTTTTATTTAGAAATTCTAGGGAAAACAACCAATAAGGGAGCAGCTGTTCTTCATTTAGCTGAACGACTTGGAATCCAGCAAGAAGAAACCATGGCCATCGGAGATGAGGAAAATGACCGTTCCATGCTAGAAGTCGTGGGACATGCTGTCGTTATGGAGAATGGCAATCCAGCTCTTAAAAAAATTGCTACAACTATCACCAAATCAAATGATGAATCTGGCGTTGCATACGCCATTAGAAAGTGGGTATTATAAGAAATGTACCATTACCAGCTAGGAATTTCTGCTAGTGAGCATGATGACTTTGTTATTCAGAGTGACCAAACCAATCTCTTACAAAGCAGTTCATGGGCAAAAATCAAAGATAATTGGGGAAATGAACGGGTTGGTTTTTATCAAGAAGACCAATTAGTCGCTGTTGCAAGCATCTTGATTCAACCCCTGCCACTTGGCTTTTCCATGCTCTACATTCCTCGAGGCCCCATCATGGACTACCAAAACAAAGAGCTGGTTTCATATGTGATCCAGTCCCTTAAAAAGATAGCCAAACAATACAAGGCCTTGTTTGTTAAATTTGATCCAAGTCTTTTCTTGAGTAAACACTTGATTGGACAAGAAAATACGGAAACCACTGATGTGCAAGCAGTAATCGATACCCTAACTAAAGAAGGGATTGAATGGACTGGCCGAACCAGTGATATGGCAGAAAATATCCAACCACGCTTTCAAGCGAATATCCACAAAGAGTTTTTCACTGAGCAAGATCTTTCAAAATCTACTCGACAAGCCATCCGAACTGCTCGAAACAAAGGGATCCAAGTCCAATTTGGCGGGACTGAATTGTTGGAGGACTTTGCTTCTCTCATGAAAAAGACTGAAGCTCGTAAAAGCATTCATTTACGTGGAAAAGACTACTACGAAAAACTACTCACAACCTACCAAGGACAATCCTACATTACCTTGTCTACTCTAGATCTCGAGAAACGCAAAAGCTCCCTTATAAAAGATCTTGAAAAAAACAAGGCAGAGGCTGAAAAATTCACAGAAAAAACAAAGCCTGGCAAGGTTGAGAATAACCAAAAAGAAAAAGAGCGGATAGAGGAAGAACTGCAATTTCTTGAGCAGCATCTCCAAGCAGGTAGACAAATTGTTCCTTTATCTGGGACCTTAACCCTTGAATTTGGTGGGACATCGGAAAATGTTTATGCAGGGATGGATGAAGAATTCCGCCGCTACCAACCTGCTATCCTCACCTGGTATGAAACTGCCCAACACGCTTTTGATCGTGGTGCTTCTTGGCAAAATATGGGGGGCATTGAAAATTCACTCGATGGTGGTCTCTATCATTTCAAATCAAAATTTAATCCTGTCATTGAAGAATTTGTTGGGGAATTCAACCTCCCAACCAGTCCACTCTATCCACTTGTAAACAAAGTCTACAAGATCCGGAAAAAATTAAGGAGTAAATAAGTTACATGACTCTTACGACAATTTCAAAAGAAGAATTTACCTCATTTGCAAATACTGTCTCCCATCGCTCTTTTATCCAGTCTGCTGAAATGGCAGATCTGCTTGAAAAGCGAGGAAATACCGTCCAATTTATCGCTTGGAAGCAAGAAGATCAAGTCCAAGTGGCAGCAATCTTGTACAGTCTTCCTATGACAGGTGGTCTCCATATGGAAATCAATTCTGGCCCCCTTTACCAAGAGGAAGCTATGCTAGAACCTTTCTATGCAGCTATAAAAGACTATGCGAAAGAAAATGGGGCTATTGAACTCGTTATTAAGCCCTATGATACCTATCAAACCTTTGACAGTGACGGCAATCCAACCAGTGAAGAGCAAACCCATTTCATGGATACCCTAAAAAAATTGGGCTATCAGCATGATGGTTTAACAACAGGTTATCCAGGTGGAGAAGGTGATTGGCATTATGTGAAAGATATGGAGGGTATCACCGAAAAAAATCTTCTCAAGAGCTTCAGTAAAAAAGGAAAGCCACTTGTCAAGAAAGCCAAATCTTTCGGTATTGAACTGAAACGATTAAACCGAGATGAACTGCAACTCTTTAAGGATATTACTTCCTCTACCAGTGACCGTCGCGACTATCAGGATAAGACCTTGGATTATTACCAAACTTTCTATGACAGTTTTGGCGACAATGCAGATTTCATGATCGCAACACTGAACTTCCACCATTACTACACGAATCTTGAAAAAGACCAAGGAAAACTAGCACAGAAGATTGAGAAATTACAGAAGGATCTTGAAGTCAACCCCAATTCAGAGAAAAAACAAAATCAACTTCGTGAATTCTCTAGCCAGTTTGATACCTTTGAGGTGAGAAAGAGGGACGCAAAAGAATATATTGAAAAATATGGAGATCAAGACGTCATTCTTGCAGGTAGCCTCTTCGTCTATATGCCACAAGAATCCACCTATTTATTCAGTGGCTCTTATACAGAATTTAATAAGTTCTATGCTCCTGCTGTTCTCCAGGAATATATGATGCTTGAAACCTTCAAACGTGGTATCCCAAGATATAACTTCCTTGGTATTCAAGGAATCTTTGACGGGTCAGACGGTGTTCTTCGTTTCAAACAAAACTTCAACGGCTACATCGTCCGTAAGATGGGGACCTTCCGTTATTACCCAAGTCCTCTGAAATACAAACTGATTTCTCTCGTTAAGAAACTATTAGGACGTTCCTAACTTAAAAGACCAGCTTTGTAGCTGGTCTTTTCTACTATAAAAAAGACGAGAAACCTCTCGCCTTTTTATATGTCATTATTTAACGAAGTCAAGCAATGCCAAGAAGCTTTCTGGATCAAGTGATGCACCACCTACAAGAGCTCCGTCAACGTCTGGACAAGCCATGTATTCAGCAACGTTTTCAGGTTTCACTGAACCACCGTATTGAACACGTACTTTGTCAGCCACTTCTTGACCAAAGTCAGCAGCTACAACGTCACGAACAACTTTACACATTTTTTGTGCGTCGTCTTGTGAAGCTGATTTACCAGTACCGATCGCCCAGATTGGTTCGTATGCGATAACTGTTGAAGCCACTTGTTCTGCAGTCAATCCAGCAAGAGCAGCTGAAACTTGAGCCCCTACAAATTCTGCTGCTTTACCAGCTTCGTAAGTTTCAAGGCTTTCACCACAACAGATGATTGGAAGCATACCGTTCGCAAAGATTGCTTTTGCTTTTTTGTTGATATCTTCATCAGTTTCATGGAAGTAGTCACGACGTTCTGAGTGACCGATAACAACGTAGTCAGTACCGATTTCTTTCAAAACTTGTGGGCTAGTTTCACCAGTGAAGGCACCAGCATTTTCAAAGTAAGTGTTTTGGGCAGCAACTTTAAGGTTTGAACCTTTAGCAGCAGCAAGAACAGTTGTCAAGTCAACTGCAGGAACTGCGATACCAGCTTCAACAAGGTCAGCTGAAGGAAGTTTTGATGCTACAGCTTCAACGAATGCTTTTGCTTCTTCTGGATTTTTGTTCATTTTCCAGTTACCAGCGATAAATGGTTTACGTGACATTTCACATACCTCTTTTTTCTAATTTTATACTATCTATTTTACCATAATTTTCGTCATAATGAAAGGTTGCACAAGCTCATTTTACTTTTTACCAAAATAAAAACCCCGTCTTCACGGTGTTTTCTGTCTGTCTATATAATTGTTAATCTGGGAACTAGATCGAATTAAGCTTCGATTTCAGTAACCATACCTGAACCAACAGTACGTCCACCTTCACGGATTGAGAATGTAGTACCTTGTTCAACGGCGATTGGGTGGATCAACTCAACGTCGATAGTCACGTTATCACCAGGCATTACCATTTCAGTTCCAGCTGGAAGTTCGATAGATCCAGTTACGTCAGTTGTACGGAAGTAGAACTGTGGACGGTAGTTGTTGAAGAATGGAGTATGACGTCCACCTTCTTCTTTAGTAAGGATGTAAACTTCACCTTTGAATTTAGTGTGTGGGTTGATTGAACCTGGTTTAGCGATAACTTGTCCACGTTCGATTTCATCACGTTGGATACCACGAAGAAGCACACCAACGTTATCCCCTGCAAGACCTTCGTCAAGTTGTTTACGGAACATTTCGACACCAGTAACAACTGCTTTTTGGATTTCGTCTTTGATACCAACGATTTCGATTTCATCGTTGACACGAACAACACCACGGTCGATACGTCCTGAAGCAACTGTACCACGTCCAGTGATTGAGAATACGTCTTCGACTGGAAGAAGCAATGGTTTGTCAGTATCGCGTTCTGGTTCTGGGATGTACTCATCAACAGTATCCATCAATTCCATGATGATATCTTCATATTTAGAGTCACCTTCAAGAGCTTTAAGAGCTGAACCTTGGATAACTGGAAGGTCATCACCTGGGAAATCGTATTCTGAAAGAAGGTCACGGATTTCCATTTCAACCAATTCAAGCAATTCTTCATCGTCAACCAAGTCAACTTTGTTCATGAAGACGATCAAGTGTTTAACACCAACCTGACGTGAAAGAAGGATGTGTTCACGTGTTTGTGGCATTGGTCCGTCAGTTGAAGCTACTACAAGGATAGCTCCGTCCATTTGAGCGGCACCAGTGATCATGTTTTTAACGTAGTCCGCGTGTCCTGGAGCGTCGATGTGAGCGTAGTGACGTTTAGCAGTTTCGTACTCAACGTGTGCAGTGTTGATGGTGATACCGCGTTCGCGTTCTTCTGGAGCAGCATCGATAGACGCATAGTCTTTAGGTTGGTTAACTGATGAAGGCAAGCGACGTGCCAAAACAGTTGTGATTGCTGCAGTTAGGGTAGTTTTACCGTGGTCAACGTGTCCGATTGTACCGATGTTAACGTGCGGTTTACTACGATCGTATTTTTCTTTTGCCATTTGAGTAAAAGCCTCCAATAAAATATATTTTATAGATAGACAGTAGGCAATACAGTCTAACTTTCCTTACTATTCTATCGAATTTTAGATAAAATTGCAAGCCTTTTACCTATATTTTCTTAATTATTCCTCTTCTTTTCTTTTATTTTATCAGCTTGCTGAAAGATCCTTATCTAGCTTTGAAAATTCTCATTTAAAATCTGCTATTTAAGCCTTTATGTACCTTTTGCTCCTTTGGGTTCAGGGAATAAAAAAATCGGAACAGTCGTTCCGATTTTTTTAACCTGAATTACGTAATCCTGTAGCCACCCCGTTGATGGTGATATGGATTAGCTTGTCTTGATCGGCTGGTAGTTGTCCAGTCCGTTGACGTCGAATCAATTCTAACTGAATATAGTTCAAGACGTTAAAGTATGGCATCCGATAATCCAAACTTTCTTTCAGATAAGGGTTCTCCGCAAGCAATTCGTCTTGCTCTTCAATCATCAAGATGATATTCTTGGTCAATTGCCATTCATGTAAGATAATCTGATAGATATTGCGGACTTCTTCTTCTTCACACAATTGGGCGTACTCAAAGGCAATATCCATGTTGGCTTTAGATAAGACCATGTCCACATTTGACAAGAGAGATTGGAAGAAAGGCCAGTTTTTATACATGTATCGAAGGGTTTCGATATTCTCAGGATCCTCATCGATAAATTCCTTAAAGCTAGAACCTACTCCGTACCAACCAGGGAACATCACCCGACTTTGTGACCAAGAGAAGACCCAAGGAATAGCACGCAAACCACCAATTTCTGTAATGGTCTTACGAGCAGCAGGACGTGAACCAATATTAAAACTTGAAATTGCTTTAATCGGACTTGATTCAAAGAAGTAATCATAGAAGTGCTCATTTCCAAAGACCAAATCACGATAGATATCGTAACTACGGTTCACGACTTTATCCATGACTTCCCCGAAACGATCAAACATAGAGAATGGACTCTTTTGTTCGGCAATCATTCGGTTAATGGTTGCAGAAACTAGCATTTCAAGGTTGTAGTAGGCAGCATCTTTATTTCCATATTTATTACCGATCACTTCCCCTTGCTCAGTTAAGCGGATACGGTCATTAATGGATTTCAATGGTTGAGAAGTGATGGCTTCATAAGTAGGACCTCCACCACGACCAACAGTACCACCACGACCATGGAAGAAGGTAATCTTCACTCCAAACTCGTCTCCGATAGCGGTCAATTGTTGTTGGGCTTTAAAGAGGGTCCAACAAGAAGACAAGTATCCACCATCTTTGTTGGAATCAGAGTAACCTAACATAATCTCTTGGTAGTTGTTCTTAGAAGCAATCCAACGTTTGGCAATCGGAAGAGACAAGTAACTTCTCATGGTTTCTTCTGAATGATCCAAATCTTCGATGGTTTCAAACAACGGAACGATTTGAACGCGAGCTTTTTCCGTATCGACTAAGCCCACTTCTTTCAACATCACAGCCAATTCCAACATATCTGACACACTGGTTGCATGAGAAATGATGTTTTGACGAATGACTTCTTCCCCTAAACGATCCTTCAATTCACGGGCCGTTTGGAAAATCGCTAATTCTTTTTCAAGCAGTTCAGATTTTTCAGCATGGGTTGCTGATAAAATACGTGGGTCTTCTAAAAGTTCTTTCAAGAGAACTTGACACTTTTCATCCTCTGATAAATCAGAATAGTGGTCATTAATCCCTGCTGATTTCAGCAATTCTGCCACACAGGCTTCATGCACACTCGAATCCTGGCGCATATCAATAGAGGCCAGATAGAATCCAAAAACATCGATGGCTTCTAGAAGTTCTGCAAACTCACCAGAAATTAAATACTCTGATTTGTTTTCTAACAAGGAATCTTTGATCTTTTCAAGGTCTTCTTTAAATTCTTGAGCTGATGCATAAGCTGGAGCTTCTTTCTCAGAAATTTTCTTTAGAGCCCCAGAGATACGATTGCCGATATAATCAGAAACTGGCCCTTGTTGATGAGCATTTGCTCCTAATAACCTCTCGACAGCATAACGATCTTCTCTAGTTTCCCCAACCATCGTCCATTCTTTTAAATTGACCAAAGTCTGGATCAATTTTGACTGGATATAGTGGAAAGCTCGACGGTAAGGTTCTTTTTCACGAAAGACGGATGTATCACTTGATAGGGCTGCCATTTCAGCTACTGCTTTACTTGTTTTAGAAAGACTCGTTGAAAGGGAGAAGTGACGGTATAATTTAGAAATTTTTTCGATGTAATAGTTCAAAATGACTTCACTTTGAATAGTTGCTGAACGCTTCAAGGTCTCAGCTGTTACAAACGGATTTCCGTCCCGGTCTCCCCCGATCCACATGCCCATTGTGATCGGACGTGGTTGTTCAAGCTCTAATCCATGCTCTTTTGCCAAGCGTTTGTATTCCAACATCAGATTTGGAACAGATTGTAAGAAAGAGCTATTGTAATATTCCATGACGTTGGTGATCTCATTGGTAACCTTCAATTTTTTGTCACGAATCATATCCGTTTGCATCATGATTTCGATATTACAACGAAGGTTGTTATACCACTTATTCTCATTCATTAAACCAGCTTTAACATCCCGGTGCTGACGAAGAAGAGCATGAATATGATTGGTTAAATCCAGCATGGTTTTTCGTTGCACTTGAGTTGGATGGGCTGTTAAAACAGGTACAATGTTGAGATTTTCAAGAATTTCTTGTGCATCTTCATTTTTCGCAACTTCTTTAATGGTTGAAGAAAGTTTTCCGAGGTATTCACCATCCACGTTATTCAAATGATTGATTTCATAGGCCAAATCGACATCTTCTGAGATGTTAATCAAGAGTGGTAAAATGGCAAAATAACGTGAAATCACTGTCATTTCTTCATTTGTCAATTGTTCCACTATTTGATTCAACTCACGATAGTTCTGTGTTTTTGATAGATCCTTCAACTGCCTAATTTTATCAAAGGTTTCCGGACGAACCAAATTTTTCGTAATATCATCTAATAAATTAGTTAAAATTTCGGCTTCTTCTTTGATAATATCTTTATTTGTGAAGTTCTCTAATTTTTGTAAGACCATTTTTTCTCCTTTTTGAATAGCCATTCAACAATTCCCTTTTAATAATAAGGTTTGATTTTACCTTTTTCTTCAAAAACCATGCCTTCTTGTTCCATCTTGGCCCGTTTTTCACTAGCATCGATATTCAAAACGAAAGCAATCGCTACGGATAAGACCCATAAGCTATTTCCCCCCTGGGATAAGAAGGGGAAGGTCACTCCTGTAGACGGAATCAAACCAGAAATTCCTCCGATGTTAATGAAGGTTTGCACTAAGATCATCCCACCGATCCCAATGGCCATCATCGAATTAAAAGGATTCTTTGCTCGAATACCGACTAAAATGATCCGAAGAATTAAGAAGAATAAGAGAGCAAGGATCAAGCTAGCTCCAACAAAACCTAATTCTTCAATCACGATCGCAAACACAAAGTCTGTGTGCGCTTCTGGTAAGTAACCTTGTTTTTCAATGGAATTTCCTAGCCCCAAGCCAAACCAACCACCATTACTCATGGCATAGTAAGAATTAGCTAATTGGTGACCTGCGCCAGACAAGTCATTAAAGGGGTTAAAGAAGGCACTAAAACGTTTGGCCACATAACCAAAGACTGGAATTTTAGCGACACGGTCCACACCGATGATCCATATTGAACCAAGGACAATGGTGGAGGCTCCAACAACTAAACCAAGTAAAGAGGTAAACCAACGGTAGCCCACTCCACTAGCCGTAATCATGATCAAGACCGTTAAGGCCAAGATCGTCGCATTTCCCAAGTCCGGCATAATCACAACGATTCCAATCAGAATCAAGGTCAGCCAACGCCAATCGTTTAAATTCCTTGGAATCCATTCATTGTGGGTCAAGGCTTGATAATCATAATCGCGTATCTCGTCTTGTCGTTTAGAAAAGATCAAGGCTAGATACCAGACTAAGATCACCTTGAGATATTCTGCTGGCTGGATACTAAACCCTCCAGGAATTGTCAACCAACCGTGAGCCCCATTGACCGTATCTGTGATAAACCTAGACAAAATCAACAAAATCACTTCAGCAAAAATGACAACAGCCAGTACTTTTTTATTTCGAAGGAAATCTAAGCTAAATTTATAAATCAGGGCGATGGTTAGGAGACTAAGGATAAAAAAGAGTCCCTGTGTCCGTACCATCCGAATCGAACTCACTCCACTTTGAATTGCCAAGGCACTTGTTGTCGAATAGACAACAATCAAGCCAATGATGGATAAAATCAAATAGGGAATGAGGATGGAATAATTTAAAAGATGTCTTTTTTCAATTTTCATAATTCACCATATTCCTAATGTTCAACCTTCATTATATCATTTTTAAGAAGCAAAACCAAGGAAAGGCCAGAAAAGATTCGGCTTCTTCCCTATTTTCAAGAAATATTCTGATCATTCTTCTTATTTTCATATATTTTTATCCTTTTTCGATGAAAAGATTCCTTTTTTTTGAAAATAATAGCTGAAATCAGCATCTTTTAAGCATTAAGTTTTGCCTTTTCGTTTTTTTTACGGTAAAATGTTTCTGTATGAGAAAAAGGATAAAACCCGTTGTTCTCTTAGTCTTTTTTATCGGTATCATTTCTTTTCTCGTTCTTTCACGAACGATTGCCGATCTTCAAGCCAGAGAGCGACAAGAAACAACTAAAACCATTCCGAACTCCAATACACCTCGAAAAACAACTACTGCAAGCTCTTCTTCTAAAAAAGAAGAAGACATCAATCCAGAACTGGTTGGCCGCCCGATCATTGATATCTCAGGCTGGCAATTGCCTAGTGAAATTGATTACGATGTCCTCTCCCAAAATGTGGGAGGTGTGATCGTTCGTGTCCATAGTGGGGCTCAAGCTAAAAAGGAAAATGCAGCAACCTACTTAAATGGTCTGGATAAATCTTTTAAAACCCATATCCAAGAATTCCAAAAACGAAATATCCCTGTCGCAGTCTATGCTTATGTCGCTGCTAAGGATAAAAAAGAAATGGAAAAAGAAGCAGAAGAATTTTACAAGGCTGCTTCTCCTTACAAACCGACCTACTATTGGTTAGACGTTGAGGAAAAAACTATGAAGGATATGAACGCAGGTGTTGAAGCTTTCCGAGCAAAACTACAAGCTTTGGGTGCAAAAAATATTGGACTCTATATCGGAACTTACTTCATGGAAGAACATAGTATCTCCACTGATAAATTTACGGCTCTTTGGATTCCTACTTATGGATTTGATGATGGCTACTATAATGCTGCGCCAGATACCAACACGGAATACGACTTGCATCAATATACCTCTCAAGGGCAATTAAATGGATTCTCACACTACTTGGATCTCAACCAAATTGCTCCGACGCAAGACCAAGAAGCGATTTATCGGAAGCTTTTCAAGGTACAAAAAGATAACTCTTCCTCATAGCCTTAAAACAGCAGATCAAGTGGTTTTCACTTTTTCTGCTGTTTTCTATTTTTAAGGAGAAGAGAATATCGTCGCTATTATATGTTATAATGGTCTAATGAAATCTGATTTTGTAGAGAAAAAGAGAAAAGGAGAAAGCCGTGGCAAAAAAAAATAAAGTGAAGAAAACCTTGGTCGAACAGATCTTGACTAAAGCAAAAATCGAGCACATAGGCTTACAAATCAACGCTTTAGAAGGGATCTTACCAGAAGGGATTGATCGCTCTACTATTTTCAAAACCCTAGCTCTCAAAGGAGATAAAACGGGTCCAGTGATTGGGATCATTCCTATCACGGAGCATCTTTCAGAGAAAAAATTGGCCAAATTATCGGGCAATAAGAAAGTGGCTATGATTCCTCAAAAGGATCTCGAAAAAACAACAGGTTATATTCATGGGGCCAATAATCCAGTGGGCATTCGTCAAAAGCATCCTTTCCCAATCTTTATCGATGAATCAGCCCTTCAGTTAGAGACCATGATCGTATCTGCTGGGGAAATCGGCCATAGTATTCAGATCAAACCACAACTTCTAGCAGACTTCGTACAAGCGACTTTTGCAGATATTTTGGAATAAAGACAGAGAAGGAGACAAGATTGTGAAACTATATTTTATTCGACACGGACGAACAGAATGGAATGAAGAAGGACGTTTTCAGGGATCAAATGGCGATTCTCCGCTGTTACCAGCCTCTATTCGTCAGCTTGAAAAATTAGGAAAGCACCTAGCTAGTGTTCCTTTTGATGCAGCCTTTGCAAGCGATCTGCCACGGACAGTCCATACCGCACAGATCATCCTCGATCAATTGGAGACACCTCTAGAATTGCAAGCAACGCCTGCTCTTCGTGAATGGAATTTGGGAAAATTAGAAGGAGCTAAAATTTCTACCATTTCAGCTATCTATCCCCAACAAATGGATGCCTTTCGCCATAACCTAGCTCGCTTTCAAAATGAAATCTTTGATGCAGAATCTGTCTATGAAACGACCAAACGTACCTGTGATTTTGTAAAAAGCCTGAAAGGAAAAGAGCTCGATACTGTTCTCATCGTTGGACATGGGGCTAATTTGACAGCTTCTATTCGAACCTTACTTGGTTATGAAACAGGAGAACTCCGCAAAAATGGCGGACTAGATAATGCCAGCGTGACGATTCTGACAACAGATGATTTTGAGCACTATCACTTAGACACCTGGAACGACACTTCTTATATGGAAGACTAAAAAACACTGATCTTGCGATCAGTGTTTTCTTTTAGCTTATTTCATAGTTGGAAAGAGAAGAACGTCGCGAATTGTTGTTACATTGGTCAACAACATAACGAGACGGTCAATACCAATTCCAAGTCCACCTGTTGGTGGCATACCATATTCAAGGGCTTCAACATAGTCATAGTCAATGCCTGTAGCTTCGTCATCTCCCAATTCTTTGGCACGCGCTTGCGCTTCGAACCGTTGCAATTGATCGATCGGATCATTCAATTCCGTGAAGGCATTCGCATACTCTTTGGTCATGATGAAGAGTTCGAAACGGTCAGTGAAGCGTGGATCTTCTGGATTTTTCTTAGCCAATGGAGATACTGCTACTGGGTGACCGTAAACAAAAGTTGGTTGCGTCAAGGTTTCTTCAACGAATTCTTCAAAGAAGGCATTGATAATTTGTCCCACATCTGTGTAGTGTTTTTCAACCGGTACGTGTTTTTCGTTTGCAAGTGCTACAGCTTCTTCAAAGGTCATGTCTTGCCAGAAGTCAACGCCTGTGATTTCTTTGATCGCATCAACCATGTGAACCCGTTTGAATGGTTCGTTGATTTTGATTTCTGTTCCTTGGTAGTCGATTGGACCATCACCATGGACAGCTTTCGCAGCATGTTGGATGATACCTTCTGTTAAGTCCATGATATCGTGGAAGTCAGCGTAAGCTTGGTAGACTTCGATTGAGGTGAATTCAGGGTTGTGAGTAGCATCCATTCCCTCGTTACGGAAGATCCGTCCAATTTCATAGACGCGTTCCATCCCACCAACAATCAAACGTTTCAAGTGAAGCTCAGTCGCGATACGAAGCACCATGTCAATATTTTGCGCATTGTGGTGAGTGATAAATGGTTTGGCAGCCGCACCACCAGCTTCATTGTGAAGCACTGGTGTTTCCACTTCAAGGAATCCTTGACCATCTAAATAACGACGGATTTCAGAGATAATTTTTGAACGGGTTACAAAACGTTCGAAGCTTTCACGGTTTGAAATCAAATCCAAATAACGTTTGCGATAGATGGTTTCAACGTCTGAAAGTCCGTGGAATTTTTCAGGCAAAGGACGAAGGGCTTTTGACAAGTGAGTGATATGAGTTGCTTTAATCGAAAGTTCACCCATGTCTGTGCGCATGATTTCCCCTTCAACACCAAGGAAATCACCAAGGTCTGCTTTTTTGAAGATCTCGTAGTTTTCTTCTCCAACTGCATCCTTACGAACGTAGATCTGAATTTGACCTTCACGGTCTTGAAGATGGGCAAAGCCAACCTTTCCTTTTCCACGTTTTGTTACAAGACGACCGGCAATAATAGCTGTTTCGTTCAAGTCGTGGAGTTGTTCTTTATCTAATTCTGAATATTTTTCTTTTAATTGACCTGAATTTGCAGTGCGTTCGAATCGCTTCCCAAATGGATCGATTCCTTGTTCACGAAGGGCCGCCATTTTCTCACGACGGACAATCTGCTGGTCATTCAATTCTTCCATATGTTCAGTAGTCATTTGGAACCTCCTAAGTTATTCTCCCCTATTCTATCATATTTAGGCCAGAAATTCACTAATATTTACCAATTAAACAAAAATAAGATGGAAGAAAAAATGCAGCTTCTTGAATGAATACTCAAAAACATCTGAAGACCGTCGTTGACTGTCCAAATAGTTTGACCTGTATAAGACAAGGTTTCGACAAGCTATTCCAAAACAGCATCAAAAAGGAGCGTGGAGAATCTTAAGCAATTCATCCTGACCCGCTCCTATTTTTTTATTCATAACGCAGTGCTTCGATCGGATTTAACTTAGAAGCCTTATTCGCTGGTAAAATTCCAAAGATGATGCCTACAAAAGCAGAGAAAATAATACTGCCGATGGCGACATTTAAGGAAATAATCGGTGGTCCTTCTAGGGAGGCTGCTGCGAGTGTAGTAATCAAGCTATTCACACCATAAGCAAGACCAAGTCCAATCAGCCCACCAATGATGGTCAAGACCATCGACTCAATCAAAAATTGAACCAAAATCTTACCTCGGGTTGCTCCCAATGCTTTGCGAAGTCCAATTTCTCTCGTCCGCTCAGTGACAGAAACCAACATGATATTCATGACTCCAATCCCACCAACTAAGAGAGAAATCCCAGCAATAGCTCCGATTACTGATGTCATAATTCCTACTACTTTATTGGTTTCCTCTAGGATGCTATCCAAATTAAAGATTTGGAATTCTCCTTGGCGAACACCTGAAAGCTCTGTTAGCTTTTGAGCAGCTTCGATCCCAACAGATTTGATTTCTTTCACATTCGGTACATGGACGACAATATTTTGAATTTCATCCGTTCCGAATTCAGAGGCGAGTTGAGTATTGGCCATCAAGGCACTTCCACCTGAAGAAGCTCCATAGAGGGCTGTCCCTGCATTTGGATCCTTGAAAATACCAACGACGCGATAATTGTTGTCTCCAACAGAGACCACCTGATTCAGTGGATTCTCCGTTCCAAATAATTGTTGAGCCAATCCTTCATCAAGGAGCACCACCCGTGAGAAATTACTATAGTCTGAAGGGGTTAATTTTCGCCCAGATAAGAGCTCAACCTTTTTGACAGAAAAATAGGTTTCATTTACCCCTTGGATGTTCACTCCGTCTACTTTTTTCTTTTGAAAAGCAATGGTTGCATTGGAGGTATTGCCAACATAGTAACCATCGATGCCTTGAATCTTGGTTAATTCCTTAACCCAAGATTCTTGCACAACTGGCGGTGCTTCTTGAACTTGACCATCAACATCTTCAGCGTTTTCCCCATCAATATCCGATGGAGCAGCCATCCCTCGGTCTTCAGCCGCAGGTCCACTTTCGCCTCCGCCTTCTCCTGTATCTTCAGAAGGGCCAATATTGATTCCTGTTACATAGCCACTCTTATTGGGAGAATAGGAGATTTGTACATACTCTTGGTCCTTGGTGAAGGTCTTGGTGACACCAGCTTTCATACCATCTCCCAGAGCCATGATGACAACGACAGAAGCGACCCCAATAATGATCCCCACCATGGTCAAGAAAGACCGTAATTTATGGCTCATAATCGAGCTGATCGCAAATTTCCAATTTTGCATTAGCTCCCCCTTTCCAGCTTGCTATCTGAGGAGATCACTCCGTCACGAATGACAATGCGACGATGTGCAAAGGCTGCAATTTCTGGCTCGTGTGTAACCATGATAATGGTTTTTCCTTCTTGGTTTAACTTGGTTAACAAGTCCATTATTTGCTCCCCCGTCTTGGTATCTAGGGCTCCAGTCGGCTCATCTGCTAAGACGATGGCTGGCTGATTGACAAGGGCTCGAGCAATCGCTACCCGCTGTTTTTGACCCCCTGAGAGCTCTGAAGGCAAATGGTGCATGCGAGAATGAAGCTCTACCTTTTCAAGGTACTGCTCAGCTAATTCCTTCCGTTTAGCAGGATGAACTCCCGCATAAATGAGAGGCAGTTCTACATTTTGAAAGGCATTGAGCTTAGAGAGAAGAAAGAATTGTTGAAAGACAAAACCGATCTGTTCATTTCGAACACGTGCTAATTTTTTCTCACTGAGATTTCCAACCTCCTGACCTTCTAGGAAATACTCTCCGCTGGTCGGGCGGTCCAACAAGCCAATGACGTTCATTAAGGTCGATTTCCCTGAGCCAGATGGACCCATAATGGCCACAAATTCTCCCTCTTCGACTTCTAAATCGATGTCTTTTAAGACACGAAGTTCCTGATCCCCATTTTTATAGGTTTTATTGATTCCTTTTAGTTCAATCAATTTTGTCATATTTTCCGATCTCTTTTCCATCTTCCAGTTTCTCATTAGGATTCACAATAACTTGAGCATCTTTCTTCAAGCCTGACAAGATTTCCTGGTTTTCAGCATCGGCGTTACCAAGCGTCACTTTTACTTTCTTAGCCTTGCCATTTTCGACCGTCCATACATAACTCGTATCCCCATCAGCCATGACACTTGTCACGGGAACAAGGGGATGTTGAGTAGAACTTTTGACTTCAATATTGACAGAAAAGCCTTGTTTGAGTTCCCCAATCTCACTGGTAATATCCACTGTGAATGGGTACTTGGCTCCACCGCTTCCTTGTGTCCCACCTGCCGCATTGGCACCTGCTTGACCCGCGTCGGTCGGATAGTTGGCTACATAAGAAATCTTTCCTGTCCAGGTTTTATCCGGATAAACCTTGGAAGTGAGGACCACTTCCTGACCTTCAGAGATATTGGCCAAATTGTATTCAGACAACTCCCCTTTGACTTGTAAATTCCCGTTGCTCACAATGTGAACCAGAGTTTGGTTGGTCCCTGTAGTCGATTTTGAAACATCTTTATTGACTTCGACCACGGTACCATCTGTATTACTCCTAACTGTTGTCGCATCCAGAAGAGCCTTAGCCTTGTTCATATTATCGACCGCATCCGACTTAGCATCTCGTAAATCGCTAGCTTGAGAATCGACTGTTCGCTGGGTCTGCGAAGCTGATTTGGCATCTGCTTCTTCATCGCCTGTCGTATCAATGGTCACACCATTTGTCAGTAAGTCATTTAACTGACGATCTGCCTTATTGACAGCACGAACGGCTGCATCATAAGCGGTTTGGGCCTCTGTACTGCTATACTGAACAATTGGCTGACCGGCCGTCACTTGATCTCCTACATTGACCAAAATCGACTGCAAATCCCCTTTGGTTCCATCAAAATAGACATACTGTTCCTGGTTGGCAGTGACTTTCCCAGTTAACAAGACTGAAGAAGCGATCGATCCATCCTTGACCGTTTGCACCATTGGAGTTTCTTTCGTGATTGCCTGATCAGGTGTAGTTGGGTGCGAAAACACCATCACACTTCCTGTTCCAATCACCGCAATAGCTGCACCTGCAGCTGCAAATAGTTGCCATTTTTTTAATTTCTTCATCGTTTTTCTCCATCAAAGAAAGCGTTTTATTCTATACCATAGTATACCATATTTCCTTACTTTTCTATCTAAAATTGACACGGCAAAATGAAATTTAAATGCTTGGTAACATGCTAAACCCTTGACTTTTGTAACAGTTGATATTACAATCAAACTGAAATCCCATTTAGGAGGAAAACATGAAAGAATTTGATATTATTTCAATCGGTGGAGGTAGTGGAGGAATCGCTACGATGAACCGGGCTGGGGAGCACGGAGCTCGCGCTGCCGTCATTGAAGAAAAACAATTGGGGGGCACCTGTGTCAACAGAGGATGTGTGCCTAAAAAAATCATGTGGTATGGTGCACAAATTGCAGAAGCTATTCGCGATTATGGACCAGACTATGGATTTACTTCTGAACAGACAAAATTTGATTTTGCAACCTTAAGAAAAAATCGCGAAGCCTATATTGACCGTTCCCGTAATTCCTATGATGGCAGTTTCAAACGCAATGGGGTTGAACGAATTGAAGGACGTGCCCGTTTTGTGGATGCTCATACGGTTGAGGTAAATGGAGAAACCATTAAGGCCAAGCATATCGTAATTGCGACCGGTGCCCATCCTTTTATACCTTCTGTTCCTGGAGCCGAATTTGGCGAAACTTCTGACGATGTCTTTGCTTGGGAAGAACTCCCTACATCTGTTGCCATTATTGGAGCTGGCTACATCGCAGTGGAACTAGCCGGTGTGCTTCACCATTTAGGAGTCCAAACAGACCTCTTCATCCGAAAAGATCGGGTTTTACGTAGTTTTGATTCCTACATTGTCGATGGCTTAATGGAAGAAATGGAAAAACAAAACCTTCCGCTTCACAAACATAAGGTTCCCATGAAGCTTGAAAAATTAGAAGATGGTCGTGTGAAGATTTATTTTGAGGATATGACCAGCCACGTGGCAGATCATGTTATCTGGGCAACAGGACGCAAACCAAACGTCCAAGATCTCAATCTAGAAGCTGCAGGTGTTACTTTAAATGAAAAGGGCTTTATCGCAGTGGATGATTACCAAAACACTGTTGTACCAGGCATCTATGCTCTTGGGGATGTCACAGGAGAAAAAGAGTTGACTCCTGTCGCTATTAAAGCTGGACGCACTCTTTCTGAACGACTATTCAATGGAAAAGTCAATGCCAAAATGGATTATACAAACATCCCGACCGTTGTCTTTTCTCACCCCGCTATCGGAACTGTTGGTTTAACGGAGGAAAAAGCCCAGCAAACTTATGGTAAAGAGAATATCAAAGTCTATACTTCTCAATTTGCTTCTATGTACACTGCTGTTACCCAACACCGCCAGCAAGCAAAATTCAAACTCATCACTGCTGGTCCCGAAGAAAGGGTCGTTGGCCTTCATGGTCTTGGCTACGGAGTCGATGAAATGATCCAAGGATTTGCAGTTGCTATCAAGATGGGAGCGACAAAAGCCGATTTCGATGCAACTGTCGCCATTCACCCAACCGGATCCGAAGAATTTGTGACGATGAGATAAAACATAAGCTTGAAGTTGTTCCACTTTAAGCTAAAAGGACTATTTTAACAAACAATAGTCCTTTTTCATTTATCTGATTTTTATAAAATCCTTAAAATTTCATAGATAAAATATTTTTATTGTTAAAATCTTACTAATTTGTGATATAATTCACTTTGTAGATGTCTTTTTTGAAAATAGACTAGTGGGGGGTGCACTTTTATTAATGTCGTCTTAAAAGACACCTATAAAAATTTCTCAATTTTGTAAGTTTTTGGCAACAACATACAAATTGATGTAAATATTGGAGAAAAATGGGAGAAGAAAATGAAAAAAATGAATCTAAGTAGACTTGTCAAAGTCTTCTTTATTGTATTTTTACCATTATTATTCATCGTATTATCGCAATCTGATATGGTAAAAGCTGGCGATGTCAGCAACAATATTAGCTCACTTACTGTTTCATCAGAAGAAATCACAGATGGTGGACAAACAACTGTTAAGTTTACATTTGATGAGCATGCACAAAAGATTCAACCGGGGGATACATTAAAAGTTAATTGGACTAGTTCTGGAACAGTCTTTGGGGTAGGATTTAAAAAGACTATTCCACTAAGTATTGACGGAACTTACGTTGGAGACATGGTCATTACAGATGGATCTGCGACAGTTACTTTCAATGAAGCTATCAAAAACCTTCAAAACATTCGCGGTTGGGGTGAGTTTGAGATTGAGGGTCATAATGATACAGCAACCGATAAGGAGCATGTTGGAAAATTCACTATTATTAGTGGAGCTAGAAAAGTAGAATTAAACGTTAAGAAAATGGCTACTGGTGTTAACAGCGCTCCATTCTATCTCAAAGCGGGTGATATGCACGCGAATGATCCTGAACATATTCTTTGGACACTAACCATTAATGCAATGAACTTAGATGTAGATGGTGATGTTCGTGTTGAAGATGACATCCAAGGTGGTCATTCACTTGTAAAAGATAGTTTTAGTATTACTACTACAGGTAACAAACCAGGATATTACGGTGGCTCAACTGCTATCGACGATTTCTTAGCAGCCTTTCCTGGATCAACATTCACAGTTGATGCTGCAGGAAAAATTACAGTTACGATTCCTCAAAGTGAAATTAATAAGACTGGTGTCCTGATCTTTTACCAGACTAAAGTAGAGAATGAAAATCAAAAGAATTTCTTAAACAATACTAAGGTTTGGTATCACGTTAAAGGTGAGCAAGCCGTTGTTGCAAAGGAAGTAAATGCATCTGTTGCAAATATTAATGCAAACGGTGGAGTGGACGGCGATATGACATCAACCACTACAACAACCTCTACAACAACTACCACTACAACCTCTACAACAACTACAACTCAAGAGCCTACAACTACAACTACTACGACTCAAGAACCGACTACCACAACTACTACGACTCAAGAGCCTACTACCACAACCACTACGACTCAAGAGCCTACTACCACAACTACTACGACTCAAGAGCCGACTACCACAACTACTACGGTAACAACTACTGTTGAACCTAAGACTACTTCAACTACAACTGATGAACCTAAGACTACTTCAACTACAACTGAGGAGCCTAAGACCACAGTAACGACTACCGATGAACCTAAGAATACTCCAACTACAACACCAGAAGAACCAGAAAACCACAATGGTAGTGAGGAAGACACAACAACCACTACGACTACAACTGTAGAACCTAAGACTTCTTCATCTACAACAGAAAATCCAAATAAACCTGATCATTCTGGTACTACAACGACACCAAGTGCGCCAGGTTCAAATGGTGGAAACAATGGGGGAGGTCGCAAAACACTTCTTCCAAATACAGGTGAAGTTGTGGCTTCTGGACTCGTCTTCTCTGGAATTCTTGTCTTAGTAGGTGCTGTTGGAATCAAACGGAAATTGACTCGTCAATAATTTATTCATTAAAAATAGTCAATTTTCTAACGAAATAGATTTTCAATGCATCTTAACAAATAGTTCAACTAACAAAGAGAGAAACTTTTAGCTCTCTCTGATTGATAAAAAGACCCTAGAATATAAGATTCTAGGGTCTTTTCTTTGTCGTAAGCCCTATAAAAATTTGGCTTACACCGGTACGTCTACATCTCAAAACATTGACAAAATAATTAACAAATATCCCTTTTTATTTTCTCTAAATCAGGTTTTTAGATGGAATATCAGATGGTAACGAAAATAGTTTCGAAAATACAAAAAGACAAACGTCCAAAAGTGACGTCTGTCTTCAAGCTTTTTTCTTTGTTTATGGTAAGATGGCAATGGCACGGACAGGTGAACCAGTTGCCTTGTCCCAGTGAGGGAAAGCAATCGAAATCAAAGCACCTACAGCTGGAACTTGGTCCAATTGGTTCAAGACTTCAACTTGGTAGATATTTTGTTCCAAGAGGTAGTATTCATTGACCAAACCATGCTCTGCTGCTGGAATACCTGCATCGGTATCAAAGGTTTCATGACCCACAGCCTTGACATGGCGTTCATGAATCAAGAATTCCAAGGCTTCACGGCTCCATCCTGGACTTTGTTGAACCCCATTTTCATCAAGATTGCGCATAGCATCTTGATCTGGCCAACGTTTTGACCAATCACTACGGAAGGCAACAAAAGCACCCTCAGCAATTTGTCCATGCTCTGCCTCAAAGTCTAAGATATCTTGTTTGCTCAAGATAAAGTTTGGATTGGCTGCAACTTCTTTAGACTTGTCGATAACATAGAGTGGCAAGAGGAGATCTTTGAGGTCAATCTCATCCAACCAACGACCACCTTCTACAAAGTGAATCGGTGCATCAATATGCGTTCCGTATTGACCAACCACTGTAAATTTTTGAACATGGAAACCATCTTTTAATGTAAAAAGATCTTCTTGTTGCAATGCAGGAAGGGCTGGGAAGTGTGGACTTTCCGCATTGATCTGGTGACTCAAGTCCACCCATTTTTTAGCTTGCAATTCTTTATAAATACTTAGTAAATCTGACATGTTTCTTCCTCCTTATTCGCCCCAAACTTCAGCGACAATTTCCTTAATCAAACCGATTTTTTTCCATTGGTCTTCTTCTGTCAAAATGTTTCCTTCTTCTGTCGAAGCAAAGCCACACTGAGTAGACAGGTAAAGATTTTCCAACGGTACATACTGACTTGCTTCTTTAATACGAGCGATGACTTCATCCTTGTTCTCCAGTTGACCACTCTTAGATGTCAAGAGGCCTAACACCACTCCTTTTCCAGGGGTCACTTCTGCAAGTGGTTCAAAACCACCAGCACGATCGGTGTCAAACTCAAGGAAGTACGCATTGACCGCTTCTTCTCCAAGGAGTTCTTTGGCAATCGGTGCATAGCCACCTGATGAAGCCCAGGTGGAATGGAAGTTCCCACGACAAACGTGTGTATTGACGGTCAAACCAGCTGGAACATTTTGGTAGACATCGTTGTTAAAGGTCAAGAAGAGATCAGCGAGTTCCCGGCGAACCTCATCTTTTGACTTGCCTTGAGCTGCACCCCAAGCCGTCAAGAAATTATCGTCTACCAAGACACCCCACGTGCAATCATCTACCTGAAGTGTCCGAAGTCCTGCATCATACAAATCTTGAATCACTTGAAGATAGGCTTGCTTGATGTCTTCACGAACAGCCGCAAAATCAGGATAGATGGTATTCAATTGCTCTACATGTTCTGCATCACGGATCAATTCAAAATAGAATTGCGCAGGCGCTGGAATGGTATATTTAGGTTCTACACCATCTACATCTGCTACAAGATCACGCAAGAACTTGTAATGCTCTACAAATGGATGATTGGCTCCTGTAATTTTTCCAATGACAAGTGCCGAGTCCGCCTTGGTCGTTTCATCATGGAATTGATAGCCTTGTGCAGCTTGGACGTGATCAATGCCACCAAAACCCCAGAAGAAATCCAAATGCCAATAAGCACGGCGGAATTCTCCATCCGTTACTGACTTCAGACCAGCAGCAATTTCTTTTTCAACTAAGTCACGAATCGCCCGATTTTCTACTTTTGTTAAGTCAGCCTGACTGATTTTTCCAGCTGCGAAATCTTCACGAGCCTGAACCAAAGCGGCTGGACGAAGAAATGAACCAACATGGTCTATGCGATAAGGTGCATGTGTATGTGTCAATATGAATCCCTCTTTCCTATAAGTTTTACATTAATTCATCAATGCAACCATTATAGCAGTCTAACATTTGATAAACAAGGGTTTGAGATAATCTAATATCTTTGACATCTATATAGCCTTAGACTATAACAAAAAAAGAAGTCCTTGAAGGACCTCCTTTTTATTTTAATTTTTAAATGCATCAAGCATAACTTGAAACTCTTCGTTCGTGAGTGTAATGCCTTTCCCCATCTTTGTATGGTCGGGACTCCAGGTCCGGATATCATACTTAGCTGGAGCACCGTTAAAACTTACACGGTTCAATTCCTTGGTCCAACCCTTGTCATTTTCTGACAAGACCAGTAGATGTTCTTCGATTTGGAATGAAAATTCTGCCATTTTACGACTCCTTTCTTGCCTTCTCATCTCTATTATTCGTAAATCATTTACAAAATCGTTGAAATTATCTATAATATATTGTATCAAGTTATGGAGAATTTAGCTATGAAAAAATTTCTCGAGATCGTTAAAGACCGAGCAAATGAATTTTTCAATGGAAAAGTCAGTACCCCTGCCCCATTAGAAGATGAGAGAATTATTGCAATCATTCAACAAGCATTGCGAAAAAAACAAGGGGTACATGTTATTTTTTCAAACAAGAGTTTTACAGGCGACATTGTCAAGTATGACCAAGAACGCCGACAACTGATCGTGAAAAATTTTAAAAAGAGTATGTCCACGATTATTCGGATTTCTGAGATCCAGAAAATCAGTTTGGTCCCCAATAATATTCGCATCGCCCAACAAAAAGGAGAGGTTTAACCCTCTCTTTTATATTGAAGACAAACGTCTTTTTTGGCGTTTGTTTTTATTACTTTCAATCTCATTTCTATATTTATTAGAGTATCAAAAAAATTCCAGTACATACTACTAGTATTGACGTTGCCTTGATTAAAAAGGTTACCAAATCTTTCGTAATTACATTATCTATTTATAGAAAAATATTAGTAATAAATTACGTAAATTCAATCTAATCTCTAATCACCATAAGTTTGCTCCCATTTTTTCATTTCTTCAACGATACTTCTTAGAGCAATACCTTTTTTTGTCATTTTATATTCAACCTGTGGAGGCGATGTCGGTAAAACTTTTCTTGATAAAATACCTTCTTGCTCGAAATCATGTAACCGTTGAGCTAATATTCTAGGATTAATACCTTCTACACTACGCAAAAGACTACTATAATGTATATTACCATCAATAATTTCAGATAAGATCTCAAGAGTAAATTTACCTTTTAGTAAATTCAAGACCCTTCTTGCTGGACAAATTGATTTTTTCAAAGATTGCTTCATGCAAGTCTCCATTCGTTTCCTCCTTTTTTGATAGTTACTATACTTTTTTTCCCTTCTTGTTTCAGAAATAATTACATGATAAGCTAATTATATCATTTGAAAGGGGAAATTACTATGGATATTATAACTAAGTTTGACCGTATCAAAGATATTCTCGGTTGCGCTGATGGAAGATACTTTGGCACTGGATATACTCAAGTAAAATGTTTTCAGAAAGTTAAATATATTGCTTTTGATTGATAAATGAAAATTGGTTTGATGAAATAACGGAGGAAGCTTGATGAAAAAAACAAATACAAAAGCGCCAGCTTATCTACTTTTTATTCTTTCACTAGGATACATTATGGCGGTCCTAGATACAACCGGAGTGGTTCTTGCTGTTCCCCATATTGAAACAGCTATGAGCGTCTCATTAGAGCAATCCATTTGGATTATTAACGCCTATACACTAGCTTTAGGGTCTTTACTCCTACTTTCAGGAAATCTAACAACAAAATATGGTTCTAAACGAATTTTATTATTTGGAATGACAATTTTTACACTTGCCTCATTTGGGTGCTCTTTTTCACCAAATATTGAAACATTAATTATACTTAGATTCATTCAAGGTTTCGGTGCTTCTTTGTTTATGCCTAGTTCATTAGCACTTTTATTCATTTCATACCCTGATTCTACTAAAAGAGCACGTATGTTAGGAATTTGGACAGCAATTATTTCTGTTGCAACCGGTACTGGTTCTTTTATTGGTGGACTAATTATTAACTACTTCGGATGGAGGGGTATTTTCTTAATCAATATTCCATTGGGAATTTTGACAGTAATTTCTATATTACTTCTCGTGAAAAACAATATTGCCAATCCAAAGACCAGAATTGACATTTTCAGTAATATCTTTCTTGTTGCAACTATCGGAAGTCTAGTTATTTACCTTGTTGAAGGGAATCAATATGGCTATACTAACCTAAATCTTTTATTGTTTCTTCTCCTGTTTTTATTATTTGCTATTGGTTTAGTAGTCCACGATAAAAAAAGTAAAGCACCTATTGTTCCCCACCAACTATTAAAAAATGCTAAGTTTATTGTCTCTAATCTGTTGGGCTTAGTGGTTAATATTTCATTATATGGTATCGTTTTGGTGCTAGGTCTTTATTTTCAAACTTATTTAAACCTCTCCTCAATGATTTCTGGACTCCTCATTCTACCAGGAATGATTGTCTTAATTATTGGTAATTTATTTTATGCACGTGCTGTAAAACGATTTTCCGTGGGGAGCCTAGCTACTGTCTCAATTATTTTTGCCATTGTAGGAGCAGCAGGAATTTTTGGAATGGGAGTCTTTTTTCATGAAATTCAACTATACATCCTAATTCCTTTATTTTCTTTAATGAGTCTAGGTATCGGTGTTTTAACTCCAGCGACTACAACCATTCTTATGGAAGCTGCTGGTCAAGAATTATCTGGAATTGCAGGTGCAACTCTAAACGCTAACAAACAAATTGGTGGACTTTTTGGTACAACAATTATGGGGATTATAACTACTAATTTATCCCATGATTGGAATATGGCCATCATTGTCGCATTTCTTGTTAACGTGATAATGTATATTGCTACTTGGTTAATTGCTAGTCGTTACCTTTATGGAAAAGAATAAAACTAAACAGAATGCATTCAATTTAAAAGTTGATTATACAGAAAAAAAACTCTTACAAATGCTATTATGTAGGCATTCAAAGAGTTTTCACTATATGGTAACCAAACTCTATAGGAGAAGTTTTTCTTTTCCTGATAGGATTTGTCTACATTCTGAGAGAGGTTTAACCCTCTCTTTTTTTGTTATACTCGAACAGTTTTACTTGCGCCATCTTTTGAGTAGAGATTGATCAAACCTTCTTGACAAGAACGGATCATATCTCCCGGTTTCACTTCTTGTGGGACAGTGATCGTGAGAAGTTCCATCGGATTTGGTGCGCGATCAATCTTCACTCCATCCTTATCATGTAAGTCTTGGATCTGGCATTCAAAATGTCGGAAGCCTGGTCCGTAGAATTCCACTTGGTCCCCTTCATTGATCACATTCCGTTGACGAATCGTCGCGGTCATGGTAGATGGATCAAAGTCTACTACTTCTCCTACAAATTTGTATTGAGGAATCTTACGACGTGCCCCAAACAATTGTTCATTTTCAGTCGGTGTTTGGTAGTAGAATCCAGTTGCCAATTCACGTTGAGCAACTTTCCACAATTCATTGATCAAATCATCCTTGATGGCATAAAAGGCTTCTGGACTTTCCATATAAGCATCGCAAGCAGCCTTGTAACAGTTGGCAACTGTTGATACGTAATGGACAGATTTCATTCGGCCTTCAATCTTCAAGCTATCAACCCCATTGTCAATCATGTCTGGAATATTCTCGATCATACACATGTCAACGGCTGACATAGAGTATTCTTCTGGGACTTGCCCTTTGATACTCTTACGTTCTTGGCCGAATGGCATGTCGTAAAGGTCGTATTTCCAACGGCAAGATTGAGAACAGCCACCACGGTTGGCATCCCGGTCAGACATGTGGTTAGAAAGGGTACAACGTCCGGAGTAGGAAATACACATCGCTCCATGAACGAAGGCTTCGATCTCAAGATCGGTACGCTTACGAATCTCTGCCAACTCTTCCATGGATACCTCGCGGGCCAAGACGACACGGGTCAAGCCATATTCTTTCCAAAAATGGAAAGTCTCCACATTGGTTGCAGAAGCTTGCGTAGACAAGTGAATATTGAGTCCAGGTGCATAAGTTGCACAGATTTCAATCAAGGCCGGGTCTGATACGATCACGGCGTCAAGGCCCATATCCCGCAATTCACGGAACCATTCTCCAGCCCCTTGTTCATTTCCTTCATGAGTTACCATGTTGGAAGCGACGTGTACATCAACTCCACGTGCATGAGCATATTCAATTCCTTCACGAAGCTCATCCATGGTGAAGTTTCCGGCACGGCTACGCAAACCATAGGCTTGTCCACCAACGAACACAGCGTCTGCCCCATAATTAACGGCAACTTTTAGTTTTTCTAATGTTCCAGCAGGTACCAAAACCTCTGGACGTTTTTTTGTATTTGTCATGTTTTCTCCAATTTACAAGATTGTCGATATAATGAATAGCCTCTTCGTTCCCTGAAAAAGGAAAACTCTCAAACGAAGAAGCCTTAGTTTTTTATTATTTTACACGATCTGGTTCATAATCATAGAAACCAGTATCCAAACCACGATTGGCTGGATGCAATTTGCGGATTTCTTCATCAAACAGATAGGCTTGATCCTGTGTAAATGTTCCTTTTTGAATCAAATCACGGGCCTTGACAAAGTACTCTGTAATCTTGACAAAGTTTTCACCCGGACAGTAGACACCATCGAGTTTCCAATGATCAAAGCCATGTTCTACCAACTCAGACAATTTGGTCATCATATTCAAGTCATTATTTGAGAAGATATGGGTTCCATGTTTGTCTTCGTAGACCGAATAGTGAGAATTTGGATCTCCTGGTTCTGCTAAGAACAGATCGCGATCTTTGGTCACAGAGTCCTCTGTCTTGATGAAGTTGTAATAGTTCTGAAGAAGAGGTCGTTTTGAATGGTGAATAATGCTAGCACCGTAAACCAATACTTCTGCTGGAATCTGAAGATTCTCAGCCATTACGAATAATTCGGCAGATGGAATCTCACGAGCCAAAACAGCCTCAGAAGCTCCTGCTTGTTTTCCCCAGAAATTGATCTGGCGGCTAGAAGTGACCATGGTTGATGCATCGTAAATCGTTTTGAATGGATAGCCATCTCGTTTCAAGACATAAAAAACGCCCGCATCTCCGACAGTAATATAATCAGCCTGAATTTCCTTTAGAAAATCTAAGAAAGGCTTGATTGAATCCATCATCGATTGGTGCATGAGTGCATTTACAGCCACTGTCAATTCTTTGCCAGCAGCATGGACTAATTGGGCAATTCGATTTATTTCGTCATGGCTTAAAGTTTGAGGCAATCGTAATCCGTAATCTTTTTCACCGACATAGATTCGGTCAACCCCTGTATCAATCAGGGCTTGTGCTTGCTCAACACTCTCTGCTGTTGCTGTAATCATAATATTTTTCATAAAACCATTATAACAAAAATTCCGATATTCTAGAAAAATTTATTTATTTTGTAAAATTTGTAACATTTTTGTAACATTTATATAGCTGAATTCATGATAGAATAATAGAGTACTGTTAGGAGAGAGAAAATGCCCGTAAGAAATTTAAGACACTATGATGAAGAATTCGATTATATCGAATTAACTAAACAAACCCAAGAAACCCCTATTCAGGACTACGCTCCTGAAGTTGAACCCGCGCCTCAATTAAGTGAATTGCTATATTTTTTAAATATCGCTATTTTCTGTGTGTTGACAGTTGTGTTTAGTTTTATCTTTTTAGCAACGAAAATGAATACCTTCTTTGCGTTTGCCTTAGCTATTGGTTCTAGCTTTGCTAGTATTCAAGGATTCCGAATTTACTACAATAAACGAAAAAATTAAAAATCAGGTTCGCCTGATTTTTTTATTTTAGTCGAATTTTTTAATTTGAATATTGAAATTTGAAGACAAAACCTAACTCCAATTAATCAGGTAATTTCCATAAAAAACGAGGCCTACTAAGCCTCATTTTTTATGCTTCTTTTGTTTCTTCTTCAGCTGCTTCTTCAGGATCTTTTTCATCCAAGTCTAGCACGATGTCTTCTGATTCTGTTTGTTTGCGAATGGATTGAACCAAGTCATTGCCACTTAGATTTTCTTTTTGAAGTTTATCCTTAAATGAGTGATAGACTTCTTGAGATTTTTCAACCACATCTTGCGTTTTTTCTTTGACAGATTCCAAAACAGTTCCTGTCGTAATTTCTCCAGAACCGACTTTTTCTTTGGTTTGTTGGATCACTTCTGCTGCTTGTTTTGAAACATCCTTAGCAGTTTGTTTAACCGATTCATGTACTTCTTGAGGATCTTCTTGATAATCTTTTACGAAGCGCACCACTTTTTTAGTGACTTTTTTTCCTTGCTCTGTTGACAAATAGTAGGCTGCTGAAGCACCTGAAATGACACCAATTAATAAACTAGATAAACGTCCCATATTTTTCCTCGATTCTATTTAAATAATTTTGAAGCCATCTGAATCGCTTTTAATCCGATAGAGGCTTTTACAGTTTTCCCACCAGCTGATGCAGCTTTAACACTCAATTGACGAGCTTGATCATTCAAATCTGAAACTGACACGGAAAGATCCGCTACAGCTGTAAATAGCGGGTCAATCGTTGCAACTTTTTGATTCAAATCATCTGTTAAAACATTGACTTTTGCCAATAGATCATTGGTCTGATGCAAGGTGACATTGACATCTGATGTCAACACTTGGATCGTTTTTTGCGTCTCATCTACAACTTTTCCAATCTTTGAAAGGAAAAAAATCATATAAATGACAAGCGCTACTAAGGCAAGGCCTAAAAGGCCGTATGCGATTTCAATAAACATATGTTACTCCTTTTCTTCTACATAATAAGGGGCTTTTTTGTGACGTTGGTAAACGATAATGGCGAGTCCAACTAGAATCAGGATCATCGATAGCCACTGGGAAACACGTAAACCCGCAAACATCAGGCTATCCGTCCGCATTCCTTCGATGATCATTCGCCCAAATCCATACCAGATGAGGTAAAAGGCTGTGATCTCACCTTGCCTCAAAAATTGGGGTTTTCTACGAAGAATCAAGATCAAGAGAAATCCTAGCAGATTCCAACTGGATTCATATAAGAAAGTTGGCTGACGATAACTACCATCTATATACATTTGATCTCGAATAAAAGAGGGCAGGTAGTTGAGGCTCTTAACAGCAGCTCCATAAGCTTCCTGGTTGAAGAAGTTTCCCCAGCGACCAATACTCTGTGCAACCATGACGCTTGGGGCCGCAATATCTAAAAAGTCGATCGGTTCAATCAAACGTCTACGAGAGAAAAGATAAAGAACTAAAGCACCCGTTAAGAGACCACCATAAATCGCAATTCCTCCGTTCCAAATGGCAAAAATCTCACCAAGGTGCTGGCTATAATAGCCCCATTCGAAAGTAACGTAATAGAGTCTGGCACCCACAATCGCAAGAGGAAAAGCAATCAGAATGAAATCAATAATGGCATCTGGATCAATTTTCTTACGAGGCGCTTCTTTCATGGAAAGATAAACAGCTAGAATCAAACCAGAGACAATACAAATTGCGTACCAACGAATACTGATCGGACCTAATTGAAGGGCTACTGGATTCATTACTTCACCTCATTTTGACTAATCAACTGGGACAAACGTTCTTCAAAGGTTTTAGTGGCATCATAGCCCATTTGTTTGGCACGAACATTCATGGCTGCTGCTTCAATCACGACCGAAATATTTCGACCTGTCTTCACTGGAATGCGAATACGAGGAATGGTGACTCCACCGATTTCCAACTCTTCTGCGTTGTTACCAAGACGATCATAAGTTTGGTCCTTAGCATAATTTTCCAGGTAAACGTCGATTTGAACTTGTGAAGAATCCTTCACAGCACTCGCACCATAGAGACTCATCACATCGATAATGCCGACACCACGGATCTCTAGTAAGTGACGCAAGATCTCAGCTGGCTCTCCCCAAAGGGTCATCTCATCTCTCGCATAGATATCGACTCGGTCATCCGCTACGAGACGGTGACCCCGCTTGACAAGTTCCAAAGCTGTCTCGCTCTTACCGATCCCGCTATCTCCTTGGATCAAGACCCCCATCCCATAAATATCCATCAAAACACCATGAACACTGGTACGTTCTGCCAAGCGGCTATCCAAATAACTGGATAACTCACCAGACAAACGGCTCGTCGCAACATTGCTCTTTAAAATAGCCAGCTGCTTCTCTTCCGCAGCCCGTAACATTTCTTCTGGAATGTCTAAATTCCGCGCGACAATGATGACAGGTGTCTCTGGCTGGAACATCTTGCGCAAAACTTGATGTCGGTTGTGAGAGCTCATCTTCACCAGGTAGGACCATTCTTTCATTCCTACAAGCTGAATCCGCTCAGGTGTGTAATAGTCAAAATAGCCCGTCATTTCAAGACCTGGACGTGAAATGTCCGCAGTCGTAATTTCCTTGCTTAAGAGGTTATCATCCCCATAAACAACTGACAGACGAAGCTTTTCCTGTATATCGCGAACAGTAACTGCCATATCATTCTCCCTTTTAAAATTCTCTCTCTATTATAGCAGATTTTCTCTTCAGACGAGAGACTGAAGTGTCATTTGAATGATCCATTTTCAACTCCTTTTTAATGCGACTAAAAAGAGGCCAAGACAAATGTCTCTAACCTCTAGGAAATGATGGTAACATCTGAAGAATGCTCCAGCCTTCAGCCTTGCAAGAAATCTTTAATCATGGATTTGATTCCAGTCGAAACAGCATAGACCACCGCATTTGAAGGAAATGCGATCAAGCCGAGCATAAAGGCGGTAGGTCCTCCCCCCAACAAGGACAAAACCAGGCACAACATCGGCAGAAATAAAATCGAAAACCGATAAATTTGTGGCTTTCTAGCCATTTCTGTTGGCAGAAACAAGAGGTAGAAGAGACTATTCCAAATGCCCAGTGGAAAAAGGAGCATCCCGATCAAAACTGTTCCAACTCCTTCCCCAAAAAAACGATTTAAAATGAAAAACTGTCCTATAAAACTGAAGAAGAGGTATAGAATAAAAGCAAGGTAATAGAACTTCTGCTTCACTCGGATCTCCTTTTAGAAAAATGGACTATCATTCTGATCATGAATGGGTTCAGCCTCTTTTCTTCGACGAGGTCGAGAGCCATAGTCAAACATTTTCTGCTCCTCCTCGTCCTTATAAGGCAAGGTCGTATCTAACAGCAAGTAGATAATCACACCGATAAAGGCATGAGAGACCGTAAAAAGAATAAACAAGAAGCGTAGGAGAGTTACACTAAGACCAAATTTATCGGCTATGCCAGCTAGCACACCTGAAACCAGGCGATGTCGTTTTAATTTGTAAAATGATGCTGTCATTTGATTTTCCTCTTTCTAGTTAGACCTATTTTAGCAGAGTCGAACTGGAAAGAGATCCGCCTAAAGACCGATTCTTACTCTTGTCTCATTTCAAGGAATTGCAGACGGCTGCGACAGCGACCGCAGGCATATTTCTTCAGATCGATTTTTCGCTTTCGTCTATACTCTTGGCCACAATGGGGACATTGATAAAGATAGATCCGCTTGACTCCACCAGTTCTATCTGGTAGAGGAGGTGTGAAACGAAGACCGTCCACTTGCTGGAGGAGTTGCTTAAAGTCTAGATCTTTGTGGCGATAGCCTTTACCTTGATCGTAAAGATGGTAATGGCAGAGCTCGTGGCGGACAATTTTGCGAAAGACCTCTAACCCAAAAGCTTGGTATATTTTCGGGTTGAAATCAAGGTGTCGATCCTTGGGAAAGAAACGACCTCCAGTGGTTTGAAGGCGTGAATTCCACTCTGCTTGATGGCGGAATTCTCTTCCAAAATCTTCCAGGGATACTTGGCGCACATACTCAGTCAGATTCATTCGGAGCTACCAAACTGAGATTGACTTTTTCGCGTTCCACATCAATCTTCTTCACCCAGACGGTTACCAAATCACCTACTGATACGACCTGGCTTGGATGCTTGATAAACTGCTTGCTCATATGGGAGATATGAATCAAGCCATCTTCGTGAATACCAATATCGACAAAGGCTCCAAAGTCAACCACATTGCGAACAACCCCTTCTAATTTTTGGCCTATATGGAGGTCTTTAATATCCAAGACATCCTGACGGAGTACGGGTGCATCAAAGGAATCCCGCAAATCGCGACCTGGTTTTAGGAGATCGGCAATGATATCTTTCAGGGTTTCTGGTCCCAGATCCAGCTGAGTAGACATCTCCTTTATGTTCACAGCTTTTAATTTTTCCTGAGCGGATGCATCGAGGTCGGTAATTTCAAGAAGCTGAAAAAGTTTTTCAACTTCCTTGTAACTTTCAGGGTGAACGCCGGTATTATCCAAGATGTTTTTACTTTCAGGGATGCGTAAGAATCCAGCAGCCTGTTCGAAAGCCTTGGCGCCAAGGCGAGGGACTTTTTTAATCTGTGCTCGTGAAAGAATCATTCCTTCTTCTTCCCGGTATTTCACAATATTTTCAGAGATGGTTTTATTGAGTCCTGCTACATGCGCTAAGAGAGAGGGACTAGCCGTATTGATATTGACCCCAACTTGGTTGACCACAGTATCTACCACAAAATCTAAACTTTCTGTCAGTTTTTTCTGATTGACATCGTGCTGGTATTGACCCACACCGATAGATTTGGCATCGATTTTCACCAATTCTGCTAGCGGATCTTGCAGGCGGCGGGCAATGGAGATGGCCGAGCGTTTTTCAACGGTTAGCTCTGGGAACTCATGACGGGCCAATTCACTAGCTGAATAGACAGATGCTCCGCTTTCATTGACAATAACATAGCGAACTCCTGGATGGTCGTGGAGGACCTCTGCGACAAAGGCCTCACTTTCACGGCTAGCTGTTCCATTTCCAATTGCAATAATCTCTACGCCAAACTCCTTGATCAAGGAGGACAGATCCTTTTTAGCCTGCTCGATCTGAGCTGGTTTTGCAGGAGCAACTGGATAGATGACCTGGGTAGCGAGCATCTTTCCTGTCTCATCGACAACGGCTAGTTTAGCACCAGTCCGAAAGGCTGGGTCAAATCCAAGGACCACGCGCCCTTTTAATGGAGGAATGAGCAATAGATTCCGTAGATTCTCAGAGAACAATTGAATGGCCCCGTCTTCTGCCACCTCCGTCAACTCTGTCCGAATCCGACGTTCAATCGCAGGAACGATTTTTTTCTTAACCGCTTGTTGAATAACCTCATCGACATAGGCATTTTTCGTTTTAAAACGAGCCTCAAAAATACGAATGATCCGATCCAGTTGGTGCTCGAATCCGACTTTGAGAACGCCCAATTTTTCCCCACGATTGAGAGCTAGAGTCCGGTAGCCTTGCATATTCTTGATCTTCTCAGAAAAATCATAATAGATTTCAAAGGTTCTCTTAGTATCTAAGCTTTCATCCTTCAAGGTTGACGTCATGAGGGAATGCCCATGAATTTCTTGATAGGTGAGGGCCCGTAATTGGGTATCCTCTGAAATAGCCTCTACCAGAATATCCACTGCACCAGCTAATGCTGCGGTTTCAGTTGGGAAGGCCTCACAGGTAAATTTCTGAGCCTCTGCTTCCAAGTCTGGACTATTTTGCAAAATGAGACGTGCCAAAGGAAAAAGTCCTGCTTCTCGAGCAATCGTCGCCTTGGTCCGCCGTTTTTCCTTATAAGGGAGATAGAGCTCTTCGACATCCGCTAATTTTTCAGCAGCCTCAATAGCCTGCTTGAGCGCCTCTGTCAGTTTGCCCTGTTCCTCAATCTTAGCAAGGACGGTTTCCTTTCGTTCAGCCAGAGCCGTTAACGATTTGTCCCGGTCAATAATGGCCTTAATCGCTACTTCATCTAAATTTCCCGTCATATCTTTTCGATAGCGAGCAATGAAGGGAATGGTTGAGCCTTCTGCGGTCAGACTCAATACGGTATCGATTTGTTTTAAGCTAACACCCAATTCTTGGGCTATTTTTTCATATTTATCCATAGCTTCTATTATAGCATATTTTGCTGCCATCAAGGGGTGAGATCGCCTGTTCTGGTCTCTGTTTCAGGGATTTTTCATAGAATAATTTTGACCCTATGGATCCTTCCTTTTATGCTCCATTTCCCCCTTGCTCTTTCCTTTTTGTTATAATGAAAGAAAATAAAAAGGAGGCCCAACAATGGCTATTAAATTCTCAAAAACAGATGATCTTGATAAAATGTTTGAAAATTTTGCGAGTTTTCCGGATGTAGAAAAGAAAGTAGAATTTCCTGAAGAGAAAAAGAAGGCAGAAACTGCTACCACTAAAGAAGCAAAGAAGGTTAAGTAATGACATTCTTTCAACACCTTCCCTCTAGCGTCTTGCAGGCGGGGGCTATTTTTCTCTCGATTATTATCGAGGCCCTACCGTTTGTCCTAATCGGAAGTATCATTTCAGGGATTATTGAGGTCTATATCACCCCCGAGAGGGTCTACCGCTTTCTTCCCAAAAATAAATTTGGGCGGATCTTCTTTGGGACTTTTATCGGCTTTATCTTTCCTTCCTGTGAATGTGGAATTGTTCCCATTATCAATCGCTTTCTAGAAAAGAAAGTCCCAAGTTATACTGCTGTTCCCTTTCTGGTGACAGCACCGGTCATCAATCCCATCGTTCTCTTTGCGACCTACTCAGCCTTTGGGAATTCTGTTAAGATGGCCCTCTACCGCGCCCTTGGTTCCTTGCTTGTCGCAACAGTACTAGGGATCTTCCTTGGCTTTATTCAGACAGATTCGATCCAAAAAGAACATCGCAAACCTGTGCATGAACATGATTTTAGGGACTTGAGCAAAGGCCAAAAGCTCTTTCAAGTCTTGGTGCAAGCCATTGATGAATTCTTTGATACAGGACGCTACTTGGTATTTGGTTGTCTCTTTGCCAGCCTCGTCCAAGTCTATGTCCCAACACGGATCCTCACTTCGATCAGTGCGACACCGGTTATTGCTATTCTCCTTCTCATGGTCTTGTCCTTTCTCCTCTCACTTTGTAGCGAGGCGGACGCCTTTGTTGGATCCTCTCTTCTAACAAGTTTTGGAGTAGCGCCTGTTCTTGCCTTTCTGGTGATTGGGCCTATGCTTGATGTCAAAAATCTCCTCATGATGAAAAATTATCTCAAGACCCGTTTTATCTGGCAATTTATCGGAATTGTGAGTGGAGTTGTGCTCCTTTATGCTTGGTTTGTGGGGGTAGTGCTATGATTCGTTTCTTGATATTAGCTGGCTATTTTGAGCTCACCATGTACCTGCAATTATCTGGTAAGCTCAATCAATACATCAACTTACACTATTCTTACTTGGCTTATATTTCCATGTTCTTGTCCTTTGTTTTAGCTCTTGTGCAGCTGATCATCTGGGTCAAGCAGATGAAGATCCACAGTCATCTCTCTGGCTTCTGGGCAAAAGTGGCGAGTATTTTCTTGCTCTGTATTCCTTTGTTTGTCGGGCTATTTTTTCCTACAGTGACACTGGATTCCCAAACAGTCTCTGCCAAAGGCTACCACTTCCCGGTTGCGGCTGGATCTTCCAAGGAAATCCAGCAGGACGAAGGGACAACAACCCAGTATCTCAAACCAGATACTAGTAGCTATTTTACCAAATCTGCCTATGAGTCAGAAATGAAGCAGGCGGCAAAGAAATATGTTGATAAAAAAGTGATTCAGGTGACCACTGAGAATTACATGGAAGTCATGGAAGTGATTTATGATTATCCTGACCAATTTGCAGGAAAGACCATTGAGTTGACCGGTTTTGTTTACAATGACCCTAATAACAAAGAAAGTCAATTTCTCTTTCGCTTTGGGATCATCCACTGTATCGCAGACTCGGGTGTTTACGGTCTTTTAACAACCGGTGCCCCTCAACATTTTGAAAACAATACCTGGATCCATGCAAAAGGAACCTTATCCATTGAATACCACAAACAGCTCAAGCAAAGCTTGCCTGTCCTCCACGTGACGGATTGTCAAACCATTACACAACCAGATAATCCTTATGTCTACCGCGTATTTTAATGAATAGACTAAGTTCCTTCGATAGGCCTTAACCCCATGAAAGCTAGAACGCTCCTTCGTTCTAGCTTTTTCTATGCTTTCCTCTCAAATCCTCTAATCCAAGCGGAAAATATTCGGAACAACGATTCCATCAAAGAAATCTTGTGGATTTTATGGTAAAATATGGTTAATAAAATAGGAAATAGGTACTTAAATGTCTTCAAAAGTTATTGTAACCATTTTCGGGGCCAGTGGAGATTTAGCCAAGCGCAAACTCTATCCATCCCTTTTTAGACTCTATAAATCAGGAAATCTATCTGAAAACTTTGCGGTTATCGGAACAGCCCGCAGACCATGGAGCAAGGAGTACTTTGAATCAGTCGTGGTAGAATCCATCACAGATCTGGCAGATAGCCCACAACAAGCTCAAGAATTCGCTAGTCATTTCTACTACCAAAGCCACGATGTCAATGATACCGAACATTACATCGCCCTGCGCGAATTGCAAAACAGCTTGGATGAAAAATACCAAACAGAACACAACAAGGTCTTCTTCTTGTCCATGGCTCCTCAATTTTTTGGAACCATTGCCAAACACCTCAAATCAGAAGGCATTGTGGATGGGCAAGGCTTTGAGCGCTTGATCGTTGAAAAACCTTTCGGTACAGACCTAGAAACGGCTAGTCAGCTCAACAAGGAATTGGAAGAAACCTTTGATGAAGAACAAATCTTCCGGATCGACCATTACCTTGGAAAAGAAATGATCCAAAATATCTTTGCCATTCGTTTTGGAAATCTTATTTTTGATAATCTTTGGAACCGAGATTTTATTGACAATATCCAAATTACCTTTGCTGAACGCTTAGGAGTTGAAGAACGCGGTGGCTACTATGATCATTCTGGGGCCCTTCGAGATATGGTGCAAAACCATACCCTTCAGCTTTTGTCTTTGCTTGCTATGGATAAACCAGCCACCTTTACTAAGGATGCGATTCGGGCAGAAAAAGTTAAAGTTTTTGAGCAATTGCACAATCCAACAGATGAGGAACTGAAGAAATTCTTTATCCGTGGTCAATACCATTCAGGTACGATCGAAGGGAAAAAAGATATCTCTTATCGCAGTGAACCCAATGTCGACCCTGAATCTACTACGGAAACCTATGCTTCTGGTGCATTCTTTGTTGATAGCGATCGCTTCCGCGGAGTACCTTTCTTCTTCCGTACCGGAAAACGCTTGACCCAAAAAGGAACCATGGTCAATGTGGTCTTCAAGCAAACCGATTCCATCTTTGGACATAGCTTGCAACCAAATGTCTTGACCATTTATATCCAACCAAATGAAGGTTTCTCAT
Organism: Streptococcus sp. S5; assembly: GCF_034134805.1. Taxonomy (NCBI): domain Bacteria; kingdom Bacillati; phylum Bacillota; class Bacilli; order Lactobacillales; family Streptococcaceae; genus Streptococcus; species Streptococcus lingualis. The sequence continues at coordinate 816,072 of NZ_CP139419.1, read as the reverse complement.
TGAGCATCAACGGAAAAGAGGTTGGAGAAAAATTCAGTATCGCACCGATTTCCTTTGATTACGAAACAGATGCGACCGCAACTGGAGCTTCACCAGAGCCTTATGAAAAATTAATTTTCGACGTTTTGAACAATGACTCAACCAATTACAGCCACTGGCACGAAGTTCGTGCTTCATGGCAATTGATTGACCGGATTGAAAAACTATGGGCCGAAAATGGAGCACCGCTCTATGAATACAAGTCTGGATCCATGGGACCAACTGCATCCGATGATCTCCTTGCAGAATACGGAGCCGAATGGGTTTGGAAACCTGAACCTAAAAATTAAGGAAAGCCACCTTCGGGTGGTTTTTTTGATAGAGCAAGGAAACAAAAAGACAAATTGTCCTTCCAACAATTTGTCTTTTTCTATTCGACTCTTAAATCAAGCCTTCCAAGAGACCTCTCATGAAGTTTTCTGAGTGGAATGGTCCGATGTCATCAATCTTCTCTCCGAATCCAATCAACTTCACTGGGATGTCCAACTCCTCACGAATGGCAAGGACGACCCCACCTCGAGCCGTTCCATCAATCTTGGTCAATACAATTCCTGTAACAGGCGTAATTTTTGAAAATTCTTTAGCCTGCACCAAGGCATTTTGACCGGTTGATGCATCGAGGGCCAGCAAGGTTTCATGCGGTGCATCAGGTACCACACGCTTGATAATGCGGCCGATTTTTTCAAGCTCCGCCATGAGGTTGTCCTTGTTTTGCAGACGACCAGCTGTATCAATCATCAGAACATCGATGTTTTCAGCGATCGCGCGTTCCATTCCATCAAATACAACGCTAGCAGGATCTGATTTTTCAGGACCTGTTACAACTGGAACATCTACACGGCGTCCCCATTCTGCTAGTTGAGCCACTGCTCCTGCACGGAAAGTATCTGCTGCAACCAACATGACTTTCTTGCCTTCTTGTTTGTAGCGGTGGGCTAACTTCCCGATAGAGGTTGTTTTCCCAACTCCATTGACCCCAACAAAGAGCATGACCGTAAGACCATCTCGAAAACGAATCGCTTCATTAAATTGGCCATCCTTTTCATACAAGTCCACCAATTTTTCGATGATCACGCGCTTGAGAGCATCTGATTTTTTGGCATTTTCCAAACGGGCTTCATAGCGCAACTCTTCGGTTAAATTAGAGGCCACTTGAACCCCAACGTCACTCATGATCAAGAGTTCTTCCAATTCTTCAAAGAATTCTTCATCGACTGAACGGAAATTAGCAAAGAAAGCATTGAGACGTGCTCCAAATCCAGTCCGTGTCTTTTTCAAGCTACGATCGTATTTTTCCTGAATGGTTTCTTGCTCTGGCTCAACCTCGTCTGGAATTGGCTCTTCTGCCTCTTCAACAGTTCTTTCCTCAACGGCTGAAGCAGCTTCTCCTTGAGGAAGTCTGGACTCAGCTTCTGCCACTTCTGAAGTTTCCTCCACTTGAGCAATCGCTTCTGATACTTCAGGTTCTGAAACCTCATCCTGAGCTTCTACTAGTTCTGGAGACTCCTCTTCTGTCGTGCTCCCTTCTACTAGCTCAGCGTCAGATGATGGAGAGGCAATTGGTGACTCTTCTTCCATTTCTGAACCGTTAGCCCCATCTGCTTCCTCACCATCTTCAGTTTCTTCCGCTTCAATTTTCACTTCTTCAAGAGGCTCAGTCTCCGTTTCATCAGCTACAGGTGAAACTTCTTCAGGAGTTGTTTCTGTTTGAGCGGGTTCAAAGACAACCGGAGACTCCTCTACTGGTGCTTGGTCTTCAGGAGTCTCTGAAGTCACATTTTCTTCAACAAGAGGTTCCTCTGATGGCTCTTCTTGAGTGACGGTTGAAACAGGTTGATGTGTGGCTGCAATCCGCGCTTTAAGCTCTTGGTAGTAAGCCTCCATATCAGCGATTTTTTGCTCTTCCTTGTCATTTGAGACAGCCGTCGTCGGCTCCTCTTTGACAGTTTCTTCAACCCCAGTACTTTCCGTCACTTCTTCAGTAGACGGAAGCACTTTTTCAGTTTCTTCTTTTTTTCCAAATAAACGATCAAATAATCCCATTTATTCACTCTCCTTTAGCACATAATTTTCAATTGCCCATGCGACAGCATCTTGGTCATTGGTCACGGGTGCAACAAGCGCCGCCACCTCTTTCACTGCCGGGACCGCATTGCCCATAGCAACCCCTAGTCCAGCCCACTGGATCATAGACAGGTCATTGGCCTCATCTCCACAGGCCATGACTTGATCAGATGTAAGACCCAAAATGGCTGCCAATGCCTCTAAACCTGTTGCCTTGTGAACATTTTTGGGGCACCATTCCAGCAACATTTCCCGAGATTTAAAAATTTCATAGTCTTGAAATAAGTCCGGCTTGATCTGCTTTATCGCTGCATCTAAAAAGTCTTGATCGACTGCTGTCACACACTTGTTGTAGGAAATCGTGGATGGCAGGTCTTTAAAATCTGTTTCAATAAAGTTCAGGTAGGGATTGTAATGGGAATAGAGGGACTTCCGTTCCGAATGAATCTCATAAACCGTTCCCTCACTGATCGCATCCAGCGGAAGGCCTAGACGGGCTGTTTCATCATGAATGGTTGCTACATCTTCTGGTGCCAAGACAACTTTTGAGAGGATTTCTCCATTATTTCGCTGCACCAAGCCACCGTTGAAGGTAATCGTATACTCTTCTTTGAGGCCTGCTGTTCCCAATTCTTCCAAAAGAAAATCCATAGCTTTCAAGGGGCGACCAGTGGTTAGAACCACCTTGACACCTTGAGCCTGTGCAGCAGCGAGAGCTGCTCTATTGCGAGGAGAGATCTTTTTTTCAGAATTGAGAAGGGTCCCATCTAAATCCAGCGCAATCAAGGAAATCTTACTCATACAATTTCCTCCATGTAGCGTAGGACAGAACCCGTCGCATGGTGGTCGATGACTGTTTCAGCAATCGCCAAGATTTCGGGACGTGCATTTTCTGGCGCTACAGGATGGCCCACGACTTGCATCATATGGAGGTCATTTAGGTTATCCCCAAAAGCCATCACCTGATCCATCGAGATCCCTAGTTTATCCGCTAAGGCGGTAATCGCCACTCCTTTATCGACATAATCGAGGACAATATCAATCGATTCAAAACCTGTCGTCATTGCTTTGACGCCTGGGATATTCTCAGTGACCCATTGCTCTCCTTCAAGAACAAGAGCTGCATCGAAGTTGGTGGTCAATTTGAAAATTTCATCCTGAATATCCACTAGGCTTTTCACTTTTTGAATGTTTTCATTGTAGTGCTGACTCAAGGCCAGATAGTCGGGATCCACCGTTTCTAAGACATAGCTCCCTTTTTTCCCCGTCAAAAGCAATTTATTCGGGTCTGCATAAGGGGAAGCTTTCAAAGCCTCAAAAACACCCAAATAAAAGTCTTTGGACATGGTCGCTTCGTAGAGATCTTCTCCATGAAATTCTACCACACTGCCATTTTCAGCAATGAAAATCATCTGGTCTTCAAACCCTTTAAAGAGGGATTTGAGCGAAAGGAGGGCACGGCCACTCGCAGCAGCAAAATAGATGCCTTTTTCTTTGCAGCTTGCTAACACCTTGCGTAAAAGGTCTTGATCGTACTGATGTTGGTCATTTAGAAAGGTTCCATCCATATCCGTAGCGATCAATTTAATATCATTATTCTTCATTTTCTAAGTCTTTCAATTTTACTGAGACGATTTTAGAAACCCCAGACTCCTGCATGGTCACACCATAGATGGAATCGGCAGCTGACATGGTTCCCTTCCGGTGCGTCACGACAATAAATTGGCTTTCCTTATCAAAGCGGTTCAAATAATCCCCAAAGCGCTTAACATTGGCCTCATCTAGGGCAGCCTCTACCTCATCCAAAATGACAAATGGAATAGTCTTGACACGAATAATCGAGAACAAGAGGGCCAAAGCAGACAAGGCCTTTTCTCCACCACTCATGAGGTTTAAGGATTGGATCTTTTTACCAGGTGGCTGTACAGAAATTTCAACACCAGCTGTCAGAAGATCTGGCTCTGTCAGAATCAAATCAGCAGAACCCCCACCAAACATTTGACGGAAAGTGACTTTAAAGGATTCACGAATGGCTTCAAAGGTTGATTTAAAGCGTTCCTTGACCTCGTCATTCATGTCGTTGATGGTAGACAGAAGCATATTTTTCGCAGCCAAGACATCCTCACGCTGGCTGGAAAGGAAATCAAAGCGCCCCTTCACCTCGTCGTACTGCTCGATCGCATCCACATTGACTGGACCAAGTTCCTTAATATCTTTTTCGATGCTCTTGAGCTGGTTTTCAGCCACTGCAAGATTTCCAACAGGTTTGGCCTGCTCTTTGGCTTGGTCAAAGCTTTGCATGAATTCATCGGTAATTTGCGTTAAGAGCTTGTTCAAACGATCCGCATGCTTTTCACGTGTCGCTTCAGCCTTGGCTTGTTGACGAATCCATTCTTCGTTTTTCTTGCGAGCTTGTTCCATCTGTTCTGCCACATCTTCGGCCTGGCCTTCCAAATCATCCAGCTCAAATCGTTTCCGAATGACCCCTTGTTCCAAGTCCGTTTTCTTGGCTTGTGCCTGCGTCAATTGGTTGGCTAGCTGCTCCACATCAACTGTCTGGACTTTGGCCTCGCCTTGTTCAATCAGCAATTGCAACTGATGCTCTTCTACTTCCAACTGGGAGATCGTTTCTTCCAAGCGACAAGCATCTGTTTGCTCGTAGCTTTGTTGGCTCAACCATTCCGTCTGTTGAAGTCGCAATTCTGCCAATTGCTCTTGCAGGTTTTGTACCTTTTGTTGCAGAACATCTTTATCCGACTTCATGGTTTCAATGTCGCGATTCAGATTTTCTTTTTGAAGCTCAATTTTTGCTAATTGCTCAGTAAGGGATTCCAGCTCTTCTTGGAGAGACTGGGTCGCATCTGTTGCCAATTCTGACTTCAAAGCTTCTAAGAGTTCCTGAATTTCTTTCAGTTGCTCTTGGCTTTGTTGGTAGGCCAATTGGGCCCGCTGTTGCTCTAGACGCGCTTGCTCACCTTGGCTTTGAATAGAGGCCAGGTATTCTTGCGCCTGCTTGAGCAGATTGTCCTTGGTCTCGACCTCCTGCTCTGCTTCTCTCAAACAAGCATCCAGAGCTTGCATTTCCTGCTTCAAACTATCCAATTCTGGTTTGACAAAGACCGTATTTTGGGAACGATTGGCACCACCGGCATACGACCCTCCGGTCCGCAATTCGGTCCCATCCAAGGTCACCATCCGAACTTGATAGTTGACTTTACGAGCCGCCTCACGCGCATGCTCCGTCGTGTCAAAGATAGCCGTTACTCCAAGCAAGTTTTGGAAAATCTGTTCAAACCGATTCTCATAGGTTACCAAGTCACTCGCAATTCCTAGAAATCCTGCACTGGCCTGAATTAATTCCAGATTCCGAGGGGATAGTTGACGAGCTTTGATCGTCGTGAGCGGAAGGAAAGTTGCCCGTCCCAAGCGATTGCGTTTCAAGAAATCGATCGCTCGCGTTGCAGCCTTTTCATCCTCGACAATGATCTGTTGGCTGCTAGCTCCCAGAGCAATTTCAAGCGCCGTCTGGTAGTCTTTTGAGAAGCTCAAATTCTCACTAACAGCCCCACAGATGCCTCCTAACCGTTCTGCTTCTTGCAAAACGCTCTTGACGCCTGCATAGAAGTTACTATGGTTTTTCTGAATAGCTTCCAAGCTATTGATCCGCGCCAGCTTATTCTTGCTCTCATCCATCAAGTCAAACATGGCCGCTTGAGCCTCTTGGTAGGCAGCTTTGGCCTGCTCCACTTTTACCAATTGCTCTTGGTATTCTGCTAATAGGCCTTTGACCGTCGCTTGTGCCTGATCCAACTCTTCCAATTGTCGGACTTCTTTTTCCTTGGCAGTTTCAAAGTTTGTTTGTGCCTTGGTCAAATCCTCTTGACGATGGCTTGATTCTTGCAGGAGTGCTTGGATCCGGCTCTCAATGGCTGTTCGCTCATTAGATTTTTCAGCCTCCATCTGCAAGAGTGCGACATACTGCTCGCGTAGATGCTCAATGACTTGTTCCGGATCTTCTTCATAGTTGGCTAATTCTTTTTCCAACTCTTCTTGTTGCTGACGGTTCTCTGTCAGTCTTTGTTGAAGCACAGCTAGCGTCTCTTGTTTTTGAGCCAGCTCTTGTTTCGCTTCTTCCAGACGGGCCAAAACAGCATCCAATCGCTCTAAATTTTCCTTGCGACTATGGGCTGCTTGGCTTGATTGCAGCTTAGCTACTTCGATTTGCTTTTCCAAATCACTGATCAAACGAGTAACCTCAAGTAAGCTGGCCTGGTCCTCAGCTAAGCTCTCATCCAACTGATGACGGGCTTTCTTGATGCGTACATTCTCTTCTTCTAAGACCTGACGACGTTGGTAATAAGAAGCCAACTGTTCTTGAATGGCCTTTTCTTCTTGATCAGCCTTTTCGTAGAGCTCTTTTGTCAGATCGACTTGAGCAACTAAAACATCCAGCAAGAGAACCTGCCGTTCTTGGTCTAATTCCAAGAAACGGCGAGCAACCGTCGCTTGCTTTTCAAGAGGTTGGATCTGTCCTTCTAATTCATAAAGGATGTCCTCCAAACGGTCCAAATTCTCCTGGGTTTGGTTGAGTTTGGTCTCAGTTTCCTTACGCCGCGTCTTAAATTTCAAGACACCAGCAGCTTCTTCAAAGATGGCCCGGCGTTCTTCCGGTTTGGAGTTAAAGATCTCCTCTACCCTTCCTTGGGAAATAATAGAGAAGGAGTCACGTCCCAATCCCGTATCCATGAACAAATCATGCACATCTCTAAGACGTACTTTCTTGCCATCGATCTTGTACTCGCTGTCTCCTGAACGATAAATATGCCGTTCGACACGAATTTCTTTCCCTGCCTGCTGGATAAAACCATCCTGGTTATCTAAGACAACTGTGACACAGGCATAATTCAGCGGTTTTCGCGATTCTGTCCCGGCAAAGATAACATCGGGCATCTTGCCCCCACGTAGACTCTTGACACTGGATTCCCCCAGGGCCCAGCGCAAGCTCTCCGTGATATTGGATTTTCCAGATCCATTAGGCCCTACAACGGCAGTGACCCCTTTGTCAAATACGACTTTTGTCTTATCCGCAAAGGATTTAAAGCCTTGGATTTCAATCTCTTTTAAATACATGGCCCATCATTCCTCGTTTCAACTGCATTGCGGGCTGCTTCCTGCTCCGCTAATTTCTTGGAACGACCATGACCATGGCCCATCGTTTGACCGTTCACGAATACTTCTACTTCAAACTCTTTGGCATGAGCAGGACCGGACTCGCTGACCACTTGATACTGGATCTCCACATCTCCGTGAACCTGCAACAGTTCTTGCAGACGGGTCTTGTAGTCAATGACTTGAGAAAATTGACCCGTTTCAACCTTGGGAATCATGACCTGATAAATGAAGCGTTTGACCGCTTCCACTCCTTGATCCAGTAAAAGAGCACCTAAAAAGGCTTCAAATAAATCGCCAAGAATCGTATCGCGGTCCCGGCCACCAGATTTTTCTTCGCCTTTGCCTAGTTTGATGAAATGGTCAAATTGGCAATCCCGAGAAAAACCAGCCAAACTCTCTTCACGGACAATCATAGAACGGAATTTGGACAAATCTCCCTCCGGTCTGTTTGGGTGTTCCTTATACAAATATTCGGAAATAACTAATTGAAGAACAGCGTCTCCTAAAAATTCCAAACGTTCGTTATGTGAAATTTTTAAGAGGCGGTGCTCATTGGCATAAGAGGTATGCGTAAAAGCTGTATCTAATAAACTGCTATCTGAAAAAACGATCTGAAACCGTTCCGATAACAGGGCTTGTAATTTCTCCATGGGAAGCCTACTTTCTAATAAATTCATACTCTTAAGTATACCAAAATTTTAAAACGATTACCATTAGATATCCATTAAGTGCGGTTAGTTGATTTTACTGTATTTTAGACATGGTCATATATTGTTCAAATAAATAAAAACGTAGTCAATTACGTAGTCATTCGATTGCCGTTATAATAGACAATCTGTAAAATTGCCGTTATAACAGACAAAACCACTAGTTGGGGCTAGTGGTTCAAGTAAGTGATAGTATTCGATTATCGTATATATTATAGCACATTTTAAAAAGTACTGCTATCCTTTCGCATTTCAAAGAAAATAAAAAAACGTTGATTTTACAATATTTTTAACCTATTTGGAATTTACTTGGAAAATAAAAAAAACGGTAGCATTACGCTACCGCTGTTGTCATCTTATAAAGTTTCTGGCCACGGGTCGTCCGTGGTATACGACATATTTGTAAATCGCAAGTCTCCGATATCACGATCTGTTGGGACTGGATCATCGAATTGTAAGCGTAGCTGGTTGCCGTCGTCCGGCCCACCTAAATAAAATGTTCCCAAACGTTTTCCCTTGTCATTTGTCATAATACCAAGTTTTGAGCTAGTGGCACGAAAACCAACGGGTATACCACCGACATTTAAGATCACCACGTTACGCTCACGGTCCGACCCTTGGGGAACGTAGCTGGGCGCACCTCGTCTCACGATTCCAAACCAACCCCACGATAGACCACCGAAACCGACCTCTACCGTGGAGTTTATACGTCTAAACTCGACATACGCATTGTTTTGGCTCGATGAAATTCTTGGCTTGTGTTTGACATCACCAAACAAGACAGACCAAGCGTTAGAGCCAGTTCCAGCGGTCTTTTTGATCCACTTGACAGCCCCATTCTTCGCTGTCGTATCGGTATAAATTGTACCAATATCTGCATTTAGAGCGTACGGGAAACCTTGACCTTTTAATTCTGTACTTCCACTATTAGCACCCGTTCCTACTTTGCGTTTGAGTTCTTCCAGATCATTCTTACTTGCAAGTTGGCTTGTGTCAATCGTTGGCAATTTTGACCGTGTAATAAACGGATCACCACCGTTTTGGAGTTTGGTGTCAATGAGAGCGTCCAGACCTAAGTCAACGTGCTTCTCTTTGATGTTGGTGGTCATCTGTGCTTGTAATGTCGCATAAGTCGGAAATAACTCGTAAGCTTTGGTAGTCTGTAACGCTCCGCCTTGGTTGGCTTGAAGCGCCCCAATATCACGACCAATGGATTCTATAGCTTTTTTTAATTTATCCATTCAGTACCTCCTTAGAGGGTATTTTTAGCCGTTGTATAGATTTGCACAAAATTGGTATTCTCAAGGTCAGTGAATTTTTGGCCAAGCTCTGTCATTTTAGACACAATAGCTTGGTCTGCTGATCCTGCACCATTTGCGATACGGTCAGCGATCTCTTTGAGAGTATCTAATTCTTCTGGTACTCCATCGCCTAAAATGGCAGTCTTGACGCCAGCGATAGCCGTGTCTAGTTGTTGTTGTGTGATCCCGCCTTGGCCAATTTCTGACTTGTCTGCTTTGTTAGCCAAAGTTGTTTTAATTTCTTTGACATCGGCTCCGACTGCTTGCGCGAATTGTGTTAATTTCTCTGTGTTTAAAGTCATGTTCTATCCTTTCAAATTTTAGCTAGATTATATAGTACGGTAAGGTCCGGGAGTTCTTCGCCTTGCTCACGCTTCCGAAGCTCTTCCAAACTGTCAGAAGTATATTCTTCTGCAGATTGTGTCACTTTGATTACCGTTGATTTATCAGACGGAAATACATAGTGTCCACAAGTGATTTCCACTTGATAGATACCGACTGGTAAGATTTTACCAATCGTAAATTTAATCTTGTGGTCTGTGACCGTGCTGGTTAAACTGGTCTTACCGCTACGATTAGCAAGTGTGATCGTAGCTTCCTGACCTTCCAATTCGGTTACTGGATTGTAATTTTCATCTAGCAACTCATAGCCAAAGAGGGAAGCCGAGTCGCCTTGCTTAACGACTCGACCGCCCTCAAACTGCTTTAAATTCGTACAGTTCGAGCGATTCATTCAATCACCCCTCATTCATAATAGTTGACTAAATCGTCTTTGTCCCAGCACGATAGCCAAACTGGGCCGAATTGCCCAAACTCAAAGAGGCGCCAGTAATAACCGCCATAGTACCCACCTTTGCCGGTATCTGCGATATGGGCTTCATCGAGTTCGAACGAGAAGAACATTCCCGCCTTGAAGTCTTTATCCGCACCGTCTGGCAAGTTTTTGCCGTCTTTATCAACCCAATTTACCAGCGAAACAGGAATACCGTTTTCGGTCCAATCAAAACCGACGGGTGCGAGATAGTCGCACTTGATTTGATAGATACCGTTAACGTATTTAACCTCGTTCGCTTGGTAGTATGCTTTCTCTTGCGGTTGTACGGCTGTGTTCGCTCGATTGTCCGTCTGCGGTGCTGTGTCAGCATATCGCCAAACCTCGATATAGTTCGGTTTATTCCAGGCATAATAATCATTCCAAGGATAGGTATTAATAGCCTGACCTGTTGCGCCCTGCGTTGAGTAGTCGCAAGAAATGAAGTATGTATCATCGATCATCGCTCCGACGTGGCCACCAGCTCCGCCTGAGCTTGACATATCAGCACCCCAGCTCATAAGAATAATATCGGCCGGTTGTGCGTCCCAATCTTGGTTGATACTTACGCGGTAAAAGCCGTTGTTTGCGAGCTGTTGACCAAGAGTAACTGTTGACGGTAAGCCGATGATATTGATACCAGCTTCTTTCAAAACTTGCGACATGATCCCCGAACAGTCACCGGTACCGTCCGAACCGTTACGACTTCCGAACATTGAATAGGTAATCAGCCCGCGACGACTAATAAAGCCGTTAACGATAGATTGTTGTACACTCATTGCTTATCTCCTATTTCTTCCATTCGTCATTGGCTTTTTTAACCGCTGCTTCAATAAACGTATTGAGTTCTTGATTTGTTAAGTGGATATTTTGCGACTCGAGGCCCTCGATCAAGCTAGTTTTAGCGTGCTCGAGTTTATCTTTGCCATGAATGTCCAATTTATCCGCAACCTGCTCTGTAGCGTTAACCGCGTTTTTAGCCAAGATCTCAACGATCTCGATCGCTTTCTTACCTCCGCGCATTAGTAAGTATTTCTTGATCGCTTGAACTACGATACCAGTTAATACAACTAAAATGCTCATAGCTGACGAAGTGATAATGCTTGTGATTTGATTCATGCTATTTGTCCTCTTTCTTCTTTATCAATTTTTTAGGCTCTTTCAAGCCGTCCTTGAGTTGAAATTTTTCATGATCGATATTTTGCTTAATAAAGTGATCGAGGCCGGGAATTTCTACCCCCAGCGCCGAAAGACTGGCCAAAATACTTGAGCCGTATGCTGCCATCATCGCAACGATAAAGGTATCAATCACGGGTCCAAGATTCATGTATAACGCGAACGGATAGCCAACTGCAACAATTAAAATCATAGCTGTATGACTGACTAGCCCTTTCCGCCATTTTCGGCTTGAAAACTCATGATAAGCCCATGCTCTGGATACCCCTAAAACGATATCCAAAGCAACAACAACCATCAAGACAAACACGATCATGTGTTCATCAATCCCGTGATCGTAGAAATCACGGACTATTTCAATAATCCCAAAAATTCCGTCTGGTTTTTGATCCATTAATCACCCTCCCTCCTGTCAAGCTACTCGCTTACTGGACTGGTTGAGTTTCAAGCTCTCCTGCCGGTTTTGGCTCGTCCGCTTTTGGCTCTGTCCATTTCCAGATCCCGATTTTTCCGTTCTGGTGCAATGATTCGAGCTGGTCAAGCGTTTCTCCTTGGTAAGTGAACGGTTGATTTACTTGGACCATCACGCGCTTACCTTCACTGAATTTTTCAACGTGGTTAGGATCCTCAAGTGCAAAGATCGCTTGTGCTGGATATGTTGTGCCAGTTTTACCAAGATCAACCAACTCAAGACCGCGTTTATAGACTGTAGGATCTAGTGGGTGGTCAACGTCAGTCACACGAGCGAGTACGCTCCATTCTGCCACGTCTTTCACCTTTTGGATCTCTTCGTCTTTCTTCGCGAGTTTAGCTTCGTACTCTTGGGCCTGCGTATGCAAGTCCTCTTGCAATTTCTTAACCCCTTCCGCTGGGTTTAGCTCGGTCGCGACTTGACCGAGTACAGCTTGGATCAGCACTTCATCTGATTCGTTTGTACGGTCCCCGATCAAGACACGCTCAAAGGCTGTGTAAGGGTTCGCTGAACGAATTGATACAAAAGTACGACCTTCTTCTTGCAAGTATTTGTTAATGATTTTAAATTCCATATTTTTATTTACCTTCTTCTAATTTTTGAGAGGCCTCATCAAAGAGGTCCTTGAGTGCTTGATCGCTATCCAAAACATCGTTAAATTTGCTCAATAGCTCGTTTACGCGTTGATATTCCTCGTTTACGCGCTTGTTTTCTTCGTTTGCTTCCTCGTACAAGACCGAATACTTTGTAGCCTCAACGATAGCATTTGCGAGATTATGCGAGATCGCATTTATAATTTTATCTGATGTATTCATCTATTGCCTTTCTATTCTAAAGTGAGACGTCCCAAAAACCGGGAGAACCCTCGCCGTTAGCAACACGAAATTCTTTCAACCTCTTAAAGTTATCGTTGATATCTCTAAAAAGATCTACCAAAGATTTTGAGGGGGCATTGTTTGATACAGAATCTTTTACAATATGTACATCACCAATAATGACGACCTTGCGATGGCCATATTGGTTAAAAATTTTCAATCCTGTAAAATTAGCGTTAGGGTTACCTTCCCCACGGTCGTTTACTCCCAAGGCGAATGCTGCGTAGTTAGTCCCGCTTGAAATTGTAGGAGCAAGAAACGCTTTTCTTCCGCCAGAGTTAAATTCAAGAGAGTTATAAGGAGATCTAAACTCAATTTTAGCTGTACCGTTATAAGTCGTTACGTTTGAATTTAAGTTAATCTCGGTATTTCCGTAATTTCCGCGAATAATACCACCTTCGAAAGTTAAACCTTTAAACGTTCCAGACGTTACGCTTTTAGCGTTTAGATTGATTAGGTTTACTTCGCGAGCGTCGATGGTCCCAGCGGTTACTTTGTTAGCAGATACGTTAGCGATCATACCGTCTTCTATAACCGCGTTGTCAATAACAGTCTGTCCTGTGATATGCGTTAGACTTCCATCTATTCGGTTCGTACCGTTAGCGAGTAGGTTGATAGAGTTGAGTACGTCGCCCGCGCTACTTAGATTTTTGACCGACCAAGAACCAGCGAGCTGGCTTACTTGTGTGCGTACTGCTTCGATAGGTTCTGCGCTGTCATCTGGGCTTGGTTGCCATAAGCGATCTGATGAACCTTCGTAAAAGTCCAGCTCTGTCATAAATAGACCAGACCAGCCGTTAGGATTTCCTTGATAATTAAATAATAGATACCCTTCATCAAAAGCTCCTGTGTTAAAGCTGAATGATTTTTTGATAGCTCTATCTGAGTTGAAAGCTGGTGATCCAGTTTCGTCAAAGATTATTTGCATTTCGTCGAAGTCATTCGTCGATCCTTTTCTACGCTTACAGAATGCAATTTTAAAGCGTGCTGTGTTAGCATCAAAAGCTATCAAATTAAGCATATAATTTGTATTTTGTTTGATGATAAATCGCGGACTGTGGACAAATGCTCCTGATCTTAGAGAAAACATCCTTTTTTGACCGTTGAGGTAAAATTTGTGAGCTGTGAAGTTCAACCGTCCATTAGCTTCAGTCCAATATTTCAAGCCATCATCAGCGCGGGAATTTCGGAGCATATTCGGTCCACCACTCGTCGAATACTTCCCGACCTCTGTCTGGAATATCTCGCTCGACATGACAAGCCGTGAGAGCTTGTCCGGGGCTTCGGTTTCCGATTTACCAAGAATACGCTCATAAATTTTGTTCGACTCTGTGAGTTTGTTGAATTCGAGCGTTTGTGTTTCGATTTTTTTAGAAAGGGTTAGTAAATCACTCCCTTGCCTATTTTGCTCGCGATCTATATTTTCAAATTGATCTCGTGATGCAAAATTCTTTGCTACCTTCGAATACACTTTGCTATAGATCGTGTCACCATTATCCGCATTGTTAAACGTCTCTGTTACCTTACGACCCAGATCTGGACTATTTAAAATCAGTGTTTTAATCTGATCAGATAACGTAGCCGTGTCTGGAATTGTACCAGCTTTTATCAGCGCTTCCTGTGCCTTAGCGTTTGCCTTTTCAATTTCGATTGCGGTTGACTGCTTGGCTTGTTCAAGCTGTTTATCAACCTCTTTTTTGATCTTATCGACATCTTCCGTGTCGATACGCTTTTCCCACTGAGATCCGTTCCAGACATACATACGGTCATAGATACCGTTCTTCTCAAACCAGATATCACCGACTTTATGCTCTTTGTCGTCTGGTTTGTTGTACCAAACCTTGTTACCTTGAGCGTTTAAGAGGTAGTCTGGCAAGCTATTCTCAAAGTCCTGCTGTGCCTTAGCGATATCATCAACTCGTCCAGCTAGACCACTCTGCATGGTCGCTCTTACGTTCGTACCGATATCACCAAACTCCACGCTTTCGTTTCGCTCGTTGACAAAATCGTAAGTAACAGTCGTTACTTTCGCAGTCTCGTCCGTAAGCCCAATCTGTGGATAGTAGATTGGTACGATATCGCACAACTCCAACTCTTCGATCCAGCCATTGTCTGCATAATCTAGCGTTTTAGCTAAATCAGCATACTCAATTTTGATGTTGATTTTAGGTTTGCCGATTGCATTGCGTTCCATGTAATCAATAGCGATTTTACGCAATTTATCGGGTGTTGGGATATCCTTACTCTTGCTATCAGATTTAAATTCGCTAGAAAAGTCTACGACTTTAATTCTGCGATGAGCGTATAGAGATTTGTACTTACTATCTATATAGTTTTCTGGGATAGTAACCGTGATAGGGTCTGGTTGACTATCGCTCGTATCACCCTCTGGTTTGTCTGGTGTATAAGTCGCAAACGGTAACACACTAGTGTATGCACTCTCGATTGTTTCATCAAGTTCAGCAGATAAGATATTTCTGCCGTACTCTAATACAGTTGGTGCAGTACGACCTAACTGCTTATGCAGTCGCACGGTCATATTGTCAAACTCGTATTCCCCACCGTAGATATCAAGGATAGACCCCTCAACACCACCAAGTGCAAGACGGGCATTCTCCATTTTAGAGATATCAAATACACCCTTACCAGTGGTTTGAATATCCGACCATACATCAAATGTTAGATCACCAATAAGCGCACCTCTCCAAATAGATAGTGCGCTAAATGCTGATCCATTAAATGCAGTGGCATTTCGCAATACCATATATTCCAGTTTGTGACTGATGTGCTGGCCGTAAATCTTAACAATGTTACTGCTATCCTTGACGATACGAGAGATTTCAAACGTTTGGTTCTTCGTCCTTAATCCAGCGTCTGCCTTGAGCTTCATTTCTTTCTCAATGCTTGCTACCATTGGATCGCTCACGGGAATTTCAGCATATAGCGTATAATTCCCGTTACGTTCCCGTGTGACTGTACCCTTGGTTACGTTAAGCTCACCCAGACCGTAAGTGTCAAAAGCAGTCTCACTTTTATTAAATAGTATAGGTCTCATAACTTAACCCCCCAATTCGGGATCATCTCAGCAGTAAAACTGCCGTCCCAGCTAATGAGGTTACGACCATAGTCAAGATATGGCATCTGAAATTGTGGAGACCGCACAACCTTGTCCCACGCTGGAAGATTGTCCTTGTATACTTGGTTAGCTTGCATATCAAGTGTTATCTTACCTTGTACGTCTCGCAACTTAGTCTTGCGTCCATTAATAGTTAGTGTACAGTCGCCACTGCCCACAAGCGTGATAATAGGTTTTGCGTTAACGTTACCCATACCGTTAAGTGTCGCACCATTCATTAATTTCTGAGTGGTATGCCCTTGCTTGTAGAATTTGACTGGATAGCACACAAAATTAATTGTTGTTTTCCCAAATTGTCGCATGGTTTCTTCAATACTAAACGTTTCAAGGTATGCAGCACGATAGATAAAATCTGGATCATAGGAGATAGTTAAATCCTTATAACCTGCCACATTTAACCATTCAGAAATTTTATAAACTTCTGTAGCGATCAAGCCTTTTTCTTTTACAAAATTCACTGGAAAGCTCAATTCAGCAGAATTAAGACGGTTATTACTTATCAATAACTCACCGTCTCTCCCTGCTACTGTCACGCGCTCCACATCAAGGCTGGAAGTAGTGATCTTCTTGCCTTCTGCTATTCGTAAACCGAACTCAGTGTTTTTCTTTCCGTTGAAAGTAAATGTCGTCAAGCTAATCCCCTTCCTTCCTGATTAGTATAGTATGCTAGTTCGCGCATTAAGCGCTTCATAAATTCTGGTGTCAAATCTTGTCCAGTGCTATTTCCATGCACATTCAAGGTATAATTTTGGTTTGGTCGTTCATCACGATTGTTACCGCGTTTAACTTGGTCAATCAACTCTTGAATAAACGGTACAAGGTCACGCTGTTCATTATTCCGTTTCCATTCGTTAACATTCTTAATTCGTTGTGTAACGTTCGCAACTTCCGAACGTTTCCAACCTGCACCGTCTGCAAAGTTCGGTATACCTAATTCACGCATAAAGTTTTTAGTCAAACCAGCACGCATGACCTTTGATCCTCTTGGAAGATCAAGGATCACGTTACGACCTTCTGGGATAAATGAGCTTCCGTCTGGTAGTGTGACCATTTCTTTGTAGAGCGTACCACGTTGGTCATTGACCATTGCAAGTCCACCTTCGTGGTAGTCTGTACCATCTTTAAAACCAATCGCGGCTGCTGCTCCACCAATCATCCGCCTTACGACATCAATGTATACTGTCTTACCTTGAACGCTATTGATATTTGATTGAGCGCTCCAAACAGGGCCTGCAGTATTATCTTGTGCATTGATGCCCTTGATAGGACTTGGAGTGCTATTCCAAGCGTTTTGATTTTCAATAGCTTGCCGTGCAGCAGTTATCGCACCAGTTGGATCACCCAACTGCGGTTTAACTGGACTAGGTGTACTATTCCACTCTTGCTGTTTAGCAATTGCTTGGTTAGCAGCGTTAGTTGCGTTACTTGCATCGGCAGTAAATTGTTTTGTAGGTACTGCGAATCCGTTATACAATCCCAAAGCGCCCATAGCTTGGTTAGTTCCAAGGGTAACACCGTCTGGAGTTGCAATCAAATCCGTCTTATGGTCAGTTGGTAACGTTAAGATGCTAGACATCGCACTAGCGATAGCGCTCTTGGTCTTATCTTCTGCATCCAAATTGACTACGTGGGCCATACCAGTTAGTGAGTCGACTGCTAGTCGTACACGTTCGGCTTTATCACTTGCAGCATCCTTTAAGATCAGTTCTTTCTGCTCTGGTGTGAGTGTATTCCAGCGTTCGATGATTGCTGTAGCACGTTCACCAGATGAGAGAAAGTCAGTGTTCTTCATCAAGAGTTCTTTGACTTCCGCTGGCATAGCGTTGTACTGTTCCAGCAATGTTTTACTATCAAGGACGGCTTTCATACCTTGGTTGTTACCGACTACTAACTCTTTCTCTTGTGGGGTTAAGCTATCCCACTTGCCAACCTCGACCAATGCTTGTCCGATTGTCATCTTAGCATTTGTTTCAAGATTTGCGTGCTTGAGGATAAACTGCATATTCTCCCAGCCATTTTCAGCTTGGAGCGCTTTAGTTACTTCCTCTTGCGCATTGGTCTTGACTTGTCCAGTCTTAGGATCAAATACTAATCCATTCCAGATATTGTTGGCATCTTTGGTCTCCTGTGACATATTTTGCACGCTCTTAGCAACCATACCAGACGAACGACCCACGATGTCGGCGAATTGGTCTGCCTTGGCCATCATCTTGTCGTAGTCAAGTCCAAGCTCTGCCCAACTCTTACGCATTTGATCAAAGTACAATTGACGTTGTCGATCATCGCCAAAATTAAGAGGGACTTTTTTACTCCATTCTTGTTGCAATGCTGCATACTCACGGCCAAATGCTTCCATCTTGGACTTGTGTTGGGCATTTAGTTTTTCCATTTCCTTGTTGTATTCGGACTGGCTATAAATCCCCTTTTCGTGAGCATCTTTCAATGCAGTCACTTGCTCATCATAGAGCTTCTGTTCCTCTTTGAGCCATTTAGCTACAACCCCTGTACCTTTGCGTAGTTGAGTTTCATTTAGATCACTAATCTGGCCATTCATGGCTTTCATGATGGCAGTACGTTCATCAGCAGAATATTTCTGCAATGATAATTGTTTATCAATAAATTGATTTTCGTAGTCGTAGATAATCGCTTGTTCTTCGCGAGTGATCTTTCTGTGTTGGTCAGATGCGTTTTGATAAATCTGCACAATCTCATCTGTCATCGACTGGATGTTTTTCTTTTGCTGTTCTGCTTGCGCTACAGCACGTTTTTGGATTGTTTCACTCGCACCAACTTTTTCAAGACCTTTAAGAGTTTTTTCAAGGTCTTTGTCAATCGCTTTTTGGATATCATCAGCAAGTCCCTGTACGCTCTTACGTACATTCTCAACCGCTTGTGCGCCACCTTGACCAAATCCAACTGTTGCTTGATGCACTTCATCGACTTTGGATTTCAAGCGTGACAACTCTTGATCTTGTAGTTTGCTTACGCTCGTACCCCACGTTTGCGTACGTTCGTTGGCTTCTGCCATTTCTTTGGCGATGATGCCGATACCAATTAATGCAGCACCACCAGCCAAGACACCCCAAGTAACTGGATTACCTAACAACCCAACCGCCGCACTCCACAATCCTGTACTTGCAGCAGCACTCTCTGCAGCCGTACCAGTAGCAGTCATACCAGTAGCCATTCCTTTTAAGCTGTTGATAAATCCATTACCCTCAGAAACAGATTTTAGTACACCGCTAAATTTACCAATTCCTCTAGCGACTGTACCAATTCCTTTAGCAAAAACACTGATGACACTTGCGCCAGTACCCAACACTTTAAGCGCTGGGCCAATTGCAGCAGCAAAAGCACCCCACATTAAAATGCTTTGCTGTTGCTCTGTTGACATTTCACTAAACTTCTTAGCCATGTCTGATAGAGTTTGTAACCACGGTTTAGCAGCGTCCAAACTACTATTTAGCGCTTTTAAGAGTGGACCACCAAACTCAATAGCAATGTCAGTAAGTTTATTCTTAAAAATTTTAAGTTGTGATTCTGTGGTTTCGTAGCGTTTACTTGCTTCATTAGTAAGTGCGTTATTTTCTTTCCAAGCGGTATTAGAGCGACTGACTGCCTCACTCATCTTGTCTGATGCAGAAGCTAGAGATTTCAGCATATTCCCTTGACGAATACCTGTCATTCCAAGTTCATCAAGAATGCCATCCATATTCTTGCCTTCATCATGGGCGCGTTGTAAGCCTTTAATAAATGATTGCAAGGCTTCCGCTGGTTTCTGTTTCCAAGCGGTAGAAAATTGTTCCGCAGTCATTCCTGCTGTTTGTGCGATAACTTCAAGTTTTTCTTTTGCTCCTTTACCTACACCAGACACGGCTTTACCAATACCAGTAAGGGTCTGAGTCATTGCAGTTCCCAATTATGTTATCGTTAGGCTCTTTATCCTAACTTCTCATAGTTTCCTATAAGTTCAGACTATATCATCACCTTCGACTTTATTCGCTAAGGTGTTAAGCGCTCGTGGATATTTCGTCATGCAAAAAAGCAACCTAAAATTAGATTGCTTTTTGTTTAGATTACTTTATCTAGTCGTTGCACCTTCCTGCCGTTTCCGTACAGGCTTGGCTCATGATTGTCATAGTGTTTATTTTTTCTTCGATATTATCGTGATAATCAATTACTAATAAAGGTATATTATTCTTTTCACAATAATCTCTTTTTATTTTGTCATTTCTAACTCTGGAAAGAAAACCTTTCTTTCCTCCAAAGTATTCAACAACTCTATAATGTTGCTCTCCTTGAAATTCTATCAGTTGAATAACTTTATTATTTTCAAAGATAGCAAAGTCAAAAGGTAAACTTCTTATGTTTTTACAATCAGCGGTTTTCCACTGGATTTTAAAATTTATATTATTTTTTTTTAAAATCGACTCGATGGTTTTTTCACCGTGACTTTGATTACAATTAGGACACCTTTTGCCGTTTTTGAAGTTGTATGGTCTGATTTCCCATTGTGTTCCACAAGTTTTGTGAAGCATTTTTAAAGGTGTGCGATTATTTGTATATTCGCTCAATACTTCATACTCACCATTTGTTTCTTTCTTAACTTCCTCGCTGAAGTCGTAGTCCTTAACTCTTATACCGCCTTTGCAGTACGGACACCGCCTTCCAGTTGTTAAGAAATGCCCAGGAGTTACTTCGTAAGTCCTATTACATTTATTGTGAAACATTTTTACTTTTATGTGACCTGAAACATAATCCGACACAACTTCATACTCATCACCAACAAGATTTTTAATTTCTTGTTTAAATTCTTCAGTCGTCTTTTTTATGTTTCTTGCACACTTAGGACATCTAGTGCCATATAAAAAAGCGCTTGGTCTTACGTTAAAAACATAACCACATTTGTTATGTTTCATTTCTATTTTATTGTGCGCTTTTGAATACACACCTAAAACAGAATACTCTTCATCCACAAGGCTTTTGACTTCATTAACAAATTGTTCATGTGTTTTATTAACACCCATCATTTTTACCCCCCAGTAAAAATTCCCTTATAAAATATGGAAGGCAAGCGGGAACTTGCTTTTCGGGAGCTACCCTATCCACTACTTAATTATATCATAAACACCTTAGATTTTCCATGAATTCACTTAATTTTTTATGCTACTTGTTTCCAAGTAGACGGGCAGAATTGTTTACCCGCTTCTGCTTCAATCCCTACACTACTCATGGCAGTTGCAAGACCTAAAATTTCTGGTGTGGTCAGACCAGCGAGCTTACCGCCTGCTGCTAAACGGTTGGTCATTTCGACAATATCACGTTCAGTTGTTGAAAAATGGTTACCCAAATCTACAAGTGAAGATCCAAAGTGAGCCGACCATGTACCAAGGTCTTTACCAGACACTTGCATGATATTACCGATTTTAGCGATTGACGATGCAGCTTCTTCGGAGCTTAGGTTGGTAGACACTCCCAAATTAATCATTGTTTTTGAGAAGTCTTTAATCGCACCAATTGGTACACCCAACTGCCCTGCTGCTTCTGCTACGTGTGCAATTTCAACCGCACTAGATGGCATTTCTTTAGCCATTTCACGGATACTGTTAGATAACTGAGTGAACTGTTGTGGAGTTCCGTCCACTGTTTTTTTAACGCCAGCAAACGCGCTCTCATAATCAATCGCAGCCTTAACTGCCACTCCAGCCCCAGCAAGCAATGGTACAGTCAAGCCTTTGGTAAGTGTCGATCCAACACTTTGCATATTCTTGCCAATACCCTGCATCTTCTCGCCAAACGAATGCAAGCTGTTTCCAACTTGTGTCCATTTGCTGGACTGGATATTAATTTCTTTAGTGAGGTCAGCATACCGCCCCCTCAAATCTGACAAGGTGGTAGCGGTCTGCAACATCGCATTACGTGCGCCTAGCAAATCTTCTTTGTTCTTTGCACTCGCACTACTCAAATCACCAATCTTTGACTTTAGATTATTATAGTGTTCTGATTGTTGCTTCAAAATGCCTTCATAGGCTTTAATGCTGTTAGCAGTTTCACCCAATACGGTTTTCATTCCAGTTAGGTTCTTACCGCCTTTACCAACATTTTTAAAGGATTTTTCCATCGCAGATAAGGAACGATCCAGACCACGCATATAAGAGCTTAATTGCTTGGTATTCCCAATGAATGGTTGGATATCCAGCGATGCAGTTGCTACTAATTCACCTAAATTACTAGCCATTTATCCTCCTTTCTTAACCAAATAGAAGTGGAAATGCTTTATCAAGCGTGGTCTCTTTTTCTGCTTCCTCTTTCTTCGTCTCAAAGGCTTTCACCATTAAATCAAAGTCAGATAGTCGCATCTGTTTAATTTCAAGGATCGTATACCCTTGTTGCATCAGCTCTTGAAACCAGATTAAAAGATTATCACGCGCTTCTTCTGGGCTTATCCCTTTTTTTCATCTTCACCATCAAGATCTTCGATCACTTCTTCTTTGATTCCAAGCGCTGCGAGATAGATTTTTTCAAGTGTTTTTAAAATCGCGATATCTGCTTGCTTCAAATCTTCGACTTTAAACTGACCGCCAAACATATCAACAAACATTTTTAGATATGCTTCATTTAGTTTGCGATTTTCTTTTGGATCATTCGCCTTTTTAGGGTCTTGGATAAGTGCTGATTGTCGCACGTTTTGCTCAGTTGCTAGTAGATTATCCTCTACATTGATATATTCTTTGGTAAATTCTTTATCAATTCCACCGATTTTTAGCTTGATTGTATACATTTCCTACTCCTTAAATAAAAATAAAAAGCATGGAAATAAAATCCATGCTTAGAAAGTGATTATCCTGCGCCTACAGCACTAGCTGGTGCGGCGCTTACGACTTTGGGAAGACTGCAGCACGGAATTTTTCCAAATTGAACGCTGGGTTATCTTCACGGGCGATGATCATTACATCACCGTTTTCATCGTCACCACGGGCTACAAAGTTACCTGTTACGCTGTCTTCTTTAGGTGCTGGTGAACCGTCTTTGGTTTCAGTTTCCATGCCAGGAAGAGAGAATTTACCTTTGAGAAGACCGATCCAGATAGCTTTACCATCTTCTGTAGATGTACGGAAGCAGCAAGCCACATCTTTTGGAGTGAGGTTCTTATTGTAGACTTCCATACCGTCTTTAACTTCGATACCGTATAATACCTTACGTGCTTCTGTTGGCAAGTCAAGTACTGAGATTTCCAACTGTGTACCTGTGATACCAGATGACAATACTACGTATGGTCCATCATCGGCAGCAATCGTTACAAGTTCGTTCGTGATATCAATCTTGGCAGACTTCATACCAGTCAATTTCATAGTTGTTGGGACTTTGTTTTCAGCATTAACTTCACCAAATTCAAATCCACGCAATCCAAATTTAACTTTAGACATTCATTAATCCTCGTTTCTTAGTTTTTCAAGTTGCCAATCAAAAAAACGATACTTTCTTACATTTACTAGTAAGTCAATATCGTTGTCTCTGTATCTTGGCAGTTCATTAGTTGTGTAACGTTCAAAGCCGTTACCTTCTAAAATCTTATCCATCAATTCAGCAATCTGTTCAGACTGCTTAGCGTTCAAGCACCAATAGTTAATTGTGATCCTGTGTTCTGTCGAGATGGCTTTATCATCTGCAAACTCAACATCATTCTCATAAGTTGGATAGATACGCATAAATGGAGCAAGCTCCTTACTCAAAGCATTCGTAGGTCGCTCTGGGATATCATAAGTAAAAATGCCTTGTTTAAATCCAAGACCGAATTTCTTCCCTCGTAACTTATCGAGTAAGTTATTCAGTTCTTCATCGTTGCTTAATAACTTATAAGCTATTGTTTCTACTGTCACAATCCCAATCCCTCCTTTACTTTCGTAGCGTATATTTCCTTTACAATTGGTGTTGCTTCATTAATTGTCTTTTCTTCAAATCCTTGTGCTTTTTGGTATTTCGTACCATCGTCTGGAAAGTGTATCCGCCATCCAGTAGCACGACCAAAGCCGATATCTTTCGAGATTAAACCGTGGTCACCGCCTTTAAAACTGGTTACTTTCGTATCATCTTTGGCATGGACATTATCCATAACAAAATAAACAGGAGTATTTCGTTTTAAAATCTGTTCTGTTTCGTCTGCTGCTTCCTTAACCGCAGATCGTGCAGCCTTTGGAGCTTTGACTTGCAATTCATTCAGTCGTGATAAAATCTGATCCAGACCTTTCGTCATGTCCGCCTCTTGATGCTGATCTTATCCATGTCAAATGATGATTCATCCACATCGACCGATACGATATCATATTCAAACCCGTTAAATTCAACATGATCTGAGCTATCAAATGGTCGTTCTGGATTGTGACGAATATACAAGGTTTTTAATTCGCTCGAAGAAACAATTCCTTTAGCTTTCTTGTTGGCCGTCTGGTTTGCCCCCTCTTGAAAGTCTTTCAAGGAAGTTTTAGCAACCTCCGCCCAGCAAGTATAGAGGTTTTTGCGAGATGGAGAGACAACCTCACCATCTTCATTTTGACCTCCGATCTCACGGAAGAACGTGACTCTGTGATTCATTTTTCTTGTGATCATCGAGTTCCCTCCGTGTGCGTAGTTGATGGATAATATTAAGTACACCGTTAGCAAGTCCATGCCGTTGTGTGTCAGCAGACAAGCCACGATGTTCGTATTCCTCTTTCACTTGCTTTTTAACGGCAAGTGTAAACTTAGCATATTTAGCTAAATCTTGAGGAGTTACATCATTTCCGATAGCAAAACAGATTTCATCTTCTGCAGCTTCGATCATTTCTTCAAGCATTTGATCCTCAAAGTCAAAATCAATTTTGCAATAAAGTTTCACATCTTCTAAATCCGTTACAGCCATGCTATCACGCTCCAATCAATGCAAGTAATTGCTCTTTGGTTTGTGACGAACTGTATGTGATTCCTTTGCTATCGAGATAAGCCATGATGTCGGCTTTGGTGCTACTTGCGGTTGGTACTGCTAGAGTTACCGCTGACCGTGAGACACCCCCGCTAATTGGGGGAGTATTAGGGCATAGTTACGAAGTAACCAGCTTTCGCATCAGCTTTCTTAACATCAAAGCGTACAACCGCTTGCAAGTATTGACCGTAGATTTCGTTATCAGTCCAACGGAGACCTAATTCTTGACGATCTGCAAAGAGTACAGCACGTTGGATATCACCGATAAAGGCATGTGCTTCACCTTCAGCTCCAAGAGTTGTATCAGATACTACAAATACTGGACGTCCAAGGAACACTTTACCAGAAGCAGAAGTGATTGAATCTTGAAGCAAGTAACGGTCATTCTTATCTTTCATTGTGTCAAGTTTTTGGTAGAAACTTTGAGAAACTACAAATGATACATTGTAAGCTGGATCAAGTTTAGTGTTTAGAATCTTTTTAATTTCATCAAGGTTTGTAGCATTTTCAGCAGTAAATGATTTCAATACAGTAGCGATAGCATCATTAGTAGTATTTACTTTAATTTGTTCTGCTGCTTCTGATACCAAACCAAGAAGGTCAACATCTGCATCATCAATAGATTCTTGAGATACTGGAATAGCTCCACGGTAAGTAGTAACTTCCCATGTTACGTTTTCAAATTCTGGTTTAGCAAGAGCAGGGTTCTTTTCCAATTCTGCTGTGCTTGCCATCTTAGAAGTAGCGTGTTTCAAAATTGGGTATTTACCAGTTCCCTTAGTTGCTTTATGGATTGTAGCGAATTGTTTAAGGTCAAGAACAGTTTTTACTTCACGAAGTGGTGTAGTAACGATTTCTTCGCTAGTAACTGGTTTAGAGTTAGCTTTCTTCAATCCATCTGTAGCAGGGTCAACCGCTGCGTTCATAGGAACGATCAATTCTTTGCCTTCAAATTTCAATTCTTTAGATGCTACAGCACCTTTTGAATGAAGCCATTCATTTACTGCTTCACGCATTGTTTTTTCTTCTGTTTGGACTGCATGAGTTTCAGCAGTTTGTGGTTCGTTTTTCATTTCTTTAAACAAATTCAAATCCTCCGTTAATGTGTTCAAAGTTTCTTTCTTAGCATCGATAGACGCACGCATTTCTTTCGCTTCGTTAAGGTCAGCGTTTGCGCTATCTTCCAACTTAGCTTTCAAATCGCTTGTAGCAGTTTCGATTTCTGCTTTAGTTTCAGCGATTTTAGCTTCCAATTCTTTGATTTTTTCATCAAACATTTAGGTATATTCCCCTTTCCTTTAAAGGCCGTTTAAGATGGCCTCTTTTTCCAGCTCAAATAACATCGCTTGAGCTTCTTTTGCGTTCGATTTCTTCCGTGAATAAAAGTCATCGATGACAGCTTGCGGTAACAGTCCACTTTCGAGGCTTGCTACTGCGCCTAAATCTTTCTCAAAAGTCATGATTTCATCAGCAAAACCTTTTTCAATCGCTTCATTTGCCGACATAAAGGTTTCATTCTTCATCATTTCGAAGATTTCATCTTCTGATAAACCAGTCTTTGAGACATACGCATTAATAATCGATTGATCGCTAGATTTAAGAGCATTTACAGCCTTTTCTAAATCATCACTATTCCCAGATGCTCGTGTAAGTAGCGCTTTATGGATCATAATCTGAGCTGTCGGACTGATTTTGATTGTGTCCGCACCCATAATCGCAACACTTGCAGCACTCGCAGCCATTCCTGTCACTTCCACTGTGACGTGGCCTTTGTATTCTTTAAGAGCGGTATATATTTCGCTTCCTACTGTCACTAGACCACCGTTGGAATTGACTTCTAGCGTGATATCCTCGTTGATATCTTCTGGAAATTGATCTGTAATCGACTTTGCGCTGACTGCCTCTAAACCAAAAAACTCATACACTTCGTACTCGTTATTCGAGATCAGAGGCCCTTTCATCTTGATTCTCTTTGCCATTTTCATTCTCACCCCCTTTCATTGCTTGGTATTCCTCTTTCTTATCGAGGAACACGTAATTCAAGCTGGATTGATAACGATCCATGTTAGGATCAGACGAACGCTCTTTACCAAGCTCCACGCGCCCCTCATTGGGTGTGATAACTTGGTTAATAATCAACTTCGTGATTTCATCTACGTTCCGACCTGTTACGCTTCGAGTGTCAAACTCAATCTTAAATAGCTTGCGCTCTTCATCACCCAATACTTTAAGGGCGAGTTCGCTTGAAATAGCGTCAAAATAAAATGGCAAGTCGTTGGTAACGTAGTCTTTTGCTAACTGATCCACGGACTGGTTAGGACTATTCACACCCAGCTTATAGCTTGGTACTCGTAATGCTTTCGCAATTTGAGCGGTTGTAAAGTTATTGGATGTAATTAATTGCAATACATTCGTATCAATTTCGAGTGGTGTGTACTCTTGTGTATCGTCAAATACCAAAGGACTGCCACCAGTCGAACCCTCACGCATCTTCTCAAAGTCCATACGGGCTTTTTTGCGGGCTTCACCATTCAACTGAGCGCCTTTTAATTTAATAATTCCACTAGAGAAGCCATCACGGAAGAATTTAATTAAGGTATTCAATCCGCCATCTTGCAAGCTGATCTCACTGCCAAGGGAAAGTAGTGGAGATCGTCCTAAAATGGTATCGTGACTGAAAAACTTCCAATGGATAACATCAGAAGCGTCACATTTGACCGATACGCCTGTTAGACGGTCACGGAAGGTATAAATCAGTCTGTGGTCGTTCGTCTCTTCTACAGTCGTTTCTGAGGGCCTGTAGAACTGAAATTGAAGTGCCTTACCAGTCTTCGGGTCTCGTAAGATTCGAGAGAATGAATTCCCTGTTAAAATCGCGTTAACGGTCATGGCAAACTTCCATGTACGTGCTGACACGTTACCAGTTGATTTAACATTTAAGAGATAGTTCAAATCTGCATCTTGCTCGATATTCCCCGTAAAGTCTTTCTTTAATAGCGGAAATCGTGCGATATCCCCAGCGATGATGGTTACTGCGGTTAAGATATCACTGTTCTTTAATGCAGAAATTCCCGTGTACTCTGGGGAGTAGTTGCCAGATAACACGGACGAAATGTAATCATCATAAGAGGGCTTGGTTGATCCCAATGGTTGAAAGAAACTCATATAATCTCACCTCCTTTCTATCCATTGAAATCAATGTTTCTTATGTTTGCGTTCGAGTCGTTTGATTTCGTTACCTAAAAATTCAATGACATCTACTGTGTCTTGAGTGAATTTAAAAAAGTCATTCTCTAAATACTCAATACGCTCCAGCAACTCGTATTTCTTCTTGATTCGTTTCTTCATTGCGCACCTCCCCGATCAATGTAAATGGCTAAAATAATTAGGATCAATCCAGTCGAGATAAATCCAACCACTGGATTAATCAAGAAAAGACCGTAAATTAAAAATCCTATGCCAATCAGCAATAGGATTGTGTGTATATATTTCAGTAAGATCAAAACAGGCTACCTCCTCCCAAAATCTTTTCATTCGTCCAGTAACCAGACCCGTCAAATGGTTCAAGGTAGCATACTGCATAAGCGTCTAATAGGGCATCTAGTGGGTCAATTTTATTGCTATTCTTGTCCTTATCAATACGCATACCGTTATTATCAACCTTGACACGCGCATTATTAATAGCCATAGTAAGTAGTTGATTTCCAGCGTGCTTGATTGTGCCTTTCAAAACCTCATCTCGTAGTTGTCTGGTGGGCATATTCAAGACCATTGTGTTTTGTCTAACTTCGATTAGTGGCCATTCTGGATGTCGCTTCTCAATCATTGCGATTAATGAGCTAAACTGGTATGGGTCAAAGCATATCGCTTGTAATTCCCATTCATTCATATAGATCATCTCTTCCAACTTCTCAAGGACACGCTCATCATCAATCACGCCACTCTCAAGTGTGGTTATTTCACACTCTCCCATACGTTCTAAATTCGTATAAGAGACACCATCGCGTTTCTCTTTAGCAACTAGTCCATATTTAGTAGCTACAAAGGAGAAACTATCGCAAAACCAATAGTCGTCCATCTGGACCATCGTGGATATAGCGAATAAGTCGTTAACCTTACCAACATCGACACCAATCCAAACCCTACGCTTACGTGTGTTTGGTTTTTCATCGAGTTTAGCCTGTTGCCAACTCGATTTATCCATATATGAGCTTTCAGATGATTGTCGCCACATATTGAAGTTTTTAACCAGCACTTCATTCACTGTACCAGTCTCAAGTGATACTTTCCTACGCTTTCTTAGGTAGCTCATCATCTTATCATAGAGCGCTTCAACTTCTAAGATAGGGTTTGATTTTATCCAGTTGGCTTCATCTTTGATTTCATCTTCATTATCTTGCTCTGCGACAAATACAAAGTAACCATCATCGGTTATTTCTTCATTTAAAATCCGTTCGATGTATGGATACTCAACTGCGTGCATTGGTACGTTCAAATCAAATCCAGCGGTTGAGATAATTAGAATTAATGGATTATCCAACTGCCCTTGACCAGATTCAAGCAATTCAATCATTTCATTTGTTTTCGATGCTGCAAACTCATCTAAAATGCCTACATACGGCTCAAATCCATCTACTGCCCCTGTTTCACGGCTTAATGCACGTACATAACTTTCATCATTCAAGTTTCTGAGTTCGTCACGCACTATTTTAGTAGCCTTTCTGATATCGTCATTTTGACTTCTTAGCGCATCTAACTGTTTACGAACCATGTCATACGCGATACGTGCCTGTGCTCGTGTGTTAGCTGTACAAAATAACTGTCGTGACATCGCTGGATTACGACCAAATAAAAACTCGTATAAAGCAATACCAGCCACAAGAATCGTCTTACCATTCTTACGGGCCAGTGATATCAAAGCCTTTCTGAATCGTCTGATAGTCTTATCTGTTTTTCTGCGCCAACCGTATAAACTAGCAATGATAAACTTCTGAAATTCTGCTAGTGGATAAGGCTTACCAGTTTTGACATCTGGGAGGATTTCAATGAAATCAATCGGGTTCTGCGCCATGTCTGGAAAGTAGTCGTAGTCGCTATTAGGGATGTTCTCTAAATCTCTCATGTGTCGCTTGCAAGCCTTATAGACTTTCGCACTCACTCTACGCTTTCCGTCAAGCACTTCTTTAGCGTACTTATAAGCTACATCTTGATATTTCTTATCTACGATTGTTTCAATCCTCCTTTCTGACAAAATACAGACCGTGTAGGAATCGAACCCACGACTACAAGGTTGGAGCTTGTCATGTTACCTCTACACCAACGGCCTAAAATAAAAAGGAGGTGTTATCCTCCGAATTTATCAAATATACTGGTTTTCTTTTCTTCCACTTGTGGAACATACAACTTCATCCGACTGTCCACGGTCAAACCAAGTTGTGATGCTGCCCGTGTTAAGTTAGTAGTCGCACGTTCCAGACTGTATAGCATCTTATTCGGTAAGACTTTACCACTGCTTGTCTCGTACACATATCCCTCTTTCTGCAATCCACGGGATATTTCCTTGTAGACTGCGTACCATGTACAATAGGTCTCTAAAATCGCTCGATCCAGATTTCTGAGGGGTAGCTTTCGTAAGTCATTAATCACACGCTTGTATTCAGCTTTTGCAATCGCATCGAAGTGTTTTGGTGGTGTGATCTGCAATGCTTCCAAACCATCAGAAGCCTTATCTTCGATCTTTTTGCGTGCGATTTTTTCTTCTTTGGTTAAATGGCTTTTAGTAGTCGCCACTAGCTTCATTTTTCGTCCCAAATTGACACCTCCTTTACTGAAACGACTTTTTAAAAACGGAATTTTTCGTACAAAAGAGGCCGCGTCCTTTGAATAACGAACCATATAGCCCCGTTCATAAAATTGCGGGGGTAAATTCCGAACATTAACCCCATTTCTCTTTATCTTCGTTCACCCAAGACCCGCAGTCGGGTTCGGTTGGTTGACACGAATGACAATCACAATAGATTGTTCCGATAGAGAATTGCTCTCTTATCATTACATCTTTTGCAACTTGCTTTTAGATTACTTCTATCTAATCTTCGATTCCAATCAGCTTTCAATGGAATCACATGATCTGACATTGTTGCTTCGTCTCCACAATATTCACAAACATAATCATTCTCAAGCAGAACCAATCGAGATAATGCTTTCCATTCTTTTGAATTATAAAATGCTTTGGCTTCTCGATCGTACTTCCATCGCATACGATTGTATTCAGCGTATTCGTCTTGCCTTGAACCATAGTCAGATAAGACTCGCTTACCTCTTGACATCGTTAACTTCTGTGGTCTCATATTATCACCTTTTAAAATAGCAAAAGAGATCCACAAAGCTATTGCAGATCATTGGTACTAAATAAGGAGACAAAACAATTAGGCTTGCGAACGTTTCTGCTGCCTTACGAATCTCTTTCTGTATACTATATTATCAGGTCGTGTGTATCATTTGTTAAATGTTGGTTCATCTTTAATAACTAAATGTTCGATTGCTTTCGCTCTTGCTCTTTGGATTGTCGCATGAGAATAATTTAATTCTCTCTTGGTTTCTTGCCATGAGTAGCCATTAACGTACATCAATCTCAACACGATATTTTCCAACGGGTCATCTAAATCCTCGATGGCATTAATCAAGCGCGTGCGTTCTTCCATGAGCTGATGAATCTCAGCACGGATCTTTTCCACCCCGTCTATTATTTTAATGTTTAAATCTTCCGTTGCATTTCCTTGCTTACTGCCTTTCGGTTCGTCTGAATATACCTGCCCTTTTAAAATAGCTGACTTGAGGTTTTCGATCTCCTGCCGTTTGGATTTGATTTTGATATCAATATACTTTAATGCAGATAGTCTACTTGCTATGTTCACCACTTACCTCCGTTTTGATTTCCGAGAATTTAATTTCAGTCATCTCAAAATCATTCATGAATTTATCATAGCTGGTAACGTACTTCTGACCACTCTTGATAACTTTATAAATAATCATCGTACTGTAATCAAAGTCATATCTTGCGTTAAGAATAACACGTACAAGAGTTTCATCGCTTTTCTTCTTCCATATAGTATGTGGTATTGGTATCTCCATATTAAACCTTACCATGTTAACCTCCCACTCCATTTCTATCAGCCACCTCTTTCAATTCCTCTGCCCTTTGTCGTTCTCGCATTTGGTACTCGCTGTTTAATTTATTTAAAATAACATCCTGCGCATTATTCTGTTCTGCCAGTCGCTGGATAGATAGCTCATGTTCTTGTACTGTCCATTCCAGATCACTCACACGTTTGGTAAGACTTCCAATCCGTGCGTTTAAGTTAATACACACGATCAAAAATACCAGCGATACTGATGCGAGGATTGTATAAAATAGTTTAGTCATGCTTCCCCTTCCTGTTTTTAAAAGCAATCACACTAGCCCAGATCAAGCCAGAGAGCCAGACTGCTGCGAATAATAAATAGATAAAGTTTTGTAAGTTCATCTCGCTACCAAAGTACACCTTTCAATTTATTAAATTCTTCTTTTGAAATATCCTGTCTAATAGTTATTTCAAAAGTTTTAAAGCCAAACCCACTATTCGACAATTTACTTGCGTTAATATTTCCAGAGTTAATGACACTAGAATCTGGAATGTAATCTTCAACAACATTCCCCAGTGCAACAAATGTCTTGCCACCATCTGCACTAAATTTCAAACCTATCGGATGGCTGTTATATAATTTATGATATTTCCTAATCAATCGTTTTCTCGCTTTATTTAATGACATGTCTTGTCTCCTTTGTAATTCTATTTCTTTCTGCTCTCAATTTTAAACTAGTGTTAATGCCGAAATATACCAGTGTTATTTCTTCTTCCCACTGACTCTTAGTGTATGGGTATCTGTTTGGTCGTGTCATTCTGTTATCTCCTAAACTTCTAAATATAGGATTTCCATGTCGAATCCACTATTAATAAACTTGTGTGTCAATTCTTTGTTAATCCCATTTCCTAGACAATGATAAACTACGTCTACATTGATGTCCGCACCTAAATATTTTTCCAAACGCATACGATTGTCTACATAAAAGGCAATATTCCTTTTTTGTTGCTGATATGGCCTGGCTTTAGCTATATCCCTAGTGCACCACATCAACACCTTTGAGATAATATCTTTCTTGGTAAAACAGTCTTTTAAAGAAAAATAGGTGTTAGTTTTTGGGATAAGAATTAGTTCCAGTTGTCTATTTATAAATGAATCAGGAAATAAGCTCATAAGTTTTTCCAGTTCTTCATATACCTCATTGTTCATTCTTCCACCTTCTCAACTTCAATACCTTCACAATCAAACACCCAGCCAAAACCACTTTTTTCAATCTCTTCTTTTGTGTGTTTTCTGTTTTGTGTGTAAATGTTGTTATAAAAACGGTAGCTGTTAGCGGCTGTTTTCACAAGGTAATCATCTGTGTTTTTTAATTTAACTGTGTACCGCTTTTCTTGTTCGACCTCGTAGCCATTAATCCACGCTAGAGCGAATGTTTCTTGATTATCTGGATCATCCACCCAGCTATTAACTTTTCCCGGTGTGTATAAAAGAGATTTAAGTAAGCTCTTCCCTTTTGTTTTACAATCCTCAATCCAATCTGCCACAAACTGCGGTACTGTGACTTTCTCATGTTCCATAGTACTGTCAAACTTACCTTGCTCATACCCAGCTCTATATTTTAGTGATCCATAATCGCTACCCAACTCTTTTAAAATTTTATTGAGCCAAACTTCTTGAATCCCAACATCTAGGCTCTTAATTCGTGCGATGATGTCTTTTAATTTAATCGGTTGCGGTTCGTCTAGTTGTTCAAGCAGTTCAAAAACATCACTAATCGCTATATAATATCTGCTACCATAACCTCCATCGATTATCTTTAGTTTTTCAATTAATTCTTGTTTATTCATTCGGCAAATCCTCTTCTTTCACAAAACTTCCATCAATCCATTTACCTTTGCGGTCTTTGATTTCGTTATATGCCACCTCAAAGCAATCCGCAAAGTCGTAGTTAAGTGCCTTACTAATAGATTTAAGATAAGCTACCGCACGTACTAGATTGTGTTTGCACATTTCTTTGCTCGCTAAATCCTGCGACAACTGGAACTCTGAAATATTAGCGTTCAACAATTTAAAACATTCCATTGCTTCTCTTGGTCTAACACCATCTGCGATCTTGAAGATACTGTGTACATCCTCTTTGATTAACAATGCCAGCCCTACAATCACGACTGCACAATCACCAATACTGTCCTTGGTCAGCTTCTCATTTTGTTTGAGATACCCTGCGCATAGCTCGCCAAACTCCTCGCTTAATTTAAGAGCCTGCTTGTCCAATCGCCCACCATTCTCAAGGTCACGATCCACAAACCATTTCTTAGTTAACGTTACTAATTCGTGTTCTAATTCCATAAACTTTTTATTAATCCTTTCTTTAATTGCCCGTGATCGTCCAATCACTGCTGTTTTGCCGATGTTTTTTTTGTATGAGCAAGTCACTGCTTGTATCTTGTAGTCGCTGTCGATCCAGTCTGATTGACCGTTTAATTAAATCAATTTCCATAATAATCTCTATCTACTTTACTAAAATAGGGGAGTTGCTCTGCTCCCCTTCTTAGAAAAACTAGATAAGAGGGCCTTTCTAAATTTATAGTGAGCAATGGCCAGTAGATGGGGTTGCACCACCCAAGGAGTCTACAACTGGCCAGCTATCGGGACGGGTCGATAGCAGTGAAATAAAGAATGTATCATAAGGAGTCCTATTCCCGTCCTAATCCTATAGAGGGAATCGAACCCTCTGAGGTTTCCAAGCCTCATGCCAATATAGGATGTTAGTCGTAAGCGTATATCAGACTTACTTGTATGTAAATTCTTAAAGAAAGGACTCTCCTTTATTATTTATAGGTTGATATACATTTTTGAATCGTGTGTTAAGGCATAAAACCAGTAGTTTTATCACGATTCGTTTTGAAGCGCCCCACTCGCTTCGGCATCAGTGTCTTATTTTATTGTTTGTGAGGTTATGACTGACAGACCTGTTACAATCTGCCAGCCTTAATCAAGCGCCCAGCGCCCACGCACGTTCTAAATGCAGTTGCGAGGATAGCTTACGTTCTTTTCTTCGCCCCTGCTTGCGATATTTAAACGTGAATTCGTCCAGTGCCAAGTCCATTTTGATTGTCATTTTGTCTGGATAATTGTCACCGTAATATTGCATACATTTGAGTAGGAAATGATTATCCATATAATCCTCAAATCGTTTTAATTGCGTAGGCGGTGGCATCGTGCCATCTCTACGTGAGCGGTTGATATATCCACTCACACGTTTATCGCCAAGGATGGTAAAAAAATTACTAACACCACCGTATTCGCTCATGAGGTTGTCATATTCCTCAAAGAATTGATCTATCAGCGACATTATTCACCCTCATGCTTTAATGCAATCCGTGCCATACCACCGAGGATAAACATACCAGCGAATGAAAGAACCAGTCCACTCTCCGAACCTGTATTAGGGAGCGTGTGAGCGTTTGTTTTAGTCGGTTGATAAATAACATTCACTTGCTCTTTCTGAGGCTCTACGGTCGTTTTAGACGGCTTAGAATTGATTTCAACGGGAATGCTAGGTTTATCTATCGTAACTGTAGGTGTGTTTGGTTTTGGTAAGTCGATGATAAGTTCTGGTTTTTCCAATACTGGAGCTGGTGGCATCATTGGGATATCTTCAATATTGATCTCTGGTTTATCCAAAACAGGAGCGTCAAACGGTACTGTACCACCATTCCATTCTGGCTTGTCATATTGTGGTGCGTCCCACGGAGTTGTTCCGCCTTTCCACTCTGGAATATCCACAATAGGTGCAGGAGGCATTAGAGGGATATCTTTCAAATCGATAGATGGTTTCTCGTATTTCGGAGCGTCATTTGGAATTTCCCAAATTGGTTTATTCTCACCGCTGGCATCACCACGACCTCCGACCAACTGTACATAACTATATGAAACAGCACCATCAGACTCGGCCTTTAACTCAATCTTGTTAGTTGGATTAACTGAATCCTTGACTGCATTAACAAGTTTAGTCTTGTAGTTAACATAAATCATATGCTCTAGGCGATCCATTTTAATTGTGAATCCATGGTCTGATTTGGCGATTGATTTAACCAAGTCCATAGCTGATCCTTTATCAATCCACGGATCTACACTTTCAATATTCTTGATCTCAAAGTAGTCATCAACAAGTTTTTGGTTTTCACTCATTTCGTCAATGATAGTTACATAGTTCAAGACTTTTCGTGCGTAGTTCAAGCGTACAGTCCAGTTAATGACTGTAGGATCATTCTTATCTTGTGATCCCCATTTGGAAATGAGTTCATCTTTACCAATAACTTGTTCTGCACCAATTTGAGCAGTAACAAATGTACCGTTGAAATTAGCCGTGACTGGTTTTCCAGATTCCACTTTGTCAGTCCAAGTCGCATCCATCTTAAGTGACATCTGCTTATTAAGTGGATGATCTTTAAAGTAGTTATTGAATACAGTAGTAACTGTGTTAGTTGCCGTGTCAGTAGTAGCTTTACCAACTACTTGCTTCTCAGGATTGTATACATCAAAGTCAAAGTTTGTTTGAAACTTAACTTCTTCTGGAAGCGTGAACGTTACTTTGTCCCCTTCGTTGATTGTGAGATCGTCTGGAAATTCAATGTTTTTATATTCCACGCTAAAGGGTTGATACTTCCCTGTTCCATTTGACTGGTCCACCACGACCTCTGGATTCGTTACTTGAATGTCACTTCCATTTTTTGTAAATTGTGTAGCATTTCCCGATTGGTTACTATTGTCGCTTTCACTTCCTGTTTTTTCATTTGTAGTTTCAGTAGTTGGCTGTTCAACAACTGCTGTTGTATTATTTTGTTCTGTTCCTGGTGTTCCAACCACCGAAGGTGTGACTCCGCTTGTTTCAGTTCCTGTTCCAGTTGTTCCTTGTACTTCATCTGCTTTTACTCCTTGTGCTGTTCCGACCGCTGCGATTGTTGCGACTGTTGCTAAAATGATTTTTTTATTCATGGTTTGTCTCCTTTATGATTGCCAGCGCATCTTCTACACTACGTGCAATTCCTGCAAGTGCGCCACGCGCTTTTACTGTTTTAATAAATTGTTTTTGTTCTGGTCTCACTCGACCGTTTGCATTTTTTACTTCGATGTAAAATATTTTTCCATCGGGTCTAAATCCGTATAAATCTGGATGGCCCTTCGGTAGTCCCGTATCAAACCATCTGCCATCTGCGGTTTTAACTTTCCCGACATTCGCCCGAAATACTGTATAGCCATTTTCTGTTAAGGCCACCCGTATTTCATTTTGTATAGTATGTTCAGTTTTCACAATGTCCTCCAAAATTTACCGTTTCTGTTTTTTAAAAGGTAAACTCTGTTAGCCTTACAGCCCCAAGGGTTCGATATCACTTTTTTTATATAATTTACCGTTAACCTTACCGTTTCTCTTTATATATATTTTTATTATTTATTTATTTATTATTTTAATAGTAATAGAAAGGTTAAAAGGTAAATAAGGTAATGTAAACCCTTGGTATATAAGGCTTAGAAGTGTTTACCGTTTGCGATTTTAAACGGTAAACAAACGGTTAACGGTTAATTTTTTCATAACCTGTTGTAATGATTTTATTTTCATCATCGCCCCATGAAAAAACAATATAGTAAGGTGGAACATCCACGGACGGGACAAATTTACCTAAAGGCTGAAATTTTTTCTTTACCCATTCGGGAGGGATATTTTTTGCTAACTGATTTTCAAACTTCCGTTTAGTTAGTTTAGTAACTCCCTCATCCTTGCACCATTCCTGATACAACCACCACAAATACCTTGACGGGAGGCGGGTGGATTCGAACTTGTCGAACCATTCCATGACAAACGCTTTGACTGTGTCGTTCGATTCCTTGAAATCTTCGAGGGCTTCGAGCGATGCTTTCGGTTCGATAAACCGATCGAATGAAATTTCTAAGGCTTTTTTTAAAACGTACTCTAAGACTTCCTCACGGTAGATGTAATCATCTTTGATCGCCCAGTTGTCATCTTCACTAGAAAATGATTTCTTAAATGGGATGATTGCGAACCGTCTGTATGTACCATTCGTTTTGTTTTTAAACCGTGGTAATTCGTTTGTAGATTGGATAACAGTTTTCTTAAACACCGTTGTGTAAGGCTGTTTATTTTTTTCTTCTACTAAGACTGGTTCACCAGTTACCACGCTGTTAAAGTTTGAGGATTCGTCCACATAGATACCAGCTTGGACATCATCACCAATCACTACCGTTTTCCCCTCAATCATGGAAAGTGAGAAACGTTCTGCGAATTGATTGATTTTTAAACTAGCCACGTTTTTCATTCCGACTACGTTAGTGATTAACTGCTGGACTGTACCCTTACCATCGTTCCCCTCACCGA
The DNA here is from genome assembly GCF_034134805.1 of Streptococcus sp. S5. Classification (NCBI taxonomy): domain Bacteria; kingdom Bacillati; phylum Bacillota; class Bacilli; order Lactobacillales; family Streptococcaceae; genus Streptococcus; species Streptococcus lingualis. The sequence goes on along the minus strand of NZ_CP139419.1, from coordinate 777,838 downwards.
CAAACCAAATTGATTTTCGGTATGAGTAGTTACCATTAAGACTAGCTGAGATAACTTGCCAGATGAGATGTACCAGTTCTTCATCACCACTCATTAAATCAAGTAACCAATCATCTACGTTCCAACCGTCAATGGTTGGAGACTTAGCAAAGTGATTGTATTCAGTAGCAATGGTTGAGAATGCTACGAATTCATGTGTAAATCCTGTAAGAATTTTCCTTTTTTTGTCGTAGATACCGTTTTTTACTAAGATAAAACGTTTAGGGTCTTTGTATTCCCCTGTGGAGAAGTTACATGAGAAGTGTTCGTGTTGGTTCACTCGTGGGGTAGCTGAGAGCATAAAGAGTACATTCTTTGCGCGTGCCTCGCTGAAATTCGGCTCTAACAATCGAATGATCTTATATGCATAGCTGGGGTCTTTGTGGTAATATCCATGATCTGGATCATAGACCGCTACACGATCATTCGAGAGATTGACGATGTAAAGAATTTCTTCCATTCCTTGCGCCACTGCCAATTCAGTAAGGCGCGTGGGGGGATTCTTCTTTGGGGTTACCGTGTTCGTCACGGGATCATAATCATTCTTATGTTCTTCCAGCCAACGTTCACGATAATCCCGACACGCTAACCGAATTTCTCGCCAGTCGTTTGGCTTTTCGATGATTTCGATGAGATGCCGTTGTTGTTGCATTTCGCGGTACTGTTGTTTTAATAATTCAAGATCCATCCATATCCTTTCTAAGCATACTTTCAAACGTGCGGTCTAATTCACTCTGTGGTAGACTTTCTGGTGTGTAGTGATTCGCTAGTTTTGCAAGCATATATATCGCGTCTACTTCTACTCCTCTAAGAAGCAGACCACCGATAAAACTTGCAAGAGCATTATTTCTACCACCTTTATCACCCAGCCCGTATACGACCTGTTCAAAAAGTTTTGCTGTTTTGCTCGAATACTCATCTTTCTGATAATCCGTGGTAAAATTCACCTTGGATTTTTTCTTCTCAGTTTTTAGAATTTCTAAAATCTCTGGTGGACATTCAGCGATAGGATGCTTATTCTTCCACTTATACTGACCTTTAGAATTATTGCTAGGCGGTACTAAGATGTAATTGTTTTTATTAGCTTTAATGTCTATACCAGCTTTAATCCGTATATCTTGACTTATTTCAACCCCTTGCGGTTTCTTTAAGTAGATATGTTCACCACCGCTTGGGGTTGTAACTCTCAAGGTGTCTGGTATGTATTGTGATAATTCCCAGTCGTTTAATGATTGGTAGCCGTTTTCGGTTTTATTGATATCTATATCAATCACGAAAAAATCTACTGTTCTAAGCGCTATATTCGCTTCTGGTTCTTCGTGCCAAAACCGTTTGATATCGTCAGCGGTAAAGGTGCTATCTTTAAATTTAGTGATAGCACGTTTACTACGCTTGTCGATTGGAATGACAGAAAAACCATTTGCTTGATAATTCAGCGCATAATCTACCATTCCTACCATAGTCTTAGAATGGCAAATCTAAATCTTCGATCTGTTGATTCGTAGATGGTTTGATCTCGCCTGCGAATGCTGGCAACTCTGATTGTTCCATCTTCGTTACGTTCAAATTCTCGTAAGTCTGACCGTTGTACTCAGATGTAACGTTTTTTACGGTTACTTTCAAAGACTTACCACGGATCAGTTCTAGGAATTGGTCGATAGAGTTGATCTCTACCCCCTCTTGGATTTTAACCGCTTTGGCATAACGTTGAAGTGCCCATGTTGGATACTGAAGTGTTTCTTTGTTAATCCAAATCTTGTCAAAAATTAAGTTATTTCGGAATTTTTGCTGAAAATCATCACGAATTTTAAGGCGGATGTCCAGAAAATCTGTACCGTTCTTGCTTGCGTTCTGCTCCGCCTGTGAGACGAATACCTCATACGTTCCATCTGTGATAGATGCGAATTGTTCTGCTGCTTCATAGTTTACTGAGAATAGTGACATAGTAAGTTACCTCCAAATATTTAACCTTTTCTGTTGAAACCACAACCAACCGTTGGCATATCCTTTTAAATTTCGGAACGCTTTTAATTCGGCTAGGTTCTGACATTTTGTATATTGCTTTCCATATTTTTTAACACGACAATATACCATCGCTTCATCTTTTCTGACCTCGATTTCTTCACCATTTACGTTGATGAATACCATCTCTTGGTCTATCTTTGTAAGCTCAATCTCTGAGCGTTTATCGTCTAAGTTTATGACGATTTTTGGTTGAATGATAACCGCCCCACAATATGGACAACAATTATCTTTCATCTGCTCTCTCCAAAATGTTGCAAAACATTGTTCACACGTTTTGGGAGATTTTTCGGCTGGTTTTTTCGTTTTCGAAAGTCCAGTTAGTGTCCAGTCTCGATCATCATTTGGTAATCCGTGTCTTAAATGGTTACCTACGTGGTCGATAAGGATTGCACGTTTCCCCTCTCTGGGGTTAAGTGGTCGCATAGCGAATTGCAAGTATAACGATAATGATGCCGTTGGTCGTAGCATGATACAGACATCTACATTCGGTAAGTCAATTCCCTCAGTAAAGAGGTTAACGTTTACCATGATGGTTATTTCACCGTCTCTAAAGGCTTGCATATATTCTTCACGCGCCTTTTTGTCTGTTTGACCAGTCACGACTACTGCACGATAACCGTTATTATTAAATCGTTCTGCGACTTTATCAGCGTATACTACGCTATGGACATATACGATAGCTTGCTTACCGTCTGCTAATCGTTTGTAGTGGTCAATAAAATCACCATACTCACCTTTAAAATCAAGTGCATCGTCTATCGAACTATTGGTAAATTCTCCAGATCGTTTTCTCAATTTCTTGAGGTCTAACAGATTGATAGAATAGTAATCAAATTCGGATATGTTCCCGTGTTTCTGTAGCCATCGTATGGATTTACCGATGACTAGATCATCTGCTAAATCATCAAACCCAGCCCCGTCTAGTCTGATTGGTGTTCCCGTAAAGAATAACTGAGTAGCGTTTTTAAAGTATTTCAATATCGTCTGATACTGCTTGGCTTTAATGTGGTGAGCCTCATCGACTAATACCACATCGAATTTTGGGAGGGTGTCCAGTTTTCGGACTAGACTGCCAACCGTACCGATGGTTACATAGTCAAGATTGACTTCACCACGTTTAAATGTTTCTTCGACCTGCTCATTTATTTCTTTCCGATGGCTAAAGAATAGTACGTGTTTTTGTTTATCAGTAGCATTTTTCGCGATGTGCGACATGACTACTGTTTTGCCAGATCGTGGTTACGGGGGTGATTGAACCATGATTTTTTTGTTACCGTTCATCATAGATTTTTTAATGTCCATGATTAACTCTTTCTGATAATCACGTAATTCAAACACCACTAATCATCACCCCCTTTAAATAACTCTTCGACCTTACAGCCTTTACGGTTGTCTAAGCGATTTTTAGCATAAACGCTTGCAGATGGTTGTAGGATAAACCCTCGTACTTCTTCACCATCGTCCGTGGTTTTCTTCACCAGACGGGCGACCACATCAGTCAGTCCAAGGAAGTTATTTAAAATTTTAGGGCGAATGTCTGGCATAGCACGGTTGTAGATCATACCGTTTTCGTCCGTCCATTGGTCGCTTGCCTCCCACGCTGTAAATACAATGCGTTTATTAAGTTGTAACAAGGCTCGTAAACTATCTAAGATCGTAAAATCTACCCGTTGGTAATCTGCTTGCGATGGTACACGATGGTTTTTACCGTCACGACCTAAGTTGGCAAGACACGCACGGAATAACTCAGAAACGTTATCAACCACGATTGTGTCGTATGGTTCACCAGCTCCGTTTAACAATTCTTTAACGACTGTTAACCATTCATCCCAGATCTTGTGTGTATCAACATCTGCGATGTCAATGTTTTCGCATCCTGCTAAGACCTTAGCAGACTTGTCGATATTAATGACTAACGTTTTACCATCAATGTATTTAATCGCACTGGTCTTACCAAATCCTGGGTTTCCGTAGATTAAGTAGCACGCATCATCATTCGTGATTTTCGTCGCCTGTGTGATCTTCATTTATCTTTCCTCCATCCATATACTCGCTCAGAATAGCGCTCGTATCGCACATCATTCGTACTTGTTCCTTTCGCTCTTCAAATAATCTATCGACTAAATCCTTTGGGATCGTGTGCCGATAGCGTTTCAAAACTTCATTAACTGCCAGAGCAATTTCTTCTTCTAACATATTCGTAAATGTGCCAGTATTAATCATCAATGAATCTGCTGTACTGTTTCCGAATTTATCATGATAATCCGGAGCGCATACTAGCTCGTATTTTGAGTTAACATAAAATCTCATTGTTACACCTCGTCATCATCGCCTAACCAGCGTTTGAATGATCCCGATCTTAACCATAAGTCTGGGTCGTGGTAGTCGATTTCAATTTCTTCGTTTTCGTCCATTTAATAGCACCCGTAGAACATTCGTATGTTCGATGTCCCTTTTCTCGTAGATTTTTAATAGAGTTTCAAGTTCTTTAATTCTTCTTGCTTTCTTAAAGAACATCTGCTGTACCCCAATCATTATCAGAGTGAGAGTGCTTGCGTGCGTAAGCTAGATCAGCTTGAAATGCTTGATAGCCCTCTTCAAACTTCTCTTGCAAATCTTCCTCGTACTGTTGCATGATCGCTTCCTGTTTGGCCAGTCTTGCTTTCTTCCGTTGCGCACGTTTAAAGTCCCAAACCGCTCCGATAAATCCAGCCGTGAAAAATGTTCCTGCGATTGTTATTCCTGCGATAATGTCGTTATACATGTTGTATTTCCTTTTCTAGTTCCAAAATCTCGTGTACATCGTTTAGATCGTACATAATGTATTTTCCTTGCTTGCGAAATTTCAAGCCTTTGCGTTTCAAGCGTTTTAAGTATTCGTTGCTAAAACCAAACATCTCTTGCAATTCTGCTTGACTGATTGGTAACAGTTCTTTCTTAGCCTGTTCTTTCGCTTCGAGGTAAATTTCTCTGATCTGTTCTTTGATTAGTTCTTCAATCATTGCCCACCTCTTCTTTCTGTGGTATAATCAAAGTGGTTAATTTTGTGAAGCGTTCCATTCTGTGGGGCGCTTTTTTATGTTCATAAAGCATGAACTTTATATTTAAAAAAATAAGAGGGGATATCTTCTGGATTCACTCCAAGAATCTCAACCGCCTTTGAAATCTCACTATCTTTCCAAGATGTTCGATTATTCAATTTCAGCGAGATACTGCGTTCTGACATTCCCATAGCCTCAGCAAAGTTGGCTTGTGTTCCAAACTTCTCTGTGATTTTACCTAAAAGCATTGAATAGTCATTGCTCATTTTATCACTCCTTTCTTGTTCACGTCACGTGAACTTTGATCATGGTTAAAGTATATCATGCGTCATGAACTTTGTCAACACTTTTTTTCATTTTTTTTGAACTTTTTTATTTTTTATTTTCAAAATTTGTGTTATACTATAGTAGAAATAAGGAGTAAAGATCATGAGAAAATTTGAAACTGCGGACAGAATCCGAGAATTAATGCAAGAGAAACAATGGAAACAAGTAGATATAATTAATAATTCGAAGCCTTTCCAAGAAAAATTAGGTGTTAAACTTGGAAAAAGTGCGTTGTCTCAATACGTGAATGGTGTACAAGCGCCAGACCAAAAGAAATTAGCTTTGCTTGCTTTGACTTTTAATGTATCAGAAGCATGGTTAATGGGTTATGATGTCCCAAGGGAGCGTGATACTTCTACTTCTACCACCACCACTGGCTATACCGAAACCGACCTCCGCAAAATGGCAGAAAACGCAAAAACATTTGACGGTAAACCACTAAACGAAAACGATATACAAGCAATACAGAACATTATAGAAATATATTTAAAAGGCAGACTATGAGTATAGAAGAAATTTGCGACCTGCATGGTGTCCGTATTGCCTATTTCGATCCCGATCTATGGAATAGGCACGGCATCTATGTGGACGAAATAAAGATAGTATTTGTGAACAAATCACTATCTAGTGAAGCCCAGAAGAGGGTTATACTGCACGAATTAGGCCACCTCGACCATTCGAAGGGAGAATACACCATCAACCCGATTAAATGCGAAAACGAGGCCAATAGAGCCATGATACATGAATTATTGAAGGAGGAATTGAACCACGTAGACAAGGAAAATTTCAACTATTTAAATTTTATGGAACGGCACAAATTAAAAACGACCACGGACGAACTCATGGTCATTGATGAATTTTATAGATTGGTAGGTTAGATTATTATGGATTTAGAACAAGCAAGATTAAAATTAAAATGTGAACACTGTAAGAATGACATTATCTTAACATTCCACACTCAGCGATGCCCAAAATGTGGGTTTAGATTTAATCCAGATGAAGTGAAACAGATTTTTTATGATTATGAAAGTCATGTTGAAAATAGCAAGGCCACGCAAGTAGGCAATGCTCTTGATGGCTGTGGTACTGCTCTGCAAGGCTGTGGACAATCTCTTAGCAGTCTAGGTTGTTTAATCATGATTATCTTGCTACTAATACCACTACTGCATTTTATTTTTAGTTTAATGTAAATAAAAAAACCGCCCCGAAAAACGGGACGGTAGATAGGAAAGATATTGAAATCTATATAGATTATATCATATCAATGGTAGATTGTCATGATCAAAAAATATTTAACAAAGGACGGAGAAACACGCTATATGCTCCAAGCGTATCTGGGTGTTGATCCATTTACAGGAAAGCAAAGGCGCACGACCCGTAGAGGGTTTAAAACTCAGAAAGAGGCTAAGAAAGCAGAACGAGAGCTACTGCTCTCTGTGGAAGAGAATGGATTTACAGATCACTCCAGCAAACCAACATTTAAAGAAGTAGCTGATATGTGGCTGGAGAGTTATGAAACGACTGTGAAGCCTACGACATACCAGAATACAAAGAATTATCTCAATGCCATCATAGAGCATCATTTTAAGGATATCCGAATAGAGAGCGTGTCCGTGGCCAAGATGCAGAAAATTGTCATTGAGCTAAGTAAGAAATACGTGACTTACTTAAATTATCTATCTATCATCAATCGGGTATTTAAGTATGCTGTACATCTGGATATTGTCCAGACCAATCCAGTCGATAGGATCATACGACCAAAGCAACAGAAACCACGAAAAGAAAAAATCGCACTCACTAAAGAGGAATTAAACAAATTTCTCACGCTGGCAAAGAAAGATGCCAGACCTGTCCTATACACTGCATGGCACACACTGGCTTATACTGGATTAAGGCGAGGGGAATTGCTAGGCCTGGAATGGTCTGATATTGATTTTAAAAACAAGACGATATCAGTTAGTAAGACACTTGTTACAATTAATGGGAAGCTATCCACTCAGTCGCCAAAAACCAAACGAAGCGCACGCACGATCTCGCTAGATGATAGTACGGTACAGATTTTGAAAGATTGGAAATTAGAGCAGAAGAAACTATTCTTTAAATATGGTGTTAAGTCAAAAAATATCGTCATCACCAATACCAAGGGTGGCTACTTCGACTTTGCACATTTTCGGGATGAACTGCGATACTTTCTTGGCAAGCACAAACTAAAACAATTTAGCGTGCATAGTCTGAGACACACGCACGCAAGTTTGTTATTCGAAGCTGGCATAGAACCTAAAACGATATCAGATAGATTAGGTCACTCGAATATCCAAACGACACTCGATATGTACACACACTTAAATGACAAACAGCGGTCAGATGTTGCAGATCGCTTATTAAAATTTCTTGAAGCGTAGTCAAAAACGTAGTCAACATACTAAAACCCTTGATACACAAGGGTTTTTACTTTTATACCAAAAAAGAAGCACGAACGCACTTCTTTTCCTAGTTCTAGGGCCTGAATTCTCCAATTTTAATCAGGATTTTCTTCTGTTGGATTTTCAGGCTTATTAGGGATCACTTTTAAGAGATAATAGGTGATAAAAATCGTCAAAGCCCCTAGAGCAAGCTTCACCCAAATAATCGGTGCCAGAAAGAGCGAAATCCCCATCAGAATGTAGATCTGAAGAAGGATCCATTTCTTCCGTTCTTTGGCAATCGATTTGGTCTCTCGGTAATCCGCTACATAGGTTTGATAAAGCTTGGTTTGGTAGAGCCACTCTTCAAAGCGTTTGGAACTTTTAGCAAAGCAGGCCATCGATAGCAATAAAAAGGGAGTCGTCGGTAAAATCGGTAAAGGAATCCCAATAATTCCTAATCCCAAAGACACAAAACCAATCGTAAGATAAACAAGGCGCATTTACTTCTCCTTTGTATGATTCATTTTTTGCTATCACTCTACAGCGTTCACATCTGACATTTGAAGCTTCATCTTAGGTGGGTCTGACATTCCATCGACAATCTTCATTTGCTCCTCGTTCAATGGTAATAATATCATAGTTGCTGTATGAGAGGGTAATTCACCACTATCTTTGATGAAATAGCTAACCTTTTGATTCTCAAAAATAGTCTTGCTATCATAAGACCACGTAATTGAAAAATTTAAATCTTTCTTGATATCTACATCTGTCTTATTGACCAGCATGAGTGCAGCTCTTCCTTCAGAAATAGCTCCCGTGAAGTAGAGCGCCATATTACCTTCACTTCCGAGTTCAGGATGTTCCTTGACCAATTTTTTTCCTAGCTCGATGAGATCAGACGTTTTACCTTCATACTGAGGTGCTACTACAAATTTCAAACCTTTTTCTTCTTTATCTTTAGAAGACTCTGATACTTTTGTTTCCTTCGTCGTTTGATTGGAAGTCGACTCTTTCGTAGCTTGCTTAGACTGACTACAAGCAGTTAAAGCAACCAAACTAGCCAGTAATAACATCATTTTTTTCATTTATTATCTCTCCTCTACTCTCGTGACTCTCACTCAGAATTCATTCTTTCCTATCATACACGAATTTTGGGTAAAGAGCAAATTCATTACTAACTATCTAGATTTTCAACAGCAATCAAAAAACCACCCACGGGTGGTTCTATAATGTAGACAAACTATTTTAAAGTAAAATAAATTAAGCGATTCTGATGAGAAATAATAATGAGTTCCAATTTTTAGATTGAATCAAGATAAAACCGAAACTTTCCGCCGTGAGTAAAGTGCCTGAAACAATAACGTTTCAGGTACTCGGAATTATTGAGACCTTAGGCTCAATAATTAGTCATGGAACTTCGTAGAAGTTCGCTGACGTCCGTACTCACCTAAGAAAAGTTTTCAAGTTGAATTTGTCTTCAATTTAAAACCACCCGCGGGTGGTTTTCTATCTTATATCTTCGTCAAAGGGGTCGCGGTGTCTGGTGAGGTATCCAGCACCTCAAAATCATGACCGACTGCTAGATCTGCTCTGGCCAGTTGGTTCTCCATGGTCATATGGGCTAATTCTTTGATATTGTTCTCTTTTGACAAATGCCCCAGATAAATCTTCTTGGTACGATTTCCCAAGGTCCGGATCATGGCATCTGCCCCATCTTCATTAGAAAGGTGACCCAGATCAGACAAGATCCGTTGCTTCAAACGCCAAGCATACGAACCTGCTCGAAGAATTTCTACATCATGGTTGGACTCAATTAGATAGCCATCCGCATCCGCGACGATTCCTGCTAAGCGATCACTCACATAGCCCGTATCCGTCAGCATGACAAAGCTCTTCCCATCCTTCATCAAGCGATAGAATTGAGGGGCTGCAGCATCGTGACTGACCCCAAAACTTTCGATATCGATATCGCCAAATGTTTTGGTCTTCCCCATTTCAAAGATATGCTTTTGAGCATCATCGACCTTTCCTAGATACTTGGTACCTTCCATAGCCTTCCAAGTGGCTTCATTAGCATATAGATCCATCCCATATTTCCGCGCTAAAACACCCACACCATGGATATGGTCTGAGTGTTCGTGCGTAATCAGAATGGCATCTAAATCTTCTGGTTTGCGATCAATTTCAGCCAATAGTCCCGTAATCTTTTTCCCTGAGAGCCCTGCATCAATAAGCAGTTTTTTCTTTGGTGTCTCAAGGTAGAAAGAATTTCCACTAGAACCTGAAGCTAAAATACTGTACTTAAATCCCTCTTCTGTCATTGACTCCTTATTCTTCCTCTTCTGTATCCCAGTCGTCTTTAATCGCATCTTTGTCGTACGGCAAGACAATGGTAAAGGTAGATCCCTTGCCATATTCACTCTTGGCCCAAATAAAGCCTTTGTGTTGCTTAACGATCTCCTTAGCAATGGCTAAGCCCAGACCAGTCCCACCTTGGGCCCGGCTACGTGCCTTATCCACTCGGTAAAAGCGATCAAAAATGCGCGGCAAGTCTTTCTTGGGAATCCCCAAGCCCTCATCTGAGATGGAGATAATCAACTGGGCGTCTGTCGTTTTCATCCCTACCTTGATCTTTCCACCATCAGGTGAGTACTTGATGGCATTGTTCAATATATTGTCGATCACCTGGGTCATTTTATCCGTATCAATTTCCACCCAGATCGGAGTGATCGGGTATTCCCGGATCAGTTCATACTTCTTGGTATCTTCTTGCGATTGACTCTTGATCTTATCAAAGCGGTTCAAAATAAAGGTGATAAAGGCCGTAAAGTTGGTCAACTCGATCTCCAACTGACTAGTTTCATTGTCGATTCGAGAAAGACTCAAAAGATCTGTGACCATGCGCATCATGCGGTTGGTTTCATTGAGTGAAACCTTGACAAAATCTGGTGCTACTGGCTCTGACAAAGCGCCATCGTCTAGGGCTTCCAGATAGGATTTCACACTGGTCAAGGGAGTCCGCAATTCATGGCTCACATTGGAGACAAAGAGGCGACGTTCCCGCTCTTCCTTGTCCTGCTCTGTCGTATCGTGCAAGACAGCTACCAGACCAGAGATAAAACCTGACTCGCGACGAATCAAGGCAAAGCGCACACGAAGACTTATGTATTCCCCATTTTCATCCTGGGAATCGATGGTCAACTCTGGTACTTCTGTAATCAAGCTTCGCAGATCATAGTCATCTCCAAGCGAAAGCAAATCCAGAATACTGGTATTAAGCACCTCATCTGGATTAACATTCAATTGCTTGGCTGCCATTTCATTGACCATGATGATCTGACCACGTCTGTTGGTCGCAAGCACCCCGTCTGTCATGTAAGAAAGGATACTGGTCAAACGCTTGGTTTCTTGTTCCAAGTTTTCATGCGTCAGGCGAATAACCTCCGACAGATCATTAATGCTATTGGTCATATCTGTCAGTTCTGGACTCCCTTGCATGTCGACCACTTCAGAATAGTCCCCTGCAATCAGATCCTTAATTTTGGCGTTTAATTGTCTGAGCTTAATATTGTCCCTACGGTTTTCTAACAAAAGCAAGGCTACCACAATGATAAACCCAACCGTAATTAGAACAAAGACAAAGTTCGACGACATTACAAATTGTTTTAGTTGATCAATCATTGTTTCTCATATAATATCCAACACCACGGCGGGTCAAGATATATTCTGGACGTCCCGGTGTGTCCTCGATTTTTTCACGCAAACGACGAACCGTCACGTCTACTGTCCGAACATCACCAAAGTAATCATAGCCCCACACCGTCTCAAGAAGGTGCTCACGAGTCATCACTTGACCGACATGGGTCGCAAGGTGATAGAGCAATTCAAATTCGCGATGGGTCAAGTCCAATTCTTTGTTGCCTTTTTGAACCAAGAAGGCATCTGGAAGAATGTGAAGATCACCAATGACAATTTCCGTATCGGCCTCATTTTCAAGCTGAGGATCAGCCGCAAACTCAGAACGACGCAACAAGGCTTTCACACGCGCTTGCAATTCCCGATTCGAGAAGGGTTTGGTTACATAGTCATCCGCCCCGATTTCAAGCCCGATGACCTTATCAAATTCCGTATCCTTAGCAGATAGGACAATGATCGGCACATTGCTGGTCTTACGAATCGTCCGCGCTACTTCCAAGCCATCAATCTCTGGCAACATCAAATCTAGAATAATAATATCCGGATTTTCAGCCGCAAAGACCTCTAAAGCTTCCCGACCATCAAAGGCTGTCAATACCTCATAGCCTTCTTTTGCCATGTTAAATTTGATAATATCTGAAATTGGTTTTTCATCATCAACTACTAATATTTTTTTCATCTTACATACCTGTTTCTAATGCTACTTTTCCTTATCAATCTCTATCTTCTTATTATATCAAACTTATGCAGAAATGTGGAGCCTCAATTGCTGGACTTTCTAATAAGACAAAGCAAAAAGACTGAGATCATGAAATCTCAATCTTTTCTTTGTTCATTATTTCTCAACACGTGATTTGTTGGCGATATCTGCTAGGATTGCTGCTACAAACTCATACTGTTTAAACATTAAAACGGTATCTACTTTCAGAGGAGATATCGTTTTTCTTCTTCAGATAAGGAGACAAAAATTTCTTCCTTTCTCTATCTTTTAAATGAATTGATTTCTTCAGAGAAAGAATGTAAAATTTTTGATATAATATGCAGGATGGACTGATGGATATTTAAAAGATAATGTTCAAAAGAATCACAGGTAAGAATTAAAAACATGTCAGTTTGGACAGAAGTCTCTCTACCATCATCCATGCAGAAACAAGATTATATGAAATAAAAGGAGTAACCAATGTCCGGAAACTATTCAACACGTGAATTCCGCGAGAAACTATATGATGACCTTCATGTTCGATTAAGAGATACAGTGATTTTGATGTGTTCGATTTTTATTGCCTCTATAGGTCTAAATATGAATTCAACAGCTGTCATTATTGGAGCCATGCTGATTTCCCCTCTTATGACACCGATTATTGGACTGGGGTTTGGTTTAGCTATTTTTGATACGCGTTTAATCAAGCAATCTCTAGGGGTTTTATTTACTCAAGTATTGGTCAGTTTGCTTGTCTCGACTCTATATTTCTGGATTTCTCCCTTATCTTATGCAAGTAGCGAATTGATTGCACGAACCTCTCCAACCATTTGGGATGTTCTCATTGCTATTGCGGGTGGGATAGCAGGTGTCATTGGTTCAAGAAAAAAAGAAGCAAACAATATCGTGCCAGGAGTAGCTATTGCAACAGCTCTGATGCCACCTATCTGCACTGCAGGCTATGGTTTAGCTAATGGAAATGTACGATTTTTATTTGGGGCTCTCTATCTTTTCTTGATCAACTGTGTCTTTATCATGCTAATCAATATTGTTGGAACAAGAATTATGATGAGACAATCTCCCTTAAGTTCATTTAAAGAGCTAAACATGAAAATGAGAATTGGGTTGATCTCCTTGATTGTATTATTGGTTCTTCCAGCCAGCTATTCAGCAGTCACTCTGACGATGGATCAAGCACGAAAAGAAGGGATCAAACAGTTTGTAGGAAAAGAGTTTGCCAATCATACGATCATTAATCAAGTCTACAAGTCAAGTAGCAATGAATTGGTCTTGACAGTTGTTGGAGATCCGATTTCAGAAGAAGAATTAGAAACCATTCGCCAAAAACAAGACTCTTACGGTATTGAATCTGTTCAATTGAAAGTCAATCAAGTCCATAATTCGACAAAATTAGATAGTGAGACGACCAAGGAATTTTACGAAAACATTGACAAGTATATCGATCAAAAACTCTCTGAAAAAGATTCACAAAACGATCTCGTAAAAGAAAATGAAGCAGACAAGGATTGAGGATAGTCAACTTATCTAACTCATGGAAGCAAATCTTGGGAGGATATCCTATATCCAAAAGTTCATGGATAGAAAGGATTGTTGATGAGGATACTATTTGTGGCGATTTGACCGATCACTACTAGCTCAGGTTAAACAAAATAGAAAAAGCAACAACTGAAATAGTTGTTGCTTTTTCTTACTAAAAAATATTTATCAGACTGTGATCGTTTTATTTCTCAACACGAGATTTATTTGCAATATCTGCAAGAATCAATTCTACAAATGTATCTACCGGCATGGTTTCTGTTTCTTTTTGACCATAACGGCGAACGTTTACAGCCTGCTCTTCCATTTCCTTGTCACCAACGATTAATTGGTAAGGAATTTTTTGAGTTTGAGAAGCACGAATCTTGAACTGCATTTTCTCATTGCGTTCGTCTACATCGGCACGGACACCACGGTCACGAAGTTTCTTAGCTACTTCCCAAGCGTAGTCCACGTGTTTTTCGTTCGATACTGGGATGAGAGTTACTTGGTGAGGGGCAAGCCAGGTTGGGAAAGCTCCCTTGTAGTTTTCAATCAAGATCGCAGTAAAGCGTTCCATGGTTGAGATTACCCCACGGTGGATCATGACTGGACGGTGTTCTTCCCCGTCTGCTCCAATGTAATGAAGATCAAAGCGTTCTGGAAGCAAGAAGTCCAATTGGATCGTAGAAAGAGTTTCTTCTTTACCAAGAGCTGTTTTCACTTGGATATCCAATTTTGGTCCGTAGAAGGCTGCTTCTCCTTCAGCTTCATAGTACTCAACACCCATATCATCAACGGCTGCTTTCAACATGCGTTGAGCATTTTCCCACATTTCATCGTTATCAAAGTATTTGTGTTTGTCTTCAGGATCACGGTAAGACAAGCGGAAACGATAATCTGTCAAGTTAAAGTCTTCATAAACATCGATGATCAATTGAAGGATCTTCTTGAATTCTTCCTCGATTTGTTCTGGAGCCACAAAAGTATGACCATCATTCAGAGACATTTCACGCACACGTTGCAAACCAGTCAGAGCACCAGATTTTTCATAACGGTGCATCATACCGATTTCAGCGATACGGATTGGCAATTCACGGTAAGAGTGCACATGGTGTTTGTAGACTTCAATGTGGTGAGGACAGTTCATTGGACGAAGAACAAACTCTTCTCCATCCCCCATATCCATTGGTGGGAACATGTCTTCACGGTAGTGATCCCAGTGACCTGAAGTTTTATACAGTTCTACAGAAGCAATTGGTGGAGTGTAGACGTGTTGGTAGCCTGCTGCTACTTCTTTATCAACGATATAGCGTTCCAACTCACGACGGATGGTCGCACCATTTGGCAACCAGAATGGAAGACCTTGACCAACTTCTTGAGAAATCATGAAGAGGTCAAGCTCTTTACCAAGTTTACGGTGGTCACGTTCCTTAGCTTCTTCACGCATTTGAAGGTAGTTCTTCAAGTCTTTCTTGTCAAACCATGCTGTACCGTAGATACGTTGCATCATGGCATTGTCGCTATTCCCACGCCAGTAAGCACCAGCAACGTTAAGAAGGTGGAAGATTTGGATGCGACCAGTTGATGGGACGTGTGGGCCACGGCAAAGGTCAACGTATTCACCTTGACGGTAGATGGTCAACCCACCTTCGTCTTCTGAGTGTTCTTCAATCAATTCTAATTTGTATGGATCATTTTTGAAGATTTCACGCGCTTCATCTTTGGTCACTTCTTCACGAACAGATGGGAAGTTTTCTTTCACGATTTTCTTCATTTCTTCTTCGATACGAGGAAGGTCTTCGTTAGAGATTTGACCAGCTTGGTTGTCTGTATCGTAGTAGAAACCATCTTCAATCGCTGGACCAACACCCAAGTGGATATCTGGGAAGAGGCGACGAGCTGCTTGGGCAAACAAGTGAGCTGCTGAGTGACGCAAGATTGGAAGAGCGTCTTCGTGATCAGGTGTCACGATTTCAATGCTTCCATCTTCGGTGATGGCACGAGTTGTGTCAATCAATTTGCCGTTGAATTTACCAGCAAGAGCTTTTTTAGCCAAAGAATTGCTGATAGATTGGGCAATTTCAAAAGTAGTAACGCCAGATTCGAATTCACGAACAGCGCCATCTGGGAAAGTAATCTTAATCATGATTTTCTCCTTATAAAGTTTTTAGTAGCTAAATGGGTGGGAGGTGTCTTTGAACATTGGAATCGTCACTCCTTTTGATGTCTTCATGAAGAAATCAAAAAAGCGACCTCCTCGAAAGGACGTCGCAACGTGGTTCCACCTTCATTTATGTTCCTCAAAAAAGAGGGACACCTCTGATTGGCTCTAACGTAGCCACCGTTTTATGTTTGCATAAAAGAATCACGAGTAGTCCCAAACCTATCCTCTACGCGATTTCCAGCCCCACGCGCTCTCTATCAGATTTCCTAGATTTGATATGTCTCTGTCAGTTATTATAGCACGATTGAAAAATTTTGCAAGAAAAAGTTTCATTTTCAATCAAAGAAATGCGTGATTTTACGGATTTTCTTCACTTGTTTGACCGAAGCCTTCATCATCTTCACAGATCCATTGACCGGAAGAGCAATCACCTTGGTCGGGATTTTCACAATGGTCTTAGACATCCGCTTAACCCGACTTTGCTCAGGATTCAAATCATTTGAAAAGTCTTTAGAGATGATTTTATCCAAGTAAAATTCGTAGACCCGACGGCCAAAGGTTGCTGCAGAAATATCATCAATCTTTTCTGCCCACTTGGTCTCATCGATTGGAGGCATCTCCTCAATCGCTTCAAGAATCGCTTGTGCCAGATCACTCTCTTCATAAAAGAGCTTTCCAAACATAGGGTCATCAATCACATGATCGAGATAAGGATTGCCATGAGCGATGATCGGGGTACCACTCGCAATACTCTCTAAATAAGTCAACCCTTGCGTCTCACTCGTTGAAGCTGAAATAAAGAAGTCAGCCGCCTTATAGTAAAGAGCTGTCTCATTTGGTGGGATCATCCCTGTAAAGACAACCGCATCTGAAACGCCAAGTTTCGCCGCTTGTTTTTTCAGATCATCCAAATAAGGTCCATCCCCAGCCACAATCAACTTGACTTTTTGATTGACCTGAAGGACATCAGGAAGAGCCGCAATAACAGCCTGAATATTTTTTTCATAAGAGACCCGCGACAAGCTCAATAAAAGCGTTTCATCTTCTGCGACTTCATATTTTTCACGAAGAGCCGCAGTCTCTGTCGGAGTAATTTCTGGCCGGTCAAACTTGGCCAAATCAATCCCTGTCGGAATAATGCGTTTTTCTGCCTTGACCTTGTACTTTTGGAGCAAGTCATAGACGATCTCGCTTGGGCAGATCACGCCGTCCAGATCATTCATGTAACTTCTCACAATGTATTTGACCATACTTGGGCGAATGACCATGCCTCTCGCAATATAGCGGACATAGTCCTCATACTGGGTATGGTAGGTATGAATGACTGGAATCCGCAATTCGCGTCCAATCCAAACTCCCAAAAGGCCTAATGAAAACTCAGTCTGGGTATGGATAATATCCAACTGGTATTGCTTGGCAATGGCAAGTGCCTTTGAAAAACCACGATAAGCAACGCGGCGGTCCTTAAAGGCGAAGAAAGGCACACTTGGAATCCGAATAATCTGCCAATCTTCATAGCGGTTCACATCTTTATCCGTTGTCGTAAAGATAAAGACCGTGTGACCCAATTTTTCTAATTCTGTTTTGAGCGTCCGAATGCTGGTCGCCACTCCCGAAACTTGCGGGAAATAGGTATCTGTAAATAATCCTACACGCATCTTACATCTCCAAAACTGTTTGATAGGCTTCGACCAATTGATGAGCCACTAAGTCGATCGAACGACTCTCAGCAACCTTGTAGCCAGCCTCCCGCTTATCTACTTGTCCGTTCAAGACCTTGTTCAAGGAATCCACAAATTCATCCACATTGTGGCACAATTCAGATGAGCTCTCGTCGATCCAGCCATTGTATACGGGAATGTCCCGCAAGACCGTATGCTGATGACTAGCCAAGGCTTCTAAAACAACGATTCCTTCCGTTTCTTCATAAGATGGGAAGAAGAAAGCATCTGAACCCGTCATAGCCCCTTGGAAGACCGCTCCCTTGAAATAGCCAGGGAATTCCACATTACTAGGATGATCCTTTTCCACTATGCGACGAATCTTACGCGGAATGATCCATTTGTTAATCGATCCAAGCCAAATAAAGCGCACATCCGGCATGCGACGAGCCACTTCTACGAAATCTTCAATCCCTTTGCGTTTAAAATACAGACCCGCACAGATAACAACTTTTTGGCCTTCTTGGATATTAAAATGCTTGCGAAAGACTTCTTCTTTTTTCGGATCCTTCTTGTATTTTTCCAAATCAATCCCATTGGAGACCGCAATAATCGGTGTTGTCACTCCATAGGACTGAATCAAGTGTTTGGAATACTCCGAAGGCGTGATGACATAGTCCGCCTTTTGGTACATGTGAGCCAAATATTTCCCAAACAAGGGCGCAAAAAAGTTAGACCCGATAAAGGAATTTTCAAAATCCTCACGGGTTGAATGGCCATGCATGATGACTTTCTTTCCACGACGTTTTGCTGCATGGAGCAAAAGGAAACTCCGTGGGCCATAGGTATTGATATGCACCACATCATAATCTCCTAAAATATCTGTCGTATACGGAATCCCAGCCAAATCAAGCGCATGCATTTGATGCTGCAAGGCTCGACCAATTCCTGATTTTTGTAATACGGATTTTCCTTCTAAATACAGTAAAACTTTCATACCTTCTATTATACCGAAATAAAGAGTGCCCAGCAAGTCTCTACCTGTTTGCAGTATAAAAAAGAGGTTAGAACAGTTTTGTTCTAACCTCTCAGACTAGTAGACACATCTTCCCAAGTCGAGACTCTAGTCTACTAATCCTTATTTTTTCGTCGTTCCACGTTGGTTGATCGTATGAGACAACAACACTTCGCGTTCTTCCAACTCTTCTTTGTGCATGATCTTGGTCAACATACGCATACTAATCGCACCTAGGTCATACAAGGGTTGGCCAATCGTTGATAGATTTGGACGCGTGTAACGTGTTACTTGTGAATCATCACTAGTAATGATTTCAAAGTCTTCTGGTACTTTGATACCGTGATCAGACAAGCCGTTCAAGAGACCTGCAGCCAATTCATCACCTGTCACAAAAGCAGCTGTTGCTTTTGACGCAATGATGCGTTCTGCCAAGTTGTAACCTTCATCATAACGGTATTTCGATTCAAAGACAAGTCCTTCGCTGTAGCTCAATTTTTTCGTTTTCAAAGCTTCTTTATAGCCCGCCAAACGGATTTTTCCATTGATATCATCCACCAATGGGCCACTTACAAAAGCAATTTTCTTGTTGTGTTTTGCCAATTGTGCAACAGCATCAACTGTCGCTTGCTTGTAGTCGATATTGACACTTGGTAATTGGTGTTCTACATCGACTGTCCCAGCAAGGACGACTGGCGTCCGAGAGCGTGAAAACTCTGAGCGAATCTTTTCTGTCAAGTGATAGCCCATGAAAATGATTCCATCCACTTGTTTTGAAAAGAGGTTGTTTACTACTGAAACTTCTTTGTCATCGTCTTCATCGCTATTTGCAAGGACGATGTTGTACTTGTACATTTCCGCAATGTCATCAATCCCTTTAGCCAAGGTAGAGAAATAGCTGTTGGTAATGTTTGGAATCACAACACCGACCGTTGTGGTTTTCTTGCTGGCAAGACCACGCGCAACAGCATTTGGACGGTAATCCAAGCGTTCGATCACTTCCAAAACTTTTTTACGTGTATTTTCTTTAACGTTCTTATTTCCATTCACTACACGACTAACGGTTGCCATTGAAACCCCTGCTTCACGGGCGACATCATAAATCGTTACTGTATCGTCTGTATTCATAAGATTTCCTTTCATTGTTGAAAATTTCGTTTTCATTCTCTAATTAATCCTATTTTATCATGGATTGTAAACACTTTCAAGTATTTTGGTAAAATTTTGTAAACTCTTGCTTTTTTAGGGAAAATTTGACAAAATAGATCCATAGAAAGAAGGTAGCATTATGTCTAAATTAGATCAAATCGTCGATTTTCTTGAAACTGAAAAAACAGACGTCGCTGTTGTATCTGATCCTGTCACGATCAATTACCTGACTGGATTTTACAGTGATCCCCACGAACGCCAACTCTTCTTGTTCGTCTATACAGACCACGAACCCCTTCTCTTCGTTCCTGCACTTGAAGTGGAACGGGCGACTGCTGTTGTCGATTTCCAAGTAGTTGGCTATGTAGATTCTGAAAACCCTTGGGAAAAGATTAAAGGGGCTATCGCTAAACCAGATGCCAAAACTGTTGCACTTGAATATGATAACTTGATTCTGACCAAGTACAATGGTTTGCGCACTGTCTTTGAAAAAGCGGAATTTACTAACTTAACACCACGGATTAACCGCATGCGCTTGATTAAATCTGCTGATGAGATCCAAAAGATGTTGGTTGCCGGTCAATACGCAGATAAGGCTGTCAATATGGGGTTTGACGCCATCTCACTGGATAAAACCGAAACGGATATCGTTGCAGAAATCGACTTTGGCATCAAACGCTTGGGCTATGAAATGAGCTTTGAAACTATGGTCTTGACGGGGAATAATGCAGCTAACCCACACGGAATTCCTGGAAGCAATAAAGTCGAAAACAATGCTCTCTTGCTCTTTGACCTTGGCTGTATGGTCAATGGTTATGCATCAGATATGACCCGTACCGTCGCGGTTGGAAAACCGGATGATTTCAAAAAAGAAATCTACCACTTGACGTTAGAAGCTCAACAAGCAGCCATCGATATGATCAAACCTGGTGTAACCGCACATGACGTTGACCGTGCTGCACGGAGCGTCATTGAAAAAGCTGGCTATGGTGAATACTTCAACCACCGCCTTGGACACGGTATCGGTATGGATGTGCATGAATTCCCTTCTATTATGGAAGGAAATGACCTGGTACTTGAAGAAGGCATGTGCTTCTCAGTCGAACCGGGGATCTACATCCCTGGAAAAGTCGGGGTTCGAATTGAAGACTGTGGCTATGTAACAAAAGATGGCTTTGGACTCTTTACAGAAACCAGCAAAGACTTGCTGTATTTTGACTAATCCTTTTGTAGATCCAAGTCGCAGCAAACAGAATGTTTCGTCAATAAATATAAAAAATGAGGCTGGGACAAAAGTCCTAGCCTCTCAATTGTCTTTGGATTGTCGAGCAAGACGCAGTGGTTGAGTGGGCTCTACTGCGCTGATTTCATCAGCTTTTACAGCCCTACTCAACTGTGCGGAGGTGGGACGACGAAATCGAATTCTAACGAATGACCGATTCCTGTCCCATTCTCATTTTCTTATGAAACCGATTCGAGGTCCATTCTTTTCTGCGCGTCTTCTACGACTTCTTTTAGGCTGGTTTGAGCCATCTCTTTTTCCATAGCAGTCTGAATGTCTTCGAGCTTCCCATCTAAGACATGGTGGATATTGTGACCTATTGGGCAATTTGGATTGGGTTTTTCATGGAAACCAAATAATTGGCCTGTCGAACCTAAGCATTCGACCGCTTGATAGATATCCAGCAGACTGATCTCATCGGCTGCTTTAGCGAGTTCAGCTCCTCCTGTCCCACGCGCTACATGGATCAATCCCGCTTTCTTTAACTGAGACAAGGTCTTTCGAATAATGACCGGGTTCACCCCAACACTCTCAGCAATCATATCACTGGTCACCTTGGTACAGTCCCCTTTTAGGGCAATCATCACTAGTACATGGGTTCCAATGGTAAACCGACTCGAAATTTGCATGTCTTTTCTCCTTTCTGCCTGTTCTGAAAGTGGCATCTATTGGACGATTGTCAATAGACGACTCTTACTACCCTTATTATACTAGTTTTTGTTGTAATGTCAACAGTTACACTATTGGAAAAAGTCCTCTAACCAAGCATCGATTTCTCGATCATGACCTTCTCTCTGCTCAATTTCATGAAGTAGCTCATGATTGTGGGTATGATGAATGCCATTGACCAAACTTTCATAATACACTTGATAATAAGGAAGATGGAGGTCTTTTGCCAGTTGAAGTTCTTTTTGCACATCATAATCCACCCGTTTAAAATCGATATCTTTTAGCCCCGTTTGATCAAATTCAAGAATGGCATACATGGCCCGAAGATCCTTGCGAAGATTCTTTTCCAAAAAGAAAGGTTGACCGATCGACCCAGGATTGATGATCAGTTCTCCTCCTGTCCCGTAGCGAAAAAACTGCTGGTGAATGTGTCCGTAAACTGCAATATCACAAGACGGGTTTGTCACCAAGCGATCAAAATCCTTCTGCTCACCAATGTGGATCAATTCCCGACCCCAATTCTTATCGGGTAAGTGGTGGGTAATGCCGATCTTTAAACCGGCGATTTCTCTATGGACCTGCATGGGCATTTCCTGCATGGCTTCAATTTCCTGAGGCGTGATTTCTTCAAGAATATATTGACACTGGCGCATAAGGTAGCGATGACTTGGTCTAGTCTCATCCAACATCCCCCTCATGGCGCGCCAAAGACTATCTTCCCAGTTTCCAAGGACTTTCACCGTAATAGGAAGCTCCTCTAACAGCTCCAAAAGAGCGCGTCTGCCTGTTCCAGGCATCAAACTATCTCCCAAGAGCCAATATTCATCCACCTTGGCTTTTCGACTATCCTCTAGGACAGCTTCCAAAGCTGTCGTATTTCCATGAATATCTGAAAGTAAAGCAATTTTAGTCATGATCTTCTCCTACTCTCCATTATAACAAAGAGAAGAAAAACTTCCACCCTGAGGTGAACGTTTTATGAGAATTCTGTGCTGCTCGAAATGAAAAATAAGGTTAGAGGGCTCATTTTGTCGCTATCAGCTACGGGCTTTGTATCTTATAAACGAACACGCCTACAACTCTTTGGAAAAAGATAAATCCAACTAGAAGCGGACGCTTCGTCGTTGGATTTCCTATTTTCCTTTGAGTTGCTTAACGGCTTTGTATCTTAGTCTACTGATTTGAGGGCTTCGAGCATATCTACTTTTCGGAGATAATGGTCAACATAAATTCCTAACAGGACCAAAAGAAGGATCAGTCCTCCTACAGGGAAGAGGAAAACACCAAGTCCTACTTTGGGGTAAAAGAGAATGGCATCTGGTGCAATCATGGCAATAAGAAATTGATGAAGATAATAGCCACCCACTAACCCCATGAGGATCCCTATGATAGACAATAAGATGGTTTCGCGGTAAATATAGAGTGTCACTTCCTTATTATGGAATCCCAAGACCTTGATGGTCGATAATTCACGAATCCGTTCTGCTACATTGATATTGGTTAAATTATACAAGATCACGATAGCTAACAAAACCGATACGACTACTAGAATCATCATGGTGGTGTCCAACGATTTGGCAACTGAGTTAAAGAGAGAAATCATCGAAGCATTTTGGCTGACTGCCTTCACAGCTGCAAGAGCCATCATGTCCCGACTAACTGCTTGCACTTGTTGTGTGGATGAATTTCGCAGCTGTACCAAATAGCTGTTTTCTGAAGTCCGCTCTCCGTAGATTTTTTGGTAACTTGCCTGATCCATATAGATAAAATGGCCGACATAATTTTCAGTGATTCCTGCCACCTTAAAAGTGTGACCATCTAGGGTCAGTCGATCCCCAACTGTAACCTGGGCTAGTTGTGCCAGTTTGCTACTGATGATAACCCCTTTCTTTAGAGACAAGGACTCCCCTTGCTTGAAAGAACGCAGGCTGACAAAGGGAGAAAAATCTGCACGATCCGTAACCAACATCATAACGGTCTGTTTGTCGTGTCCATTTTTTAAAGAAGCTTCAATGACCTTACTATAGATAGCTCGATAATCCTTGATGTCTGATTTTGCCAGACGATTGGTTAGTTCTTTGCTTTCTTGGTAGGAGGCATTCGTTTTTTTGGCTACAATCAACTCATAAGATAGGATCTCTTGAAATTGGCGTTTGGAAACACTTCCTACAGAAGATTGAATCCCTAGCCCTGCAAAGAGAAGAGCAACAGAACCCGCCACTCCAAAAATGGTCATCAGCATCCGTTGTTTGTAACGAAAGAGATTGCGAGCAGTAACCTTGTGCGTGAAATTCAGACGTTTCCAAATAAAATGGAGACGCTCCAGAAAAATTTTCGAACCGGATACCGGTGGCTTGGGCAGTAATAAGAGATTGGCTTCTTCTTTTAATTCCTTACGAGCAACCCAGTAAGCTGGAAGCACACTTGCAATGAAAGACAGTCCGAGCGCAATCAGAGTTATATCCCTATAAAAATACTCTCTGCTCTCTCCTATAACCATCCCTTGCATAATAATGTTGGAGATGATTCCCGATAGGAAATAATGCCCCAACAAGCTTCCTAGAAGGGTTCCAATCGTACCAGCAAAGAATCCATAGAGGACAAATTTGAAAATGATGTCCTTGGTTCGATAGCCCAACGCCTTAAAAACGCCTGCATTGGTCCGCTCTTCATCGACAAAGCGCGTCATCGTGGTGAAGGTCACCATGGCTGCTACCAGATAAAGAACGACCGGAAAAATATTTCCGACAGCAGAGATACTGCTACTAGCATTGCTATACATCAGGTAACCTTGTCCGCCTGGCATGGTCTTGCGATCATAAACATGATAAGTTGGAATTCCCAGCTGATCTCGCTCGGTTTGGGCTTTTTTTAGCTCCTCCTCTTTTTTTGCAAGCTCCGTTTCACCTTTGGTCCAGTCCTTCTTTTTCTGATCTAGTTGTTCTTTAGCTTGATGGATTTTTTCTTGGCTGGCTACTCGCTCTTTAGCTGGCAGAAATGGAGCTAGTTTACTGAGTTGCGTCTCCTGCAAGTCTAATTGCTTTTGAGCCTGATCGATCTGATTCTTGGCTGACTGGAGTGTTTCCTTGGCACGACTGAGTTCTTTCTGGCCTTTTTGGATCTGCCCATCCGCCTCCTTCTTGAGTCTTTGATAGCGAGCCCTTCCATTGTCTTTCAGAAGTTTTTCTAACTCTTCTTGGTGAGCTTCGAGCCGTTTTTGGTAGACTTGCGAAAAAGAATCCAAAGATCGCAGATCATCAAACTGGATCCGCGCTATCACAGGAAGTTTAGTCGTAAAGACCTCTTTTGAAACCAGAGCATAGGCATCCAGATTCCCACTGCCACTCATGGCAGTGCCTAAATTCTTTTGAGACCACAGCTCAGAAGATTGAACAAAACCAACAATGGTGAATTGCTTTTGCTTTAAACTAGAGCGAGTTCCAGCCTTTTCTTCAAGTGTGAGGGTATCTCCTATCTGATAGCGAGCCTCCAAAAAACTAGCTAGAGCGAGTTCCTCTTCTTTCTTTGGTAGGCGACCCTTGGTCACACGAAAAGAAGAAAGGCTCTTTGGGGCAGAAAAAAGTCGAATTGCCTCTCCTGTTCCTTTCACTGTCAGATCTAGCAGTGAACCAAATTCGACACGCGCCCCTTTGACTCCTAAAAGCTCTTCTTGATCTGCCTGGTCTAATCCCAAGTCCCCCATGACAGCAAGATCTAGCATCTTTTGTTGCTGAATAAACTGGTTAGCCGTTCGATGCATATTTGGAGTAGTCACCTTTAAGCCTACCAAGGCCAAGCTTCCCAACAACATCAAGGTTAAGATGGAGAGAAAACGTCCTTTTGAATGTGTAAAAGAACCAAACAGATCCTTCCAATAGATTTTTCGTTTCATGCTAGCACCTCTTCTAATACTCTAGTGTAGTAATATCTTGAGGAAACTCATTGATTTCTATAGACTTGACCTTGGCATCATGCATGCGAATCACACGGTCTGCAATCGGAGCTAAAGCAGCATTATGGGTTACGATGATGACCGTCGCTCCCTTTTTACGAGACATGGCCTGTAAAATCCCCAATACTTGCTTACCTGTCTGGTAGTCTAAGGCTCCTGTAGGCTCATCGCAAAGGAGAATTTTAGGGTTTTTCGCCACTGCTCGAGCGATCGCCACCCGTTGTTGCTCTCCACCTGACAATTGGGCAGGAAAATTATCAAGACGATTGCCAAGTCCTACTTCTCTTAAAACGGCTTCCGGATCCAAGGCATCAGAGACGATTTCTGAAGCCAATTCGACATTTTCCTTGGCTGTCAGATTGGCTACTAAATTATAAAATTGAAAGACAAAGCCAACGTCATCTCGTCGATAATCCGTTCGTTGATGGGAATTGAGCTTAGAAATATCCACCCCATCAATCAGGACCTGCCCTTCGTCATTCGTGTCCATCCCTCCTAAGATATTGAGAACCGTTGATTTTCCAGCTCCTGACGCCCCTAAAATAATGACCAATTCGCCTTTTTCAATCTCAAAAGAAACATCCTGATTAGCGAGAATCTCCGTTTCTCCACTAGTGTATCGCTTGTAACAGTGCTGCATTTCGATGTAGGCCATTTTTTCTCTCCTCCCTCCTATTTCCTATCTATATTATAGTCCTTTTCGTATAGATTACAAAGAAATCGAGGTAGTGAAAAACAAGGTTATCCTAAATTATCATGAAGGATTATAAATTTTATGCTATAATTAGAGACAAATTTGATTTATTCTTAGAAAGAAGGCTCATTGTGAGTTTACAACAGTTTGAAAGGAAATCACTTCAAGAAATCAACCAATCTATTGACGTGCCAAAAGGGATCCCTTTTTGGAAGACTCTCCTGCTCTTTTCAGGGCCAGGAAGTCTAGTAGCTGTCGGCTATATGGATCCGGGAAACTGGATTACGAGTGTCGTTGGAGGGGCCCAATACCGCTACCTCCTCTTATCAGTGGTTCTTCTCTCGTCTTTAATCGCCATGCAGTTGCAACAAATGGCTGGTAAACTAGGGATTGTCCATCGTAAGGATCTGGCCCAAACAACCGCCCATCATTTGCCAAAATGGCTTCGCTATACTCTTTGGATTGTGATCGAGCTTGCCTTGATGGCGACAGATTTAGCAGAAGTCATTGGCTCAGGGATTGCCCTTCACCTCCTCTTTGGTTGGCCTCTGCTCTTTTCCATTCTGATTACTATCTTTGATGTCTTCCTATTACTGGGGCTCATGCATCTAGGATTTCGAAAGATCGAGGCCATCGTTTCAACCTTGATCCTCACGATCCTTGCAATTTTTGGCTATCTGGTTTTTCTATCGAAACCTGATATCGGAGGAATCTTCGCTGGCTTCCTGCCTCAAAAAGAGGTGCTAGGAATTGGGCTTCCAAAAGGAAATGAGGCCTTGACCTTGGCGCTTGGAATCATCGGGGCAACCGTAATGCCCCACAACCTCTATCTCCACTCTTCCATTTCGCAAACGCGAAAGGTGGACTACAAGGATCCAGCAGATATCAAACGGGCAGTGCGCTTTATGACCTGGGATTCAAATATTGAATTGAGCTTGGCCTTTGTCGTCAACTCCCTCCTCTTGATTCTTGGAGCGGCCCTCTTCTTCGGTCACGGGGATAAGATCGGTGCTTTTTCTAGCATGTACAATGCCCTCAAGGATAACCACATTGCCGGTGCTATCGCTAGTCCCTTCTTGTCCACCCTCTTTGCCATCGCTTTGTTAGCTAGTGGTCAAAATTCAACCATTACTGGGACCCTAACTGGTCAAATCGTTATGGAAGGTTTCTTACGATTCCGACTGCCACAATGGGTGGTGCGTCTCATGACTCGGATCATCGCCCTTCTTCCTGTCATCATCGTTGCGATCTTATTTGGAGATCAGGAACATGTCCTCGACGACCTTCTAGTCTACTCTCAAGTCTTCCTATCAGCAGCTCTTCCATTCTCCATCTTCCCTCTGGTTTATTTCACCTCCAACAAGGAAATCATGGGAGAGCATGTCAATGCGAAATGGAATACGTTCTTAGGCTATCTCGTTGCGATTGTCTTAACTATCTTAAATTTCAATTTGATCGTGACAACTTTTATCAAATAAAGAGAGAGTGGGACAGAAATCGGTAATTCGTTAGAATTCGATTTCGTCGTCCCACCTCCGCACAGTTGAGTAGGGCTGTATAAGCTGATGAAATCAACGTAGTAGAGCCCACTCAACCACTGCGTCTTGCTCGACAATCCAAAAATAATTGAGAGGCTAGGACTTTTGTCCCAGCCTCTTTTGGTTTATTACACTCCCTTTTCCATCTTGTTCCTCCTTTTCCTAAAAATTTCCTGACCATTTTTTTAGGAGGGAATTATTTTAAATCACTAATTGTTGTGAGGTTTTCACAAAATCTTGCCAGTGCCCGTCATTCATAAACTTATAAAATTTTTGTACACTTTTCGTTATCTGTACAAAAATGAGAATTGTTGTCTAATTTATTCTTTTGGAGTATAATGCTCTTTGTTAGTGTCGTGAAATTATTTAACATATAAATTATTTTAACGTCAAATAAATAAGAATAAATTTATATAACTACAGAAAGGAACATATGGTACGCCAAAGACAAACAACAACCAAGTCAGACTTACGAAATGCGCTCTCAAAACTCCTCTTGCAACAACCTTTTGAAAGCATCACTATTCGACAATTAACTGAAACCGCTGGGATTAACCGCGGGACCTTCTACTTGCACTATGTCGATAAATACGACATGTTTGAGCAAATGAAAATGGACATGATGCAAGAATTGGATAGCCTCTTCGTTGAAGGAAGCCCTGTCAAGGTAAACTTTCTCAATGTCTTGACTACTATTAAAGAGAATTATGATTTTATTTATGCATTGTCCCAATCCTGTTGCTCGGACTTCCGTAAATTAGTAAGAAGTTTTACCCTCCATGCACTAGACGATACTCCTCATTCGAAAGAACACATCATTTCAGACTTTCAAGTTCCATACAAGTTTGGTCTAGAAATTTTCATTGCTACCATCGAATCTGTGATTGTGACCTGGCTAGAATCCGGTGCGAAAGAAGAGCCAATCGAAATTGCAACCATTATTCTCAGTGTCTGCGACTTTGCTAGCTGGAACTAAATCCCCCAACCTTTTCCTACCTTTATGGAGAAGGTTTTTCTTTTTGGCAAATGAACAACATTCAGATCACCTTGTTCAACTTGTTTGTAGAAAGCAAAAAGCAGGATGCTAGGATCCTGCTTTTAGAATGTAGACAAATTACTTTAAAGTAAAATAAGTTAAGCGATTTTGCAAAAAAAATAAAAATGAGTTCCAATTTTTAAATCGATTCAAGAAAATATCGAAACTTTCCGCTGTGAGAAAAGTGCCTGAAACAATAACGTTTCAGGCACTCGGGAGTTTTGAGACCCTAGGCTCAAAACTAAGTCTTGGAACTTCGAAGAAGTTCGCTGACGTCCGTACTCACCTAAGGAAAGTTTTTTATATGACTTTGTCTTCAATATGAAGGCAGGATCTTAACATCCTGCTTTTTCTTTATTTTTTCTTTGCCAACATGGTTGCAAATCGAAGTTGAATCCGATGGCCATTCTCATCTCGACGATGGAGATGGCCTGGATTTTCATTGTACTTGACCAATTCCCAATCCTTGTAATACTCCGCCAATTCTCCTTCTTTAAAGGTAAACGAGAAGGGCATATGGCAAGGATAATCTTCCGTATCCATGGCACAGACAATGAGATTGTAGCCCCCTGGATTGGTATGCTCTTGCATATTGCGGATAATCGCTGGAATCCGATCAGCCTCTAAAAACATGAGGACCACAGTCGATACGATGAAGTCATAGTTTTGGGTAAGAGCTGCAGCATTGATATCATAGAGTCCCACTGGCATCTCTAGATCTTCCTCAGCGACAATACTTTGTAAGATCTCAAGTGCCAGCTCATTTTGATCCACTGCTGTCACGTCAAAGCCATGTTGGGCCAAAAAGAGGGCGTTGCGGCCTTGCCCGCATCCTAAATCCAGTGCCTTTCCAGCTGGGACAATTCCCACTGCTTCTAGCACTTCTGAATGGACAGGATTGGTGTTGTATTTTTTGGGGAAATAATCTTTTGGCTCACAGTAAAATTCCAAGTACCACTCCACATCATCAGTCGCCGCTTCGACACGGTGCCAGGCCTGGGGCTCGGCCATGGGGTTCTCTGCTCCTGCTTCAAAGAGGTGGCTTGCGATTTCTTCCCCCTCTTCGGTCAATTCAATAAATCGTAACTGACCCTTTAAAACAGTAATCTTCCCCCAGGTTCCGACCTTGGTATTGTGCTTTCTTTGAAGAGCTTCTGGCATGCTATCCTTGGTCCAGATAGGCATGCGCTTGTAGGCGATCAATTTTTGTGTCATGCTGCTTCTCCTTTTTCTTTCACTACCCTTATCATACAGAAAAAAGCCCCTTTTTACAAGTTAGAAAAAGGAGAGCCCATCTCTAAGAAAAAAGACAGATCTGAAACAAGTTTCAAAACTGCCTTTTTCTTTAACGTGTATTGTATTGTTTCATGACCCGTGCGATGTCTCGGTTTTGTTCCCGACGTTTGATGGATTCACGCTTGTCATAATCATGTTTCCCTTTAGCGAGCCCCAAAAGCAATTTGGCATAGCCATCCTTGAGATAGACCTTCAAAGGCACCAAGGTCATTCCGGTCCCTTTGGTGTCTTGGTCCAGCTTTTGGATTTGCTTTTTATGAAGAAGGAGCTTGCGACGACGGTCTGGATCTTGGTTCCAGATATTGCCTTCCTCGTAAGGGGCAATGTGGACATTGCTAAGCCAAACTTCGCCATTTTTAACTTGCGCAAAGCCATCTTTCAAGTTAATGCGTGCTGCACGGACACTTTTGATCTCTGTCCCCGTCAGCACCATCCCTGCTTCAATCGTATCCACGATGGTGTAGTCATGTCTCGCCTTTTTATTTTGCGCGACTACCTTTCCTTCGCCCTTTGCCATGTTTGGCTCCTTTCTTTGCTACTTCCTTGTAAAATGGTTTCTTCCCTTTTTTCTTTTTGGATTTAGAGGAAGAATCTTTCCGCTTGTCATCTTTTCTAGCGGTTGATCCCTTAGAAACTTTTTTGTCCTTGCGTCTGCGATCTCTACGATTGCCATCTCGGTCACGTCCTTTAGACTTGAGACCTTTTTCGACGACATCCCATTCACTTGGAATATAAGAGAAATCAATCTCTCCTGTCATCTTGTCGGCTCTTTCTACCTTGATCCGGATTTGCTGACCAACACGGAAGGTCACTCCTGATTTTTCTCCGCGAAGGGTTAGATCTCGTTCATTAAAATGGTAGAATTCAGGGAGATTGGTAATATGGATCAAGCCTTCAACCGTATTTGGCAACTCCACAAAGAGACCAAATTTCACCACACTGGAAACCACGGCATCGTACTCTTCCCCAACAAAGTCTTCCATGTATTCAGCCTTCTTCATGGCTTCTACTTCGCGCTCCGCATCAATAGCCCGGCGCTCTCGACTAGAGGATTGGCTGGCAATGTCTGGAAGGACTTGTTCAAAGTGTTCAGCCACATCTTGAGATTTTCCGTATTCGCGCACCATTCGATGAACCATCAGGTCCGGATACCGACGGATGGGACTGGTAAAGTGGGTATAATACTCAGCAGCAAGGCCATAGTGGCCATGGTTATGCTCTGAGTAGCGAGCCTGCTGCATCGAGCGCAACAACATCATCGAAAGGACATCCGCATAGGGTTCTCCTTCGACCTTGCGCATAATTTCTTGCAGGGCTTCTTGACTCATCTCACTAGCCGTTCCGTAGATTTGGATTCCAAAACTAGAAGCATAATCGATAAACTTCTGTACTTTTTCTGCCTTTGGATCTTCATGGATCCGGTAGATGAACGGTAGTTTCAGTCGCGTAAAGTGCTCCGCCACTGTCTCATTAGCGATCAGCATAAAGGACTCAATCATCCGCTCGGCAATTCCTCTTTGACGCAAAACGATATCGACCGGTTTTCCTTCTTTATTGACCAGGATTTTAGCCTCATTGGTATCAAAATTAAGGGCGCCGCGACGAATCCGCATGCTTTCTAGAATGCCATGCAAGGTGGCCATTTGATGAATACTTGGGACAATTTTCTTAAAGGTTTGAGCCTTTTCTTCGTCTCCCGCTAAGATATCATTGACGTCGCTATAGGTCATTCGGAAGGTTGTATTGATCACTGTTTGGGTAATGGTATGCTTGACGACCTTGCCATGAGGATCGATCTCCATGATGGCAGACTGGGTCAGGCGGTCCACATTCGGATTTAAAGAACAGATCCCATTGGAGAGACGCTCTGGCAACATGGGTACTACTCGGTCGGTCACATAGACAGAGGTTGCCCGATTTAGAGCTTCCTTGTCGAGTGCTGTACCTTCTGTAACATAATAAGAAACATCTGCGATGTGAACACCCAGCTCAAAGTTGCCGTTCTTGAGTAGCTTGATATGGACTGCATCGTCCAAGTCTTTGGCATCTGCCCCATCAATCGTAAAGGTGATCTCATCTCGCAGATCTAACCGTCCCTCTAAATCCTTAGCAGACGGTGCATCTGGAACCTGATCAGCCTCTTTCAGCACTTCTTCTGGAAATTCTGAGACGATGTCCATGGATTCTAACACTTCCAAGACATCGATTCCTGGATCTGTCACATGACCGACCACATCCCGCACCGTCGCCACAAAATAATTGTGTTTGCGGCTCGGGTATTGATCAATTTCGACTTTGAGGATTTCGGTCCCTTCCAATTGGATGGCTGGCTTCTTCACATAGATCAGCTGGCTGATCTTTTGATTTTTCGAACGAATGTAGCCGGCATATCTAGGCTTTTCCTCATCCAGAACGATTTGTCCAACTACCGTTTTGATGCTATGCTCCAAGACATCAATAATCTTAGCTTCTGCTGCCGTTCCCTTGTTTCGGTCTGCTACCTTGGTAATGACGATCTCAACGGTGTCACCATCGATAGCGTGATTAACATCATTTCGGCCAACAAAGAGGTCCTCTTCTTCGCCTTCTAAACTGACAAAGCCAAAGCCATTCTTATGCGCATGAAAGATCCCCTTGAGGGTAATAACTGGGGCCTTCTTTTGAGCCAAACGAAGAGAGCCATCATCTTCGAATTTCAACTCATGACGGCGTTCCATCAGAGAGATGGTTTTGACCAAGTCACGGAAATCCTTAGACCCTTCCTTTCCTAGAGCTGCTGCTAGATCATTGATCTGGGCTTTGTCATGCTCTTGTAAATATTCTTTAATACTTGTTTTCATTGATTTATTTGCTGGTTATCCAGCCTCCTTTTTTCTATCTACTTGTGTCTTTGTTTTACAAAATAAAAATAGGCAAAGACATTGTCTGAGCCTATCTTATCTACTAGAAAGTACCATTAAGATCATCGCGATCAATAACCAAAAGAAGATCATAATAGCTGTTAAACGCTGCATCACGGCTTCAAACCCGCGCGCTTTTGAACGTTCAAACAAGTCATTTGAGCTTGCGTCAAAGACGTTGCTCGATTGGTTTTTTGTTGGTTGCATAAAAATTGCGATAATAATCAATACTGATAATACTAGTAAAATAGTTGTTAATGCTCCGCTCATATTCAAAACTCCTTAAAATCTTCACTATTATACCATGAAAATCATTTTGATTCAATATGTAAGGTTACTTTTCTTTCCTTGGGACAATACTTCAAGACCTCGATCTTTTCGGGATGGGTTTTGGTATTTTTACTGGTCAAATAATTCTGACTCCCACAACTGGTGCAGGTCAATTGAACTTTAATTCGCACGTACGTCTCTCACTTTCAAATACTTTCTAAATAAGAATAAGAGGAACATCAAATCGGTAAAGGCCAAAAGGGCTGTACCGTAAAATACCCAATGATAGCCAAAATGCATGAAAATACTCGATCCCATCATTGGCCCTAACACGCCACCTAAGTAATAAAAGAGCTGGTTGTAGCTAAAGATCCGAGAGATCCCTTCAGGAGGGGTTAATCGATTCAATAATGCAGAAACTCCAGGTAGTAGGGCTCCTGTCCCGATCCCAAAGAGGAAGCGTAAAATCCCTAATTGAAGGGGTGATTGCGCTTGGGCACAAAGGATATAGAGACAGCCACTATAAAGAAGGGCGATTAACAAGAGCCGGTGATTTCCGATTCGGTCTCCGAGTTTTCCCATCCAACCTGAAAAGAGCATACTAGAGACTCCCATAGCCGAAACAATCATCCCCGATACAAAGATCAGGTTATCTCTTTGTCCCAAAGCTCGCACATAAAGAGGCAGGATCGGAGAAATAGATTGGGCGATCATTTGAATGGTCATGCTGGTCAAAAAGAGGCCCAAGAGAATATCCTTCTGCTGAATGGACTTGAGCAACTGCCAACTGGATTTTTGTTCTTCTTTTGGAAGGGGCTCATAGTCTTCCTCAATGCCCCAGAAGGTTAAGAGGGAAACCAAAAATAAGAAGAAGCCGACCAAGAGAAAGACATTGCGCATGCCTAGATTTTCAGCAATGAGTCCCCCAATCAAAGGGCCCATCAAGGTTCCAGCCACGACACCGGTCGACAAGGTCCCTAGGGCATAGCCAGATTGGTCCTTGGGAACTTGACTAGCAATCAGGGCTGTACTATTGGGGACAAAACCTGAAAAAACCCCATTGAGCAAGCGCAGGACCAAGAGCCAAAAGACGGACGGGACAAAGGCAATACCTCCCATGGTCAGCGTCATGGCAATGGAAGCTCTAAGCATCATAGGTTTTCGACCATAGCGGTCGGCCAGGCTCCCCCAGATGGGGGACATGATCGCAGAAGTCACAGAAGAACTCGCGACGGCAATCCCAGCATAAAGGGGAACAGCCTTACCCGTAACACCCAACTCTTCCACAAAGAGGGCCATAAAAGGGACGACTAAAGAAAGGCTGGCTCCGATGAAAAAGCACCCGATCCAGGCAATATATAGATTTTTACGCCAATTGATTTCTCTTGTGATAAAATCATCTTCTTTCTAATTGTTTTAGGGCTGCATCTAATTGAGCATAGAGGGCCGTTAGATCGCCATTATTGTCTAAGACCAGATCTGCATGGGCTCTTTTTTCATCTAGCGGCATTTGAGACGCGATGCGTTCTTGGGCCTGCAGTTCTGATAAGTGGTTGCGTTCCATCAGACGCTTGAGCTGGGTTTCTTTTGATACAGCTACCAACCAGACAGATTCAAACCAATCTTCATAGCCTTGCTCGATTAAGAGAGGAATATCCATAAAAATGAGATCGGATTGTGCAGCTTGTCTGTCTCTTACCTCAGCTAGAGCCTCACGAATAAGCCTTCCTTGGACGCGATTGGACCAGTTTCTTTCACTAGGATTTGAAAAGATCCGCTGACCCAAAGCGACGCGGTCCAGCTCTCCTTCTTTGGTAAGGATCTCTCTCCCAAAATGATCTACTAAGACACGGTAGAGAGCTCCTCCTGGTGCTTGCAAGTCATGGACCACTCGATCAGCATCAATGACAGGATACCCTTTTTCTCTCAAATAGGAGGTGACAGTCGACTTTCCTGAAGCAATCCCTCCTGTTAATCCGATGATTCTTGCCATCTAGTTCTCCTTTTGGCAGTGGGGGCAAAAATAGGTTCCGCGTCCCCCCAGCTGGATTTTCTCAATCGGTGTCCCGCAGCGCAAACAAGGCTGGCCTGTTTTTCCATAGACCTGGTGTTCTTCCTGCATGGTGCCATCCTCGCCAAAAGCATTGCTGTAGGAGCGAATGGTGGAGCCACCCTTTTCAACAGCTTGAGCAAGCACAGCAATCGTTTCTTTGCGGATTACTTTGGCTTCTCTAGCAGTCAAGCTTTGACCCAAACGGGCTGGATGAACCTTGGCTCGATAAAGGACCTCATCCACATATATATTGCCCAGACCAGCCACTAATTTTTGGTCTAAAAGAGCTGATTTAATGGGTTTCTTTGATTTTTTAAGAGCTGCTTGGAAGGCTGGTTCTTTAAAATCCGCTTCCGTTGGCTCTGGACCAATCTTTTTCGCCAAAAAATAGCTCTCGACAAGCTCAGGTATGAGGACTTCCATGGTCCCAAACTTGCGGACATCTTCATAGACCAGAGTGCTACCATCTGTAAAATGAAAGAAGACATGGGCATGCTTGCGAAGAGGAACCTCGTCTGGATAAAAGAAATACTTGCCTTCCATCCGCAAATGCGAGATGAGGACCAGATCCGTCAGATAAAATAAAAGGTATTTCCCACGGCGCCCCATGGCCCGAATTTCTTGGCCTGGGAGATCTTGTCGAAAAGCATCCAGATCCGTCTGAATCATCTTTGGATACTTTACTTCCACTGACTGGATGGTTTTCCCAAGAATTAATTTCTCAAGACCTCGTCGAACGGTCTCTACTTCTGGTAATTCAGGCATAGAACTCCTTTCAAAAACAAGAAGCAGGCTTCTGCCCACCTCTTCTTAATATTCTTTTTCGTTGTATCCGAAATCGGCAAGATCCAATTTCTTATCCCGCCAATTTTTCTTGACCTTGACCCATGTTTCTAGGAAGACCTTGTCCCCTAGCATGAGCTCAATATCCTTACGCGCAAGGGTTCCGATCTTCTTAAGCATGGCGCCACCTTTTCCGATGACAATCCCTTTTTGGCTATCGCGCTCGACCATGATGGTTGCACGGATATGGACCTTATCTGTCTCTTCATCCCGCTTCATAGAATCCACGACTACAGCAACAGAGTGAGGAATTTCTTCCCGCGTTAAATGCAAAACCTTTTCACGGATCATTTCAGAGACCAAGAAGCGCTCTGGATGATCGGTGATTTGGTCAGCAGGGAAATATTGGAAACCTTCTTCTAAGTTTTCACTCAAAATATCAATCAAACGCGAAACATTGTTTCCTTGAAGGGCTGAAATTGGCACAATTTCCTTGAAGTCCATCTGACTACGGAAGTCATCGATTTGCGCCAAGAGCTGGTCAGGGTGGACCTTGTCAATCTTATTGACCACAAGAATAACCGGCACCTTAGCAGCCTTGAGGCGTTCAATGATCATATCATCACCCTTGCCACGCGCTTCATCTGCTGGCACCATAAAGAGTACCGTATCCACTTCTCGAAGGGTGCTATAGGCCGACTCCACCATGAAGTCTCCAAGCGCTGTCTTGGGTTTGTGAATCCCTGGGGTATCGATAAAGACGATCTGTTCCTTATCCGTCGTATAAATCCCCATAATCTTATTGCGCGTTGTCTGCGCCTTGTCACTCATGATGGCAATTTTTTGCCCCATGACGTGGTTCAAAAACGTTGACTTCCCAACATTGGGACGTCCTAAAATGGCTACAAAACCTGATTTAAATGTCATATTATCCTTTCACGAGGGAAGTCTCCCTCTTATCCAAATACCAAGGCCCAGAATTTGGGCACAAAAATCACCAGTCCTGTTAGTAATGCAAAGCCTGAAACGACGAGGACTGCTCCAGCTGCCATGTCTTTGGCATTCTTTGCCAACATGGAGAAATGGTAGTTACTAGCTAAATCCACCACATTTTCAATGGCTGAATTCATAATTTCAAACGCAATCACCAAGGTGATGCTGAGCAATAAAAAGAGCCATTCTGTCGCAGAAATCCTAAATACCAAACCAGCAAGAATTGCTACAAGGGCTGATAAGGCATGCTTGCGCATATTGCGCTCTTCTTTGATCGCCGTGAAAATTCCTGTTATCGCAAACTCCAGGCTTGAAGTGAAGTCTCGATTTTTCCATTTTCGCTTATTGTCTTGTGAGTCCATAGGCTGTCAAAATCTCTTCCTGTAAGCCAAACATTTCCTTTTCTTCTTCCGGCGTATAGTGATCATAGCCATTGATGTGAAGAAAACCATGCACTGCTAAAAATCCCATTTCGCGTTCAAAGCTGTGGCCATATTCTTCGGCTTGCTCACGCGCCTTGTCAATTGAAATAAAGAGCTCCCCAATATAGGTATCGAATTCCGCCATCATCTCTGCCAATTCTGGATTTTCTGCAAGGTCTTCCTCGTCAAAAGAAATCTCCATCTCTGGCTTGTATTCTAAACTGATGACATCCGTCGGACGATCCGTATCACGGTATTCAAGATTTAGTTCATGACTGCGTTCATTGGTTACAAAAGTCACAGCCATTTCCTTGTCTTCTTTCCCAATTTTTTGAGCAGCAAATTCTAAAATTTCTTGCGTTTGTTTTAAGATTTCGTCAGAGACTTGACCAGTCTCATCTACCATTTCAATATACATATGGATCACCTCACTATTATCACTTCATTATAGCATAAAACCAGCCTATATACTAGATACAGGCTGGTTTTCAAACTTTTTCTTTACAGGACAATCTTACACCACTGTTTGCTGAATGGCATTCATCTGGGCATAGATCCCGCCTTGTGCAACCAGTTCCTCGTGTCTACCACGCTCCACAATGCGTCCTTCGGATAAGACTAAGATCTGATCCGCATCTTGAATAGTGGACAAGCGATGGGCAATGATAAAGGTGGTCCGGCCTTTTTGCAGGACTGCCATAGCCTTCTGGATGATTTCTTCTGTTTCCGTATCAATGTGAGAAGTTGCCTCATCCAAAATCAGAATTTGCGGATTCATATAGAGCGTTCGCGCAAAGGAAATCAATTGGCGTTCGCCACTTGAAAAGGCGGATCCTTTTTCTACGACTGGATGGTCGATTCCCTTTTCAAGGCGCTCTACAAAGGGCCAAGCCCCGACTTTTTTCAAGGCATCTTGGACCGCATCCCGATCAATGTGATCCTGACTCATGGCCACATTACTAGCAATGGTCCCTGTAAATAGATAAGGATCCTGCAGGACAATCCCCATATGGCTTCGTAGGCTCTCACGAGAGACTTGGCGAATATCTTGACCATCGATCAAAATCGCTCCTTCTTGAGGATCATAAAAACGATAGAGCAGGTTCATAATCGAAGACTTACCCGATCCAGTATGGCCCACCAAAGCGATGGTTTCCCCAGGGCTAGCCTGAAAGGCAATATCTCTCAGAACCGGCTTGCCTTCTTCATAAGCAAATTGAACGTCGTCAAACACGACTTCTGCCTTTTCTATCTTCAGTTCTGATGCACCATCGGCCTCTAAGGGTTGATCTAAGAAAGCAAGGACGCGACTCCCCGTTTCTAAGGATCGCCGAATATTTGGGAATTGACGACTAAGATTGGCCATGAGATCAAATAGATTAATGACATAGTTAATATTGATAAATAAGAAACCAGCCGTCACACCGATATTGCCCTCTAGGAAAGAAATACCAGCGATGGTCAAAATGCCCGCAATCACTAAAAACTTGAGCAATTCCGTCAAGGTCCAAGAAGCGATAGAATCAGCCAAGAGGATTCGATCATTGGCTCCTAACATCTTCTGGGTAGTGGCTTCAAACTCCTCCACCACACCAGGCTCTTGATGATAGAGTTGAATCATACTGGCACCATGCAAGAGTTCATTGACCTGGGTATTGACCTCACTTCTCGCATCGAAGAAATCCTTCATAGGCTGATCCGTCATGACCTTGTAGAGATACTGGATCCCATAGAAAATCGGAAAGACCAAACACAAGAGAAGGCCCATCATAGGACTCAGGTAAAAGAGAATACCTAGGATAAAAAGAAAGCGTACCAAATAGATGACTAAAATCATACAAGAGTTATAAAACTGGGTCCGCAAGGTCTCCGTATCATTGACAATTCTTGTCGCAATCTTCCCAGCCGGCTTATCATCAAAATAAGAAATAGGCAACCCTTGCATGACTTGAAAGGCTTGATCTCTCAGATTAGCGGTTACTTGATTACTTCCATGTAGCAAGATCCGATTGCCCATGTAGCTTATCAGCTGCCCTAGGCTCAAGACCAAGAGATAAAATCCTCCCATCTGAAGCAAGTCACCTTGCCCGCCACCATGGGTCAGTGCGGTCAAAGGCCCATCGATCATCTTTTGGAGAAGAAAGGGAGACAATTCAGAAAAAATGGTGGCTAGTAAGAGGCAAATAAAGCCAGCAAGAAAGACAGTTGGATAAAGCGTGATCCTCGATAATAATCGTTTTAAAACTTTCATCTTATTCTCCTTCCTGTTTTTGTTGCCGTTGGTATTGTTCATAATACCAGCCTTCTTGAGCCAATAAATCACTAGCCCTACCTTCTTCTACAATCTGCCCTTGATCCAAGACGATGATCCAATCCGCCTGATGAACAGCAGACAAGCGATGAGAAACAATGATGGTCGTCTTGTCTTTTCGTTCCTTTTGAATCGTGTCAATAATGGCCTGTTCAGTCTTAGCATCTACTGCCGAAAGGGAATCATCTAACAGCAAGAGCTCTGCATCTCTTAAGAAGGCACGCGCCAAAGAGATCCGCTGTTTTTGACCTCCTGATACAGAGACCCCTTTCTCACCGATCAGGGTGTCCATTCCCTGAGACATCCGCTCGAGAT
The DNA here is from genome assembly GCF_034134805.1 of Streptococcus sp. S5. NCBI lineage: Bacteria > Bacillati > Bacillota > Bacilli > Lactobacillales > Streptococcaceae > Streptococcus > Streptococcus lingualis. The sequence continues at coordinate 737,563 of NZ_CP139419.1, read as the reverse complement.
CATCCGCAAAAGCAGCTTGGGCTACTGCTTCCACCAAGTCTTCTTGGCTGGCTCCTTTTTTACCAAGCGCTATATTCTCACGGATAGACTTGGAGAATAAAATATGTTCTTGGGAAACATAGCCAATTTTTTCTTCGATGGAGTGTCGGTTGTAGTCCACGATCGGTTGCTGGTTGACCAAGAATTCTCCCTCACCAACTGGGTACTGCCGCAAGAATTGTCGAACCAGGGTAGTCTTTCCTGCACCGGTACGACCAACAATTCCAACCGTCTGTCCTTTCTGAATGGTCCAATCAATGCCTGACAGGCTCTTTCGCTCAGCACCAGGATAGCTGAAAGAATAGTCCTTAAACTGCACCAAATCAATCTGCTCTAGGTAGTGAGAACCATCTGGCTCCAGATCATCCGTTTCATCAATCACTTCTTTTAATTTTTTATAGGACATTTGCCCTGTCTGGTAGACCAAGATCAAGTCCGCCATCATCCACATAGGCTCAATTAAAAAGACCAAATACAGCTGTAAAGCCAATAATTTCCCAAGACTCAATTGCCCGCTTGCCAGGGACTGGCCTCCAAATAGTAGGAGCAAGACTGTCGAGAATCCAATAAACAACAGGGCTAAAGGTCCAAAAGAATACTGGATAGAGGCAATTTTATCCCCCGTTTTGGATAGACTGGCCGTTTTTTTCTGAAACTGTTTGACCTGCTGGTCCCGTCTACTATAGGCCCGCATGACCCGAATTCCTTCGATCGACTCCAAGACTTCATCATTCAACTGAGCGACCGCTTCCCGGTTTTGCTCAACATACTCCTCCTGCTTTCTACTCAAAAAATAGGTAGAGACTACGAGGAAGATCATGGGAATAAAGGAAATCAAGGTTAATTGCCAAGAAATGAAAAACATGGTCGGAATAATAAAGGCAAACAAGCCACCGCCAAACAGGAGCACCATCATCCCGTAACCAGCCATATCGGCCATCCCATCCACATCTGTCGTAAAGCGCGTCAAGAGATCTCCTGAACGGAATTTCTCAAAAAAGGGACGCCGCATGGCTACTAGCTTACGAAAAGCTTGTCCCTGAAGGGTCGCCTTGAAATGGACTGACGACTGAAAGAGTCGCAACTGCCAATAAAAAGCCGTTAGGTAATTGAGGATGGCCGATCCTACCAAGAGGACCATATCCCATACAAAGTTCGATTGCGTCAGCGTCCGCTGACTCAAATGATCCACTAAGCGCTGGATGACTTGCGTCGGGATCAATAAAGTGTAATCATAAAGAATCAGGACCATAGCGATCTTCACATATCGCCACTTGCGCTCCCTGATATACTCCCAAATAGCTCTGATCATATATTCTCCTTTTCAAAATGGCACAGAAAAAACCCAAGCAAGGAGCTGAGTACGTGCTCAGTCCACACTTGGGCCTTCTGATGCCTGTCACCAATTCAGTTAAGGCAGGTAAAAATGCATACAAAAAACCCAAGACAGACTCCTCCATCTTGGGTTCCACTTATAGTTTACATCGAACTCAACTGAGATTGGAGAAGCTGTGTATTCAATTGTGTCATCAAAACATCTACTTTGTTCATGATGGTTTTCTCCTTTCTCTTTGTTGTTCTAACTTTACCACGTATTTCCTTGCTTGTCAACGTTTTTTTGAAAATTGTTGAAAAAAGCAAAATTTTTAAGATGGAGTCGCAAAAAAAGAAGCCTAGATCCTCTCTAAGCTTCTCTTTTCTGATATGCTAGTTGCCGGGATTGAACCGGCGACCTCATCCTTACCATGGATGCGCTCTACCGACTGAGCTAAACCAGCAGTACCTATCTACTATATCATGGAGATAGGTCTTTTGTCAATATCCTGACTCATTTTTCTGCCAAATATTCTTCCTTCGTGAGGACATAATGAACTCTCGTCACCATTCGCCCTTCTTCATGCAGGTCTAGCATCGCGTAGGGCTCCTCGTGAGAATATTTCAACCCTGATTTGGCCATCACCCGTCCAGAAGCTGGGTTGTCCTGATCATGAACAGCAATGAGCTTGTTCATCCCTAACTGTTCAAAAGCCAAGGCAATGACTGCCTTTGTAGCCTCTGTCGCAAGACCTTGGTTCCAATAGTCTTTATTCAGAACATAGCCGATACTCCCCTTCTTCAGACAAAGATCCAAATCCAGTAAATCAATCGTCCCGATAAATTTTCCATTTTCTTTGAGCTCGATCCCCCATTTTCCAAGTGGGCTCGCTAGGTAAAAGAGGGCAATATTATTACGCGTCTCTTCTAGACTTTGATTGGTTGGAAAAGTGTAGCGCGTAACTGTTTCATCAGAAGCATACTCAAACATAGCCGGTGCATCTTCAAAAGTGACCGGACGCAAGTGCAAGCGCTCAGTCTCTATTTCTCGATAAGCCGCTAACTTCACATATAAATTTTCCATTTGACACTCCTTCTTTAGGGATTAGTTTAGCAAATAACCTAAAGGAAGGCAAGCTCAAATTTTTCTTGCTTTTTAACCCACTTTTCTATACAATAAAATCAATCAAAACAATCAGATAAGGAGTGAAAAGGTCATTGAGTCAAGAGAGCAATCTCACACCAATGGCCTTTTTACACCTAAATCTGAGCAAGGAGGCAAGAATGCTCATTGGAATTCCTAAAGAAATTAAAAACAACGAAAATCGGGTCGGTTTGACACCTGCAGGTGTACAAAGCTTGGTGAAGAAAGGTCATCACGTTTTGGTAGAAACAAATGCTGGACTTGGTTCTGGCTTTGCGGATGAAGATTACACGAAGCAAGGGGCAACCATCGTTGCAACTGCTGCAGAAGCTTGGGCAGCTGAGATGGTGGTCAAAGTCAAGGAACCTCTCGCTGAAGAATATGGCTTCCTTCGCGAAGACCTCTTGCTCTTCACTTACTTGCATATGGCTGCTGCACCAGAATTAGCGGACGCTATGGTCTCAGCTAAAACAACAGGGGTGGCCTACGAAACGGTGCGTGACCTTGATGGACAATTGCCTCTCTTGGTGCCAATGAGTGAGGTGGCTGGACGGATGGCCGTGCAAATCGGTGCTCACTTCCTGACCAAACAAGAAGGTGGATCAGGCGTCCTCCTAGGTGGGGTGCCAGGTGTTCCCAAAGGAAAAGTTACCATTATCGGAGGCGGGGTCGTTGGAACCCATGCAGCTCGGATCGCCCTTGGACTAGGTGCCCAAGTGACCATCTTAGATATCAGCGCTAAACGTTTGGCTGTTCTGGAAGATGTCTTTGGTCACCAAATTCAAACCCTTATGTCCAACCCATTTAACATTGAAGCCAGCGTCCGTGATGCTGATGTTGTCATCGGTGCTGTCTTGATTCCTGGTGCTAAAGCTCCTAAATTAGTGACAGACGATATGGTTAAACAAATGCGTCCCGGTTCAGTCATCGTCGATGTAGCCGTTGACCAAGGTGGGGTTATCGAAACAGCAGACCGTGTCACAACGCATACGGAGCCAGTTTACGAAAAACATGGCGTGCTCCACTATGCCGTTGCCAATATCCCAGGGGCTGTCGCTCGTACCTCTACTATCGCCCTTACCAATGTGACCCTTCCTTATGTTGAATCCCTAGCTAACAATGGCTTCCACAAGGCCATCGCCCTCGACGAAGGCCTGCGCCAAGGGGTCACCACTTACCAAGGTCACATCACTAGCCAACCCGTTGCTACCGGTTTAGAGCGCGACTTCACACCAATTGATGAATTGGTTTAAACTATCATAAAAGAATTACCATCGAAAAAAACAAACAACTTATTTTTTTCATATGAACTAATTAAAAATGTTTTGGAAAAAACAAGTTGTTTTGAATTTTTTAAATCATTTTCAGAGACTTTCCGCCGTGAGAAAAGTGCTTGAAACAATTTAGTTTCAAGCACCCGGAATAATTGAGACCTTAGGCTCAATTATTAGTCATGGAACTTCGAAGAAGTTCGCTGACGTCCGTTCTCACCTAAGGAAAGGCTAAGAGATGATTTTATCGTCAATTTAAGGCAAAGATCCGATGATCTTTGCCTTTTTATTCTGCTTCTTCTTCCACATCCAGTTTTTCTTTGAGGACTGGATTTGGGATTGGCTCGTAGGCCCGGATAATCTCTGCTACTACTGGATGACGAACGACATCCTTAGCAGAGAAATGCACAAAGTCAATTTGAGAAATGTTCTTCAATTTCTCCTGAGCATCAATCAAGCCGGATTTGACATTTCGAGGAAGGTCAATCTGGCTGGTATCTCCATTGACAATCATCTTAGAGTTAAAACCAAGACGGGTCAAAAACATCTTCATCTGCATGATGGTGGTATTTTGCGCTTCATCGAGGATGACAAAGGCATCGTCCAAGGTCCGTCCCCGCATATAAGCCAAAGGCGCAATCTCGATAATCTCCCGCTCCATCATCCGAGTTGTTTGGTCTTTCCCTAAAATCTGGTAAAGAGCATCATAGACCGGACGTAGATAAGGGTCTACTTTTTCTTTAAGATCCCCTGGTAGGAAACCAAGGCTCTCTCCAGCTTCTACAGCAGGACGGGTCAAAATGATTCGCTTGACTTGACCACGCTTGAGTGCAGTCACAGCCAAGGTCACTGCTAGGAAGGTTTTCCCAGTCCCCGCTGGTCCAATCCCAAAAGTGACATCATGGTTCTTGACACTATTGACATAGATCTTTTGACCAAGTGTTTTAACCCGAATGGGCTTGCCGTAACTATCCTTGATAATCTCTTCTTCATAGAGAGCGATGAACTTATCCAATTCCCCATTTCTCACCATGGTAATGGCGGTCACCACATCCGGCGTTCCAATGGTCATGCCACGATTAACGAGGACCAAAAGAGCCTGGATGACTTGACGAACTTGCTCGCAGGTTTCTTCTTCCCCAATGATTTGGACGATTTCTGTCCGGGCATGAATAGTCACCCCAAATTCTTGCTCCATCAAACGGAGATGGCGTTCGTTAGATCCAAACAAATGAAAGAGATCGTCTGGATGCGTTAATGTAATTTCAACTGAATGTTCTTGCAAATAAAGAACCTCTCTACCTGTATTTTTCTATTATTATAACAAAGAGGCCGAGAAAAAACCATCCTCGACCTGTCCTTTTCTAGTGGGCTTGGTATTCTTCCCAAATCGCATCAAAATCGCCAAGATTAAAGGAAAAGCTCGCATGCTCTTCTAGATAGCGACTGACCTCGTCGAAGTCATCTGTATGCTTGGGAAAAGCAGACTCGTGAAATGCAAGATCTGCTAGAATGGCTTTAGGAGCATTGCTTTTAGGATTGCGCTCCGTCATCAACCAAGTATAAAATGATTTTCGCATAAGCCTCCTCTTAGATCAACTCTGTTCCAAACTGGTCTTGCTTGATTTTTTTGGCCTTCATCAAACCACCCAAGGCCTTTTTGAACTGACCTTTTGAAATCCCAAAAGTTGCTTTGATTTCTTCTGGAGAGGACTTATCATTCAAGGTCATAAAGCCACCATTGGCTTCCAAATAGGTCAAAATCATTTGGGCATCGTTTTCCAACATCTCAAAGGAGCGTGGCTTCAAAGATAGGTTCAAGGTCCGGTCCACCTCCCGAAAACCAATAACGCGAGCATTTAGGACCTCTCCCAAACGAGGTTCTGCATAGCGCTCACTTGGGTGGATAAAGCCCAGCATATTGTTCTCTGGAAGGTAAACAAAGGTTCCAGACAATTTCAAGCGGTAGACAATGGCTGGCCAGTTTTGGTTTTGCATATTGTTGTAGGCTGGACGAGCCAAACGCTGGAAATCTTCCTGGTAGGCTAAGATTCCCCAAATCCGATCTTTCTTATCAACTTCTAAGCGAATATAGAGACGATCGCCCTTTTTAGGCCATAGATCTTTGATCTCCGGTAGGATATCTAGTGAGACAACAATCTGCTTATCTGGAAGCCCTGTGTCCACAAAGACTCCCAAATCCTTGCGCACTTCCGTGACCGTTCCCCAGCCAAAGCTTTCTTGAGTTGCAGTGACTTCAAGTGTCGTGAGTCGGAGCTTTTGCTTCATATCTGTATAGGCAAAGCCCTTGACACTTTCTCCGACTTTGTGTGGGCCTTCTGCTTTATCAAGCGCGTAGGTCTGGCCATCTTTTTGAACAAAATAGAAGTGATCATTTTCATCAATGACCATTCCCATGATGTAGCTTGCTAGATTCGTATTCATGTTTCCTTCTTTCCTCTTGCCTCTTCACAAGAATAATGGAAATAAAACCCAGCCAGCAGTGCCAACTGAGTCTATCTTTCCTGTAATGGTTGGGATGGATTAAACTTCCATCAATTCTTTTTCTTTGTGAGCTGTCATTTCATCTACATGCTTAACAGCATCATCCGTAACTTTTTGGATCTCTTTTTCAAGACCTTTCAATTCATCTTCTGTGATTTCTTTTGCTTTTTCTTGTTTCTTCGCTTCATCCATAGCATCACGACGGATGTTACGGATCGCTACTTTAGCATTTTCACCCACTTTTTTCACTTCTTTTGCCAAGTCACGACGAGTTTCTTCTGTCAAAGCTGGGATAACCAAGCGGATAACAGATCCATCGTTGGCTGGAGTGATACCAAGGTCAGAAGCATTGATGCTGTGCTCGATGTCTTTCAAAGATGATTTATCAAATGGTGTGATCAACAAGACACGCGCTTCTGGAATGGTGATAGATGCCAATTGGTTCAATGGTGTCTCTACTCCGTAGTATTCTACGAAAATACGATCCAAAAGACTTGCGTTTGCACGTCCAGCACGGATGCTACCAAATTCACGTCCCAAACTTTGGTGAGACTGAGTCATTCTTTCTTTTGCTTTTTCTACGATTGGGTTTGCCATAATCTTCCTCTATTTTCTATTATTTTTCTACGTTATTTGATACGGTTGTACCGATATTTTCACCAAAGACAACGCGTTTGATATTGCCTGGTTCATTCATATTAAAGACAACCAAGTCAATGTCGTTGTCCATGGAGAGAGTAGAGGCTGTTGAGTCCATGATGCGAAGACCTTTGTTGATCACATCGCGGTGAGTCAATTCCTCAAATTTCACAGCTGAAGCATCTTTTTTCGGATCGGCATTGTAAACACCATCGACCCCATTTTTGGCCATGAGAATGGCATCTGCTTCAATCTCAGCTGCACGAAGGGCTGCGGTCGTATCTGTTGAGAAATAAGGAGAACCGATCCCTGCACCAAAGATCACGATCCGATCTTTTTCAAGGTGACGAAGGGCACGACCACGGATATAAGGTTCTGCAACTTGTTGCATAGCAATCGCAGTTTGAACACGGGTATCCACGCCAACTTGTTGAAGCGAATCAGCCATCACAAGAGCGTTCATGACAGTACCGAGCATACCTGTGTAGTCTGCTTGGACACGATCCATCCCTGCTTCAGCAGCAGGTTCTCCACGCCAAAGGTTTCCCCCTCCGATCACCAAGGCAATTTCAATTCCAAGTTCATGAACTTCCTTGATTTCTTGGGCCATATTTTGGACAGTTTTGATATCGATTCCGACACCACGTTCGCCGGCAAGAGCCTCACCAGATAGCTTGATTAAGATACGTTTATACTTAGGTTCTACCATTTTCTCTCTCCTTTTTTGATCTGTATTATTTTACCATAAATTACGCTTTTTATATAGTCATATCCATCAAAATTTTCTTTTTTCCATCCGATTAGTTTTACCAACTGTAGCAAATAAAAATGGAGTACAAAAAAAGCTACCCGAAGGCAGCTTTTCATTTCAATTAAAGTGAGTTAACATCCACTTTGATACCAGGACCTTGAGTTGTAGTCAAAGTCAAGCTAGTTACGTAAGTACCTTTAGCTGTAGCTGGTTTTGCTTTTTGGATTGTGTCGTTGAAAGATTTAAAGTTTTCAACCAATTTAGTATCATCGAATGAAACTTTACCGATGATCGCTTGAACGATACCTGCTTTATCAGCACGGTAAGTGATTTTACCACCTTTAGACTCTTCAACTGCTTTCGCAACATCCATTGTTACTGTACCAGTTTTAGGGTTTGGCATCAAGTTACGTGGTCCAAGGACACGTCCAAGACGTCCAACAAGAGCCATCATGTCAGGTGTAGCGATAACTACGTCGAAGTCCAACCAACCATCGTTGATTTTCGCAACAAGGTCATCTTCACCTACGAAGTCTGCACCAGCAGCTTTTGCTTCTTCAGCTTTTGCACCACGTGCAAATACAAGTACGCGAGCTGTTTTACCAGTTCCGTTTGGCAATACCATTGCACCACGGATTTGTTGGTCAGCTTTTTTCACGTCGATGTTCAAGTTGTAAGCAACTTCTACAGTTGCGTCAAATTTTGCGAAGTTAGTTTCTTTTGCAAGAGCTACAGCTTCTTCTACGCTGTAGACTTTTGTGCTGTCGATTTTTTCAAGAGCAGCACGAAGTTGTTTGCTTTTTTTAGCCATTTTATCTTTCTCCTTGTAATGTGGTCATATCGATTTTCATCTCCCACGTCACTCGTCATTTGATCAAGTGTATTGCGGGCAAATAGGATTGTTACAATTAGTCAGTAACAGTGAATCCCATAGAACGAGCAGTACCTTCGATCATACGCATTGCAGACTCAATGTTTGCAGCGTTCAAATCTGGCATCTTAGTTTCAGCGATTTGTTGTACTTGTGCACGAGTTACAGTTGCAACTTTCGTTTTGTTCGGTGTACCTGAACCTTTTTCAACACCTGCAGCTTTTTTCAAAAGAACAGCAGCTGGTGGTGTTTTTGTAACGAAATCGAATGATTTGTCTTCATAAACAGTGATAACAACTGGGATGATCATACCAGCTTGATCAGCTGTACGAGCGTTAAACTCTTTAGTGAATCCCATGATGTTGATACCTGCTTGACCAAGCGCTGGACCAACCGGTGGAGCTGGAGTAGCTTTACCAGCAGGGATTTGCAATTTTACAAGTTTTTCGACTTTTTTAGCCATTTCTTAAATCCTCCTTTGTGGTTTTGGCGGTAATTACAGATTTTTACCTCCCACAAGTATGCTTTGTGCATACCTTTCTATTATACACGATTTCTCTTTTTTTGCAAGAAAAAATTAAAATATAGTAAACTTTTTTTTCGTTTTATGATAGAATGAAGCTATGTTAATCAAAGTTGCTTCTGTATTATTTATTTTTTTAACGCTGATTCTGAGCGGCATTATTGTTCACCTCTTTAAACTCCAAAAAAGAGGATGGCGATCTACTGATATTGCCTTTCCTTTATTTGCCTTGGAGTACTACCTGATCTCAGACAGCGCTTTTTACCACAGCCTCTTACCACTATTAGCCTTGAGCCTTTCGCTTTTGGCCTTGGGGCTAACGGTTTATTTCTTAAAAAAGAAAAAGAGTTTTTATTATCCGAAATTTATCAAATACTTCTGGCGCGCTGGGTTTCTGATCACCTTCTTGCTCTATCTGATCCTAACCGCTAGTTTGTTTATCTAATACCAAAGAGGCTGGGACAAAAGTCCTAGCCTCTCAATTATTTTTGGATTGTCGAGCAAAACGCAGTGGTTGAGTGGGCTCTACTACGCTGATTTCATCAGCTTTTACAGCCCTACTCAACTGTGCGGAGGTGGGACGACGAAATCGAATTCTAACTAATTACCGATTTCTGTCCCACTCTCTTTTTTATTTCTTCCGATGAAAGAACCAACCCACCAACTTCTTGAAGACTTGAATCAAGACGAGAGCAAGAACGGCCATGATGGCACAAATAACCAGTGTTTGGATCCTCAAGGGATTCATGTTAAAGAATCTACCTAAGACACTGCTTGAAACCAGGAAGGCTAGGATATTTCCTAGAAGAACTAGTCTCTTGTAGTGATTGAGAGGCTGGGATTCTTGGTAGATGATGGTAAATCCAACGAAGGCCATCAAGCAGATGGCTGCACTCGAGAGTTCTTCCGACCTCATGCCAAATGTTGAAGAGAGCAATACCAGACTGAAGATCAGTATAAAATCCGTCAAGGCAGCAGGCAGCGCATTTTTAAAGACCGTTTCGATAAAGCGCCCTTTGATGCGCTCGCTATTGGGCTCAAGCGCTAGGAAGAATCCTGGAATCCCAATCGTAAAACCACTGATCAAAGACATCTGCGACGGCATGATGGGATAGGTAAAGGCTAAGAGCGTCACAGAGATGGCCAACAAAATGGAAAAGATATTCTTGATCAAAAAGAGACTGGCTGATCGTTGAATATTATTGACCACTCGCCGACCTTCTGCCACGATGGACGGCATCTTCCCAAAGTCAGAATCCAGTAAAACCACTTGCGCCATCTTCTTGGTCGCATCGTTTCCAGATTCCATCGCAATACTACAATCTGCTGTTTTGAGAGCCAGAATATCGTTGACGCCATCTCCAGTCATAGCGACTTTATGCCCCTTTGCCTGCAAGCCTTCGACAAGGCTTTTCTTTTGCTCTGGTGTCACCCGACCAAAGACTGTATACTGGCTTGCCGCTTGGTGCAAGTCTTCTTCCGTCAGTAAGGTTCTGGTATCGATTAGATCCTCTGCTCCTTCAATGCCTGCTTTTTGTGCAATAGCTGAGACTGTAGCAGGGTTGTCCCCTGAGATAACCTTAATGGTCACTCCTTGTTGTTTAAAGTAGGCGAAGGTTTCTTTGGCATTTTTTCTCAAAGGATTGGAGAGAATAATCCAGGCTACCAAGTCTACAGGAGCCTCTAAAGTCTCTCCCAGGTGTTCTTCCTTATATTTCCCAAAGGCCAAGACCCGATTGCCTGCCTGAGTAGCAGGAGCTATCTCCTCTTCAACCTCAGGGAAGCCCTCTCGTAAAACAAATTCTGGTGCACCTAATACATAGATCCCAGATTCAAAGGCAATGGCCCCATACTTTTTCTTAGACGTAAAGGGCTGTATTTCAAGAGCCTTCCAAGGCTGACTGACTGGAGTCTTGTGAAATTTTCGGATGGCATCCATGGTATCGTTTTGATCCATACTAGCTCCTACATACTGAGCTAGAGCTTCCAAGTCTTGACCATCTTGAGCTGGACGAATCTCTGTTACTTCCATACCCGGCTCTGTAATGGTCCCTGTCTTATCGACACAAAGGATATCCACGCGCGATAAGGTCTCAATCCCCTTCATGCTATTGAGCAGGACCTTTTCCTTGGCTAATCTGACAGCACCCAGAGCCAGTGCCAAGGTCATCAAGAGATACAAGCCTTCTGGAATCATTCCGATCAAGGCCCCGACTGTTGAAGTCACACTGAGCTTGAGACTATCGCCTAGGCTGATATAGCTACGAAGAAAAAGGAGCGAGCCTAGCGGAATGATAAGAAGACCAATGATCCCCACAATACGATTGACCGCATGGACCATATCGGACTCCTCATGAGACTTGACCTGCTTGGCTTCCAGGCTCAGTTGGTTGATGTAGGAGTCATTCCCAACTTTTTCCAATCGCGCTAAACCTTGACCAGCGATCACAAAACTACCTGACATGAGCGCATCTTGTGCTCCTTTTTTGACCTCATCGGCTTCACCTGTCAATTGAGACTCATCGACTTTTAGCTCGCCCTCCAGCAAGACCCCATCCGCATAGATCTGATCTCCAGCTTGAAAACGAACCAGATCGCCCTCCACCAGCTGATCGATAGGTAGAGCGACTTCTTTTCCTTCGCGAAGAACGATCGCCTCACTCATATGCAGAAATTGCATCTGACGCAAGATCCGTCTAGAGCGGACTTCCTGCACAATTCCTACCAAGGAGTTGACCACGACGACCGGGACAAACAAGAGATTGTTCCAAGACTTCACTGCTACCAGCAAGACCGCTAAGACCAGGAAAATCAGATTAAAGTAGGTAAAGACATTGTCTCGAATGATCTGCCCAATACTTTTTTCTGTCTTAATCGTGACCTTATTTTGCTTGCCCTCTTGGATCTTTTTCGCTACTTCTTCCTGACTGAGTCCTTCTAATCTAACCATTGCTTTCCTCACTCATGTATTTCCAAGGGCAATCCTTCTGGATCGAAGAAAAATGCCATCTTCTTGCCATCAAAGTCATCATAGCGAAGGCCTGTATTCTCAATACCTAGCTGATCCAATCTAGCTAGATAGGTCTCTACATCGTCTACTTTAAAGGCCAGGTGACGCAGTCCCGCATGCTCGGGCAAGGGGAGCTTAGGCCGTTCTGGGGCCGTCGGTTTGATAAAGAGTTCTAAAGTCAACTCTCTTTGGCGGAGATTGATCAAGATATCTCCGCGTTCGGGACGGTCATACTCACTGACAATCGCAAAGCCCAACTGGTCCACATAAAAGTGCAACATAGCGTCGCGATCCCGTCCAATGATGGCAATATGATGAATCGTGTCTAACTTCATCTGGTCCTACTTTCTATTTTCTATAAAAAGAAAAGGGAGTGGAACATATGCCCTTTTTCCCTATCCTTATGATTGTTGCAATACTTTTCGAGGCTTGGTCCCTTCAGCTGGTCCAATCACACCTGCTGCTTCCAACTCTTCCATGAGGCGAGTCGCCCGGTTAAAACCAACCGATAAGCGACGCTGGATCATCGAAGCACTGGCTTTTTGGGTCTCGATGACAAGCGCTTTGGCCTCTTCAAAGAGAGGATCACCCTCGTCTGAGCCGCCCATACCTCCATCAAAGTCTGACTCCGATACTTCTCCTGGATCAAAGGCATCATCATAATCGGCTTCTGCCTGCTCTTTGACAAAATTGACAATCCGCTCCACATCGTCGTCTGAGATAAAGGATCCTTGTAAACGGATTGGATGATTTTCATCAATCGGTTTAAAGAGCATGTCTCCACGACCAAGCAATTTCTCCGCTCCATTTTCGTCCAAGATGGTCCGTGAGTCGGTCCCAGATGATACCGCAAAAGCGACACGGGAAGGCACATTAGCCTTGATCAAACCTGAGATAACGTCAACCGATGGTCGCTGAGTCGCAAGGAGCATGTGGATCCCCGCTGCACGCGCCTTCTGTCCAAGGCGAATAATAGCATCTTCCACTTCTTTACTTGCGACCATCATCAAGTCTGCCAACTCGTCGACAATGACCACGATCAATGGAAGGGGCACTTGCTTCATCTCAGACTGGGCATTGTACTCAGCCACCTTGGCATTAAAGCCAGCAATATTGCGAGCGCCTACTTTCGAGAAGAGCTCGTAGCGATTTTCCATCTCATCAACGACCTTCTGCAGGGCTCGACTAGCCTTGCGTGGGTTGGTCACCACTGGAATCAAGAGGTGAGGAATATCATTGTAGACAGAAAGCTCCACCATCTTTGGATCGACCATCATAAACTTGACTTCGTCCGGACGAGCCTTCATCAAGATACTCGAAATAATCCCATTGACCGCTACTGACTTACCAGATCCAGTAGAACCCGCGACCAAGAGGTGGGGCATCCGAGCCAAATCAAAGGTCCGAGCCGAGCCATCTACAGCCTTCCCAAGAGGAATCTCAAGGAGTTTAGCTGGGTCTGTTTTGGACTGCTCCCACAATTCACGGAAGGAAACGGTCGCAATCTCTGAGTTGGGCACTTCAATCCCGACCAGAGACTTCCCTGGAATCGGTGCTTCAATCCGCACATCCTTAGCTGCTAGTGCCAAGGCCAAATCATCTGCTAGGTTAGAGATACGGTTGACCCGCACACCGACAGCTGGCTTGACTTCATATTTGGTAACAGAAGGACCGATTTCCGCCCGCTCCACTGTCGCCTTGATGTTAAAGCTTGCAAAGGTTTCTTCCAAAATACGGATATTCTGGCGAACGATGTTTTTCTCTTTGGATTGATTTTTCGGCTTGTCAGGTGCGAAGAGATCAATGGTTGGAAGCTTGTACTGGAGGAGTTCCTTAGGTGTGAAATCCACTTGAACCTCTTCCCCATCGTCCTCGAATTCTTCGGCTTCCGGAAACTCTTCGTATGCTTCAGGATCTTCAGGCCATTCTTCATCTGGCAGGTAAATCTCTGGTGTTGCTGGTGCGACAATTTCGGCTTCTGGGAAGGGCTCTGTGAACGGCTCTTCCGCCGCCAGCACCTCTCCCGTTTCAGGGTCTACAGGATGCCCTTCCATTGAAAGGGGAGTTGGAAGAACTGCACTTGCTTCTTCTTGCTCTTGTTCAGCTGCAGCAGCTTCCTCGGCAGCTCTCGCTTCTTTTTCAAGGAATTTCTGCTCGCGACGTTCTTTGCGTTTTTCCATAGAAGCGTGGAAGGCTTCCGATCCCTTTTCAAACAAATCATAGATGGAGTAGGGACTCATCAAGAGAATCCCCAATCCAATAAAGAGAAGGCCAATAAAATAAGAGCCAATATTTGAAAAGAGGAAGGAAATCGGAGCATAAAGAAGGGCACCGATCATACCACCACCGGCAAAGCTCTCCACTCGCAGATGAATCAGGTCTGCCATGATTCTTGAAAAGGTGACCTTGATCCCATTATTGTCTAAATGAAGGGAGGATACAAAGAAGGCCTGAAACATCAAGAGAACCCCAGCAAAGAAGCTTAGGAATCCTGAAATAACCCCTTCGTGTTTGTCCAGCCATTTAAAGGCATAAAGGTAGAAAAAGGTCGCTAAAATAGCCAAATAAGCCAAACTCCCAACAAACAGTCGGATCAAGTTGTAGGCCAAGACCCCTACTGCTCCCAATTTCAAGGCCGCAAAAATTAAGACCAGACTAATGAGAATGGTCGCAATCATGCGATGAATTGCTTTTTTTCTTTCTAATTCTGCTTTGGACAGTCGTCTCGTCGACCGTGTTTTTTTTGATTGATTATTGTTTGCCATAACCTTTATTATATCACATTTCCAAGCCAGTTCTCTAGTAAAATCACTTTCACAAATTTGTAGCAGAAAGCAGAAAAACAGCACCGAGTGGGCACTGTTCTTTAGAGCTGTTTAGAACGATATTCAATGATGTTCAAATTCCAAAATGGATCTTATTCAGATTTTTTATCCTCCGGTGTGATGGTATCTAGAACTTGATCGACCTTTTGCTCTCTTTCCAATTCGTTATCCATTTGAATGATATCGATTTGATCTTGTACATTTGTCTGCTGGACTTGTGGTTTGAATGACGAAGCAAATCCTACTCCAATCACCAATAGACCCGCTCCAAGAACGCAAAGTCTTTTAACATGCCAAGCCATCGGCAAGGGAATCTTCGCTCGGATCCCCGATTTCTTGACCCAATCCGGATGGTCTCGCATCACACGATTTGCTGCCATCAGAGGCATCAGGTAGCCAAAGAGCGCAATGACCGTGGTCAAACCAATAACTCGAAAACGATTCTGATTGGAAGGAGAAACATGGTTCACTTCCATCAAGACCATTCCCACAATCACTAAAATAATGACTAGTAATAGTCCCAAAGATCTCCATAGACCTTCCCTGCGGTAACATTTCAATTCATCAAACGACATCTCGTTAAAATTCTTATTCATTTTTTAATAATTCCTTGTGTTTGTTCAGGCTCTTTCAATTAATCTCTATTTTGATTGGAGGATTTACAGATGACTGCCTTCATCCTTCAAGTATTGCTTAGCCTTTCGAACGATATAGAGCAACTCATCTTCTGAGACTAACTTGCGAAAGAGATCATTGGCTCTGTGCTGATCGCCTTTAAGAGTAGCATTCAAGGCTTGGTAGTAGATAATTTCCAACTGCTGGTACTTGAAATCATTGCTTAAATCTTCGAAATAGTCATTACTTTGGTGCGCAATGGTTAAATCATAAAGGGCAAGACAGACCTTTCTTGTTTTCTCAGCCAGTGTCGGGTCTGTGATAGTCAATTCATTCAACCGACCCTCCAGTTCTCCTCTAGACAAATCAGGATCTGTCAGGACAGTTGATCGCATGAGATAACTTTCAAAAAAGTTTTTATATTTCTGCGGATAATCCGTCCGACTAAGTGCTTCCCTAGCTTCTTTTATGACAGTATCAAAATCTCCCATCATAAAAGAATAGGCAACCGATGTCAGCTTAATATCTATCTGTGAAATAGCTTTTTTCACATTCTTGTTCAACTGAAGGTATTGCTGCCAAAAAGCTAAATCTAAGTCTACACGGAGCAAGGTGTTGCACTTGTTGGTGTAGCTTTTCTTGAGCAATTGGATGAATAAAATCAAGCATGCAATAACCAATAAAACGCCAGCAGTCTGAAGAAGATTATCCCTGACCACTAATCCAATGCAAAAGATCAGAAGCATTGCTAACAAGCCTGCAGATCTAATATAGAGTCTATAGTTTTTGCGTAGAGTTTTATAATCCAATTTGTAGCCTCCTATTCATGATACGGTTTTTGAGGGAATTCGTTCATTTTCAAACAAATTAACATATCTCCCATCATACCGAATTTTCCATCTATACGCAACTTCCTTCTTAATTAGTGATTTATCAAATGTTATCGGTCTTGAAACAACCTCAGAAAATAGAGAATCCCGTCCAGATTTGAAAGTATCGCAAAATTAAGGTACAATAGAAAAAGACAACTATGTTGGAAAGGAAGAATATGAAAAAATTAATCGCACTACTATTATTTTCCGGCTTGGCTTTGACAGCTTGTTCGTCCAATAAGACAGACACTAACGCTTCAAGCTCAAGCAAAGAAAAGACAGAGCAGACAGCAACTTCTAGCTCTAGTGAAAAAGATCAAAAGAAAATTGAAGAAGAACAAAAAAAATTAGAACAACTGCGCAAAGATTTTAACGATGCCATGACCAATGAAAATGCTGTCTTCCCACAACTCTCAACTGATGTGGCTGAAGACGAAGCAGAGGTTAAAATCACGACAACTGAAGGCGACATCACTGTGAAGCTCTTCCCTAAATATGCGCCCCTTGCAGTTGAAAACTTCTTGACCCACGCAAAAGAAGGCTACTACAATGGCTTACTCTTCCACCGTGTTATTAACAACTTTATGATCCAAACTGGGGATCCTAAGGGAGACGGTACGGGTGGCGAGTCCATCTGGAAGGGCAAAGACAAATCCAAAGATTCAGGTACTGGTTTTGAGAATGAGTATTCTCCATACCTTTACAACCTTCGTGGAGCCCTTGCCATGGCCAATTCTGGTCCAAATACCAATGGTAGTCAATTCTATATCAACCAAAATAAGGATGATATTTCTAGCAAGCTCCCGACTGACCGCTTCCCAGCTAAGATCATCGATGCTTATAAAAATGGTGGAAATCCAACCCTTGATGGTGGCAACTACACTGTCTTTGGACAAGTCATCGATGGCATGGATGTGGTCGATAAAATCGCCTCTGCCGAAACTGATGATAAGGACAAACCAAAAATAGACATCAAGATTGAAAAAATCGAGATCTTAAAAGACTATAATTTCAAGAAATAATGAAAAGAGAACCAAACGGTTCTCTTTTTCTATCAAATGTAAATTTTTCTTAGAAACTTTCCTTAGGTGAGTACGGACGTCAGCGAACTTCTGCGAAGTTCCATGACTAATTATTGAGCCTAAGGTCTCAATAATTCCGTGTGCCTGAAACAAATCTGTTTCAGGCACTTTTCTCACTGCGGAATGTTTCGGTCATTACTTGACTAAATTTAAAAATAGAATCATTTAGATTTTTTGAATTAGTTATGCCGCTTTATGTAAACAACAAAATTTCTTCATTCTAAAAAGCGAGACAAGTTTCTCTCTTTGTCTTTACGTCAATTCATTAAAGTCCCAGATTTGATCCATCCAGCCTTCATAGAAGTCTGGCTCGTGGCAAACCATGAGAATCGATCCCTTGTACTCTTTCAGAGCCCGTTTCAATTCATCTTTGGCATCCACATCCAAGTGGTTGGTTGGTTCGTCTAGTACCAAGACATTGTTTTCACGGTTCATCAAGAGACAGAAGCGTACCTTAGCTTGCTCCCCACCGGATAACACCTGGATTTGGCTCTCGATGTGTTTGGTCGTCAAGCCACAGCGGGCAAGGGCGGCACGGACTTCTGCTTGGTTGAGAGCCGGAAAGGCATTCCAGACTGCTTCTAGTGGTGTTTGACGATTGCCACCTTCGACCTCTTGCTCGAAGTAACCAAGCTCTAGGTAATCTCCACGCTCGACTTCTCCAGCGATTGTTGGGATGATTCCCAGCAAGCTCTTCAAGAGAGTGGTTTTCCCGATCCCGTTGGCTCCGATGATGGCTACCTTTTGATTGCGTTCAAACGTTAGGTTCAAAGGCTTGGTCAAAGGACGATCATAGCCAATCTGAAGATCCTTAGCCTGGAAGATAAAGCGTCCAGGAGTCCGAGCATTTTTAAATTCAAAGGATGGCTTTGGTTTCTCGCTTTGCAACTCAATGAGTTCCATCTTGTCCAGCTTCTTCTGACGAGACATGGCCATATTCCGTGTAGCCACACGCGCCTTATTGCGGGCTACGAAATCTTTCAAATCAGCAATCTCTTTTTGCTGGCGCTCATAAGCCGCTTCCAATTGCGATTTCTTCATTTCATAGACTTCAAGGAATTGGTAGTAGTCTCCGGAATAGCGGGTTAACTGCTGATTTTCCACATGGTAGACGATATTGATCACATCGTTCAAGAATGGAATGTCGTGGGAAATGAGGACAAAGGCATTTTCATAGTTCTGCAAGTAGCGTTTGAGCCAATCGATGTGCTCTGCATCCAAGTAGTTGGTTGGCTCATCCAAGAGAAGGATATCTGGTTTTTCAAGGAGCAATTTAGCCAAAAGGACCTTGGTCCGCTGCCCACCTGAAAGGGCCGTCACATCCGTCTCCATGCCAAAGTCCATGACCCCAAGAGCCCGGGCTACTTCATCAATCTTGGCATCCAAGGTATAAAAATCACGGCTTTCTAGACGCTCTTGAAGTTCTCCTACTTCTTCCATCAGAGCATCGACATCGGCTCCGTCTTCTGCCATGGCCATATAGAGGTCATTGATGCGAGCTTCAGCTGTGAACAACTCATCAAAAGCGGTCCGTAAGACATCGCGAACCGTTTGTCCTTCTTCTAAGACCGAATGCTGATCCAGGTAACCTGCCGTCACATACTTAGACCACTCCACCTTTCCTTCGTCAGGTTGCATTTTACCAGTCACGATGCTCATGAAGGTCGATTTCCCCTCACCATTGGCCCCGACAAGACCGATATGCTCTCCTTTTAGCAAACGGAAGGACACATCCTCAAAAATCGCCCGATCCCCAAAACCGTGACTCAAATTTTTCACTTCTAAAATACTCATGCTTGACTCTCTTTCATTGATTTCACTCGTATGATTATATCATCTTCACTGCAAAATGAAAAGGGAGCCCAACTCCCTTTAGAATATATATAAATAAATTATAAGTAAGATAGGTTACGCGATTTTGTCAAGAAATCAAAATAAGTTCTAACTTATGAATCTCATAAAGAATATACCGAAACTTTCCGCCGTGAGAAAAGTGCTAGAAACATTATTGTTTCTAGCACTCGGGAGTTTTGAGACCTTAGGCTCAAAACTAAGTCATGGAACTTCTTTGAAGTTCGCTGACGTCCGTACTCACCCAAGGAAAGCTTCTGGCATACCTTTATTATAGATCTGAAGAAAATCCAACTCCCTTTTCTTTTACAAACCTAAGTCTGCGTATGGTTTCCGGTAGCCCACTTGAACCACTTTTCCGTCTTTGACAAGCAGAGGCCGCTTGATTAGCATACCGTCTGAAGAAAGGAGATCCGCCGCTTCTTTCACTGTCAGTTGATCCACCTTATCTTTCAAACCGAGTTCCCGGTATTTCATCCCGCTAGTATTAAAGAAAGACTTGATCGGTAGGCCAGACGCTGCCATCCAGTCTTGCAATTCTTTGCTAGTAGGTGTTTCTGTGACAATATTTTGGCTTTGAAACTCACATTGGAGACCGTCCAATTCTGATTTAGCCTTTCGACAAGTCGAACATTTTGGGTATTCAATAAAGGTATACATCGATTTTATTTCTCCTTCCAGATAATTCCTTCATGGTGTAAGAGCCAGCGTTTGCGATCGAGTCCAGACGCATAGCCCGTCAGTTGTCCATCTTTTCCCATCACGCGGTGACAAGGGACTAAGATCGTCAAGGGATTGCGTCCAACAGCCTGTCCCACGGCCTGGGCTGAACCACAAGAAAGATCCTGGGCAAGTTGGCCATAGGTCTTGGTCTCACCATATGGGATCTCTCGCAATAACTGCCACACTCGCTCTTGAAAGGCTGTTCCTTGTGGCGCTAGTGGAAAGCTGATAGGGATTGGATCTCCCGCAAAATAATGGTCCAACCACTCCTTCACCTTCTCATGGTAGGGATGGACCTGCTCCAGCGCCCCATAGGGATCAGGCGCATCCTCTTTCGGATCATAAAAATCAAGCTCTACAAGGCCTTCCTCACTGACAATGATCGAAAGAAGCCCCATAGGACTTTCATAAAATTGTTTAAGATAGAGAGTCATTGTAGGCCGCTTCTGCTCTTTGGTCCCAGCGATCTTCTTCTGAGACCACTTGGAATAGACTAGTTTCTGCTTTTCGTTTGATCTTTTGATAAGCCAGACGGACTCCATCAATAGGGACCTTCCCACAATAATGGTAGCCCAATTTTTCAAGCAAATGTTGCATGACCAGATTATCCGGGTGCGTATCGCAACGGAAATCTGGCCCTTTTTCTCCTTCGATTAAACCTTGAAGGAAGGTCTGAGCCACCCCTTTGCCAGCAGCTTCTTTGGCTACAGCGACGCGGTGAAAAGTGACATACATATAGTTGTCATGCTCCCACTTGCCATCGTAAATCTCATTATAGGCCGCTTCGTTGCCCTTGTAGACAGCTGCATAGGCCACGACTTCCTGATCTTCAACGGCCACATAGCCACGACTTTCTAGAATATCCGCAAAAATGATCTCTTCATCTGGATAGCCATCCTGCCACTGGTCGACCTGTCTTTGAGCCAGGCTTTCCTTGGCATCTTGGATGATTTCCATAATTCGCTTAATCTCGTTGGGATAAGCCATTCTAATTTCCATCCTGCTTCCAACCTTTCCTAGTCTTGATGGTAACGAGCATAGAGCTCACTCTTTTGCAGGCCGTATTGTTTGGCGACCTGTTTAATTGCTTGATTTTTCTTCATGCCCTCTTGGACCAAGGTATCGATCTCTTGGATCAAGTCGACCTCTTCTAGGTCTAGCTCTTCTTCCTTGGCTCCTTCGACGATCAGGAGGCACTCCCCTTTGAGGGGATTTTCTTCAAGA
This sequence comes from Streptococcus sp. S5, assembly GCF_034134805.1. Lineage (NCBI taxonomy): Bacteria > Bacillati > Bacillota > Bacilli > Lactobacillales > Streptococcaceae > Streptococcus > Streptococcus lingualis. The sequence goes on along the minus strand of NZ_CP139419.1, from coordinate 716,304 downwards.
AATGCGACTAACTCAGAAATACTGCCGCGAGTATATTCCTCGTAGATTTTGGTTAATTCACGAACCAGGACGACAGGACGATCCCCATAGACAGCCAACATATTCTCTAAGGTTGCCTTCACTCGATGGGGAGACTCATAAAAGATCTGAGTCTCAGGATAGGCCACTTTTTCTTGGAAAAAGGCCTTCTGTTGCCCCTCTTTGCGAGGCAGAAATCCATAAAAAATATGAGGTTGAGGGGCTAGACCACTGGCAATCAAACCCGTTATACCCGCACTAGGACCAGGCACAGCTACGACAGGAATCTCTCGTTCAATCGCTGCCTTGACCAGATCATGACCGGGGTCAGAAATACTAGGGAGTCCTGCATCTGAGACTTGTGCCACATCCTTTCCTGATTCTAAATGGGCGATCAGATCTGGAATTTTCTCCATGGCATTGTGCTCATGAAAGCTAGTCTGGGGTGTCGCAATCTCAAAATGCTTGAGCAAGAGGCCTGTATTTCTAGTATCCTCAGCTGCGATCAAGTCGACATCCTTTAAGGTCTGGACCATGCGGTAACTCATATCCTCCCGATTGCCGATCGGTGTTGGGACCAGGTAAAGCACCCCTGTTTTCTTTTCCCCTTTAAAACTTCGTTGGATCTGCATGCTTACTCCCTAAATAACAACTCGTCACAAAACATACACTCTTCATCGTTCTCACGGCGTTGACCGTAGGAATAAGTGCAGATATGAAAACCATCGTTGTAAATACGTTGCAAATTTTCACGACCATGGTGTTGTGACTTTGCGGATGAAGTCTTCTCCACTTCCCCCAAACGCTCTCTCAATTTATCATTTTCTAAGCGAAGAGCTGTATTTTCTTCGATGACTTGTTTCAAATTTTTCTTGATGGCTTCGACTTCAGCCAAGGTGACCAACAAATTCTGAGAAAAGCCGTCTAAAGCATCAAATAATTCTTTTTTATTCATTCTGACTCCTTAACTTTCTAAGCTCAACACCATATATTCTAGAGCATTTTGAAAAGAAACATTGGCCTTCCACATCCTGCGAGCAAGACTCAATTTATCAAGCAACTGCTGGGATCTACTCAAGCGCAACTGCTCTTCTAAAGCCAACTCCATCAAACGAAAGGCCTGGCTTTGTTTTTCCTTATCATCTGCTAGGCTCACTAAACGGGTCACTTCCAAATAAGCACGATTCAAATTGGATTGACACCGTTCGATGAACTGATCACAAACTTTTGCCAGTTCAAAAAACGTAGCATTCTTTTTTTGCTGCTCTGCTTCTTCGAGACTAAAACTAAAACGAGCTACTAAATTTGCCTGTGATTTGATCAAGCCTTCTTTTTCTAGCAGTTTAGTTAGGTAGGCTTGCTTTTTAGGAAAATGGACCTGCTGGGCCCGACTCTTGATAGTCGGTAAGATCAAGTTTTCATCGGATGTCAACAAGAAGAGATAGATCTCACTCTGGGGGTCTTCCATGACTTTTAAAAGAGAGTTGGCCGCATTGGTATGCATCTTATCCGCATCTTGGACGATAAAGACCTGCCGACTTCCTTCAAACCCTGATTGAGAAAAGTCTTGAACGAGCGAGCGAATACGGTCCGTCTTAATGATCTGGTTGACCGGACGCACGATCTTTACATCTGAGAATTCTTCTTCTGCAATCAAGCGGCAGGAACGGCATTTGCCACAAGGCCAGACTCCCTGCAAATCTTCGCAAAATTGACTCTGAGCTAGCAAGAGAGCCATCTCAAAACTGGCAAAAGAACCCGTAAAGAGATAAGCATGACTGAGCTGTTTGTGTTCTAAGATCTGGGTGAAGCGCTCCACCAATTCTGGCTGGAGCTGTTGGATCTCTTCTAGCTTCATTTCAATATCCCCAAGCGATTTTCTAAAACAGCCAAGACATCTGCAAAGACTGCTTCAAAGGATTGACTGGCATCGATTTTCACAATGCGCTCTGGTTCCTTTTCATACAAGGCCAAATAACCTTGTCTGACTTTTTGGTGAAGCTCCAAACCTTCCAAATCCAAACGATTGACTTCCCGCTCTTGGTTTTTCGCAATTCGGGCGAGCCCTTCTTCGACATCCAGATCAAAGTAAAGGGTGAGATCTGGTTTAAGACCATCTGTCGCGAATTGATTGAGCCATTCGATATCTTCCACACTCAGACCGCGACCATACCCTTGATAAGCGACCGAGCTATCAATAAAGCGGTCCATCAAGACGATTTTCCCAGCTGCAAGGGCCGGCAAGACGCGTTCCACCAAATGCTGCCGGCGACTAGCAATATAGAGCAACAACTCGGTCTTGGCATCCATACTAGTATGGTCTGGATCTAAAATGACTTGGCGGATCTTTTCTGCAATGTCTACACCGCCTGGTTCACGGGTTGTAATAAAAGGAATTCCTTTTTCTTCAAGTAGAGGCAAAACGGCTTCTAGGACCGATGATTTCCCCGCTCCTTCTGGACCTTCAAATGAAATTAATGTACCGTTTACCATAGTATCCTCTTTCTAGTTTTCTACTTTTTATTTTACCAAAAATAAGGGTAAAAATCTTGTATTTTAGGAGAGAAAATTTTTCAAAGTCATTTTCATTTTTTCACTTTTTTGTTACAATGATCTTATAAAGTTTTAGGAGACAACCTATCATGTTTAAATTTAAAGATATTCTGGCTATCATCTTGGGGGCCGGCATTTTTTCGTTTGGGATCTATTTTTTGGTCATTCCCTTTCACTTCTATGAAGGAGGAGCGACAGGGATTACCTTGATCACCTATTACCTCTTAAAAATCCCCGTATCTCTGATGAACTTGCTGATCAATATACCTCTCTTCGTTCTGGCTTGGAAACTGCTGGGCAAGAAATCTCTTTACCTGAGCTTACTTGGGACTTTCTCGGTTTCGGCATGGATGGCAATTTTTGAGGCCATGCCCCTCAGCCACCACTACCATCACTTTATCTTTACAGCCTTTAAAGGAGATATTCTGCTTGCCTGTATAGCCTCAGGGGTTGTCCTTGGTTTAGGTCTAGGGATCATCTTCAATGCTGGGGGAACTACGGGAGGAACTGATATCCTCGCTCGCATCTTTAACAAATACACTTCCCTCAGCATGGGAAAACTCATGTTGATTGTAGATGCCATTGTTCTGACAACTGTGGTCATTGTCTTCCAAGATGTCCGTACAGCTATGTACACCCTCTTCTTTATCCTGATTGACACCCTTGTGATCGACTTGATTGGAGAAGGTGGTTTTGCTGGAAAAGGCTTCCTTATCGTCACATCTAAACCAGAAGAAATTGCCCAAAAAGTATCCGACGATCTGGGTCGCGGGATTACCTTTATCCGCGGGATGGGCTATTACAGCCGTAAGGACCTGGATATCGTCTACTGTGTCGTTTCACGGAATGAGATGAAACAAATGAAAGACATCATCAATCAGATCGATCCATTCGCCTTCATCACCATTTCTGAAGCCCATGAAATTCTCGGCGAAGGCTTCACTTTAGATAAAGAAAAACAACCCATTAACCGTTAATAGAAAAATCAGACTGGATTGTCATCCAGCCTGATTTTTTTATTAAATAGCTTTTGCGGTTGTTCGAGTGATTTCATCAACTTTCAAACCGTTGGCTTCAAATTTACTACGGATTCCTTCTAGATCTGTCACCCCATCAATTTGGACTTCGATAACCACACGATCGTCTTTGGTTGGGATATTGACTGTATTGGCGATGTTATACCCTTCTTCTACAATCAAGTGAATGATTTGTTCTAGAACGCCAACCTTATCTTCTGTCACAAAGCGAACACGAACTCCTTCTTCTCCATAGCCCGATACTTCAAGGAAAGCACGGAAAATATCACGGTCTGTGATGACACCGGATACTTGGTCATTGTCCACGACTGGAAGAATTCCCACCTTGTTCTTGTACATGAGGTAGGTCGCATCTTCTAAGCTCGCAAATTTAGAGACGGTAATGACATCGCGAAGCATGACATCTTTAACCTTAGTCTTGTTCAACAGATAGTTCATCTCGAAAATAGACAAGCTTGTTGCTTTAGATGGACTTGCTTCTGCAATCGTACCTTCTGTCACCAAACCAACCAATTTATCGTTTTCAATGACTGGCAAACGGTGCAAACCTTGTTCGCGCATCAAATCTGCCGCGTGGGCAATTGTAGTATCTGGACTAATGTAAACCACTTTACGTGTCATAAAATCTTTAACAGCCATAACAAGTTCTCCTATGCTTTTATTAGTTTTATTATACTTGATTTTAAGAATGATTTCAAACGCTTTCAGCAGTTTTCTCTTGTTTTCAAAATTTAGAAAAATCAAACAAGAGGGATGAAAAAAGAAAGGTCTTCAGGACCTTTCTTTTTAATATTCTAGTGAACTTTAGAAATCTTATCCACCAAGGTAGGCCTTGCGGACTTCTTCTGAGGCTAAGAGTTCTTTTCCTGTTCCGGTAAGAACGACTTTCCCTGTTTCCAAAACATAACCGCGGTCTGCGATGGCAAGAGCCTTGTTGGCATTTTGCTCGATCAAGAGAACAGTTGTCCCTTGTTTTTGGATATCTTGGATGATATCAAAGATTTCTTGGATAAAGATTGGGGCCAATCCCATAGAAGGTTCATCCAGAAGCAAGAGTTTTGGCGTTGACATAAGTGCACGACCCATTGCAAGCATTTGTTGTTCCCCACCAGATAGGGTTGCTGCATCTTGGTTCTTCCGTTCTTCCAAACGTGGGAAACGGGAGAAGACTTTCTTCAAGTTAGCTTGATTTTCTTCTCGATCTTTCTTCAAGAAAGCTCCCATCTCCAAGTTTTCCATAACAGTTAAGCCTGGAAAGACGTGGCGGCCTTCTGGAACTTGAGAGAGTCCTGCTGCTACAATCTTTTGAGCCGGAACCTTTTGAATCTCCTGACCTAAAAACTCGATTTTCCCAGCACTTGGACGCACCAAACCTGAAATCGTACGAAGAATAGATGTTTTCCCAGCACCGTTAGCACCGATAAGAGAAACAACTTCCCCTTCATTCACCTCGAAACTGACATCACGGACAGCCTGGATCATGCCATAGTGTACAGAAAGATTTTCAACTTTTAACATAGACATTAGGCTTCACCTCCTAGATAGGCTTCGATTACGCGTTTGTTGGTCTTGATTTCATCTGGCGTACCATGGGCAATCAAGCGACCATATTCCAATACATAAATCCGTTCCGTTACTTCCATAACCAAGCTCATATCGTGCTCGATCAGCATGATCGTAATATTAAATTCTTTTTGAATGCGACGGATCAATTGGGTTAATTCTGCTGTTTCTTGAGGGTTCATCCCTGCAGCAGGTTCATCCAAGAAGAGGATTTTTGGCTCTGTCGCAAGGGCACGAACGATCTCCAAGTGACGTTGTTGTCCGTAAGCTAAGTTTTTGGCCAAGGTATCTGCTTCTTTTTCCAAACCAAAAATCGCTAACAATTCAAGGGCTTTCGCTTTCAAAGCTTCTTCATTCTTGTAATAGCTTGGCAAGCGGAAAAGACTCGCAAAGACATGTGGTTTGTGGTGATTGGCAAAGGCAATCAAGACATTGTCCAAAACGCTTAAATCTTTAAAGAGACGAATATTTTGGAAAGTCCGTCCCAGACCACCTGCAGCGATTTTATAAGGTGCTTTACCATTTAGGAGCTGACCATCTAAGGTAATGGTCCCTTCACTTGGTTCATATACCCCTGTTAGGAGGTTGAAGAGGGTTGTTTTCCCGGCACCGTTGGGTCCGATCAAACCAACCAATTCCCCTTCATTGAGTTCCATGGTCACATCCCCAACGGCTGTCAAACCACCAAAGTTTTTTGTTAAATTTTTTACTTCAAGAAGTGCCATTAGTTAGCCTCCTTTTTTGAGAGTAGTTTTTTCAAGCTGAATTCCCATGTTCCAAGAAGACCACCTGGACGGAAGATCATCACGAGAATCAAAGCCAATGAGTAAATGATCATACGTACACTTGAGAAGTCTTGAAGCACCATATTCAAGATACCCAAGACGATGGCTGCTACAACTGTTCCTGACATTGATCCCAAACCACCAAACACGACAATGATCAAGACATTAATGGTATTGGTGAAAGAGTAATCTTTAGGAACAACAGATCCGATAAAGCCAGCTTGGAGAGATCCAGCAATCGCCGCTGTGATCGCACCAAATACAAAGGCGATGACTTTGACTTTGGTCGTATTGATCCCAACAGATTCTGCTGCGATTTCATCTTCACGAACAGAAAGGGTAGAGCGTCCAATTGGACTGCGTAAGAAGTTAATCGTAAAGATCGTTGTAATGACAACAAAGAGGTAAACCAATTGCCAAGTTGTAAAGGCTGGCAAACCAAGGATCCCAGCAGCCCCATTGGTGAGAGTACCCCCATTGACGATCAAGATCCGGATGATTTCAGAAACCCCAAGTGTCGCAATCGCGAGGTAGTCCCCTTTCAAACGAAGGGTTGGAACCCCAACGATCAAGGCAACGACACCAGCAATCAAAGCACCTAAAACCATCGCGCCAAAGAAAGCACCATAGGTTGGTGATTTAGAACCGAGAATGGCTGCAGAATAGGCACCAATCGCCATAAATCCGGCATGCCCGAGCGAGAATTGACCTGAGAAACCAACAATGAGGTTCAAGCCAACTGCAAGGATAATATTAATTCCAATTTGTTCTAAAATTTGGATATAGAAGAGGTTGAGCACACCCGCTGCAACCAAGACTTGGATCAAGGCAAAACCTGCGACCAAAAGACCAAGCCAGACTATATTCACTTTTAAATTTTGTTTCATGGCTTACACCTTCTCTTTCACATTTTTACCGAGGATACCTGCTGGACGGATGAGCAAGATCACAATTAAGATGGCATACACAATGGCATCACGGAAGTCTGAAAGACCGATCGCTGTAGCGAAGGTTTCCAACAAACCGATAACAAATCCACCTAGGGCCGCACCTGGAATGATTCCGATTCCTCCAAGAACGGCTGCGACAAAGGCTTTGATCCCTGGTGTCATCCCCATCAAAGGCTCGATCGAGTTGTAATACAAACCAATCAAGACACCACCAGCACCTGCCAAGGCTGATCCCAAAGCAAAGGTAAAGCTGATCGTACGGTTTACGTTAATCCCCATCAATTGAGCGGCATCACTATCGACAGATACAGCCCGCATGGCTTTCCCCATCTTTGTCTTTTGAATAATAAATTGAAGAGCGACCATCAAGAAAACAGACACTCCCAAGATCATCAACTGAATATTGGAGATTGAAATAGGACCGAAGTTGTAACGAACCGTTTTAATCACTTGCGGGAAGGAACGGGTATTGGCCCCTACGAAGAAGACCATCCCATATTCAAGCAAGAAGGAAACCCCGATGGCTGTGATCAAGGCAGCAATCCGAGTCGAATGACGAAGCGGACGATAAGCCAGGTATTCAATTACAACCCCTAAAATAGCTGTCCCAACCATTGCTAGGAGCAAGGCTACAAAGAAGTTCACTTTCCATGAGTTCAATAAGAAATATCCCATAAAGGCACCTACCATGTAGATATCCCCATGGGCAAAGTTGATCAATTTGATAATTCCATACACCATGGTATAACCAAGGGCCAAGAGTGCATAGACACTTCCCAAGATTAGACCGTTCACTAATTGCTGGAGCATTTGAACCATCCTTTCTAACAATAAAGAGCGAGGCCAGGAATTTTCATTCTCCCAGCCTCTTGTACAAACAACAAATGATAATTATGGTTTTACAGACTCAACTGATTTGACTTTACCATCTTTCAAGCCAATCATAAGAGCTGATTTAACCGGGTTGTGGTTCTTGTCAATTGACATTGTACCAGTCACACCTTCCAAGTCTTTCAACTTCGCAAGGTTATCTTTCAATTCGACAGAGTTCTTAGCACCTTTAGATGCTTCTGCAACCATGTAAACTGAATCATAAGCCAAAGCTGCGAACATTGAAGGTTCTTCATTGTATTTCGCTTTGTATGCTTCTACGAATTTCTTGGCTTTATCAGTCATTTCACCTTCAGTAGAGAATCCAGCTACGTAGTAGATATCTGTAGCTGCAGCAGGTGTTGCTTGTTCAACGAACTTAGCATCGCTAAATCCATCCCCACCAATGATTGGTTGTTTGATTCCCATACCACGCGCTTGGTTTACGATCTTACCAGTTTCAGTGTAGTAACCTGGAAGAACAATCGCATCGAAGTCTTTATCTTTGATTTTTGTAAGGGCAGCTTGGAAGTCTGTATCCTTAGATTGGAAGGTTTCTGTTGCTACGATTTCACCTTTGTAAGATTTCTTGAAGGCTTCAGCAATCCCTTTCGCATAGTCAGATGAGTTATCGTAGTAAAGAACGACTTTCTTCGCTTTCAAGTTATCCGTTGTGTATTTGGCAATGATTTTTCCTTGGAAGCTATCGATGAAGGTTGCACGGAAAAGGTAATCTTGACCTTTTGTCAAATCATCTTGAGTTGCAGATGGTGTAACCAATGGAACACCTGCTTTACCAGCATTGGCAACCGCTGCTGCAGTAGCACCTGAAGTTGCAGGTCCTACAAGAGCGTTCACTTTTGATTGAGTGACAAGGTTTGTAGTGACTGTAGCTGCTTCAGCTGTTTCAGATTTGTTATCTTTATCTGTGACAACGATCTTCTTACCGTCAGCTCCACCCTTAGCGTTGATTTCATCAACGGCCAATTGAGCACCCTTTTGTTCAGCGCTACCGTAGGCTGCTACTTCACCAGTTTTTTCAAAGTTAAAACCGACTTTTAGTTCTTTGCCGATTTCGTTACCAGTTGTGTTTGAACCTGAAGTAGAAACTTCACCACAAGCAGCAAGAAGAGCGACACTTGCAATGGTTAAAAATGAAAGAGCAAATTTTTTCTTCATTTGTAATGATCTCCTTAAATGAATCTTAAAATAAATACATTAAGAATATACCGAATTATCTGACAATTGTCAATAAAAAAAACGCAATCCATCAAATGATTGCGTTTTCTAAACTTCTGTTACCACAGATGGGGTCTCCAATCGTTGCAAACTCCCCACAAAATCTGTATCTAAATCTTTGAGATGGCAAGGCAAGACTTTTTTGACATAACGTTCTTTCTTTAAGTCTTCCATGACTTGATCCGCCTTGTCACTGTCCACATACAATTGGACATAACGGCATTTCTTAGAATGGTACAAGACATCTCCGACTGATTGTAATTTTTTCCCGTCGCGATTGTAATACAATTTAACAATTAAGCCTGTTCTTTCTTGTTTCTCAAACATGGTCAATCCCTTTCTCGTTCTGTTACTAGTATATCAAATTTCAAGAAAAAGAACTACTCTTTTATGAGAGCAAAAAAGAGAGTGGGACAGAAATCGGTCATTCGTTAGAATTCGATTTCGTCGTCCCACCTCCGCACAGTTGAGTAGGGCTGTAAAAGCTGATGAAATCAGCGAAGTAGAGCCCACTCAACCACTGCGTTTTGCTCGACAACCCAAAAATAATTGAGAGGCTAGGACTTTTGTCCCAGCCTCTTGACGGGCCTTCCCACAGGATGGTTTAGCCCAATTTATTATTGGCCATGATTTCATCAATAAAGCCATATTCAAGTGTTTCTTGTGCGCTCATCCAATTATCACGTTCCGCATCAGCATGCACTTTTTTAATGGATTGACCTGAATTTTCCGCAAGGATTTTTTCCAAGTTATTCCGTGTTTTGAGCAAGTGTTCTGCTGCAATCGCCATATCGGTTTGTTGGGTACCACCACCAGTACCACCCATTGGTTGGTGAATCATGTACTCGGCGTTTGGCAACATGAAGCGTTTGCCCTTCGCACCGCTTGAAGCGATAATTGTTCCCATAGAAGCTGCCATCCCCATGACAATGGTTTGGACATCTGACTTGATAAAGTTCATGGTATCTACGATGGCAAGACCTGCAGAGACAGAGCCTCCTGGTGTATTGATATACATATAGATATCTTTTGTATTATCTTGGGCATCCAAGAAGAGCAATTGAGCGATAATGGAGTTAGCCATTTGGTCCTCAACGGGTCCTGTTACCATGATAATTCGATCTTTCAACAGACGGGAATAAATATCGTAAGAACGTTCTCCACGACTGGTTTGTTCAATAACTACTGGAATCATCTATTCTTCTCCTTTAGTATCCATTCATTCTCACGATTCGTGAGGTTCAAAGTATATGTGCTATTATAAACCAATGGTCAAAAAAGGTCAAATATTAAGCACCTTTCGGACGAATCATGAATGGTTTCTTATTTGGTACCGAATAAACGGTCACCCGCATCTCCAAGACCAGGAACAATGTAGCCATGTTCATTCAAATGATCATCGAGGGCTGCTGTAAAGATATCAACATCTGGGTGAGCTTCTTGAAGAGCTTTCACCCCTTCTGGCGCTGATACCAAGCAGACAAATTTGATATGGCTAGCGCCACGTTTTTTCAAGGAATCAATCGCTAGAATAGCGGATCCACCCGTAGCAAGCATCGGGTCTACTACAAAGATACGACGTTGATCAATATCTTCTGGCAATTTCACCAAGTATTCAACTGGTTTCAAGGTTTCTTCATCACGGTACATCCCGATATGGCCAACCTTAGCAGCTGGTACCAAACTCAAGAGACCATCAACCATCCCAATCCCTGCACGAAGAATTGGGACAATAGCCAATTTCTTACCTGCGATTTGTTTTTGAACGGTTTTGGTAATAGGAGTTTCAATTTCAACATCCTCAAGAGGCAATTCACGCAACACTTCGTAGCCCATCAACATAGCAATCTCATCTACCAATTCACGAAAGGCCTTCGTAGAGGTATCTGTACGACGAAGAATAGACAATTTGTGTTGAATCAGTGGATGTGTAATAACTTCTAATTTTCCCATTTTGAGATCCTTCTTTCTAAGCTGTTATTATTCAAAAAAGAGCTATGATAAAAGTGGAGTCAAGCTCTACTCTTTCTTTCAGTCCCTCTTTGATACTCACAGCACATGGAAATCTTCATTTCCAACTTTACATTCTTCTTATTATACCAAATTTTACAAAAAAAAGAGAGCCCTTACACTTAATTTTTTAAGTTCGGACTCACTCTTTCTATCAATCAATTACAACCATTCTTTGTATTTCTTAATATAGATACGTTTGACAACCGTCACACTCAGCATATAGAGGACGATAATCGCAAACAATAGAACAAAGTACAATCCATTTAGTTGGCTCAACTTCAAGATAGAAGCCAAAGGACTATATGGAAGGGAGGTTACAAAGAAGGCTGCTGCTAAGGTCGTCACCACGACTGAGAAGGCTGGACGACTTTGGATAAATGGCAGTTTTGGTGAACGCAACATATGAATAACCATGGTTTGAGACCACATAGATTCGATAAACCATCCGGTTTGAAACACCATGATAAAGGCTGCTGCATCTGTTGCTCCATGGTTGTAGCCATGACCTAAAATCATAGGAACAACAAGGAAGTAAAGAAGCATGTAGGTAATAATATCAAATACAGATGAAATTGGACCAATCCAGGCCATAAAGCGCATGATAGAGTTTGCTTCCCAGATACGAGGTTTCTTGAGGAATTCCTTGTCGACATTGTCAAAAGGAAGGGCGATACAAGAAAGATCATAGATAAGATTGAGCACAATCAAATGAACAGGAGCCATTGGAAGGAAAGGCAAAAAGATGCTGGCGAAGAGCAGAGAGAAGATGTTCCCGAAGTTAGAAGAGACCGTCATCTTGATGTACTTGGTCATATTGGCATAGACCTTGCGGCCTTCAACCAAACCTTTTTCAAGGACCATCAAATCCTTATCCAGAAGGATGACATCTGCCGTTTCCTTGGCGATATCCACAGCGGTATCCACGGAGATCCCAACGTCTGAGACCTTCATGGATGGAGCATCGTTGATCCCATCTCCCATGTAACCAACCTTGTGGCCATTATTCTTGAGGCAGAGGATGATCCGCGCTTTTTGATCTGGTGATAGTTTGGCAAAGACCGTTGTTGTTTCCACAACTTCTGCTAACTCTTGGTCTGTCATCGTATCGATTTCGCTTCCCAAAAGAATCCGCTCGACATCTAGTCCTACTTTTTCACAGACAGCTTGGGTGACCTTTTCATTGTCCCCAGTTAAGATCTTGGTGGTTACCCCATACTCTGCAAGAGCTTTGATTGCTGGAGCTGCAGAAGGTTTTGGTGGATCAAGAAAGGCAAGGTAACCGGTTAGGATCATGTCTCG